>DLHW01000037.1 GCA_002483425.1 Methylococcaceae bacterium UBA7658
GACCAAAGAAATGCCACAATACATATATAATGATACTCACGAAACCAGAGAAGAACGCTGATACTGGAGCAACGTCTTTACCGAATGTTCTCAATGTACCTTTTTCAACCATACGGATGTATTCAGGCATACCTGTTCTAACATAGTGATAACCTGATAAGTCAGCCAGTGTCATCATCATGCCGTTATATTCAACTGGCAAGTGTAAAGGAGCCATCATCGGCCAGTTGCCTGGATAGAACAACAAACCAAAACCTAAGCCTCCAACTACAGCTGTCAATTGCATACTGCCAGACATCAACAAAACGACGTCCAGAACGATTGCGCCTGGGATAAGTTGAGATGGGAATACGAAGTTGATTGGGAAGTATGTCCAACCCCAGAAATTGAAGTATCTGTTGACCCACTCACCAAAAAGCAGACCCAAAACACATAAGGTTGCACCGAAAGCGATGCGATAACGCCACCACAAAACCGCTTGAACTGCAGCTGGGAATGTAATACCCATAATTGGTAATACAGTTACCCATAAACGTCTATCTTTCCAATCAGACCAGAAATCCCAGTCACCTGCTACAAGCATGAAGTGAACGTGATAACCGCCCAAAATTACGAAAAACAACGTGAAAACTATCATCCAATCGAACGTGCGTGAAACTTTAACGGCTTCAGCGCGCGAACGTACAGCTGATTGAGATGCGCTCATTAGCTTACCTCCTAAAGGAATTTAAATTATTTTTATTTAATTACTTCACCCTTATCCGTCGTCCTGTATCAATAATTATACAGGACGACTTAGGGAGATAGTAATTACAACCAAGATTTGGCAAATTATGCCAAGTCTTTTTTCAACAACTTAGCAAGTGCTGCGATTTCGATGTTCAAAACACCCAATACACCTAAAGCTGACCATCCGAAGAATACGAAGCCGTAGTGCAGTGGAGCAACGAACAACTCTTCCATAAACCAGAAGGTGTGACCCCACTCGTTCAAACCAACGTTAGGAAGAATCATGAATGGACCAACAGTCGCAACCATGTATTGAATAGAGTTACCTTGTTGGTAAGTTGGCAATCTTGTTTTTGCATACAAGAAAGCCGCACCACCAGTGATGATATACACAGGATAGCTCAAGTAGAACTCAATAACGTGACTTGGAGTGAAGTCAGTGTCGCGAACGATCGTTTGGTGCCATGTGCCGTCTTGCTCAGTGAAATAGCTAGCACCGAAGTAGATAGCAACACCGTAGCACACCAACCATGTCCAGTGAGTAAAGTGTCTTCTCAATTCTTCACGAGGAGTGATTGACATAACTTTACGATCACGTGATTTCCACAGATATCCCCACAGAATACCTGCTGTTGATACTTCTAATACGAACTCGATGTACAAAAAGTTCATCCAGTATGTTTCGAATTCTGGCGCGAAAGAGTCCATACCAGCTGACCAGCCGTAAACACCTTCGTACCAACGAACCCACGCATAAAATACGCAGTATAAGGCAACACCGAGAAACAGGTTTCTTTTGTTTAACAGTGGTGCTTCCGCAGCATCAGCTTTTACTGATTCAGTTGTAGCTGCCATTTCTACCTCCTAAAGATTATAAGTCCCCAGATAATACATCTGGGAGTTTAAAAATGCTTTCCTTAACATTTGTTAATTGACTGTTGTCAGTCTATTAACGTCACTCATCCAATTAGTGCTAATCAAGTTTATCAGTTCGTATAAACGTGTCAAGTCTAAATTGATCCGTCAACCGATATTCGGCTGAAGCATTTTACAGACTCCTTTCAAAAACTTTGAAAAACTTTAATTTCTGATACACTTCCAGGAGACCTATAAAAACAATTAACTCATACCTTATGAAAAATTTTTCTTTTTTATATTTGCTCATTGGCATTGGCGTTCTTGTGTTACTTATGCAGAAAGTTATCCTGCCGCTTGTTTATGAAGTTGTTAAATCCGACGCTTTTCTTGTTGATAGCAAAGATCAAGCAAGCCAGCTACCCATATCTAATTCGATGACCGACCTAGCTTTTTTGCATTGCAATAATCATATAAAAGACGAATTAGGGAGCGATGTAACTATAAATTTTTCACCAAAACCCTTAAACGTCTGGAGTTTAGGAAATTATCAATATGTCGTTAATGGAGAAATAAACATTACCGACTCATCGAGCACTTCAACAAAAAAATATGCTTGCCGGATCTCCTACGACAATGGCGACAACACTGAGGGTTCAAACGATCCCGAAAACTGGTCGGTAGAAGGTTTAGATGGCATTGAATAAACAACAATTCATAATGAACTGCCAATGCTTTCTGAACAACTATAATAGCTGATAAAACAGGTTGATTTTCTAACCTTATTCGTTACCCGAACGATCCGAGCCAAATCCCGACTCTCTGGCAAAATGTCTTCTTGAGTTTAATAGTGAAAGCGTAACAACGCAGAGCAGCGTAACTAATGACAACTCCAGCGTAACAAAAGACGCTATTTTGAAATAAGCGAACAGCGGATGCACAAATCTGACCAGCCATCCGCCCGCTTCATCGGCAATGGCGGAAATGTATGTCAACATGCTGAGCCAAATTTTTAACCGGATTGAAAAGTTAGTCATCAGCATCAAATGCGTTAACGTCACCACCAGCATTCCCATCGAGAATAAATGGAAATGCGTCACTTCCAGCATACCCTGATAGCTTTTGGGCTGGGTAAACTCATCCTCGGAACCCAGATAGTAGGCAACCACCGATTTAGCTGACAAATCCATGTGATGAAAATACATCATACCGTTACTTACCCATAGTAAGGCGATGTAACCCAAAAACATTAACACCAGAGTATTCAGTAAAGATTTCCGGTGCTGCTCGCCGGTAACGAAATAACGCATCAGACTGCCCTTATTTTTTTACCATCGTACGGTAAATCGACAGGACTTTACGCGTACTGCTGACCGCCGCCCGTGTGCTTAGGGTGGCGCCGGAGACGCCTTGGATACCTTTATTGAAATCCATTTCTTCCAAAGGTTTTCCGGTCAATTGGTTAAACCAGTTTTCCGGCGGCTGATATTCCGGCGGTTCGTGAAAAGCCAGGGTATAAATATTGCGCACTTCGCCTTCCGGCGTGAGCACAATCATCAAAGTTTCCGGCTTTGTACGTACGGTAATGGTCTCGATGGCGGCGTACCCCAGCACCTTCCCGGCTTGTTTGCCGACATAGAAGGTAAACATGCCGGAATCCAATTTTACCTTGGCGTCTTTTTCTATAGCCGCTTTTTGTTGATCGTCGGGGAACAACGACAAGGTCTCGACTTGGGCGCCTTCGCCAAATGCCAAAACCATCGCCTCATGCTTGCTGTAAAAAATTTTGGCGAACCCCACATTCAAACATATCAGCCACAACCCTATTACAATTGCTAACTTATGATTACTACTTATCATGAAACCCTGGAACCTTATGAATCACATCAAAAATAGCCATTTTATCAAATAAGCCGCGTAACAACTTGTATTATGCTGAAACCGACCGTATACGTCTGTAACTTGTCGAAAAAGAATCGATAAAAAAATCATGCAACCTACCCATATGAGAGAAAACCAAATAAGCACCCCGGCTACAAATTTTATAAATCGCATGATACGGCAACCAATATTGCGGATAATTTTATTCGTACTGATAAGGTGAAGGTGTTCCCCACGGCACTCGTCCGTCCTCACCCCAGATTGGATAATCATCGGTTAGAGTGTTCAGAAAAGCGATGATTGCATGCTCCTCCTCCTGAGTTAATTTAAGATTGCCTAGCTCGTCCCGATTCACATTTTGCTGAATTTCAGGCTTCGGCCAACCCGCCTTACCGAAACCGGGATCACGATTATTCAGGACTTCTCCCAAGGTATCACGGGTATTATAAAAATGGACGATTTGTGCGAGCGTCGCAAACACGCCGTTATGTCCGTAAGGGGAAGTGATTGCGATATTGCGTAGCGGCATCACTTTATGTTTGCCGATTTCATCCCCGTTCGGGTCTTTCTTGGCGATATCGGGTCTGCCGCCCAAACCCAAATTGGGTTCCGGATTGCCGGGAATTTTAACATTCCTCGGCAAACCGATATTGTCGTAGGTGAAATCGGTGAACAACGGCGGCGTAAGACGGCCTTTCAAGTCTTTTCCCGGCGCACTGATATGACAAGCAGCGCAATTGCCTTTGTTGACATCGTTAAACAGGTCGAAACCTTTTTTCTCGATTGCCGTGAAAGCGGTTTTCCCGGTAACAACGCAATCGAATTTAGCATTGAATTTATTGAAGACCGGGTTTTTTCAAATTCGCCGATCGCCTTGGCAAGGTGATGATAAATATTCTCTACCGCAGCCGGATTTTTCACCGGCTCGCTTGGCGGCTTAGGATAAAAATCGACGGCGGTCAAATCGATTGCGTAAATATCGCGGAACAATTTCCGGTAAACCTGATTCTCCCGCAAGCGGCTGACGACCGACCATTTATTTGGCATCGCCATTTCAACCGGATTAAGGAAAGGTTGTTTGGCTTGGCCGGTCAAATTCGTAGCCCGTCCGTTCCAGAACTGCCCGCCGACATAGAGCCCCTCACTGTCATCCCAATGAAATAACGGGCTGTAAGCGGCGTAACCCGCACTCGGGGCATTCAAAATTCCATGCCGTTCGACAAAAGAACCGGTTGAGACTGCCGTTCCGTTTTTCACGTTACCGGGATCGACAAAACCGGGAACGCGGTTAAACGGCTTGCCCATTTTCGCGATGGGCGTCAATGTATGGCAACTGGAACACGACTGGTTCCGGTTCCAGGATAAATTCGCATCCTGGAATAACAAAGAACCCAATATCTGTTCATTGGTTAGTTTTTTCTCCGCCCATGCAGACGCGCAGCAAAAAACAGATAACGCAATAAAAGACAAACGTAATCGTTTCATAGTCTAACTCTTTTTTACAACCGTTAATCAAGAAAAAGCCTAAGACTAGAACCTCCGGCAAGCCAAGACGAACGGCAAGTATCTCAATCCGTTAGTAATGAGTTTGCAACGCTATTGTTCCCTTGAAATTTAATATCCGGACGGGGTTTATTAAAAAATAAAACCAAACCCTAAATTAAAGTCGTCCGGCACACTGCCTTGCTTCGCTGTAAAATTCCGGTAGTCGGCTTTGATAACCACATTTGGAATCGGCTTATACTGCAAACCGAATTGATAAATTTGTCTGTCCTTGTTAAGGTCGTCGGCAAAACCGCCAGCCGTGTCAGCAATCGTGTCAAATTGCTCATAACGGAAAAAAGGCGCTAAATATTGAACGGTGTCTTTTATCAAAAAAGGCATGATGTCGTAGCCGATTTCGGTGTACCAGCCGTAATTTTCCGACCCGATTGTTTCGCCTTTGGCGGCGCTCAAAATGTCCGCGTCGTCGATAAATCCCCACGAACCCAAAGCGCGCCATTCCCAGCCACGATACTTCCATTGCGCATGCGCCTCATAAAGCTGTGTAAAGACGTCTGCTTTCTGACCTGCAAAATTTTGATTCTGACCGGCATTTCCAACATAAGCCGAACCTCCGGCCGAGAAGCCAGGCACTGCTGCGGGCGCGTAATCCACACGGGCGACGTAACCGAAGTCTTCCGCCTTAGCTTTGCTGCCGCCGCTACGTCCGTCGCGTATGCCGTTCGCACTGAATCCCTCCGCATTCAGGCCGTTTACTAAATAAGTCGTATAAGTCAACTCGGGGGTAATTTGGCCGAATAATCCGACCCCCAATTCGCGCCAAGTCGCAGGTATGATGCGGCGCTCGACTTCTGGACGGTTATTGCCGAAGAAGAACGGCGGCTCGTGTATAGGGTTGATAAAACCCATCGGCATCAGCACCAAACCCGCCCTCACATTCGCCATCGGATCGATGAAAAAGTCCAATGCGGCAAATTCAACCGAAATTTCGCCTTTTTCTTCCGAACCTTCGCCGGTCGTGGCGTGCTCGAATTCGATTTCACTGTTGAACAAAATATCGTCGGTGAATTTATAACCGGCGTATAGCACGAAGCGTTCGTTATCGGCGTTATTCGCATCGTTTTTGCCTTTATCGCTGACAATCGCTTGATAATTGGCTTCTCCATAACCGCCGATCGATAACCCCTTTCCAACTTGATAGATTTTCGAAGCTGCCGGACCCAACCCGTACATACTTTTATATTTAGCTTCTTCCGGAATCGCCAGATTTGTGCGCAATTTCTCCACCTCCTGGCTTAAGACATCGGTCTTCCGTTCCAGATTTTTAACATGACCGGTATCCGACCCCGCGGCAGGCGGCTGATCGTTAACCGGCGTATTCGCCATTTGTGTTTTCATGATTTCGATTTCCCGCTGTTGCGTCTGGATGATTTTCCACATATCTTCCATGGTTTTCGGTTTTTCCAGCGCATTGATAGCCGGAGCTACCGCCAATAACATCGTAAACACATTCAGCGCGCCTAAGCATTTGGTTAGATTCATTTTTTCCCCTATTAACATAAATTGTTAAAGAGATTATAGCATTGTTGTATATATTAATGATAATCATTTTTATTAATATAAAAATTACAAAACAACCTTCTTCCTATGGTTTAACTGAGTAAATCAAAATCATTACCTTGCGTTACAAGATCGCTTACTAATAACAATGAATTTTCTATATCACTGACTATAGAAATAAATACTTATTAAATTCAATTTGTTACGTTGAATAATCGCCACGAACCGGTATTCGGCCTAAATTGGCGAATTAGGTAAAATACAACGTCCGGTGTATTTAGTCCGTCTTATTAATAGCAGGCGTCGAATATGGCCTTATCTTTATCTATCACTTCTATTTGAAATTAACCTTAAATAACATTGAAAGCGACGGCCAGGCCGGTGGGATAATATAGTCTTCCTCAGTTTAAGGTAAAACCAATGTCCGCTCTTAAAGTTACCCTCGGTTTCGCCACAAGCCCAGGTATCAAAACCGATAATGAAGATTTTTGCGGATCGATGTCGCCAGCTGAACCGCAACTGACTCATAAAGGTATCGCCGCCGCTATTGCCGACGGCATGAGCGGAAGCGAGGCGGGCAAAGTGGCCAGCCAATGCTGCGTCGTCAGTTTTCTCGCTGATTATTACAGCACGCCCGAAAGCTGGCCGGTCAAACAAGCCGGACAAAAGGTACTGTCCGCAACTAATTCTTGGCTTTATAGTCAAGGCCAGGCGCGTTATCAATCCGTTAACGGCATGGTTAGCACTTTGAGCATTCTGGTATTGAAATCGACGATGGCGCATATGTTCCACATAGGCGACTCCAGGATTTACCGGCTTCGTAAAAACAACTTGGAACAACTAACCCGCGACCACCGGATATGGTTATCGCAAGATAAGAATTACTTAAACCGGGCCATGGGCATCGAACCCAGACTGGAGGTCGATTACAAATCCTTTCCGCTCGAACAAGACGATTTATTCTTGATGACAACGGACGGCGTTCATGACTTTATCGACGACAAGACGCTGAGAAAATTATTGTTAGGGGAATCCGGCCTGACTTTATTGGCGGAAAAGATTATCCAATGCGCAAAAGACAACCGGAGCGACGACAATCTCACCTGTCAATTGCTCCGGATTGAGAACTTGCCCGAAGCTAAAGAAGACGAAATCCTGCGCCGTCATGCCAACTTACCGTTTCCGCCGCCGTTACAGCCCGGTATGATGCTGGATGGCTACCGCATTGAAGCAGAATTGCACGCAAGCAAGCGCACCCAGATTTACCTGGCCACGGACACCGGCAACGGCGTTCAAGTGATCCTCAAAACACCATCCATCATATACGACGACGACACCCTGTTTATCGAGCATTTCCTATATGAAGAATGGGCGGGCAAACGTATCAGCCACGACAATATTGTTACCGTAATCAGTAGCAACCGGAAGAAAAGCTGCATTTACTACGTCACCGAATACCTTGAAGGACAAAGCTTGCGGGCCTGGATGGATAGCCACCCCAAAGCCGAAATCAAAACCGTCCAAAACATCGTGGAACAAATCGCCAAAGGGTTACGGGCGTTTCACCGGAAAGAGATGTTGCATCAAGACCTCAAGCCCGAGAACATCATGATCGACCGGCAAAACCGAATCAAAATCATCGACTTCGGATCGGTTAAGATTGCAGGCATCGCCGAAGCCGCTACTCATCAATCATCCGGCAGCACCGAAGAACATATTCTAGGCACTTTAAATTACACCGCGCCGGAATACCATTTAAACCAACGCGGCACCGCTAAATCCGACTTCTATTCCTTAGCGGTTATCGCCTATGAAATGTTAAACGGCGCATTACCTTACGGCAATTTGCCGGAACATCCGGACGCCGGAAATCTTGCCCGGCTCCACTATACGCCTAGCTTTCACTATAACCCGATGGTGCCAGCTTGGATTGACGGCGCTCTGAAAAAAGGTGCTTCAATAATGCCGCAATTGCGTTACGACGATCTGTCGGAATTTCTCTATGACCTAAACCATCCTAACCCGGCTTTTTTACGCACTGAAGATAATATTCCGCTCATACAGCGTAATCCGCTCCGGTTTTGGCAAATATTATGCGGAGTCCTTGGCGCTATTAATCTGATTTTGCTGTATTTTCTGGCTTAGTCGACCGAGCCATGGCAAATCATTATAAAGTTTCAACCAAACACATGATCAGCTTGGAGGACGGTAAGGATTCCTTCGTAAATGAGTAACATCTAACCATTCGGGATTAGACGAAAATTGTTAGGTAATTCAATTAGGATCTATTTTGGCGTTGAATCGGTATAAAATCTCCATCAACCGCGCAAAATCCTGCACTACCATGGCATATTCGTAGCGGAATATTGAAATGGCACGCCACTCTCCCCGTTTATCTCTTGTCGATGGATCGAGCAGCAAGAACGCGGATTCGGTTTCGTCCCTGCCGATGACCAACATGGAAGCCAAAGAAGCCGTCGGGATGTCCATGTTGCGGCTTGGCATAAAATTCTCGCCCTGAGCCAAAGGTATTGGGCTGGTTTCGATTTCAAAAGCCTCGTGGATGAACTCATGCTGCGACCAGTTCTTAATGTAGCCTGGGTCAACCTCAACCAGCGGTCCCACCGTTTCTACCGGAGCAATAGAAACTTCGTGTTCGATCAACCAACCGTTGCTGATGGCGACGAATTCACGGTACGCGGGCGGAAGACGCACGCCTAACCGCGCTTCGGCCTGTTGAATGATTTCCTCGGCAGCGGGCGGAAAGCGCAATGAATTCTGCATGAGCGCGATGTCATCGATCTCCATTTTGAAATCGCACATTTCCTTGAGTCTTTTCAAGCGAGAGGCATATTCGTTTAAGCGCCTTTCGCCTTCAATACGGTCATATTCGCTTTCGGGCGGAAAAGTTAAACTGTCATATACAAACTCAGCGTAATGATAAAGCCTTGTATTCTCGTCAACACGGTGATCCATATAGCCCTTTAAGCCATATGTTAAGCCATATCTATAAAACGCCCTTTTATACAAAAACAATACCTGCCGTTCCCATTGGTCTAGCAACGTATTCCAACCTACTTCTGCAATCCGTAGTTCAGCCGGGGGGATGTCGGGTTTCTGTTTTGCCATTATCTAATTCACCTTATGTTGTCTTATTTTTTAAGATGCTTTAACAATTCAATCATTCAACAATTCTTCTTCATCATCCGTAATCGGAACATAAAGCGGCACACCAGAGCGTGGCCAACACTGAGTTTTTCCTTCACGGGTCACTTCCTCGCCATGAGTTTCGCCTGCAGTGGGTATAACTACAAATGCGGTACCGATGTTAGAGTAAAGACAAGTCCGGTAAAAACCGCCAAGCGTGGAACCCTGCTTTTTATTTTGGACCCCGTTCACCAACTGCAATGAAATGGATTCTGGGTAAAGCTGAGGATCGCCGCCTTGGTGGGTGCTGAAGAAAGGATATTCGTCACAGTTGGTGCCTGGCGGACGATCTCTAATAGCACCACAACCCGGTTTAACTTCTGGTGAGTTATACCATTTCCGCCCACCAGCCAACAGGCCTAAGACCTTATACCTGCTTGATGAATAGGTCAGGTTAGCTATGCCCATGCCGTTATAGGCGGATTTTTTGCTTGCAATAGCGCTTGAAATGTGGCTTGCCAATTCGCTGATGTCAACACCATCTGGCGTAGTATTGCCTACATAATAGACATAACAAAGATTCTTACGGGCTTGGGCAACGGCCTGGGCAGAAGTGAAAACAGAAATCATGGCGGCCACAGCCTTCTTTTTGCCTGGGATTGGAGGTAAATAACTGTTTAAAAGGGCAGTTAATAAACCCGCTATCAGGCCAAGAGCAAGAGAAGAAACATTAACCCGCTCTTGTTGGGCATTACCGCAAATGCCTTCATCCGCGTGGGCGGCTGGGATGGCGAATTTGACTAAGGCCACGCCATCCCCAGACAGCACGGATAGTCCAGCCAGCGCCAAACCTTCCGATACTTCGGTTTCCATCGCCCCGCCGTTCAAACCACCGGAAATCCGGTAAGCGCCTGCGCCAGTGCGGGTGTCGGTCAGGATGTAACCGGCTCCACTCCAACTGCCGACAAGGAGTGGTTTTTCGTGTATTAGGGCTACTTGTCCCGCATTGACGGCATTACGGACATCGGTTTCAATTTCGTAAGACAACGCCGCTTGCCCTAAAGCGGTATCCAGGTTATTGGCGTCCACTTGATAAAGCCGCTGCCCTTGGGCAAGCGCCATGGTCAGCGCATTGACAGCCGATATGCCTTTGCCTGGGTATTGTTCGTTCGCCAAATGGCTCTCGGGGATTTCATGCTCCCTGGCGGATAATGCCATACCCAATTGTTCGGTCAGGCGAATTTTGGCTGCCGGATTGTTATCTAACGGCACCAAAATTTGGGCGCCAGCATCGACATCAATCTGTATGCCATTTAGCTTAACTTGGGACGCCACTCCAAACCGATAACGTGGCGTTAAGCTAGTACCAAAAAATCCGAATGAAGGCGCAGGATAGGCTGCGGCTTGCCCTAAAAGACGCAAGTATTCAAGACTCATGTCACGTCGATAAAAATAGGCTTTGGCGGCTTGATGCAATACATTGACTGTCGTACGGTCAGACGCTTTACCTAGTTGCTTTTGACCATAACCTTGCAAATCAAGCCCTATAGCCAAGAATTCGCCAGCCAAATGTGAATTCTGGGCGGTATGGAATCCTGACGATAAACGGCTAATCTCGGTGGTGCTAAAAATATCCTGACCCATAGTGAAACTACCGCCACGCTTGATGGGTTGATCTTCCAATAACAAAACTGCGGTGAGCCGGATTAGATAGCCTGGCAAGGTAGAAGGTAGGTCTGCTAGGGTAAACGTCTGTCCTTCGGGTAAGTTGGGCAAATAACTCTTGATCAGCGTCCAGTCAGCATCAGTGGCAGGTGCGAAACCTAATGTCAATCGTTTTGATCCCAATGCAGGGAGACTGGTACGGTAGCTGAATACAGCATTTCCTGACGCACGGTCAAAATCGCTTGCGAAGAGATCGAAACGAAATGAACGACGGAGCGATTCGGAAAATGTACTAAAGGTTGCGCTTTGAGTTACAACTTTATAAGGCAGAGACCCAGTTAGTATCGGATTGCCAGAATAGATGACTTTCTGTAGTCGTCGCCAATCTTTGCCTTCCGCTAAAATACGATCCAGCCATTCGGTTATTTCTTTGTTAGCTTGTTGATATGCCGTTTCTACCGATGGTATGTTTGAACTAGTAAACCAGCCTTCCTGCGGATTAGCAGTTGTTCCATCATTAAATACGTCAATGAATGCCTGTGTATTAAACGGAGCGTTCTCACGCAAATCTATGTAAGACTTATAGTCGTATTGTTTAAACGCCGCATCCAATGGCACCCAACTGTCGCCAGCCTTGTGTTTGGCGCCACGCGACGGGATGAAGTCCACGTAAGCTTCGACCCAGACGTGTTCCAGCTTGACCGACTTGATCACGCCGGCCTGGGCGATACCGATGTTAGGGATGCCGCCTTGCCCTAATAGTTCCAGGGCCGCCATCGGATTGGTAACGCCGCCGACCCAGTTCATGACTTGGTCGATGGGGATTTGCACGGTGCCGTAAGCGTAGCGGGCGGGGATACCGGCGGCGCGGTATAAGGCGATCAACAAGCTGGCGGTGTCGAAAGCGTTGCCCTTTAGGTTGTCCAGGGTCAGTTGTGAACCTTGGATGGAGCCGTAAGTGGGAATGTACTCGATGTTGTTCCTGACCCAATTGTAAATGGCGACGGGTTCGTTGTTGAGTTTTTTAGCTAGCGCTTTGATTTCGTCGGTAATTTGCACGTCTTCCGTTGCCGCTAGGTCGGCAGGCTGGGGCGTGATAGACGCTTGCGCGGCGGTTTGCGCCAACATGCCCGCAGTCAGCTCCAGCGCGGCGACTTGCACAGGTTCTGACTGGGACTGGATCAGTTTTTGCAGCTCCTCCTTAGTTTCTTTGGGGGCACGGACTTTGCCGTCCGGCACTTGGAACGGCAGGTTGTTGGGGTCGAAGGGCTGTGCGGTGCGTTTGTTGGGCTTTGCTTTAAAATGTTTTAGGACATTTTCAGCATGGAATTTCCGGTCTCCGTCGTTGTCCGCCGCCGATAAAGCATCCAAATCCGCCATCAGCGTAGCGTATTCAGCCTGATAGTTATCAATCATCGCTTGGTGACGATCCAAAATCTCGGCGGGCAGGTTGTGGCTTTTGATGTTTTGCTCGACCTTTTGGAAGTTCTGGCGTTCAACAATATCCAGTTGATGTAAGGTTAGTTGCAGTTGCTTCAGGTCATTTCGATCATTTCCGTGGTCTTGCTGCTTTTCGATCTTTTCTTTGATCCGTTGCAATTTATCTTCAATTTGCTGCAAGGTATTGGAAAACTTTTGGTCATCGTCAACAGCAACTGCCGCTTGTGTCTGCGGAACTTCGGCTTGGGCGGCAATAGCCAAGGGCTGCAAAATCAGCATGGTAAAAGCCACTAACACAAAACCTGCGGTGGAACGCATGAATCTGGGCATTTCCCTAAATTGGGTAATGATCGGTGCTGTCATGGGGTTGATCCTCTAAGTTCTGTGTCAGCTTATGGTTGCAATGTTTTCATACTGGCATAGCGCAATGCGCGGTCGGTTTGCAGGCGAATATCGGTCGCCATTTGGGTGTTGATTGCGCTAAGCCGGTCGGCGGCGGTGCGCAGGGCATCCAGGGAGCCCAGCCAATTACCGGCCTGTTCATAAGTATAGGCCAATTCCAGCGCGGTGCGAGCCAATTTGTAGGTTTTGTCCAGAGGCGCTATGGCGTTCAACGCGGCCTGTAAATCGCCGCCAGTTAGCGTATCAACCGTCAGCACTTGCTCGCTTTGAATTTTAAAATGAGCGCCGCTACCACTTTCTACTGTAGCCGTAAAGGTAACGGGTTCCACCGGTAACCTGACCCATGCCGTATAGGTCGCCGTTTCATTTTTTGCCAAGTCGAACAGCCATTGCAATTCGTTATTGTCTTTTAATCCACTGCCTGCATCCACTACCGTTACGCCTGCCGGCACACTAAGACGAACCCTGCCTTGGGTAGCAATGCCAACATTGGCAATATTTACCGTTAATGGATAAACACTGTGGCTATACGGTACTAATGGTTTCGGATGAACCCGGCTTAACGCATCCAATATTAAATTACCATGTCGGCTGTCGCTGCCCGGCATAGACGCTTCCGCCAACAGGTCGTAACCGGCATGGAACGTCCGGCCTAAGCCGTATTGCCGTTCGGCCAGGGCAAGGCTGGTGGTCATCGTTCCATCCTTAATGAACTGGCCAAGGCCGGTGGCGCCGTTCAGTTGGAACCGCAACGTCTTGTCACTGAGCTGCAACGGCAGTTGGCCAGCTGGTGTAAATATTCCTGCATTAATAGAAACACCGGTCATGCGTGGGTATTTTCCGGTAAATTTAAGCCCTAACGCTTCATCAATGCGGCCTTGACGTTGATCATGCCCACCGGCTTCAATCAGGCCTTCGCCACGATAGACCGCTTCCCGCACTTCCTGTTGTACCGTTTCAGGCAATTTGACGCTTTCCGACAATAAAAGATAGGTGACATAACCTCCGCTACGCAATTCTTGGGTAAAACTATCCGCATCGGTAACGATGGTATACGACCAACCGGCATCATAAAGCAATTTTTCGAGATAGGGCCTTTGCACACCCATCGTTGGGATATGGTTCGGTCCCAAAGGATCGTTGCTTGTGCCAGGGTCGAGCAATACCAGGACCCGGCCATGGCTGCCAGATTCCAGGCTGGCATTGATGCGGATCGGCGGTTCGAGCACGTCGAACAAGGCGGCACCCAATTGAACGGATTGCTCACCGACATTCGCCCGCAAAATACAAGCGTAGGTACCGACAGGCAAACTGCCGGTGGAAACGCTGCGGGTTTCATGCATGTTGCCGTTGGCGGCAAAATCCACTGTCCTTGATTGTGTATTCAGGGTTTGTTGGCTTTCTGCAGACACCAGTTCGCTGGTCAATAGCACGCTTGCCAATGGGCTTGCCGACTTGTTCTGGATAGTTTCAATGCAGCTTACCGGCTCACCTTGATAGACCTGAACGGGTGCGGCATCGACCTTGCCCGTTATAGCCTGGATAGCCTGCCGTTCGACATGGAATATGGTCGCACGGGTGAGCAAGGTTATCCCATTACCAGCATCTTTAACGGTCATCAGCACGGGATAATCGCCAGCGGTTGCATCGACGAGGTTTAAGGTGTGCTGAAGGTCTCGCCGTGCATTGGGCACTAATTCATTAAATGAGGCTGTTTTATTGAAGATTTCTTGGCCATCGGGTGTATTGACCGTGATTTCAACCACAAACGGTTGCAGGATTTTGTTAAGACTGGTGTTTTCAACCCGTGAGGCAATGTTTACCGTGTCCCAAGCGGCATAAACCGGTTTATCCACACTGAGAGTACCGTCCAATTCCGGGGCATTAGGGTTTTGGCCGATAACAAAAGAGGTCACCGCCACGAGTGTTGGCAAGCCTGAAGAATCGAGAAGCTGCGCATAGACAACATACTCGCCTTGCAGCAGGGTTCCGGTATTAAATGCCGGCGCCGGCAACGAACGTAGTTCACCTGCAACTAAGTCCATTGCATTCACAATGCCTAAATCAGATACCAAGTCACCGCTTGCATCCTTGACCAAGAATCGTACGGGCGTGGTTGCCGTATAATCGCCGAGGTTGTTAACACCTGCGGTGATCAATACCGGCTCATGGTCTACGTAGTTTTGCTTATCAGTGGCAACAGTGATGGTAAAAATTGACGGCAATACGTTAACTTTCTGCTCACCTAGTTCAGTGCGGACTTCATTGCCGTTGACATCGGTAAAGAACAACTCAAGTGTTTGGGTAACCAAGCGCTGTTCATTGGGTTTCGGATTACGCAACACAACTTCATAATCCAGATTTTCAATTTGATCGACAGCAATATAGTCGTAGCGCCATTCCAGTATTGTTTTACCTTCTTGGATATCGATATGGTAAGGCTCCTTCATAAAAGAGCTAGAGTCGAGATCGATTTCTTGGGTCGACAAGGTGCTTAAGACCCGGACATTGGTTAGCAGAGGCTTCACCGAGAGTAACAAGGGCTTTTCAGTCTTGTTGCCTGCGCCGTCAGTCACGATAAGGACGCCCTTGCCGATCTTGGCTGGATCAACCAGCTTGACTTTAAAGTTCGTTTGTAAGCTGCCGGGCACAAAACCGTCCGTAACCAACTGGATATTGTTTGCACCGGGAGCAAGTTCGATTTTGAAAATACCCGTGTCCCGATCCAGTATACCGTCCCCATTGGTATCTTCTCCGGCATCAAGAATCTGGTTGTTGTTTAAATCTTCGGTGCGGCGACCAATGCTACTATTGCCATCCAAGTCTTCGCCCGTATCCAATATGCCATTGGCGTTGATGTCTTCACTGTCGGTAGCCACCACGTTTAGGGTTTCACCCATGGACATCAAATTGACATTTGGGAAGTAATGGTCGCCTTGATGGTTAATAAGATCGAAAGCCATACCGCCTGGGTAACCATAAGATTCAAAATTCCCATAGCCATAGACGTAAATACCGAATTTTACGCCGCTGTGTATTATGTGTTGGCCTGGACCGACTTGAATTTGCGCTCCGCTGAAACCACTTTGGCCGATTGGTTGAAACAACGCCGGATTGACTGTGGAACCATCCAATTGGATAGCTGAAATATCAGTAGTGGGCGCCACAACATTCACGAAGCTGTTCGCAAAACCTACATCTGGACCTAAGGTACTAAAGCCGTAATGATTTAAGAATTGCTCTGCTGGTGGTACTAGCATCATGAAAGGATCGGAGATAACCCCATCAAAACTTTGCCCAGGGGAATATTGAGCAACAAGGACGGGGCTTGACGCTTCAATTTGAGAACGTATTGTCAGTACAGTTTCATGGAATTTGCCGCGATTTAAAGTTGCTACGATTGTTCCATTAATCTTTAAAACTGTATTATCTTGAGAGGCTAGTATTCGAAACACATCTCCTTTTTTGCGGGTAGCCAGCGGCACTGTTAAAAATGATTTGCCCCAGGTACTAACTGGCGGCATAACCTCAACAATATGGTCACAAGCGGTAATGTTTTTGGGAACATTCGCGCATTTTACTCCAGCGGACACAGAGACCGGTGCTGTAGCTTCTATACTGCTACCGGTTAAATCGTTGGCTACCGAGCCTTGCAACAAAAAAGTTTCGTTGCTGTTAAGTGTTATGGTAAATGGCTGTCCTGCAGGCCGACCGTTTGCCGCGGTTGAAGGTGTTATGGTTACTTGTGTATTGTCATAAACCCCCACCACGCTAAACTCGGACGGATAAGCACCGCTCGAAAATCCGTTGTATGACATAACCAAATACTTTAATCCCAGAGTATCGGTCGGCAGAGAAAGAAACGCATCGGTACTGAATTGAATTTGATTAAGACCGTATACGGTGACTTCACGGTCCGAGATCACTTTAACCCCCAACTGGGATTTAGTGTTATTGGGTAGATTTGAGGCTGCCAAAGGAATATCTACCTTGATAACGGTGTTAGCCTGTACCGTAAAAGGTTTAACTAAGCTAAGCCCAACAATCTGCACTGTTCCCTGCGCATCCTCTTCACCGGTAATAAACAAGGATAGCTTTGGGTTATTCGTATAGTTCGGCAGAAACGAAAAGAAGTGCTCGGTGCCTTTGCTGTCAACAGCCGCCAAGACCGGGTTCGTTGCTCCTACAACAAACAGCCAGAATACTGCCACTAACCAACTGCAAAGTAATCCTGATTTGGTTCTCATTGTTGTTGCACTCCGTTTAGCTGGATTTTGATTTTAACGCGGTGGTCTTTATCAGGCGTTATCGTTGTCGGAGTAATACCCTGGCTCGCTTCGACCCGGATTGACGGTGCTACCGTTATGGTGTCTATAGTTAACGCCACTGGCGTCGGCCCATCCAAAACTTGAATGCCAATAACGTAAGTCCCGCTTTGGTCGAAGACATGGGTAAATTGGTCAAGCGTAAAAGTTTTAGTGGTCTCTTCAGGTGCAATGGTTACCGTAACTTCACCTTGTTTGACCGTTTTCAGCTTAGGGTCGAAAACACTATAAGCCAGCTTAAGTTCAGTATCGATATTGGCGTGGCTTTGCACTGTTGCGGTTAAATCAACCTGTTCCTGAGCACCAAACCGGGTGAACCGAGGCGCCACATTGACTCTCAGCATATCAATACGCTGCGACGGGACAACATGAACCAGGGTGGAGAGTTCCGAGATAATTTGACCGGTAAATGGGTCAAATGCACGTGCAATGACCGTGTACCAACCCACAGGGCTGGTAGCCGTGAACCATTCGGCCTTCAATTGCTTTGTCTCGCCGGGCAAAAGGGTAACCGGATCGGTACCTGCGGTAGCAACACCTCCAGTTCCAATCGGTGATCGCTGGATGGTTTCGCCAAGTGGGTTAATCACCTCGACCAGTAGTTGCACCCGGTTCGCCACCGCTTCTGAATTACTCACGTTGATGCTTATGGGTACCTGCTTGTAGGCTTCATATTCGGTGTTATCGGTTGATACATTATCAATTTTTATCCCGCCGACCAGGAAACGGCTGAGCTTGATATCGGCTCGCCCGGTTCCCGGTTCCGAAAAACTCACCATCTTAAAGGCACTGAGGTAACCTTGGCTGCGAGTGAACAATGTGAACTCAAGCCGACCGATGTTCTTGATCTCATAATGGCCGTTTTGATCGGTGACTGCACTTTGGCCGGTTTCTTCTACAGTAATTTCAGCACTGGCGATAGGCTGGCTTGAGTCGTTATCAGTGACCGTACCGGAAATCGTAATAAGTCCGTCAAGAAGACGAGACATGCTCACGGTGCCGATATCTACGGTGCTATCTGCAGGCGCCACTCCTTTAAATTGACGTATTTGGTAACCTGCTTTACTGAATTCAATGATAAATTCGCCGGCATCAACGCCTTCGACCCGGAAATCACCGTTTGCGGTCGTATGGATTTGGGTTCCGAGAATGGCAATATCGACTTGGCTTAACCCAGAGTCCGTTTCTTTATCGATTACTTTTCCGATAAGTGTAACGCTACCGTTTCCTGGAGGGGTTCCTGCCGGTTTTAATGTTGGGGAAAAAATCAAGGTGCTGCCAGCAACTAAATTACCTGTACCGCTGACCGTCTCATAACCAGTGGCAGAAGCCGTGATGGTAACTTGACCCGGCGGCGCTGTTATATAAAAGGTGCCGTCTGCTGCTGTAGTCCCCGAAATGGGTGTAGTACCGTTTACTTGGACCGTTGCGTTAACAATTGGCAAACCAGTATCAGCGGCAGTAAGAGTACCGGTAATAAAACCAGAGGTTGGTTGTGGTGTAAGTAGCACAATTCCAAGGTCCAGTGTGCTACTCTCTGGCGCTAGTGCTGCGTATTCCAGGCTTTGATAATTTGTCGCCGATACCGTTATTTTAAGTTGTCCTGCGGAAATACCGCTTAAGCTGAAAAAACCGTCGGCATCAGTAGTAGCAGTCCCGGAACCACTACCCGTTACCTGGATGGTGGCACCTGCCAACGGCGTACCCTTAACGGCGGCGCTAACGACTCGCCCGACAATTTTAATGGTCGGATCAGATGGCGGCGGTGTCCCGACCTTTCGTAATGCCGGTGAAAAACTCAATGTCCCGCCAACGACCACTGTGCCATTACCGCTGACTGTTTCGTAGCCAGTTGCCGAAGCACTGATATTAATATCACCTGGCGCCGATGAAATCCGGAAACTGCCGTCGGTTTCGGTAGCTACAGCAGCTGTTGTCGATCCGGTCATGTTTATTTGAGCATTTGCAATGGGAAGACCGGTTTCTACATCCGTTACTTGACCAGAGACAAAACCGACAGTCGGAATCACATCCAATCCTACCGTACCCAAATCGACCTGTTGCCCCGCTACCACGGAAGCAGTTTTAGTTACAGTCTCGTATCCATCCGCTATAAAATGGAGAATATGCGTTCCAGGCACAATATTTTCTAGGACGTAGCGACCATTGATATCTGTATGTCCCTGTACGACCCCATTGTCTAAAGTTAACTGCACGCCGCTTAATGGGAGCCCGTTAGCGTTATCGATAACCCTTCCTGTAAAGACACCGGATGTTGGGTTTACAGGTGGTTTAACTTTTATTGCCAGCTGCAAGGCACGGGCGGCTAATGCGGTGATGTATGTATCACCTTCCCAAGAACCGTCTTGTTGTTGGTTCGCGCGCAGGGTGTCTGAAGCAGTGAGGTATCGGCTGGCTTCGGTGCTGGCAGGGATTACGGCAAGCAAGGCGACCGCTGTATCTAAGGAATTACCCCAATCACCTGCGGTAGTCCGCTTGGCATAGAGATAATTGACCGCCTTGTCGAGGTTGGTTGACACTTGGAATTCGATAAAATACCTTGAAAACGCTATCGTGGCGTAAGCCGTAAGAAACAGGCTGTTGTCATTGGCAGTGTTCAACCCGAACCCGCCGTCATTGCGTTGTTGGGTTTGCAAGTAGGCTAAAGCCTTTCCGATGGCGGCCTTGTCATCATATTTTGCTATGTTGAAAGCTTCCAAAGCGTAAGCGGTGTCAAGAGGCGTGCTGCCAAAACCTGGGGCGCCGCCGAAGCCGCCATCCGAGTTTTGGTTGGCGGCCAAGGCAGCCATAACGTCAGTGGTCGGGTATCCACCCTCGGCGCGAGCAATGAGGTCGCGCGCTAAGTATTCTGTGATTCCTTGGTTAGTGGAAGCATCAAGAAAATCCAGGGAATTCGCATTGGCATGGTAGTCGGATGGATTGAGTGCATATTTGAGCCGCATAATCTCGGCGGTAGCTTGGACGGATGTCGCGATATCGTTGGTTCTTTCATAGCTACCCTCGGTCTGTAATTGCGCGTCAAGCCAGTCAATGGCCGCTGTATTAGCTGTTACGATGGGGGCAAAAAGTCCGAACACCATCAGCACCACCAAACAAGGTAAGCTTCGGACGCCGCATTTTATAAGACATGTCATAGTTATATTCATGTGTAATCAAAGTCGCTAAAGGGCTAGACGAAAACGCTCCCATCAATATTCACGATCTTGCTTGAGCGTTGATGGACACTCAAGACTGGGATTTAATATCCATGCCACTTTTCTCTTAGCTTGATGAGCCTAAATGACACGTCTTTATCACGATGCCGCACCAAAAAACCCAAACCTGCCACATGAGGGGGAGTTTCTGGTAAATAAAATTTGGGCTTTTTGCACACCTCTATTCTTTGGTTGCCCAATTATTGGTGTTCAAAATGATTGATAACTATAAAACCACTTAAAGTTTACTTTTCATTTCGTTCGTCAACTGATTCGGCATACATCGTAGTTAAGTTTTTCAAAAAAACTATCAATAGCTCTTAATAAGTTGATACAGCTCACAATATTTTTATCCTAAACTCATAAATTGAGTTATTGCCAGTTGTCTTTTCTTCGTTAGATTAGAAAAGTGTAGTTAGAAAGACGGAGTCTTGAAATACGTATAAATACCTAGATGCTACTCTGTGCAGACTGTCATTTAACTGATTTTGGACTGATAAAAAGGAAGGAATAAGAATTTTCAAGGGTAAAAAGGAGTCTTATAAATAAGCATCAAGTTTTATCTCGACCAAGGATAACTTGCCCAGCTTCTTTCAATGATCCATCCCCGTTGACATACATGTACAGTGTCGTCGTCGTAATACCAAGGCGTTTAGCTACATCCGTCGCATTGGCTTTTGAGTCAGCCATCGCGGACATCGCCATCATGAGTGTTGATCTATCCATTTTGCGGGGTCGACCGCCTTTACGTCCTCGCGCCCTGGCAGCAGCAAGACCGGCGTGGGTGCGCTCTGTAATCAGTTCCCGCTCGAACTCAGCCAGTGCCGCAAAAATCCCAAAGAAAAGCCGACCATTCGAGGTGGTCGTGTCTATTTGGGCGCCAGCGCCAGCCAACACTTTCAATCCGACATTGCGGGATCGGAGCTCATCTACCGTGGTTACCAAATGCTTCAAGTCGCGGCCAAGCCGATCTAATTTCCAAACAACAAGCGTATTGCCTGGTTGAAGTGCTTTTAGGCAAGCGTTTAGCCCTGGGCGGTCATCCTTGCGGCCTGATGCCAAGTCTTCATATATCCGGTTCGGATCAACACCAGCAACCAATAAAGCGTCTCTTTGAGGGGCTAGCGATTGACTGCCGTCATTTTTGGAAACGCGAACATAACCTACAAACATGGCAATTAATAGTGCAAGAAAAGATAAAGCTCAGGCTACAATATTGCTTTGATTTTCTCAATGGGTTTTCTTGTGTTTTTTGGATATTGGTTGTTTAAGTTTTGGATTACAAGATAAACGGACGTTTTTCTTGTACTAATTCCATTTCCGGTTTTCAACTTTGCAACCCAGCGATACCGCCTATCCAAGATTCAAAAGCCGACTGACGCAATCGGAATTGGAACGTTTCTACACGATGACGGAAGTCGAACGGGTCTATTGCGAGACTGCCACTCGCTCAAGCACCACGCGCTTGGGCTTTGCTCTGCTGTTAAAAACCTATCAGCGGCTAGGTTATTTCGTAACCTCAGAGCAAGTACCGAATGCCATTGCCGAACATGTCGCTTCCAGCATGTGCGAACCTTATGATCGGGAGAATTTGCGGCAGTACGATGTTTCCCAGGCCAGACGTAAACACTTGTCGGCGGTGCGTGAATTTTTGGCGGTCAAACCATTCGGTGACGATGGCAAAGAATTAATGCGACAAACTTTTGCCGAAGCGGCACTGACCAAGGAAGATGTTATCGATATTATCAATATCGGCATTGAAACCTTAGTACGTCATCGTTACGAGTTGCCGGCATTCGATACCTTACTGCGGGAAGCTCGTGCCTCGCGAATTGCAACAAACCAAGCGCTGCACAGGCAAATTCACGATGCCCTTGGGGATGATGACCGGGCTTTTCTCGATAAGCTTTTCGTTGTTGGCGACGATCCGCGCCGTGTGAGTCCTTGGAACGACATTAAGCAAGATACAGCCAAGCCCACGATTGACGGCATGCGCGAGTTGGTCGAACGCTATGATCGACTGACCAAGCTGGCTTGCTACGCAGAACTGTTAAAAACCATTCCAGTTATCAAAATCAAACAATGGGCGCTGGAAGGCAATAGTCTCGATGCTGCCAGTATGATGGATATGGTAGCCGCAAAACGCTACGCCGTTGCTTTATCCTTGATTAAGCAACGGTTGGCAATTGCGACAGATGATCTCTGCAATCTCTTTTGCAGACAGATGAAGCGAACGTTGCACAGCGCCGAAGAAGCCCTTGAAGATTATCTGGCCGAGAATCAAGAGAAGACCGATGAGATTTTGCGCCGGTTTGCGATGCTGGAGACGCTGTTGAACTCCACCCAGTCGGCAGACGAACAATTGAAAGGCGTTCGCCAGGCGGTGACGGCTCGCCCCAATTTGTGCGAATTCTCCCGTTTACATGCGGAATACGGCGGAAAGAACGAATTCCGTTTTGTCTGTCAGTTTTTCAAGCCGCGGCGAGCGGAAATGCTACGGATTTTGAGCAAGTTAAAGCTGGAATCGACCAGTCAGGACGCCAGTTTTGAGCGGTCGTTGGCTTTTATGTTGGAAAACAGCCATCGGCAAAGCGAGTGGCTAACGCTCAAGGGCAAAGCCAATATTGCCTTAACGGCGGACGATCTGAGTTGGATTCCCGAAAAATGGTGGAAGTTGGTAACCGGTGAAATCAAGCGCGACGCAGTTCCAGACCGAATCAACCGCCGGCAGTTCGAAGCATGCGTTTGTTCGCAAATGGTTAGGGAGCTGAAATCGGGTGACCTTTGTGTGATCGGCAGCGACGCGTATTCAGATCACCGGCAGGAACTGGTGCCGATGGAGGAATGCGAACGCACACGGGAGGATTACGGCGAGAAAGTGGGCTTGCCGGTCGAGAGTGCGGCATTTATCCAGCATGTGCGCACTTTGCTAACCGAGGCGGCACGGCAGACTGACAAAACTTATCAGGACAACCCTTATTTCAAGATTGTTGATGGCAGGCCGAAGCTTGCCCGGCAAGAGAAAAAAGAGACGCTGCCCGGATTCAAGCTGTTGGATGACGCATTAAGGCGCAAACTCGATGGCATGGGCCTTTCATTGCTGGATGTCCTTGCCGATACCATGCAATGGCTTGGATGGGGCAAGCATTTTGGCCCGTTGAGTGGGCACCAGGGCAAGTTGCAGGAGGAAGACCGGCGCAAGATTCTGACGGTGTTCGCCTATGGCACCGGCTTGGAACCGACACAAATCGCCAAGAACATTGCCGATGTCAGTGCGCGGCAGGTGTCATTCGTCAATCAACGCCAAGTCACGACTGAAAAACTGGAGGCCGCTATCTGTACGACGATTAATGCGTACAATCAATTTCACTTGCCACGCTATTGGGGCGACACAAAACGTGCGGCGGCAGACGGTACGCAATGGAACCTGTATGAAAATAATCTGCTGTCGGAACGGCATATCCGTTACGGCGGCTATGGGGGCATTGCTTACTACCATATCAGCGACACGTATATTGCGCTGTTTTCGCATTTCATTCCCTGCGGTGTCTGGGAAGCCGTGCATATCTTGGATGGACTGACAAAAAACAAGTCGGATATTCAGCCAGACACCTTGCACGGCGATACCCAGGCGCAAAGCGCACCGGTTTACGGCTTGGCATTTTTGCTGGGTATCAAACTGATGCCGCGTATTCGTAACTGGAAAGATTTGAAATGGTTCCGCCCGACTGCCGACGAAGTGTATAAACACATTGATGACCTGTTTACCAAGGATGCGATAGATTGGGATTTGATCGCCTGTCATTTGCCGGACATGCTGCAGGTGGCGCAATCGATTCGTGCCGGGCGTATTCAACCATCGACCATCTTGCGAAAGCTCGGTACTGCCAGCCGGAAAAACAAACTGTATTTCGCCTTTCGTGAGTTGGGCCGAGTCATCCGCACCATATTTCTGCTGGAATATATCAGCGATGATGCGCTACGCCAAGTCATCCAGGCAGCGCAAAACAAGTGTGAAGGTTTCAACAACTTTGCGCAGTGGGCATATTTTGGATCGGACACCATTGAGGAAAATGTGCGCGAGGATCAGTTGAAGATTATCAAATACAACCATCTGGTTGCCAATCTGATGATTTTCCACAACTGCCATACAATGACACAGGCATTCAAGGAGCTGGAAGCGGAGGGAATGAAGTTGACGCCAGAATTGGCCGCTGCGTTTAGTCCATATCGGACGCATCACGCCAATCGTTTCGGCATGTATGAGCTGCGGGAGCGTGATTTGAAGCCGATTGACTACGGTGTGACATTCCTGATGTAACAAAATCAGGGATGTTACTCATTTACGAAGGAATCCTTACGGCCCCCCAGCTTACTAGAATAACGATGCAAAGCGCCTTATAAAACCGCTACTGCACTCCACTCCAAACCGAACTTCGCCAGATATTTCCGTAATCTATCTGAATCATTCGTGCTCCCGCGCTGGCTGCGGGAGACGGCGAACAGCTTGCGTCCGGCTTCGGACAGGTTTTTGCATTGCTTGCATACGGCGAGTACGGACAGCAATTGCATCCGGTCGAACAAGTCCAGTTCGCCCAGTTGTTCGGGCGGCAATAACCCGGATAAGTCGGCTGCTTGCGGTTCAGTGCGGTTGCCCCACAGTTTCCGCAAACGCTTGATTTCCTGCCCGACTAGCTCGTCAGTAATTCGCCCACCCTCGGCCAAGGTCGCCATCCGTAACACCGACGCGCCCAAATCGCGGAAATTGCCCTGCCAAAGCGCCTCGCCGGAGGTGGCAAAGCGCAGGTACTTTTGCCGCGCTTCCTTGTTGAAATTGACTTTGCCGCCGACTTCAGCCGATTGTTGCGCCAGCAGATAATCAATGTTCGGTTCGATGTCTTCTGGGCGCTGCGCCAGTGACGGCAACTCATAAGTCCACAAATTGATACGGGAGAATAAATCTTCCCGGAATCGGCCAGCTTGTACGTCTTGCCGTAAATCCCGGTGCGTACCAGCAATCAACTGAAAATCGCTAACGATAAGCTTATCGCCGCCAACCGGGTAGAAATTCTTTTCCTCGATGGCTTTCAACAACATGGCTTGCTCGTCCGCGCCCAACTCGCCGATTTCATCCAGGAATAACAAGCCCTTATCCGCACTCCTGAGCAACCCGCCCCGGTCTTGCTGCGCGCCGGTAAATGCGCCTTTGACGTGACCGAACAAGGCCGAAGCCGCGCCGTCGCCGCGCAAAGTCGCGCAATTGACTTCAACAAAGGAACCGCTGATTTGATGGCGGGCTTTCTTTAATTCATAAACCCGCTTGGCGAGAAAGGATTTGCCTGCCCCGGTTTGCCCCATCAACAGCATCGGCGCTTTCGAGCGTACGGCGACATGCTCGATTTCACTGATCATCCGATTGAATGCCGCGTTGCGCGTCTCAATGCCGGACTTCAACAAGGCGATGGCATCGGCTTCCGCCTTGGCGTAGCGTTTGGCGATGGCATCGTAATGGCTTAAGTCCAGGTCAATCAGCGTGTAACTGCCGATTAAGTCTTTACCTTGTTTGCGCGGTGGCGAAGTTTGCAGCAACACACCAGGAAAATAGCGCGCTTCAACCATCAAAAACAGGCAAATCTGGGCGACGTGCGTACCGGTAGTGATGTGTATCCAGTAGTCATCACGTTCGGTGTCAAAAGGATATTGTGCGGCGAAATCAAACAGCGCGGCGTAAACTTGCCCGAAATCCCAAGGGTCAGCAATCGTCATTTCCACGGGCGTAACTTCAGTTTCTGGCGAAACCGCAGCAATGTCTTCCGTTAATGCTTGGAGCAAGGATTGGTATTTGCGGTCATAAAACAAGACCAAGCGGTCGATGACCAAGTCTTCATGCTGGGTCAATGACACCGTTGGACGCCATTTTTCCCAACGCCCAGAGGCCTGGCCTGAATCCAGTTGTGTGCCGATAAAGCCGATAACTACTTTCTTCTTCATGATAAAAATTTATAAAGACGATATATTATTCTACTAATAAAAGAACATATCAGCCTAGCTTATTTCAATAATAATATTTATGGTAAATATATTTTATTTATAATCAATTAGATATAGAAATTAATAAGGATATATCAACATTTGGCACAGTTATCGCTTATGTCTAAATGTCATGTAACGAAGTTTGTGCTTACAAGTTGTGTTTAGCAACACGCTGGTGCGGTAAAACCCTGATAAGGTTGTTGTGCCGTATGCCGCCAAGTTTCAGTTATGGCAAACGGGTGGTTCTGGAGAATTTACATTGGTTCGATTCCAATACATCCACTATTGGATAGCTCAATGGGTAGAGCAGTGAACTCATAATTCACGGGTCGCGGGTTCGAGCCCCGCTCCAAATCTCGGTCTGAAAAACCGATTTACAAATAATGCAGTCCGGCTGGTTGTGGCACGCGCAAGTGTCCACTGTCCTTATCCGCAAAAGTGGGATCGCAAACTAGGCAAGTTGCAATACGTTGATGGAAAGAACAGTCAGTTAAGGGCTTGTGAGCCTTAGCACACATGACCTTACACTGTAAATTCAATCACTTTGCAGCTCCCTGGGTTGCCAGAACACGGACGCAACAAGGGATAACCGACCAGCCTCAAATTAACCTAAGGAATGATTATGTTTAAGACAGTATTTATCAAGAAAAACGAACGCGGCCTGTTGATGGAACGTGGCGATTTTGTTCGCATCTTGGAATCCGGCGAACAGCGCTTGTCTTTGAACCCATTAAAACGGCAAAACGTGAAAATATTTACTGCCGACAACGAATTCAACGACGAAACCTTGCTGAATTATTTACAAAAAAACGAAGCCGAGGTGGTGGCGCGTTACCTGCACGTTTTTGAATTAAACGACCAGGAAGCTGGCTTGTTATACGCCAATAATAAGTTGGTTGAAATTTTAGCCCCAGGCACCCGTCGCGCTTATTGGAAAGGCGATATCGATTTTGTATTGGAAACAGCCGACTTATCCCAAGGTTATGAAGTGGATAAGGCATTGACCCAACGCATCAAACAATCCTGGCTGAAAGGCCGCGAGTTGAAAGGTTCGGAAGGCTTTTTGGCGGTCGCCATCCCAGCATACCATGTCGGCGTGTTAAAAATCGACGGTAAAGTCGTGCGTCTGATGGCCGCGGCAACCGAAGTGTTCTGGGGCTTTAACCGCGACATCGCGGTAGAAACCGTTGATATGCGCCTGCAAAACCAGGAAGTCAGCGGTCAGGAAATCCTGACCAAGGATAAGGTGGCCTTGCGGATCAGCCTGATCGCGACTTGGCAGTTCAGCGACGTGTTATTGGCCTTTGCCAAGCTGAACAAACCTGCCGAGCACTTATACCGGGAATTGCAATTCGCCCTGCGCGAAGCCATTGGTGAACGTACGCTGGATACCTTGCTGGAAAACAAGCAGTCGCTGAATAAGCTGTTGCTGGATGCGGTACAAGGCAAGTTGGCGAGTTTCGGCATCGACGTAAACAACGTCGGCTTGCGCGACATCATCCTTCCAGGTGAAATGAAAACCATCCTTGCACAGGTGGTGGAAGCGCAAAAGGCGGCGGAAGCCAATGTCATCAAGCGCCGGGAAGAAACCAACGCCACCCGGTCCTTGCTGAACACCGCCAAAGTCATGGAAGAAAACGCCACGGCCTTGCGATTGAAAGAACTGGAAACCCTGGAACGCGTTGCCGAACGGATCGACAAGATTTCGGTTTATGGCGGCTTGGATCAGGTGTTGAATGGTTTGGTTAATATTAAGCAATAATGTTATCCGCCTGTGCGAAACAACAAAGCATAGGCGGATAGCCTAAAGTTATATTTTCAGCAATCACTCAAGAAAACAACATAAGTTGTTTATTTTCTTGCATCATAACGCTCAACATCACTGCCCCAATCCAAAATAGCTTGATCGGCAGTCAATAAAACCCCGCCATTTAGCTGGGTTGTGGCAACAATCAACCTATCTGCCGGATCGCCGTGCAAGTCAAGCTGGGCTGCGGCGATGCCAATTTCGCCGTCTACAGGAATTTCAACCAATCCCAATCGCAATAAATCTCGCCGCCATGCGCTGATCGGCAGCGATAAGCTAATGCGGCCTTTGCCAATCAGCATGGCAACTTCCCAAAATGAAATTGCTGATACTGCCAAACACCCTTGCTGCAAGGTGGCATCGGCGCGTTTGCGCGCTTCTGGCCCAAGGTTTGGGTCATCCTGGTCAAGCCAGATTAGGGCGTGAGTGTCGAGCAAGATAGTCATTCCGCATCCCAACTCTCGCCTACTGGCGCGATAATATCGCCGACAATGCTGATTTTGCCTTGATGGCAGCCCACGAGTGAAGCTGGCCTTGAAGCCACCGGCGACAGTTGCGCCACGGGCTGGCCGTTTTTGGTAATCACAATGATGTCGCCAGATTCTGCGACTTCATTCATTAATTGCAGGCATTTTGCCTTGAATTCTGATGCTTTGATGGTTTGCATAACGTTCTCATCTATAATGTGACCATAGGCGTGACTATAGTCTTATGGCTGATAAAAGTCAATTAAGCCACCTTCTGCAACATTGCTAATATTTTATAAATAGTTATCTTATTTTATAAAAATAATCTAGTGGCTTGGCTTGCAATCGTTGCTTAAAAAATAAATGATATTTAAATTATAATATAAAACAATAAGATATAATTAATAACCTTATTAATCCATAGTTGGCACGACTTTAGCTTATGTAGTTGTGTATTAATTATTTCTAAATGGAGAATACAACCATGCAACCCGAAAACTATTCCATCATGCAAGCCGGAAACGGCAAGCCGATCAAGCTTTGGACGCACGGCGTACCGGTGGAAGACGATGCCAAGAAGCAATTGCAGAACATCGCGCAATTGCCGTTTATCTTCAAGCACGTCGCGGTAATGCCGGACGTGCATTTGGGAAAGGGTTCGACCATCGGCAGCGTGATTCCGACGCTCGGTGCGATTATCCCGGCGGCGGTCGGCGTGGACATCGGCTGTGGGATGATGGCGGCGCGTACCAGCCTGACGGCGGGTGACTTGCCGGATAACCTGCACGGCTGGCGGTCTGCGATTGAAGCCGCCGTGCCGCATGGTTTGTCGCGTACCCGTGGCGGTCGTGATAAGGGTAGCTGGGAGAACCCGCCGGATAACGTCGATGCGGCCTGGGCGGAAATCCTGCCCGAATTTGAACGCTTGACGGCAAAGCATAAGTGCCTGAAAAACACCAACAACCATAAGCATTTGGGAACGCTGGGAACCGGCAACCACTTCATCGAAGTGTGCCTGGACGAAAGCCAGAGCGTATGGTTTATGCTGCATTCCGGCTCGCGCGGGGTGGGTAACCGCATCGGGACGCACTTTATCGAGCTGGCGAAGAAGGATATGGAAAAATTCTACATCCAATTGCCGGATAAGGATTTATCGTACTTTCCCGAAGGTACGGAACATTTCGATGACTATGTTCAGGCGGTGCACTGGGCGCAGGAATTCGCGAGCCGTAACCGTGAGTTGATGATGGAGAATGTCGTGGCAGCAATCCAGGCGATTTGTCCCAAGCCGTTTACCGCCGATGTGGAAGCGGTGAACTGCCACCATAACTACGTGCAACGCGAACACCACTTCGGCCACAACGTGCTGGTAACGCGCAAAGGCGCGGTGGCGGCCTGGCCGGGGCAGATGGGGATTATCCCCGGCTCGATGGGTGCGAAGTCCTTCATTGTGCGCGGTAAAGGCCAGGAAGAAGCCTTCTGCTCATGCAGCCACGGCGCTGGTCGAACCATGTCCCGCACCGCCGCGAAAAAGCGCTTCAACGTCGCCGACCAAATCGAAGCGACGAAAGGCGTGGAATGCCGAAAAGATGCCGACGTGATCGACGAAATCCCGATGGCGTATAAGGACATCGATGCGGTCATGGCGGCGCAAGCGGACTTAGTGAAGATTGTGCACACCTTGAAGCAGGTGGTTTGTGTGAAGGGGTAAGGGATAAGGCTAAAGGATAAATACAAATCCTTCCCACGCTCTGCGTACCCAAGGGCATAAATGGGAAGGATGTAAGCCGTGATGAGTGGTAATTGGACGGAAGTTTCATGTTTGACCCAAAGTAAATCCATTCATGCTTCGACCAACTCACCACGAACGGATTTACTTTTACATGGCGACAATGAAGGTTCTTGACTTATCGTAGCGCCAAGAAATAAATCAAAATAACCAACTTTTCTCCGTTCGTCCTGAGCCTAGTCGAAGGATGAATGGAAAAAGTTCTCAAATCCATAAATGGGATAAAGCCAAATGTTTTGGGTATATATCTTAAGATGCGCCGACAACAGCTACTACACCGGCCACACCGATAACCTTGAAATTCGCGTCGCCAAACATAACGCAGGAGAATGTCCAGGCTATACCGCCTCACGGCTTCCCGTGGAACTTGCCTGGTCGCAAGCATTCAACTCGCGGGAAGAAGCCTTATCAGCGGAAAGGCAGATCAAAGGTTGGGGCCGCAAGAAAAAAGAAGCCATGATGCGCGGCAATTGGACGGAAGTTTCCCGTTTAGCCCAAAGTAAATCCGCCCATCCTTCGATCCTTCGACAAGCTCAGGACTCGCCACGAACGGATTTGCTTTTACGTGGCGACGATGAAGATATTGATTCATCGCAATAGTTGGTTTTTTTAAATCAAAAAAACCGTTCGTCCTGAGTTTGTCGAAGGATGAACAACATATATTTTTGTCTTTCGAAGTGTTGTGAGGGGCATGTAATATACTGCAATATATTGCTGATTATTTTTAATTAAACGAGAATAAATAGTATGGCTCTAGACTATCAGGAGAGAT
>DLHW01000065.1 GCA_002483425.1 Methylococcaceae bacterium UBA7658
GAAGAGCCGGACTTTTTTAATCTTATCGAGACTGATGGCAGCAACATCGTGTCGTATAATTAAAATGATAATTTCAATTTTTAACCATTCAGTTACCCAGGACTGATTTCAGGCCTATTTTTATAAACATGCAGGCATGACATCCCCTTCGATATTTGCATACGCAGAAGGCCTAGGTTTAGGCCAAAAAAACGCTGACGGCACTGTATTTAAGCCTGCTCAGGTCGAGCAGCTATATATGGCCCACAGCGAGGAGCTGGAAAAATTTCTTTCTGCCCGTACCCACTCCAAAGAATTGGTGGAAGTCATCATGCAAGAAATCTATCTTAAACTGATGGCGATACCTGACTTGGCCGTTATCAAAAACCCCAGCGCATATCTCAACCGCCTTGCCAACAACCTGTTCATCGACCATTACCGCCAACAGCAACGGCTACAGCAGCATTTTCATGAACAGCCCGTTGATGATTGCGAGTTTATAGAACCGTCTCCTTCCCTGCCAGAACAAATCCATTACGAACAGTTACTGGCTGCCTACCAACAAGCCTTGAGCGAATTGCCCGGTTATGTCCAACAAATCGTCCGGCTTTATCACATTGATGGCCTGACGCACCTTGAAATTGCTCGAAAAATCGGCAAATCGACCAGTTGGGTGGAAAAATCCATCACCAGGGCGCTCCTGCACTGCCGACAAAAAATAGGCGATATTGATTATTAGTACGGCTATTGCCGTTCCATATCGTCTACCTCTAATAATAACCAAGGAAACTTTAAATAAGTTCTTCGACAAGTTCACCACGAACGGCATCAACTCGTTACCGTTCGTGGTGAACTTGTCGAACCATGAGCGGCATCAACTTATTCAGGGTTTCCATAATAAATGTTCACACCAATACGAGGGGTGCAACACCGGCACGTATTTGGCCAGTGATTAAGAGAGGAAGGATAATGAAAACCAACATGACCGACCAACAAAAGATAGATCAAGAGGCCGCCGCCTGGGTTGCCAAGCTAAATGGCGATACCGTATCCGGCGAAGACAGGCAACAATTCAACGCCTGGGTTGCCCAATCGTCCGCGCACCGGCAAGCCTTTTTTGCCATGCGACAACATTGGCAACACCTAAAACAGGCGGCCCAGCACTCGGCAGAACCGTTAGCGCAACCTGCAAAAACCTATAAGCACTGGATGATGGCCGCCGCCAGCGTGCTACTGGCAGTAGTCTTGTCCCTGTTTTACCCCAAACTACAGGATGCGCTGCTCGCCGATGTCGTGACCGCCGTTGGTGGCCACCAAACCCTGCACTTGGAAGATGGCAGCACCTTACACCTCAATACCGATACCTCCGTCGCCTTCGATTTCAGCCCGCAACAAAGGACGATCCGCTTGCTGCATGGCGAAGCCGAAGTGATTGTCGCCCATGACCCCTCACGCCCCTTGGTCATCGTTTCAGGCCATCATGAATCCAGAGCCTTGGGTACGGATTTCAGCGTCGCCAGGGTTGACGAGACCTGCACCGTTACTGTCTTTGAAAGTACCGTCCAAGTCAGCGAGCATAACAATGTCATTGGCCTGCTCAAGCCAGGGGATCAATTGCAAATCAGCGACGGTAACTCGCAACCGCTAAAAACCACGGTTAACCTGAAAGAAGCCAACGCTTGGCGGGACGGCAAGCTGGTTTTTACCGCCCGTCCCCTGCAAAGCGTCATCGCCGAAATCAACCGTTACCGTTCCGGCCATTTGTTCCTGCTCAACAACAGTGCCGCCAACCGTCCGGTGAGCGGGGTGTTCGAGATCAGCCAACTGGATGAATCCTTGGTGGTCATTGCCGACATCTTGGGCTTGAAGCCGGTGCAAGTGAATGGTTATGTGGTGGCTTTGTATTAGCGGCACGGTAATCACTCACCACGAAGGACACGGAGATCACGAAGTAGGTTGGGTTACGACTGCATGGACGGATATTTGCTCCTGCAATATCTGCATTCACCACTTCCTTGTGGCTTGGCAACGCATGGAGCGGTTGCCGAGGCGCACATAGCGGATTCCTTTATGATTGTCACCGGATTGTCCGTGCGCGACCTCCCTCCTGGGATAGAGGGAGTGCGGCAGAGAGCATGGAGCCCTCGCCGCCCGTAACCCAACGTCGGATGCCGACCGCAATGCGGTTTGTTGGGTTTACCCATAGGGCATAAAACGACACGCCCAAACGTCCTACAAATTTCATCACCCGGCAGTTTGCGCGTCTAACCCAACCTACTTCACTTTAATCACGGCAAAATAATTGTTGCCCGAAGTGGGGGATTTTGCACGTTAAAACGTCTTAGTACGAGAAGTGTTTAAATAAATGAGCAATCCCGACAGTATCATTAAGTTAAGCCACCATATCGGCATGGGCGACCGCCAAGGATAGTGGAAATGCGGAAGCGGATATGGAATCCTCGTTGCCAATCCCTGCCGGAACGGCGATTTTTTCGTTAACTTGACGACACTATCCTGGGATGAAGATATTGTTAGAAGCTCTCGAAAACAGTTTTTTCTTATCAAACGTCCTCTAAAAACCTAAAGGAGACCTTCCCATGAAACACCTGTCCATTATTGTCCTCACCTTTTGCACCGCAACCCTAAATGCTTATGCCGGCAACCTGAATAACGGCCAATGGCAGCCCGCCAACTGCGGCCAAAAAAGCCCGGCACCAGCATTCAACACACATAGCGCCGACGGCTATAACAAGAGCTTGAAAGAAGTCATGGCCTGGCAAACCAAAACCCAAGAATACTACAACTGCCTCATCAAAGAGGCCAATGCGGATAATGACGTCATCGCAAAATCAGCCAATGCGGCACAGGAAGAATTCCGCAACGAAGTCAAAAATATCCAAAAAGAGGCCGAGCTTGCTAAAACCAAGGCTGAGAAAAACTAGGTCTGTCATGTATGCCTATTGATTCGGCCCTTTAATGTTTTAACCGTTCGTACCCAAAGGGCATAAATGCTGAGCTTGTCGA
>DLHW01000021.1 GCA_002483425.1 Methylococcaceae bacterium UBA7658
ATCTGATTTTGCAATTAGGCTATATTCAAAGCCAAGCAGCAGTTTTTCAATTATTCGCTGAAAATTGATCGTTATGAATTCCTGCTTTGTCGGCTGCTAAGCAATGCACTTGAAGCGGGGATGTCTTTGCCAAGGACAACATAAAACTCCGCCGATTCGAGGAAATTAGATTATCGATGCGCGTTGGCAGGGCAAATTTACGAAGAAACTTAATGATAATTGCCAATACTTAACTATATAAGGCAGATGACTTTGATACGAAAATAATTATAAAAAAGTTAAGGTGTAAGCGCATTATCAAAGGTTGCTGCTATTATTCCGGTTTTTGAGATAATAATGCTTTTATTTCAAATAATAGTATGCTTAAACTTACTGGCATTGTAACCATCATCGGAATTTCGTCCGCTTGTAGTGTTGCTGTCAAAGACGTGCCAGCACCGGCAGCATTAAAACCAGCGTTTACTGCTTCCGGAGCCGTTAAGCAACCAAATTATTGGTGGCAATCATTCAACGACACCGACTTAAATCATTTATGCGAGCAAGCACTGTCAAACAATTTTTCTTTATTCGCCGCCTATAACCGGTTAGAACAGGCCAAGGCCGTTGCGAAAAAAACTGGAGCCGATCTTATTCCGCAAGTAAACGCCAGCGTTACCGGCAGTTATGTTTCTCGTAATCTTCCGGCGTTTAAAGATTTTGCGCTCGGTTTGGCTTCGACATACGAAATCGATCTCTGGGGACGTATCCGCAGTGCAATCAATGCGGCTCAATTAGATGCGGTAGCGGCGGAGGAAGACTTTTACAGCGCCGCCGTAACCTTGACTGCTGAAATTACAACGGTTTGGTATCGCTTAATCGAGCAACGGCAACAGCTAGCGCTTTTGGACCGGCAAATTGAAGTCAATAAAAATAATGTCACTTTAGTGACCGTAAGGTTTAAAGGCGCGCAAGCATCGGCGGCGGACGTTTTTCAGCAACAGCAACTGCTGGAGTCAGTGATAGGCAACCGGCATACGGTCATCTCTAATATTGCCGTACTCGAAAATCAATTGGTTATTTTGACCGGCAACGCTCCAGGGACGATCCGCTTGCCAAAAACCGCCGAATTTCCGCACCTGCCCGAACTTCCGGATACCGGATTAAGTATTGAATTGATGCAACGCCGGCCTGATATACGCAAAGCCTACTATACCGTTCAAGCGGCCGACCAACGTGTTGCCTCTGCGATTGCGGATCGGTTGCCAAAGTTTAGTTTATCGGCCAATGTCGAGGTGAGTTCGCCCGATTTTCAATCCGTATTGAATAATTGGCTGGCGACTGTTGCCGGCAATTTGGTTTTACCTATTGTTGACGGAAAACGCCGTGTCTCCGAAGTTGAGCGCACCCACGCCGTTGCCGCAGAAGCCCTGAATAACTATGCGGCGGCAATGCTTAATGCGGTAAAAGAAGTTGAAAATGCGCTAGTGCAGGAACGCCAGCAACGATTAGTGGTCAATAACCTGGAGCGGCAATTGGAACTGGCGCAGGAAGCCACTAATTTAATACGGTTGCGTTATATCAACGGCGCCATGGATTTTTTAAGAGTATTATCGGCAATTTTAAGCCAGCAAAGTTTGGAACGCAGTTTATTGCAAAACCGGCAGCAACTCATAGAATACCGTATCAGTCTTTACCGGTCGCTTGCCGGTAAATTCCCGGTAACGCTAACACCCACCCCGCAGTCGAATAACGGAACCGGTTGTGATACAAAAATTTGTTAAATTCCTGCCCTCTCTGCTTTTGGTTGCTCTGAGCACCGGTTTATCCGGTTATTGGCTAACTCATCAGCCGAGAGCGGAGAGAGCGGCGCCTGTTAAACTGGCGCCACTGGTTGACGTCATGCAACCTGAAATCGTCGACCATCCGGTAACCATTAGTGCGATGGGTGCTGTCATTGCCGCGCAAACCGTCAATTTGACGCCGCGCATAAGCGGGATGGTTGAAAAAATAAGTCCTAACTTTGTCGAAGGCGGTTTGTTAAAAAAAGGCGAAGCTTTGGTCGAACTCGATCCAACCGACTTTAAACTCGCCATCGTTCAAAGTGAAAATGAGTTAGCCAGGGCGCAATTTAATTTGAAACTCGAACAAGGACAACAAGTCATTGTCCGGCGTGAATACGAATTATTAGGCTCTGAATTAAATCCCCAAGAACAAGAATTAGTACTCAGAAAACCACATCTCTATGCCGCTAAAGCGGCGGTCGCCGCCGCTGAGGCTAATTTAAAGCAAGCGCAATTAAACCTCGAGCGCACGCGGCCTGTTGCGCCGTTCAATTCCATTATCGTATCGCGGAATGCCAATATCGGCGCATGGATGTCGGCGTTTTCGACAGGCACGCCATTGGCAAAGCTGGTAGGGATCGACAGTTTTTGGGTTAATGTTTCGATTCCCGTAAACAAATTAAATTGGATTAACATTCCGGGTATCAATAGCAAAAAAGGTTCCATCGCGAAAATTGCTTATGAAGCTGCTTGGGGCAATAATGTTTACAGGCTTGGTATCGTAAAAAAATTGCAAGCCGAACTCGAACCCGAAGGCAGGATGGCAAAACTTATCATTGAAGTTACCGATCCCTTATGTCAAAAAACAGAGAATAAACATTTACCCCCCCTTATGTTAGGCACCTTTGTGCGGGTAGAAATCACAGGGTTAACATTGAAAAGCGTCGTTAAACTGCCGGAAACAACCCTGCGCGATGATCACCAATTATGGCTAATGAACGACAACCAAACGCTGGCAATTCAATCCGTCAATCCGGTTTGGACGGAACATGGTTTTATCTTTTTGGATAAAACGCAGATACCTGCACACAGCCAAATTGTCACAAGCGAGTTATCGGGTCCGTTGCCGGGAATGTCTGTTCGATCGGATAGTTTAAAAATTAAACAGTAAACCGATTCCTATGCCAAAGAACCAGCGCTTCGAAACCAGAGGCATCATTGGCGCGATGGCGGCGCACCCGATAGCCGCTACACTTTTAATGATAATCTGTCTACTGGGCGGCTTTTTATTCATCGGGCTTATTAGACAGGAGGTTTTCCCGGAATTTGAAACCGATGCAGTCAGCATTACCGTCGCTTACCCCGGCGCCAGTCCTGAGGAAATAGAAAACGGCATTTTATTAGCCATTGAAGACGCCGTCAGTGCGGTAGACGGTATCGACGAAATCAATGCAACGGCTAAAGAAGGCGTGGGAACCGTTATTATCGATGCGATGCGAGGTGCTAATATCCAGCAATTGACCCAAGACATCCAACGTGAAATCAGCCGGATCACGACATTTCCTTTGGATGCAGAAGAACCGAAAGTCGCCCCCGTCAGTATGCACCGGCAAGTCGTTTCGTTAGTCTTATACGGCGAAGCAAGCCATCGCGACCTGCATCAACTGGCGGAACATTTGCGGGACAGTTTATTACAAAATCCGGCGATCACCCAAGTCGAATTAGAAGGCGTCAACCCTTTAGAAATCGGCATCGAAGTGAGTCAGGAACATTTACGCCGTTATCAACTTTCGCTAGCCGATATCGCTCAGCGAATACAATCCGCAAGCATCGATTTACCTGGAGGCAGTATTAAAACGGCAGCCGGTGAAATTTTAGTCCGGATGAAAGAACGCAAGGATTACGGCCGGGAGTTCGCCGAAATACCGGTAATTACAACAAGTAACGGAAGTATTATCAAATTAGGCGATATTGCCGCAATTAGCGACGGTTACGAAGATAACGATTATTCGGCCAGTTTTAACGGATTACCGGCCGTTATGCTGCAGGTTTATAGCGCTGGCCGGCAAACGCCGATTCAGGTTTCGGACGCCGTCAAAAAGCAGCTTAATCAGTTTAAAACGCTATTACCGCCGGGTATCAATTCCGAAATCCGTTACGACTCATCGGAACAATATGCTCAACGAATCGACCTGCTGGTTGACGATAGCATCACCGGGCTGATTTTAGTCTTTATTTCATTAGCAGTATTTTTGGAACTGCGGCTGGCTTTTTGGGTAATGCTGGGAATTCCCACCGCTTTTCTGGGAACTTTTTTATTACTGCCGGCGCTGGGCGTGTCGTTAAATATGATTTCGCTGTTTGCCTTTTTGATTGCTGGCGGGATTGTAGTCGATGACGCCATTATTATCGGCGAAAATATCTATCATCACCGGCAACAAGGCATGCCTCCGCTCCAAGCTGCAATTCAAGGCACCCGTGAAATGGCGGTTCCGGTCAGTTTCAGCATATTGGTCAATATGGCGGCGTTCATCCCGATATTTTTTATTCCCGGCTCCACCGGCAAAATATTCTATATGTTGCCGGTAGTGATCATTACAGTGTTTTTAGTCTCCTTAGTCGAAAGCTTAATGATACTGCCGCATCACCTCAGTCTATTAAAAAATACCCGGCATAACGGATTGCAAGCATGGATTCACGAAAAGCAACAGTCGTTCAGCGATCGTTTTAAACAATGGATACACGCCCGCTACGTACCTATGCTCGATCTGTTATTGAGACATCGTTATTTAACGCTTATTGCAGCCTTGGCCTTATTGCTAACTACGCTTTCCTACGCTCTAAGCGGCCGGATGGGGATGTCCATGTTTCCGAAAGTGGATTCCGATTTTGCTAGGGCGACGCTAACGCTTCCTTACGGGACATCCGTCGAAAAAACTCGCGCTGCGGCCGGAAAAGTCATGAATGCAGCCCGCACCGCAACCCAAACCATTCAGCACGGCGATCAGCTAATCCGCGGTATTTTCGCCGAAATAGGTAAAAACGGCAGTCACAAAGCTATTATAAGAGCTTACTTGGCGCCGCCCGATATCCGCGAAAAAATTATGAGCACCGAACTATTCACCCAGTTTTGGCGCGAACAAACCGGCGATATTACCGGGGTGGATTCTTTATTATTTGAATCCGACGCCGGCGGACCCGGTGCGGGTTCGGCCATCACTATCGAATTGAATCACGCCGATAGCCAGGTGCTTGAAAACGCCGGACGCCGGTTAGCCGATACGTTAAGGTCTTACCCCATTGTTAAGGATGTTGACGACGGCTTTAGCGAGGGTAAACAGCAACTGGATTTCACGGTGCTCCCCGAGGGTAAAAGCTTAGGGTTAACCGCTCAGGATGTTGCCCGCCAGGTTCGAAATGCATTCTACGGCGCCGAAGTACTTAGACAACAACGGGGGCGTAATGAAATTAAAATCATGGTCAGGCTGCCAAAAAACGAACGTTTAACTGAAAGCCACATCGAGGACCTTATGATTTGGACGAAATCCGGTAAGCAAATCCCGTTGAAAGAAGCGGTCCGCATTGAACAAGGCCGCGCTTATACCGAGATCAACCGGCATAACGGCAGACGTAATATTCAGGTTAAAGCTAATGTCATACCGAAAAGCAAAGCGGGCGAAATTTTAAACGATATCGAGGCGACCGAACTTAACAACTTGACTTCGCAATATCCCGGTCTGCAATACAGTTTTCAAGGCCAAGCCGCCGATATGTCCGAAAGTATGGATAGTCTATCGCTGAGTTTTCTTATTGCGTTGCTAGCAATTTATATCCTTTTGGCGATTCCGCTCCAAAGTTACAGTCTGCCGCTTATTGTTGTGTCGAGCATACCTTTCGGTGTTATCGGCGCTATTTTCGGTCATTTTTTAATGGGTTACGATTTAAGTTTGATCAGTGTGCTAGGCATGGTTTCTTTAGCCGGGATCGTTGCAAACGATTCGTTAATATTAATCGACCAAGCGCTTTACCTCAAAAACCGTTCCGGACAACTCGCCGGATCCGCCATAGACATCATTAAAGCTGCTGCGGCCCAGCGGTTCAGGCCTATTTTGCTCACTACTTTCACGACTTTCTTCGGTCTTATACCGATGATCTTCGAAACCTCACGGCAAGCCAGAATGCTTATTCCGATGGCGATTTCCATCGGTTTCGGAATTTTATTTGCGACGATGATTACATTGATATTAATTCCCTCCTTGTATGTCATCATGGACGATGCGCGTAAAATTTTACGGCTTAATAGCACTGCTAATGTTACGAAAAAGTAATCACCCAGCGCGATTTCGTTATGTTTTATTATTTCAATCCCAATCCTCGAAATTGGCCAGTTCGTTTGTCTAGGCTAATAATTTCATAATTTAAAACATACGCTTATAAAGTTGTAGTAGAGGCATTAACGAATACATGAAGCTCCGTTAAAATCTTCCAGATATTTCCCGCCATTCACTGCGCAATCTTGTTTTATTTTTTCGCGACCTTCGTCTAATAGCTGATCGTAATGTGACTTTTGGGGCGCAGCTGGTTTTGAGAGTGTCGATGAATCCGCTTCCTGCTGAAAAGATTTCCGCTGTTCCGCCATAAAAGCATCTTGCCGGGTACGTTCGATATTAAATTGGCGTTCTTTGCAAGCGGGACTCGGGTCACCCAACCTTAGACAAATCGCTTCGGCTCGTTCTATTGGCGAACTCATTGCACATCCGCTGAGAAATATGACAGTTTGTATGATTAATATTAATCTGAACATGGCTTGCACCCCTCTTATTCAAGTATTTAATCTCGATTTAAGACATTGACGCCTAAGTTAATTTCATTTACAGACTAGCAAGTCCGGCGCGAACTAGAAAATCTGAATTACGGCGGAATAATCTCATAATAACGCGTTAATTTCTGTTAATTATTGCCGCCATCCCGAATTAACCAGGTGTGATAAAGCAACTTCCAGAGCGGTAATACTTCATAGAAATGCTGACTGGTTCACAGTATAAAGTAACCAACTCTTCTACAGTTGTGCGTGAACCTCCTGTTAAAAAATGGAATTTATCGTGCGCAAGGATGCGCATTTCTTTTCTCGCAAAAGGGTAGGCAGAGGGCGATTTTTTCCGTTAGGTGAATTGAGGGCAGCAACAATGAGCAACCAATTGATTAACTTATTCAACACCGCCGGTTTTAGCCGGTTGGCGGATTTTGTAAAGGACCTGACAGGTAATCAAGAATTACCTTTAGAACATATTTTACTTATTAGCCGGGTATTATTCGCTATCGTTATGATCGGGTTTATCGGTTACTTTTTCGACCGCACCAAGGAAACGGTTAAAGAAACCGTTAAATCGAGGCGCTGATAGGCGACGGAAGGCGTTGCACTTAATTTAGGGGTTTGGGGCGCAATGGAACAGAAAGCCCAGTTATTCAAACTCTTATAAGGCCTAACACTATGCTAGAAGTTGATAAAGCGAGCTACATTTCTTGGCTATCTTTAAAGGTGTGCTGGTCATGCTACATCTCCGTGAGTGTACGGCTAATGTTACGACAATGCACCATGGAATGGAACCACAGTTTCAAGGTCGAGGCCGTGCATGGCCAACGCTTTAGTACCGGTCAGAAGCCAAGTACCAGGTGTTTGAATTCATTGAAGTGTATTACAATCGCAAACGGCTTCA
>DLHW01000018.1 GCA_002483425.1 Methylococcaceae bacterium UBA7658
CGGAAACGGCTGGATTTTGAGAAAGAAGTTGCCGAACGCCTGTCCAAAGCTAAGGAACTGGGCGAAATGGAACGTGAAGCCCAAGCCCTGGAACGCGCCGTCATTGACCTATCCAGCAATTTAGCCACCGCCAAGGCCGAACGGGAGCGGCAACAGGCTTTTGTCAGGCAAAATCCCTGGCAAGCCGCCAAGCAGGTCAAAGACGGCTATATCGAAGCAGACCGCACCGACTGGATGAAAGAAGAAGCCGCCAAAACCCTTAAAACCGCCCAAGAACACCGGCAACAAGCCCAATCACTGCGGGACAGCGAACCCAACAGGCCACGCCTGTTCGGCATTGGCGACTGGCAAATGCAGCACCAGAGACGACACATACAGATCCAACATCTGGAAAGTAAGGCCGAGTACGCCGAACGGCAGGCCGAGGCCATCCTGTCCGGGGCACGCAAGCCCGACCCGGACACTGCCTGGGGCTGGGAAACCCAAGCGCAACTACGGCTAGAACGGGAACACCCCGAACTTGCCAGAGCCGCCCACGCCCAACACCTTGAACAACAGCGGCAAGCCAAAGCGACGGCCAAGATCGACCAAGCCATCACAGACTTTAAGAACCACGCCATCAAGCGCCAGATGAAAGCCTTCGGCTACGGCGATGACGGCAAGCACTGGCAGGCTCTACCGGAAAAGCTGCGTGTGATGCTGGATGAATTCAACAGGCTGCCCAAAGCGGCACAGCCCCTCGTCCTGGACGGGCTGCGCGAGTCAAGATACGCGGAAACGCTCATCCAGCAGTTGGGGCAGGCCAAGGAGAAAGCCCAGGAACAGGGACACGACAGGGGTTGGAGTCGCTAGACTCTCATAGCCTAGTTGATTCGGTTATCACGATTAGCATTCTTTAATGCTTAATAAGCACTCTTTCAACTCTTTTATCCGGTATTAACCATAATAAAGCCACTAGAATATAAATACCCAATGAAATCCAGTGATTTACGTAGGCAATAAGTATGGCAAAAGCGTAAAGGATGATAGACCTCCTCCCTTTAAAGTCTTTGCCGATAGCCTTGGCAAGCAAGGAGTCTGGCCCGTGTGCGGCAATGATGGATTTTGCCAACAGCCAATACGCAATGGCCGCCATCAGAAGAACAAAACCGTATAGAGTGCAGGGGATGGACGAAAAATGGTTTTCGCCCATCCAGCCAGTAACAAATGGCAATAGCGATAACCAGAAAAGTAAATGCAGGTTTGCCCAGAGTATTGGCCCGCTCACATGTTTTACCGTAAGCAGCATATGATGGTGGTTATTCCAAAAAATGCTTATATACAAAAAACTCAGTACGTAACTGGAAAATATCGGGATCAGTGGGCGTATCGCTTCAAAACCATCCCCATGCGGCACTTTCATTTCCAGCACCATAATGGTGATGATGATCGCCAAAACACCGTCGCTGAATGCCTCTAATCTGCCTTTGTTCATCGCTTTTACTACCAAATTTTGTTAAGCAAATTTTTGTATCCTACGTTTAACTGCCAACCACTTTGTTACCTCAGAATAAATTTCCCCCATCATTATTAAAACTTATAGGTAACCCAAGTAGTAAAATAATCCACTTCTTTACCTGTTGGTTCGGTTTTAAAAAATGCGCCGGGGAAAAAATGCACGTAACTTGCCAAGAATGTGACATGTGGAATAGCTTCCCAGACTAGCACGAATGCGGGCGAATTACCCGAATATCGAGCTTGACCGATTTTGGCCGAGCGAATAGGTGATGTGCCGATGGAGTAAACCGCATCGTTAACATTTTCCCGCCAGAAAAAGCCCCAGTCAAAGGAAGCTTTCAGCTTTTCAGTGAGAAATAAATCGAGGGTGGGGTGAATATGAATAAAGTTGGATGGCCCGCCCAAATCTGCCAGATTGAAATAAGCACCCGTAGGAAACAGCGGGTTAAAAGTCCCCAACGTGGCCGATTTGCCATCGCCGCTGGTGATGCCCGCCCGTAAGCCGACTTGAGGTTTTAAGGGGACTTCAGAAAAGCTATAGTGGGTATCGGATGCAAATGCCCAAGCTGCAATATCGTTATTAGCAAACCGACCGAACTGACCGATAAATTCAAAATTGTATTTCCAGGGCAAAGGATTGCCCCATATTCGGGTGCCAACGGTATGCCTCAGTTCGTAGCCAGTGCCTTGGTTAAACACGGCGTGCCGATTTTCGAAGCCTAGATAATATAAATCGGTATGACCGTCCGGCAATAGCATCCAGGGACTGACCGCGTAAATTCCCCATAAAGATTTATCAGGGTTAGGATCATCGTCGAATACGCCAGTTAGATTTCTGACTGGTTTGCCCCAAAACCCATCCACTGACCAGTTTCCTAAACGAAACAGCAGCCGAGCCGCATCGAAAGCGCGGCGATTGTTGGGTGCTTCGCGTCCAGAAATGAGCCGTCCAGAACCATATTCCAGTTCCTGCCGACCTAAGCGCAAGGTCACGGAGTCATTTTCGTTGAGCTGGGAAATCAAATCGACAAAACCTTGATGCAAATCGAACTTATTTTCGTCAATTTCAGGCCGTGATCCACCCATTCGCCAATCTTCGAGCGTACTCAGAAACTGGGTAAATATCCGAACGTTTGAACCTAAATGTAAATCGCCATGCAACATGTAACGCTGTAGCCAAGCACTATTGTTACCGTGGCCGTCAGCAATTCCTTCACCAAAATTTTCATTATGAAAAAATTCGTAGCGTTGCCGCATTTCACCGCCGATGCTGAGATACCAATCTTCTTTCTCGCCGAGTGGAATATATTTGATAGGCTCCCAGAAATCAGTTTTCCGGATGTGGTTCTTTAGATAACGGTAATCTTCTTGATACCTCAGTGATTTATAGTTTCCTCCAGATCCTTCTGATTCCTCTACAGGTGCTTTATTTTGCTGGGCAGCGTTAATTTTTTCCAAATTCTGCGCATGGACTGGATGAGTGATCAGCATTCCAGTTAGCCCAAACACCGGAACAACGCACAGAGTACAAAATGCTTGCGATAAGAAAAAACAAAGAACTCGAGCATTCATAAAGATTATTCTGACAAACATGTGGCACGGCCTTATTTTTCATGCCATTGATTAGATTTGATTTTTAAGCCAAAACCCTCAGCCCGGTTTATTTAAAATTCTTTTTTGCCCACTCCGCAAACCCCGTTGCAGGCTTGCCTGCAAGCTCGTTCGCCAGTTTTATTCCAATATCATAATTGCCACCTAAATAAGTATACTTTTCAAAATAGGCGAACATCTGGGCAAGTTCGTCTGCACCTTCAAAAAAGCCTGAAAAAATTTCACTCGGCACTTGGTTAAATGTGAAGTTGTGGCCTTGTTGGTTGAGCGTCTTAAGAATGTCGTTGAAACTCAGTAAATTACCCACAAGCGGTAGATACTGCCCGTTACCCGCCTTATCAGGATGAGCAAACGCCCCTGCAACAACTTCACCAAGCTCGGTGATGTCGCCCATGTGGATAGCCTTCACCGTTGGGTTGATTGGCATTGTCCAACCTATAGAACCGTCCTGCTGCGGTTGTGGTGCAAAAACACCGTTCAGGTTTTGGAAAAAGAACGGGGCAACGACGAAAGTGTAATAGGCAAACCCTGCACTTTTGACCACTGCATCGGCGTTGGCTTTAGCGGTGAAGTGCGGGACTTCAAACTTGCCCTCGCTGATTTTTTCAACATTGGGCAAGGTTGACCAAATGAAGTGCTGAACTCCGGCTGCTTTCGCCGCATTAACGGCGGCGGTGGCTTGCGCCATTTCGTCGGTGCCGTTTTCCCAAAAATTGGTGACTGCGAACACGCCGTAGACACCTTCAAATGCAGTTTTGAGTGTGTCAGGACGATCAAGGTCAGCTTGAACCACTTCATCGCCAATACCTTGATGCTTATTTGGATTGCGGGTCAGCGCACGGACATGGAATTCACCTCTGGCTTGCAGGGCATTAACAACACTGCCGCCTTGGTTGCCTGTTGCACCGATCACGGCAATGATTTTTTTCGTAATAGACATATTGAGTTCCAGTTAAAAATGCGAGTGATTAGGGAGCTTTTAGCCGTTTTTGCAAAACGCCATTAGTCTTTCAAATCAAACAGCAAGAATTCCGCATCAGTTGAAGTGATTAATTCGATATTCCGGTATCCAATCAGCCCACAACCATCCCCCTTCGTTAGTTTTTCAGTGTTAATCAACATATTTCCTGCGATCAAATAGATGAATATTCTCCGGTTTTCGCTTTTAGCGGTATAGGTCAGGGAATTATCAGAAGTCGCAAGATGATAATAAACAAAGGCATCTTGTTGTATAACAAGACTGCCATCAAGACCATTAGGTGAAAGAATGCACGATAAACGGTTAATGTAATCAGGCTGGTTTAAGGCTTTTTTTGCATAATTTGGACTCAATCCTGGCTGCCTTGGTTTGAACCAAATTTGTAACACATGCAGTTCTTCATCAGCCGAATAGTTTTCTTCATTATGGGTGATGCCAGTACCGGCGGTTATGATTTGCACGCCTTTCGCTTTAAGTGTGCCAGTATGTTTTGCTTCGTTCGGGTCGATGTGTTTAACTTCACCTTGAATGACAAAGGTGACGACTTCAACATCCTTGTGTTGATGGAAGCCAAATCCGGTTGCACCGGGCTTCAATATGGCATCGTCAATGGTAATTAATGCGCCAAATGACCGTCTTTCCGCAGCCAAATGAGGCTTAAAGGATAAATAAGCCCGCATAAACCCGAAATCTTTGTATTCCCGTGTTTGGGCAGGATATAGCAGCATCGATTGGTTATTCATCTTGGCTCTGTGCAAGCGTTAAATCTTAGATAGGATGTCTTCATATAAAATTGAAATCAGCTTGGAACCGTTTACAGAACTCCAATTTTGGCCCAGTTCAGCGATGAGTTGATTCGTCGTCGTTAAAACCACGCCCGCTTTTTCCATGCGCCGTAAGGCGATCTCATCACCCAATGTTGTGGGTGAGCCACAAGCATCCACAACCACCTGTACTTGATAGCCTGCTTCAACCGCTGTTATGGCGGGATAAACAATACAAACATCGGTCGTAATCCCTGCCATGATTAAATTTTTGCGCTGCATCGCCTCAACTGCAGCACTAAAAGCTTGGTCAGTCATGCAATCAACTTGTCCTTCCCGCTGAATCCGGTTTTTATAGGCATCAGGCAACACGTGTTGAAGCTCAGCAAATAATAGACCTTGCGCGTGGGTTTCCATGCTGGAAGTAAGGAGTATCGGCATACCGATTGCTTGTGCCGATTTTGCCAGCACCAACGTATTGGTTTTGATAACGTCCAGATCAAGTGAACGTACCCAACTCATTGTTCCCACTTGATGGTCAATCAGCAACAGGGCGGAATTTTCAATCGTAAACAGATTTTTCATGATAAATTTACCTCAAACATTATTATTGTTACTGAACGATATAGGGTTTGATTTGTTTTGGGTAGTAGGTACTTTTAGGTGACTATGGATAAAAATTTAGTGCCAACAGGAAGCGAACCTTGCGATGTGGATGCTTGCGCTGTTCGTGAGACGTTGCTGATCATTGGCGGTAAATGGAAAAATATCATTTTGCATACCATCCATAACCAAGGGACGATTCGTTTTAACCAGCTAAAAAAATCGTTACCCGACATCTCGCTGAAGATGCTGACCCAACAACTGAGGGAATTGGAAAGGGACGGCTTGATTAAACGGGTAGATTATGACGAGATGCCGCCAAGGGTTGAATATTCGCTCACAGACTTAGGCATAACGACTGGTGAGTTATATAAGGCGATCAATAGTTGGCAGAAAGAACATCTTAAAGCTGTTAATAATAACCGAAAGAACTACGACGAAAGCATGACAGCTCAAGCATAATGGATTTTTAACCGCCGATGTTTTCCCTTTTTCCCGACGTTAAAGCTATCCTGTCACACAACTGAGCAGCTATTGCCCAATTGCGCACGAATCCTTACCGTCATCCGTTCCCCTACGGGGTATGGGGTAATCTAGATGTTGTCTTTTTACTATTGATAACCTATTTTATCAATAGTAAGATAGAGCCATGAAAGCCATTCAAACCACCCAGACCCAAAACCGGCTGCTGACCGCCGAGGACTTCCTCCGGCTGGCCGACGTGCCGCCCGAAGTGGAATGGTTCGCCAACATTACAAACCTCAACACCCGCCGCGCCTACCAGAACGCCATCAAGGACTTCATGGCGTTTACTGGTATTATTCGGCCGGAAGAATTTCGCACCGTGACCCGCGCCCACGCCATCGCGTGGCGGGACGACCTCGGCAACCGCATCCTGAACGGCACGACGGTAAGGCACAGGCTGTCCGCCTTGTCCTCGCTGTTCGATTACCTGTGCGACCAGAACGCCGTCACCCACAACCCGGTGAAAGGGGTCAAACGCCCCAAGACGGACAGAGCCGAAGGCCGCACCCCTGCCCTCGGCGACCACCAGGCGCGGGAACTGTTGGATTTCCCAGATAGCGCCACCCTGCGCGGCAAGCGCGACCGGGCGATCCTGGCCACCCTGCTCTACCACGCGTTGCGCCGTGACGAACTCTGCAAACTGACGGTGAAGGACTTCAAGCACGAGCGGCGCGGTGTTCAGCACCTGAAAGTCTCCGGCAAGGGCGGGAAAACCCGCTACGTGCCACTCCACCCCGCCGCCGGTGGGTTGGTGCATGAATACCTTGAAGAAGCTGGCCACGGTGGTGATCTTGAAACCCACCTGTTCCACCCCGTCAGCCACAACACAAAAAATTCTACCACCGGCATCACCGCCGATGGCGTTTACAAAATTGTCAGGGCATATTCCGCCAGGCTGGGCTTCCAGATCGGGGCGCACAGCTTACGGGCGACGGCAGCGACCAACGCCCTCGACCACCAGGCTGACATCGCCAAGGTGCAGGAATGGCTCGGCCACGCCAACATTGCCACGACCCGCATTTATGACCACCGCAAGACCCGGCCGGAGGACAGCCCGACGTTCAAAGTGAGTTATTGATGATCTATAAATGGATTAAGAGGCGGGTTGTATTCCGAGGGTTTGGGCTTAGAACCCCCAGAAGCTAATTATGCGTCGAGCCTGTGCGTGACCGTGCCTTTATAAGCGCCGGCAGCGCAAACTCGTACCCCATAGCATGAAAACATGTTAGCATAAATACATGACGTATTGCTTTAATGTTATCTTTTTGTTATGCTTTCTTTCATAGTTAATTTTATGAAATTATGCTTGCATGATAACAATTGTTGTTAATTCCCAGAAGGGCGGCAGCGGCAAAAGTTCGCTTTGCCGTGTCCTATCTGTGTGGTTGTCGCAAAATCAGGCCGAGCCGGTTTATTTGGTGGACTTGGACACGCAAAAAACCGTTGCACAGTGGCACGAAGCGCGGGAGGCAGAAGAGCCGCGCCGAGTCGAATTATCGATTGACGGGTTAGGCCAAGGGCTGCACATCCTCGAAAAACAAGGTGCTGGGTTTGTTTTCATTGATACGCCGCCGCAGGCGAGCGAACAGATAGATCCTGTTTTTCTATTGGCTGATTTGGTTATCGTGCCAATCAAGCCAACACCGGACGATTTGAAAGCCGCAGCCGTGACCGTAAACAGATTGAAAGTTTTAGACGTTAATTTTTTATTCGTAATTACACAAGCCATACAAAACGCCAAGATCACAGCGCAGGCTATAGCCGCCCTTTCCCATCATGGCGCAGTCGCGCAGACATTGATTGCAAACCGCGTCATCTATCCCGAATCTTTCACGGATGGCCGTACACCACAGGAGTTAGACCCGAAGGGACACGCAGCAAAGGAGATTGCCCAACTATGGGCTTGCATAAATTCTTTCTTGCATGAAAGCATGAAATTACAAAAGGGGGTAAAACATGGCTAAGGCTACGCCATTAACGGGCGATATTATGGACACAGGGCAGGGCAACAATTCAGCTTTGCAACCACGAACACCAATTAAGGAAGTAAAGAAATCAGCAAATGCTGAAACTATAACGCCTTTGCAAATCAGGTTACCAGCAAGTGAGGTTAAGGCGATTAAACGAGCGGCACTAGAAGCCGATCAAACCGTAAGTGATTACATGCTTGCATGTTTTCATGCTTACAAGAATAGTTAATATTATGCTATTAACGTTGACTTCGCTCTATCCTTGACTTGCAGAAGTTTATAAAAGCCCCGTCAGGAGTTTTTAGTTCAGGTTTTCCAGACGCTTTCCAGAATTCAAACCATTCAGACTCCAGGGCATAAACATCGTATTGCCTCCCTAGAATTTTCTTGGCTTTTTCTATCGTGTCCGGCTTGAGAAAAATAGAATCCTCCTCATCCATGAAAACGTCTCGTTTTCCAGTGTAAGAAAACACGACGTTGCCAAGTTCTAGCGAAACCGCATAATCGGGCAAATGGCCGTGTTTGATAATGTGGTTTAGCGCCTCTTTGAATTTTTTTATTGTCCCTGATGAGCCAACCTTTTTATGCAGGTTTTCAAGGCTGATGTGCCATTTTTCCTGATTGCCGCAATGCTTCCTGGCAATCTCATAAATACGCCTCTCTATGGGCTTTCTAAGCCGGAAATAGGCACGGTTTATGCTCAAGACTTCTTTGCCTAACACTGAATTGTAGAGCCAGTCCGAAAGGGTGACTTGCAGTTCTAGCATCCGCTTTGTTTTCGGGTCATCTACAACGATTTTATATTTATCAATAATGCCGAAACCGTCTGTAATCTCCTCGCCGTTTGTTTTTATTGTTGTTTTTATACTCGTTCCACGCAGGCGATCAAAGGCTTGCCTTAAAAGCTTATAACCTTCACCACTTGCTTGTCGGTTAGTTGTAACAAGCAGGTCATGGGCTTTCAAATGGACAGTTTTACTAGGTTGTAGCCCTGCATTTATCCCGGCCATGAGCTTTGAAATGCAGTAAATCAAAATATCCTTGTCATGGATGGTTGCTAATCCCAAAACGCTAGGGGTAATCGTTACGCTATTACCGTTATGCTCATAGTGCCTGATGGCAGTATCCGGTTTCGTTGAGAGCGTGAAAAGGGGGTGCTCCATACTAGCGATGTCGCTTTTCGGGATAACATCGCCAAGATCGCAAATAAAAAAATCTGCTGTAGGGTGGCGGATTGGCAAAAGTGGCTCAGTCATGGAATACCCTGTAAATTTAGCCCCTAAAACCATGAAATTAGCATGTCATTTCACAGTAGTTTCGTCATTTCAGGGGTAATTATTCGTCATTTCAGGGGTTAATTCAAGGCTTTTATTCGTCATTTCAGGGGATATTCGTCATTTCAAGGACTTTTATTCGTCATTTCAGGGGCTTTACAACGTCATTTCAGGGGCTGAAAGCACGTCATTTCAGGGGCTTTTATCACTTTTTTTTCCCTTTTAACCTATTGTTTTTACGTAATATTATTGCCCATAAAAAATTCCGTAACACTATTAACTATATTTTAACTAAATATAACACTAGGGTGAGAATGTAGGCTTACTTGTTGATAAATATATTATCTAATTGATATTATTATATTTATTGACACATTAATGATTGTTTACGCCTATTGCTTCGAAATGGTAAAAGATTTTCTATCCCTAATTGTTTCAAGAGCAGGAAAAGTACGGTAATATAGTAATACTTTTTATCATACTTTTACGTGTGCTTATGTCCCTCAAAGAAAGAACGACGTTCACCTTGTCAGCCCAGGTCAAGCACGAACTGGAAAGCATCGTCCCAAAGAGCCGACGCTCCAGGTTCATCGAGCAAGCGATCATTGACGCGCTGAAAGAAAAAAACCAAAAAATCTTTTTATGGCTGATCGACGACATCGAGCCCGTCGGTATTGACCTTGATTCAGCCGAATTGGTGGGGCAGCTAAGGGAAAGCGGCATCAACCGCGTCCGTCCATGACCAAAAACCAAGTAGTGCTTGATTCGTGCGTGTTCTGCAAACTGTTTTTGCAAGAGCCGGACAGGGAGCAAGCCATCGCGCTAGTCAAGGCGTTAGGGGAGGGGCATTACGCGATTGTCGTGCCGCAGTTGTTTTTTTACGAAGTCATGGCCGTCGCCGCCTATGCCAAATTTGACCTGGCCAAAGCGGCGGCCTTGCTCGACGCTTACCAAAAAGCCCACCTGCGTTTGGTCGAACCAGACCTCGAAACACTGAAAACAGCCGCCGCCATGACCGGCAGCGGCCACCCGAAATCAGGCTACCCCTCGTTTTACGACACCCTTTACCACGCGCTTGCCCTGTCCCTCAATTGCCCCTTCATCACGGCGGACAAAAGGCATTACGAAAAAACCCGGCATCTGGGCGCAATCGCCTTGTTGAAAGACTGGGAAAGTGCCTTAGCGGCAGGCCATTAAAGCCACAAAAACGGCCATCATGGGCAAAAACACAATTTTAAGCTAGAGGACTGGCAGCCAAGTCAAGAAAACGCCGCCACGGGCGAATTTGACGCCTTCTTGTAAATATTCTTGACACCTTCCATTGCGGGTTGGGAAACGCCTCGCCCGCCGCCTTTGCAAGCGTCCCGACCAAAAGACCCGTTCATGGAGTTCAGGCTTTACCTTCCTCCGTCTTTTTTTCTTGACCGCCCGTTCCGGTTTCCTTGCCCTTATTTTCACCTCCGGCTTGGGGTAGGGGCGGCAAGCCGAACAAGGCGCGGTCATCCGGCCTTACCAAGAACTTGTCCATCCGCTCCATGAACCTGAGCCTTGCCTCCTCGTCGCGACTTGACACCTCCAGCACCATCGCCCCGGCGAGTATTTTCCTTCGGGTATCGTCCGAGCGTTTCCCCTTGATCAGCGCGTGGACTTTCCTGGCCTCTATCAGCTCCTTTTTGGCCTTGAGCTGCTTGACCTTCTTCCGTGTCTGTTCCTCCAGTTCAGCGATCTGCTCGTCTATCGTCTTCATTGGCAATACCTTGATGTTTTTGGCAGTGTACACCTGCGTCAAAAAAATAGCCATACCCTAATAAATATGGTATAAGTTAATCGTACACGAAAAACCGAAGCGAAAGCTAAGGGCGCACTTATGCAAACTACGTTTGCCGTGCGGCCTACGGCGTAAAAACTGGAAGCCAAGGCTATTTAACAATGAAGGGAAAATAAGAATCTTTCATGCCCAGTTACCACCTGTCCATCAAGACCATCAGCCGCAGCACCGGGCGGAGCGCGACGGCGGCGGCCGCGTACCGGACCGCCAGCAAAATAGCGGACCTGCGGACAGGCGAGATACACGACTACACCCGCAAGGGCGGGGTGGATTACATTGCCCTGGTATTGCCCGACAACGCCCCCCGTTGGTCAGTGGACAGGGAAGCCCTGTGGAACGCTGCCGAGCACGCCGAGACCCGTAAGAACTCCACCGTCGCCCGCGAGTTCGAGGTCGCCTTGCCGTCCGAACTGTCCGATAGCGAACGGCAGCGTTTGGCGGTCGATTTCGCCCAAGAAATCGTCGAACGCCACGGCTGCGCCGCCGATGTCGCCATCCACGCCCCCGGCAAAGGCGGAGACCACCGCAACCACCACGCCCACATCCTGTGCAGCACCCGCAAGCTCACCCAGGAGGGCTTCGGCGCAAAGACCCGCGAACTAGACGACCGGACAAGCGGCGAAGTTGTCAGGTGGCGTGAACGCTACGCAGAACTGCAAAACCAACGCTTCCGGGACAACGGCATCAATGCAAAAGTTGACCACCGCAGCCTGGAAGCCCAAGGCATAGGGAGAGAACCGACCCGCCACCTGGGGGTGGCGGCAACAGGTTTTGAACGGCGCACCGGGCAAGCGTCA
>DLHW01000042.1 GCA_002483425.1 Methylococcaceae bacterium UBA7658
ATAAGTATCGACGGTAGGCTGGTTAATAATAACCTGTCTTTTAATTTGTTGGGAATTGTTTCAACAATATCCACCAATCTTAAATAATCAAACAGTGTTTTTTGGGACTGGTCAGCGTATGAAGTGATAATTTTTTCGAGCAATAAACTCAGTGTGCTTGTCGGCAGTTGTAGGACAGTACTCAGGGATTGAAAAACAAAACCTTTCGATTCATGAAAAGCAATCTGCTTTAATAGGTACTCCTGTTTCTCATCAACAGTTTCGTTGCTATTAAATAATTTGACGATTGCTTCACTTGAATTCAGAAACGAAGAAAAATGTTCAGTTACAAAATCAGTTGCCTTTACAAATTCTTCCGGTGTGAACTGGTGCTTAGATACGATTTCTAACGCCGCTGTTACGAATTTCTCTTCGATAACCAAACTTAAAGCGGTTTTTAAAGCATCGGCTTTATCTGCAAGAGGCGGGATGATTTGTGATTGAATTTGCTGTAGACCCGCCTGCAGATTTCTCAATATTTCTAAAACAGCATCGCCATTGAATGAAATAGGGGAATTAAGGTCAGCCTATTCCGATATACATACTCCAATTGGCTTATTGTAAATCCTGAATTTTTGATTTTTTTTACTGTTTCTATGAATTTGATTGTTGCGTTAGGATCGCTTGCCAGAAAGGGACTTTCACCAGATAACGCCAGCAAGGCAAGCAACTCTTTAATGTTTAATTTAAGGGTTTTAGTGATGAGCGTATATCGGTAAAGTGCCGATAAGTTCAAAAGGTTGAGCGGAACGCCTGCTTGATCCAGTTCGAGCTTTTCACTCAGTAAAGCAAACTCGGTTTCGTCAAGCCGAAGAGCGGATTGCAAGGTTGGCACATGATCTGCCAACCGCGCATTGGCATTTTCCGACGTACCTAAAAGAAAGGCCGGATTTGCCGGATACTGCACCGTTTTATTCAGAAAGACCTGTTCATATAACGAATTATTTGTGTTGGCATCCATATCCCCCCAGAAAGCGAAAAGCTTCACAAGGGGTATTTGCAATTGATCTTTAAGTTGTTAGGCGATAGACAGCTTTTGTAACAAGGGTTGATTGATTTCTGTCGAATGAAAAACCCTTATGGCCACGTCAAGTTCATGGAAAGACCAGCCAAGTTTTCGTTTCAAACGGACAACTTGATGAGCCTTTTCCCAGAACTCAATCGTAAGGGGCTTGAGGGTTATATGCGCTAAATCGCATAACGGCGGATTATTGTCATCTTCCAGCTTGATCGAATGAGCCGGATTTAGAGCGTTCATTGCCAGAAGATCAACTAGCTCATCATACGTTAAAAGTGTTCTGGATAGAAAATCGGCAGCCTTGATTTCTGTATGGGAACTCAAGTCTTCATCACCCTGAAAACCGTAAAATTCAGCAAATGACTTGTTAGTGCTTCCAATTAGAATTAATTGTTCAAACCGGGAAATTTTCAAATATTCGAGGGCTGTTTCCTCAGCCTGACTATCTTCCTTAAAAACCTGCAACAACTCATAAAGACTGGTTCCTTGCTGTTCTAAATATAGGCGTATTTGCTCCAGCGGGCGGTCAAATGGAAAGCTTTGCGGATAAACGGCTTCAGATAGTTTCGTGTAGGCGCTTTCGATTAAATATTGCGGAGTGATGCTTAATTCCGTTTCATTCAACCCTTTGGTGTCTTGTGCTGCATCGGCTGTTATTTCGCCGTTTGCCACATAAAATTCAAGCACCTCATTAACTAGGTCAATATATGGCAAGCTCGTTTTTGTGTTTTCGCATGACAATGGAATGTGTTCGATGTATGGTCGCCTGCGGTTTAGTGCTGTGATTGGCTTTTCCCCATATTTGGGATTAATTAGCTCCAACAAATCGACCAAGTAGGCAGCAGGGCTTAAGACCGAACCACAATGCTCGCACGCACATGAATTTTGCGATCCAAACAAGCTGGAAAAATCAGGCAAATCTTTAACCGAAGCGGGGGTCGGCTGAATAACGGCGGGCGTAACATCCTGCAACGATTGTTTGGCATGTATATAAATTGCCGCCGAAGAAGATTGGATATGTTGTGCTTTTTGGTAATACAACATGGCTTGCTGTTTACCGCCAAACTGTTCGGCAAATGCCTCTTCAAAAGCCAGTGGTGCCATGCTTGCGACTGCCTGGGCAGAATCCAAATTAGCTGAGAGCAAGACTTCTGCATGTTCCGCATTTGTCGCAACACGAAGAGCCCGTTGGATACTTTTTAGTTGTGATTTTACCGCCTCTACATTATTGACACCCTCAATGACATGGGGGTTCGCTTCCAGATAGCGGTCAATGTGGTCATCCCGTAACTCAAGCTCAGTAGCACTTGATAAAACCTGGGCGACTTCTTTCCGCAACGGATCAGTAGATTTTTCATAAGCAGCACGAACAAACGCTGTCGGGATCGCGGCATTCAAAATTTCGTGAATGCCTTCCACGGTTCGCTTGGCTTTTTGCACGTTAGTTTCGGTTGATTCATCAGCTTGTATTGCTGCAAGAATTTCAGTTGAGTCTAAAATCACCTCTTCAAATTCGTGCGGCGATAATTGGGGTATATCCCGAATGGAATGAATGTTTTTCGCTTGCAATGCACTAATTAGCGGGATGTTGTTTTGGGTCACCAAACCTAACTGCAACGTTGTTTGCAAGGATTGTATTTTAGGCGCAAGCGGTGTTGACTGGACTGAATGCCAAAACGCCTCTATATCGCCTTCAAAATTCAGATAACTATCAAGGAATGTTTCTTGTTCAGGACGTGACAACCCAGCTATGTTTAGCAAACGCGGTAACACCTCTTGTCCGTCAGTACTGGCGAGTATCCGTTCGTTCACCTGGCCTTTAAAGGCTGTAAGCAAACGCCCAAGTGCAGAACCCAATTCATCTGGAATGATGGTTTGCTTAATAGCCGCTTCCAAGACACGTTGAATATTGGCGGACGGCTGCAAGAGTAAAGCGGAAAGATTGCTCGGCAAATCCATGCGAAACAGCCCATAAAACGCAGCCGCTTCAATGGCTGTGGTTTGTTGGTATTGATGGGCAAGCGTCAGAAATGCAACATGCAAATGCGGGATACCTGTTTCGCCAGCGATGAAGGAAATATCGTCTTCCTTTAAGTCAGCAAAAGACAAGCCATTCAAAATAGGCCGTATGTCCGTTTCATATCGTTCAAACTCAGAAATACGATCTTGTTCTTCGAGAACAAAATCCACAGTTTGGACATTAGGCGCATTGAAGATCACATCACTCGCCACCAATTCTTTTTGTTCAGGATTTAACACCTTAACGATCAGGTCGGCGGATTGCTTTTCAGCTCGGGTAAATTGTTCTGCTGTGTACCGAATGATATAAAAACCATTTCTATCCGGGGTTGATTCACCTAAGCGTTCTTCACTACGTAAATCCTTATCAATGGCTTGCACCGTGTAATCGGTAACCGGTCTGCCATCCTTTAACCGAATATGACCTTGCACCATCATGGCAGGTATCGGTTTAGGACGATTACGATCCACTTCTCGGTTGATTAACTTGGCCGTCACAGCATCGACAATACCGGTGGGGCGTACTTGTTGGCTGGTTTGGAAACGTTTGACTGCCTCTTCTGTTCCTGTACCAAAAAATTGGATTGCAATTCGTCGTTGGGTATTTGAAAACCCAATTCGCCAAGTTCCGAATGCAGAAGTTTGACATCATCGCCCTTCAAGCGGAGTGAAAGATTTCTACCTTGTAAGTTCATCGTCGTCTCCCCAGGTTCAACACCCGATTGTGTGCGGCGTAATGTCTCCTTTCAGCCGGTTGTTATTGTGTTGGTACTCTATTTCGTTGATGCTTATTTCCATTTGGTGTAAGTAATTCCCGCATTCACCACTTCTCTGCCATATAAATAAAAATATGGCTTTAATTTAATTTATGTGCCACAATATTGCCAATTATGGCAATATATACTTCGCAAACCGAAATCCAGCTTGGCAACCAAGGCCGGGTAGTTATTCCTGCACCCATTCGGCAGGCGCTTGGTTTTGAGTCCGGCGACAGCTTGATTGCCCGTATCGAAGAGGGCAGTCTGGTGTTGGAAAAAGCCGAAACGGTCAAAAAACGCCTGAAAAACCGCTTTGCCCATGTGCCCAAATCCGTTAGCTTGGCTGAGGAATTGATCGCTGAACGGCGGGAAGAAGCCAAACAAGATGCAGGCAAATGACCGTCGTCCTTGATGCCTCGGCGTTGCTGGCTTACCTTCAGGATGAGCCGGGGCAGGAAAAAGTCGGGGCTGTGTTGGCGGAAGCGGTCATCTCCAGCGTCAACTGGGCGGAAGTCGTGCAAAAATCGGTCGCCGCCGGGGTGGATGTTGACGGGATGCAACAAGACGTTAACGCCTTGGGCGTGGGCATCCTGCCCTTTACCGCTGACGATGCCGACCATGCCGGACGGCTCTGGCAACAAACTCGGCAGTTGGGCTTGTCGTTGGGTGACCGCGCCTGCCTGACGTTGGGGCATAGCCTGCAAGCCCCGGTGCTGACCGCCGATCAAGCCTGGGCTGCTGTTAATTTGCCTGTTGCCGTTCATCTTATCCGTTAATCTCCTGGTTAAATAAACCAACACCTTCATTTAGTCGTTGATGTTTAATGGCAGTCAAGCCCGCCTGCCCAATCATCTGGATAGAGTCCGGCTTTCACGTAACGATGAAAGCTGGAATAAGGCCAATCCGCTACATTGTTCACCAAGCCATGTTTCACCGGATTCCAGTGGACATAATCAATGTGATGACGGTAATCGTCGTCATCACGAATGGTGTGTTCCCAGAACCTTCGTTGCCATATTGCCCATTCACCTTTTACCATTCGTACCTTTGAGCGTCGTTCTGTGCGCGGCAATTTCTGTACAAACCTTATTTTGATGGCTTTTCATCGGTTGGAGTAATCATCATCCCCAGGTGGCAGTGTCCACACCGTGTGCATGTGGTCGGGCAACACCACCCATGCATCAATGTGAAAAGGCCGTTTATGTTTTGTAAGCCTGACCGCCTCACGCAAATTGTCGATATGCCGTACCAGCAAGTCTCCCTTACGTTCAAGCAAGTTCACGGTAAAAAAATACGTTCCACCTGGCACCCGAAATCGCCTGTAATTCGGCATAATCCTCCGTTATCGTAGGGCGGATGCCCCGATAGGGGTGATCCGCCAAATCAAAACAGTTCATTCGGCGGAACGACAGCCTGTTTTCCATGCGGCGGAACGACTAGCGGCTTCCGCCTTACGTGTTACGTGTTACGTGTTACGTGTTTGAACAGAGTATCTACGGTCCTGCAAGTCGTCGCGGCATCCGACGTACGCGGTACGGTCCTATGAACATAAAAAACCATTAGGCATTCTTTTTAATTCTTTAGGTTCAAGCACTGGCGGCTCAGTTGTATCTTTATTTAATTCCGGCTCTTTTGGTTTAGATTCACGCAAAAGTCTTTCTTTAAGAGCTCGTTGATTTCGCCCAATGGGATTCTGTAAAATTGGCGCAACCTCTTCATACTTCGGTCTATTTAAATGTTCATCTATTTTTTCTGTAATTAGCTCACCTATTTCATAACCTAACATAAAAGCATCAAGAACATCTCCAACTACCGGAGTAGCATTAATAAATTTTTGGCCTGCTTCTCCATAGTCACCACGCTGAAAAGCTTCATACACATCATACGCCGCTGGTGCAAATTTGATAATTGGTAAACGCTTTACTGCTTTTTTACCAACTTTATTTATTTTTGTATCAGGTAATGGAGCTTGATTTTTACCAGGCCGATGCCCCTTTCTTACCTTATCTTTTGCATTATTATCTGCAGGTCTTTCCCATTGCATAGGTCCGCCCTTATCACCATGTGTTACAAAAGGCTCGTTATATGGGTGACCTGCTTCGTAACCCTGAGGGTTTTTCCATCTACGGGGATTTGAACCTCTCTCTTTGTATTGCCGTTCATGATGTTTTAAAATATCTTTAGGCGTTATGTGTTCCCATTCACCAAAACCATCTCCTAAACTTGATGGAGACGTACGCTTCCTTAAATTAACAATCGGTTTTTTGCTTCGTCGGTGCTTCTGTTCCTTAAGCTTTTCTTTTTCTTTTGAGATATCTAATACTTTAGACGCTTCTTCAATTATCTCTGCCCCTCCTTCTTTCTCTTTTTTTAAAGTCTCTTCTATAATTTCTTCGATTAAAGAAGTGGTCTCCTTCTGCGTAGTACCTCCTCCCCTAGTAGATTTCGGACTTTTGCCATCATCATCGATAAAAATGACTGGATTCGATTCTGTGTAGTTATACAAGCTATTGACATTAGTTATTCCCACCGGATCACAACTCCCCCACCGCCCCAACCAAGGCAAATAATACCTCGCCGAATGATAAGCCAAGCCGCTCTCCTCATCCCCCTCCATGCCCGTATAACGGTAGCGCTTGGCGCTGACCTCCGCCCCGCTCCGTGAAGCCTGGAACGCCGTCGTGCCGTAAGGGTGGTATTCCTCATAGGAAATCAACTGGCCTGCTTCGTCCAGTTCCAGGCTGGCCGAACCCAAATGGTTACCGAGTTGGTAGCGCAGCCTCGGCCTTGCGCTCTTCCCGAGGGAGAGGGAGTTTTCAATCGTCAAGGTTTCCACCAGGGCGATGCGCTGCTTGTCATCCATGACGTGCAATGTGGTACGTTCGAGCGTTACAGCCTGCCCTGAGCCTGCCGAAGGGTTATATTCGCGGTAGATTTCATAGCCGCCCAAGTAAATGCGCTCTTTTTGGCGAGTGCCGTTTTGGGTTTCGATGACTTTGCGGATGCGCTGGCCGCCTGCATCGTAGACGTAATACGCCGTCCCGCCGCCGCCCAAGTCGATGCGCTGGAGTTGGTCTTCAAAATCCCAGGTGAGTTCCATCTGGTTGATGGCGGTCATGCAGCCGTGGACATCGCGGTTTTGCGCGGTGTAGCCGTAGGTTTCGGTTGTGTTATTGCCGTTGCTGACAGTTGAACGACTCAGGCGGTTATTGAATAATCCTGTTTGCAACAGGCTGGTTTCGCTGTAGTCGTAAGTCCTGGTCCAGCCGCCGTTGCTGTAGTTATGCTTGAAGGTTTGGAAATTGCCGACTTCATCATAGACATAGGTTTGGGCATAGTTGCGGAGGTCGTTAAGGTTATTGGTTTGGGAAGCACCGACAAAGGGGTAATCCCGTCGGTTGGCCTGCGCCAAGGCGGTTTGCCAAGCGGCTTGGCCTGCGTGTTCACGGCCTTGGGCTTCGATCAGGCGGTAGAGGGCATCGTAATGGTATTGGCATTGCGGATCGACAATGCCGTGGTTGAATACCCGTATTAATGCGGCATCTTCAATGCGGGTGATATTGCCTGCCGGGTCGTAGGTGTAATAGAGGTTTTGCAGGCTGTGGCTATCGGCAAAGAGTTGGTTGGCCAAGTTGTTTTGGTTGTCTTCGCGGGTGGTGGCAAGCCGGATCAGGCGGAAGGTTTGTTCGTCATATTCGTAGGTGGTTGTGGTGCGGTTGCCGTACTGGATTAAGGTGCGCTGGCCTTTGGCATTGTAGTCGATGTTGGTGACGAAGGCCGTCCATACTTTTTCGCCATTGTCCGTCGTCGCCCCGCGCAGGTTGACATCGACTTTATTGAGCAGGTTGGCTTTGTTGTAGGTGGGGCGGTAGACGCTATTATCCGGTGCGATAACGTTGATCGGGCGGTTTAGGGCATCGTATTGGGTGCTGCTGGTGTAAGTGCCGTCGTTGGCTGTGGGGTTTTGTAACCAATCCACGGCGGTCTTGTAGTTGGGCAGGAGGTCGCGGCGGCATTCGCTGAGGTTGCCTTTGAAGTCGAAACTTTCACTGGTGACGATGCCAGCGGCATCATACACTTGGTAAACGCGGGTAAGGTGGTTTTGTTGCTTGGCGTTTTCCAAGCCTAAGCTATCGCCGTACACGGTGCGTTCGGCCAGGCGTTCCGTGCCGTTTTCAGTGACGTACAGGCCGATTGGCCGCCTGAGCAAATCGTACGTCATCCGCCGGATGAAGCCCCGGCTGTCCCAGGTGCGGATGGGCTTGCCAGTAATGTCGTTCAACAGCCAGCGTTCACCCGCTTCCATACTGGCTTGATGGATGCGGTTGCCGAGCAGGTCGTAATGGTAGCGCATGACGATACGGTCTTTGGCATCGATGACTTCGCGCTGGTTGCCTCCGATGTCCAGGTTGACGCGGGCTGCATAAAAGACATCTTGGCTTATTGGCTGGTTGCGGTATTGGCTGCGGTTGTGGGCGGGTGAGGAAGGTGCGCCCCAAGGCATCGGCATGGGCAACGGCAGGCGTGGCGGCATGGATTTGGGTTTGCAGGGCGGCAGTGCGTTCAGCTTGCAGCAGTTTTGGGTCATCCCACTGGGCTTGGGCAAGGGCGGCATGGGCGGGGTCTGTCCGCAAGGCGTGCCAAGTGGGGAAGTAGTCGTTGGGGTCTATACGCTGGAAATAACTGCCGACATCAGGGTCGTCATTGGGGTAAAGCGGGGTGAAAGTGCCGCCGTTGCTTACCTGACCTAAGGTATCGTTGACATCCCAGATGGTTTGCTGCCAGGGGTTGAACACGACCTTTTCCCAACTATGGTTGGGATGTAGGGTGGCAACGACCCGGCCTATGGGATCGTAAAACAAGGTGGGGCTAACGCCGGTGTCGGTAAGGTCGCGTTCCGGCTCGTACAGGTGGGTGGAGCTAAAGAAGGGTTCGTACTGTTTAACCGGCTTGCCTTTGTTGTTGAACACCGTCCTGCCGTTGCCGACCCAGCGGGTTAGGGTATCTTCTGCCAAGGGTTTGCCGTTGGCGTTCAATTGCAAAACGCCGGGTTGGCTGTCGCCCGTGGCAAGGGTTATGGGGTTACCACGCTGCGGGGCATTACCAGATTCGGCCTGGATTTTCTTCTGGATTTCTCGGCCAAAGCCGTCGGAATAGGAAAAGCCCACTTGAATCTTGCTTTGTGCGCCGTTTGGCTCATGAAAATGGGTTTCGCGGGCGAGCGTGGCGGCAAACGGCGGCTGGCCGCAGCGTTGGTAGCGGTCGAGATCATACAGGATGCGGGTGGTGGCATTGCCCAATAAGGCTTGTTTTTGCTGGTAGTCAGGGTTGGCGATAAAGGCTTGCAAGGTCGGCAAGTCGAGATCGGTAGCAAGCGTGTCGTCGATGAGGTCGCCCAGATTTTCGCCCGGTTTGCTCTTAATGGCGGTGGCTACCACCATGCCGAGGTTATCGAAGGCGGCTTGGCTACGGTTGCCGTTGGGGTCGGTCATCGTTTTGGCTGCCAGCACCCGGTAGTCGTTTTCGGCGGAGACGGTTTGGCCGATGACATCCCGGCTTTCTTGCATAAGCAGATCGTACTTGTCGAAGGTGGCGACGGCATCTTTGGGGTCATTATCGGTTTGGAACGGGTCGCGGTATCGCTGCGGCAGGAAGAAATGGTCGCGGGCGTAGGCTAGTTCTTGGCTGGCCGTGTCGGTAGTGTCTGGCGAGTAGAAAATGTGTCCGGTCGGCAGCCACCAGTGGTTGTCGTTGTGCAAATCGACATAACCTTGTCGCTGACATCCCCCTCGGCTAGCAAGATTTGGCTGGGATTGGGCAACAGGTTTAGCCGATTTGGGTTTGGCACACTGCGGTCGTCCAATGGGCTTTGGTAGATCTGGGACAGCAAGCCGGGAGTAAAAAGGCAAGCTTGTAGCTTTCGTAAGGCAGGGCGAGGGATTCCAGTAGTCCTAGTGGCAAAGCAGCGGTGAGGTCATTTCGGCGATACAGGATTTGGGCTTGTTCGATGATGCGTTTTTGGTGTTGGTTCTTATCCGCCGTGGCTTCGTAATTGATGGCTATGGCATTAGTTAAAAGGGAAAAATCGTTTGCAGTCCATTCGTTAAAAGTGAAACGGTGGGCGTTATCGTTTGGTTGTTGGGGCTCGAACCCGGTCAATTCATTGGTTACTACTTGCGCTGGTAAGGGGCTACGGTAAGCATCTGGCGCTTGGACGGCATTGGTAAAGCTGTTTTCGGTGTAGGTGATAAGGGTGTTAGTTTGCTTGTCCTGGTCGCGTTGTTCTTCCAAGTCGGATTGGCGACGACCATAGTCGATAGCCAAGGATTTGAGGACATTGCCCCAGTTATCCACTTGTAAGGTCATGGCATGGCCGATGCACGGGTCGGTTGGGTTGCGTTCGTAATGGTAGCTGATGGCTTCCCGTGCATGGGTGAAAAATACGGCATGGCGGTTGTTGAACCGCATTTGCAACGGTTTGATGGTGAAGTTTTGCTCGGTGACGGTGTAAGGGCGTTGGGCTTTGTCGCTGCCGTCTTGGGCATACACTTCCTGGCGCAGCATTGCCCCTTTGAGGCTACGGCAGGCTTCGCGTACTTCTTCTGCAGTCAAATTAGATGGCAGGATGGTATCCGGCAGTAAGCTTTGCTCGAATTCGGCTTGGTAATAACCGCCCTGTTCTGGAAGCAAGTTGGCAAAATAAGTGGAAATGCGGTCGCCATCCAAATAAGCCCCGGTATGGAACCAGGTTTTGGTGAGGACGGGCGGCATGTATGAATCGGCACTGATGTTGCTTGATTCCGGCAACGTGCCGTTGGCGGTCAGGGCGGCGTATTCTTCCGTATCCCACTGTTCCACCATGCCGAAGCCACGAAATTCCCGTTCTATGCCATCGAAATAACCGTGATGGTAAGCATAGCGGCTGACAAAACGGTTGCCGCTGATGTGATCCAGGGTTTGCCGTCTTGCTGGTCTTGCAAATAAAACTTGGTCGATGGGGCGTAGTTGACGCGGGTTTCCGCACCGAGGTTATTGGTGGATTTGACCAGCAGATGCGGTTTTTGACCGTTCATCAGGTCAAGGTAGTGCATCTGCCTACCGCTATCCCCTGGCAAGGGCGATGACCATACGAGGCAGGCCGTGCCGTTGCCCAACAGATCGACCACTGTAACCGACTTAAGGCTGTCTGTGGCGGGGATATTAGTCAATGAAACCGGTTGACTCCAACTGTTGCCGGATTGGTTGTAATAAAGCCTGATGCCGCCGCCGTGCAGGTAAATGATGTCGGTCAGCCCGGAACCGTCGATGTCGGCCAGATGGATACGGCGTTGGTCGAATTGGTCGGGGCGATCAAACCAGGGGGCATTGTCCATCGTGACCTTAGACCCGAATTTGCAATAGCCCAGGTTAGGCCAATAGCACACTTCGCCATTGCGAATGCGGACAATATCGGTTAGGCCATCGCCAGACAGGTCGGCAAGGTAAATGGACTGGGTGCCGTCGTTGAAAATAAGACGGGGCCCTTTTTCTTCGGCAAAACTTTTGATGACCCGTTGCGCCGGGGCAAAGCCAGCTTCCGCCAAGGATGCGTTCCAAATGAAGGCGTGATCTTCTGAGATCAGGATGTCGGCATGGCCATCGCCCGTCAGGTCGATGAATTTCAGGTTTGGATCGCGGGTGTCGAGATTGGGGAAGCTGGTAAAAGGCCGGAACGATTCCCAATCTTTATCCGAGGTGCGTTCATAAAAGCCTCGCACCGGGCCTTCCATGACAGCGAGGTCGGTTTGGCCATCGCCTGCCAAGTCCAAAAATTGGGTTTGGCCTTTGCCGATGGAGGTATTGGGTTTGGCTGATATATGTTCAACGCCACCAAAATGGGCGGCTGTGTAGGTGATTTGGGTGTCTGGATCGGAAGCTTGGTGATTTGCGCTGAGATTGCGCTTGTAAAACCAGCCATCGCCTTGTTCGGTCAAGATGCCCGACAACCCTTCGCCATCTAAATCCACCCACTGGTAATTTGAGTCATCAATGCCGTAAGGCAGGTTGGTAAGGCTTTTCGGGGCGACTGTGCGGATAGGCAATTGCACAAATTCGTCGGGCGTGGGGACGCGGGTGTACTCAAATTCCAATCTGGGTAATGATTTTGCCTGATAACCGCCATTATCATTGCGCCTATAACCGGTTTGGGTTGCCGATACCAGCTTGGAAAAGATCGGGTTTTGGCTGTTGTTGGCATCGGCCTCGTAGGAATAAGTAAAGTCCGTTGAACCCACCAGGCAATTTTGGCCGATTCCTTGTTCATCAGGGAAATGATGGAACATCAAGACCCGTTGGCAGAGGCGATAGGTACGGTTTTCAAATCCCGAACGGTAGCTGGAAAACGGGTCATTGCGTATCGGCCATTGCTGCGCGGTTTCTGTTGGGAATGGGTTGTTGGCATCATGGTCGCCGTAATCGAAGACGGCTTCAAAAAACCAGTCGTTACTGCCGTCTTCGGCTGTTTCACCCTGCGGTTCCGGCCAGGGATTCGTATCGACAAGCTCTGGAAAATACGGATTGTGGTTACCATAACGAATGCGCTTTAGGTAACGATTAGACTCTCGTGTTTGATCGGTGCGGTAGCGTTCGTTCGCCTGAGAGAGATCGAGGTTGTTGGAGTTCTCGGCCTTATAGATGTAGACGATGACGTTTCCTTTGTCGTCATGGCTTTGGCAGATCAGCCAGGAGAAGATTCGGCTGGTGTCGCTTGGGTCAACAATACGGCTTTTAGCCGATTTGCCGTACCAAGTGGTGATATTTTCCTTGGAGATAGAACGCCAGAAGGAATCGCTGCGGTCTGATTGGTTAGTCCAGCGCTCTATTCTGGCAAACAAGCCTTCTATGCGGGGGCAGTAACGACGGATTGTGTAAGCGATGCCGTTTACAGTCCGGGTTTCGTCATGGATGACAGGTACGCCATTTGCCAAGATTACGTTATTGGCATTGTCTTTTTTGAATTCCGGGACTAAATCTTCCGAACCTGACAAGATAAAAACATCGGATTCGTCTTCATCCTGGTATTTTGGCAAGCCTTTGTCGGTTTTTCGGGTGATGGAAGGTAGCGACAGGTTCCAGCCAAGGCCAAATGCACCATTGCCTGCGCCGGAATCATAAGACAGCGAGAGTTGTGGGCCGAAACCGGAACGGCCAGGGCTGGTGGCGATAGGCACAGACATGGAACCCGTGCCAGTGACCGGATTGGCGGCAAATTTTTCGCCCATGCCTTTGATAGCCCCGCCACCTTTCGGGAGGGTAATGCTGGGTGCGGCGACTATATCACTCTTTTTTTCTTCGCTTCCCTGCGCCGATGTGTTGGCTTGGCTGTCATGGCTGCTTCCCTGATCCATTCTACCCCCTTGAAAATTAGGAATATCTGAATAGGTTGGTTAGGTTTTTATAACTTGTTTTGCAACTTTACTGTGAAAATGGCGGTCAGAATTTGCGCTTTATTTAGTACTCTGTCAAGTAATGAAATAGTAATTTAATCTCAATATTTCATGTAGTTAGATACTAATTATATGCCTCGTTGGTTTTCTGCATATAAAACAGCAACTAGCATAAGCAAAAGAATGTTTAATTTCACCCACCTTGAGGCGGGTATTTGAAAAATTTTATGATTATTTTTGCCAAATTGGGCTAATTATGCCGATTAATTTCAGGAAGTGTCGTGCTTAGTACTTGTAGCATCCGGAAATTGCCATCAAATTCGTCAGGCAAAGATTATGTCGTTGGTGATTTGCATGGTTGTTTTGAGTTACTGGAAAAACTGTTGGTTGCGGTCTCTTTCGATAAAACGAAAGATCGGCTGTTTTCGGTGGGCGATCTGATTGACCGGGGACCGGATTCGTTGCGCTGCCTGGAGTTGTTGTTCGAGCCTTGGTTTTACGCGGTGCAAGGCAACCACGAATTGATGATGCTGGACTTTTTTGTACCTTATCTGAACACAGGCAAACTGGAACGCTTTGAAGACCTGGAAGATACGGGTTTTCTGGAATACGGCGGACAATGGGTCAAAAATTATTTTGATCCCGAACAACAAATGATGACCAGTGCTTTCAACCGTTGCCTGTTGGAAATCTTCAAAATGCCGTTGATTTTACTTGTTGGCGAGGGTGAACACAGGTTTCATGTTATTCATGCGGAGCTTGTTAAGCCCGATTATAGACAATCCGGGCAAATCGCCTGGCTGGACAGTGACATTGACGGTTGGTTGGAATACCAAGAAATACCACTGGAAGTTGAAGATAGGCTGTATTGGGGAAGAACTTTGATGACAGTTATCGGCAATGACCATGATTGCCCAAAGATTCTGGAAGGTTTGTCGCCGACGTTTTGTGGGCATACGTTCGATAAAGCCCCTCGCAAGTTGTACTCTCACATCAATATAGATACTGGGGGATTTATGTCATTCAATGGGTATGCCGAGTTTGACAAAGGCTATGGACTGACTTTGTATGATGTCCACGAATCTCATTGGGTATCGGTGGCTTATGAACAAGGAATAGCTAACGCAAATGTTTAGCTAGGGTGCAGGTTTTAAAAGAACTATATTGACAGTTGCGCTATCAGCTATAAATAGTTTCATGAATGTCAGGAATCATGGTTTTGAGAGGCTGCTTTCGGAAAGCCTGAATGACGGGGCATGGCCCAGACCGTGTAAAAACGTAATGGTATAATTTATTATCCCATGAAGCCGGAGCCAAGTTGATGAAGCGTTTTGTTGAAGGCGAATGTCGCGGTCAAACCACACTGATGCCGGAATGCTTGGATGACTATGTTTCGGATACTAATCCGGTCCGGGTAGTCGATGTTTTCGTCGATGAACTTGATTTGCTCCAGCTAGGCTTTGTCCGTGTCGAGCCAGCGGATACAGGTAGGCCGTCTTACCATCCCTCAGTACTTTTGAAGCTTTACATTTACGGTTATCTCAACCGCATCCAATCCAGTCCCCGCTTAGAGAAAGAGGCGCAGCGCAATGTCGAGCTTATGTGGCTTATTGGACGGCTGTCGCCTGATTTCAAGACCATTGCCAACTTTCGCAAAGACAACGGCAAAGCGATTCGCGGTGTTTGCCGACAGTTTGTCGCGCTGTGCCAGCAACTCGGTTTGTTTTCAGAGGTCCTGGTGGCCATCGACGGCAGCAAGTTCAAGGCGGTCAACAATCGCGACCGGAATTTTACCAGCGCCAAGCTGGAGCGGCGCATGAAAGAGATTGAGACGAGTATTAACCGCTACCTGGCAGCGCTCGATTCAGCAGATTTACAAGAGCCAATCATCGCGAAGGCACGGACGGAGCGGCTGCAGGACAAAGTTGCCGCTTTAAAGGAACAGATGAAAGCACTTAAGGAAATCGAGGTGAAACTTAACGAAGCACCAGATAAGCAAATCTCCCTGACGGATCCCGATTGCCGCTCCATGAAGACCTGGGGCGAAGGCATTGTTGGCTACAATGTCCAAACGGCGGTGGATACCAAGCACCATCTCATCGTGGCTCACGAAGTGGCTAATGTCGGTTTTGACCGGGATCAACTGACGAACATGGCCGGGCAAGCGCGGGCGGGGGTAGGCACGGAACAGCTAACCGTACTGGCCGACCGGGGTTATTTCAAGAGCGAAGAGATACGCCGTTGCCACGAAGTCGGCATGATCCCTATCGTCCCCAAGACGGTGACTTCGATTGCCACAGCAGCGGGCCGGTTCGGCAAGGCGCATTTCGTCTATGATCCCAAAAACAACGAATACCGCTGTCCTGCCGGGCTTTGCTTAAAATGGCGGTACGCCTGTGTTGAGGATGGCTTAAAGGTGCACCGTTATTGGTGTTCGTCCTGCCAGCAATGTGCAATTAAGTCGAAATGCACGCCCGACAAGCAACG
>DLHW01000002.1:0-1893 GCA_002483425.1 Methylococcaceae bacterium UBA7658
CTGTTGCGGTGAGAGCGACGGCCAGGCCGGTCCACCGGCATTGACCACAGCGGCGTTGCGGGCGGGTGACGCTGGCGATTGTGCGTGCGAGGCAATGGTCCAGACGGCGCCGGCGCCGGCGACTGTCGCTGCGAGCAGCGATGCGAGGGCAGCGCGAAGGCGATCCTGGCCGTGCATGCTCCGACTCACTCGGCCGAGTACGGCGCCTTGAGCAGGAACTCGACGAAGCCCGGGTCGCTGTAGGCCTGCGGCGGCAGTTCGTCGACCAGGAGTGCAGCGTCGATTTCTGCGGCAGCCGAGATCTGCAGTTCGCTGTAACGGTGCTGGATCAGCAGCAGACCGCCTACCAGCACGGCCAGCGGTACGAACGACGCCAAGCGCAGCCACCACGAAGGCGAGCCCCCCCAAGCCAGACTGGCGCCGTGCGGCTGCAGGACCACTGCCGGCTGTGTCGACAACTTGCGCAGGGCTTTCGCCCGCTCGACAGCCTGCAGACGCGCGACCTTGAGACGCTCGGAAACCTCGTGCGGGACCTGGGCAGTGCCGTCAGCCAGGAGTCCGACGACACGATGGGCGAATCGAGCCTCCAACGCCTCGCGCGGCGCAGTCGGGGAGTGCGGCTTCACAAGGAATTCGGCGGGCCGGTTCATAGTGTGATTCCCTTGGCGCGCAGCGCCTTGGACAGCGAATGCACCGCTCTCGAACAGTGCGTCTTGACACTGCCCTCAGAACAACCCATGGCTGCCGCCGTCTCTGCGACGTCGAGTTCCTCCCAGTAACGTAGGAGAAACGCCTCTCGTTGACGCTGGGGCAACTGACGCACCTCTTCTTCGATCAAAAGCAGAATCTGAGCTCGGCCGACGCTGTCGGCTGCGCTTTCCGCGCCCATCGAACCATCGGCCGTTGCCAGAGTTTCCAACAGGTCGAAGTCACCGCCGTCGCCGCCAAGCTCGAACTCCGAGAAGTTCTGCACTACGGCGTTGCGCACCTTTTGGCGGCGGAACCAGTCCATCGTGGCGTTGGACATGATGCGTTGAAACAGCAGCGGCAACTCCGCCGGGGGCCGGTCGGCGTACTTCTCCGCGAGCCGAATCATCGAATCCTGCACGATGTCGAGTGCGGCTTCGTCATCACGGACAGCGTACACCGTGCGCTTGAAGGCCCGCCTCTCGACGCTCTTCAGGAAATCGGAGAGTTCTTTATCTGTCGCCAACTGGGAGGGGCCCGGTCCGTGTGCGTCCGGCCTTGCATTAGGCCGCGCGATTATTGCATCGGGCGTAAGACGGCCGGCGCCGCGCGCCGCGGTGCAGTCCACGGTGCGATAATGTTGCTTCGCACAACAGTTTTCAGCGGTTCGACGCCGGCGCCAACCGCGCTCCGAGCGGATCGGCCGACCAGGCTCCACATCCGCCTCACGAGGGCGAGAAGAGGGGCACCGATGGTTTTTCGTCAGAGAAAATCACAGAGGTTCGAGATGGACATGTCTTCCGCGGAAGTCAAGCGCGCCGCTTCGGCGCCTCCGCAATCCCCCCCCGCACCTGCGGAGCCCAACGGCTCCGAGATCCTCGTTCGCTGCCTGCAGGCCGAAGGCGTCAAGTACGTCTGGGGTTATCCCGGCGGTGCGGTGCTCTACATCTACGACGCGCTGTACAAACAGGACAGCATCCAGCATGTGCTGGTTCGTCACGAGCAGGCGGCGGTGCATGCGGCGGACGGCTATGCGCGCGCCACCGGCGAGGTGGGGGTGGCGCTGGTCACATCTGGACCTGGGGTCACCAATGCCGTGACCGGCATTGCCACCGCCTACATGGATTCGATCCCGATGGTCATCGTCACCGGCCAGGTGCCGACGCCGGCGATCGGTCTCGATGCCTTCCAGGAATGCGACACGGT
>DLHW01000002.1:1926-44469 GCA_002483425.1 Methylococcaceae bacterium UBA7658
CACATCGCACGCACAGGCCGTCCGGGGCCGGTGGTGGTCGATGTACCGAAGGACGTGTCGCTGAAGACCGCGCCGTTCGCGTATCCCGAGCGCGTGGAGATGCGCTCCTACAACCCGGTCCGCAAGGGGCACGGGGGTCAGATTCGCAAGGCGCTGCAGTTGCTGCTGCATGCCAAGCGCCCCTACATCTATACCGGCGGCGGGGTCGTGCTGGGCAACGCGGCGCGCGAACTGCGCGAACTGGCCGACATGCTCGGCTTTCCGTGCACCAACACGCTCATGGGGTTGGGTGCCACGCCGGCCAGCGACCCCAAGTTCCTGGGCATGCTCGGCATGCATGGCACCTACGAGGCGAACATGACCATGCAGCACTGCGACGTGCTGCTCGCCGTCGGCGCGCGTTTCGATGACAGGGTGATCGGCAACCCCAAGCACTTTGCCTCGGTGGAGCGCAAGATCGTCCACATCGACATCGATCCCTCGTCGATCTCCAAGCGTGTCAAGGTCGACATTCCGATCGTCGGCGACGTTAAGGACGTCCTGCAGGAGCTGATTCAGCAGTTGAAGGAGGGGTCCTCGCGCCCGGACGCCACGGCGCTGGCCGCTTGGTGGACCCAGATCAACGACTGGCGCCGCCGCGAATGCCTGAGTTATAAGCGCAGCAACGAGGTCATCAAGCCCCAGCAGGTGGTCGAAACGCTATGGGAGCTGACCCGCGGCATGGACACCTACATCACCTCCGACGTAGGTCAGCACCAGATGTGGGCGGCCCAGTTCTATCGCTTCGAGGAACCGCGCCGCTGGATCAACAGCGGTGGCCTTGGCACCATGGGCGTCGGGCTGCCGTATGCAATGGGCATCAAGCTGGCCAAACCGCAGTCAGAGGTGTTCTGCATCACGGGCGAGGGTTCGATCCAGATGTGCATCCAGGAGCTTTCGACCTGCGCGCAGTACAAGACTCCGGTGAAGATCGTGTCGCTGAACAACCGCTACCTCGGTATGGTGCGGCAATGGCAACAACTCGACTACGGCGGTCGCTACTCGCACAGCTACATGGATGCCTTGCCCGACTTCGTCAAGCTGGCCGAGGCCTACGGGCACGTCGGTCTGCTTGTCGAGCGTCCGGGTGACGTGGAGCCGGCCCTGCGCGAGGCGATCAAGCTGAAGGACCGTACGGTGTTCCTCGACGTGCGCACCGACCCCACCGAAAATGTCTGGCCCATGGTGCAGGCCGGTAAGGGCATCTCCGAAATGCTGCTGGGCTCCGAGGATCTGTAGATACGCGGCCTCGGGCAAACGGTCGGCGTTACCACGCCATGCCGTTCTGCACCGGGCAGGAGTGTCAAGACGGACGCAGAGCCTGATCGAGTTACCACCATCATCGAAGAGCGTGGCCAAAGCGCGGCGGTTACCGCTGCCGACGCCCAAGAGCGCGAAGGACGAGAGAACATGAAACACATCATCGCTGTACTGCTGGAGAACGAGCCCGGTGCCCTGTCACGGGTCGTGGCGCTGTTCTCGGCGCGCGGTTACAACATCGAGAGCCTCACGGTCGCCCCGACCGAAGATGCCTCGCTGTCGCGCATGACCATCGTGACGACCGGGTCCGACGAGGTGATCGAGCAGATCACCAAGCACCTGAACCGGTTGATCGAGGTGGTCAAGGTGGTCGACCTCACCGAAGGCAGTTTTACCGAGCGGGAGCTTATGCTGATCAAGGTACGCGCCGTCGGCAAGGAGCGCGAGGAGATGAAGCGCATGTCCGACATATTTCGCGGCCGCATCATCGACGTCACCGACAAGAGCTACACGATCGAACTGACCGGCGACACGTCGAAGCTCGATGCGTTCATTGATGGCGTCGACCGCACCGCCATTCTGGAAACGGTGCGCACCGGCACCAGCGGCATCGGGCGCGGCGAGCGGATCCTGCGGGTCTGACATGCCGACTGCCGGACAGAACATTCAGTCAATCCACAGGAGCAACGAGACATGAAGGTTTACTACGACAAGGACGCCGACCTGAGCCTCATCAAGGGCAAGAACGTCACGATCGTCGGTTACGGGTCGCAGGGCCATGCCCACGCACAGAACCTGAACGACAGCGGCGTCAAAGTGACAGTCGGCTTGCGTCGCGGCGGCGCGTCGTGGTCCAAGGTCGAGAAGGCCGGACTGCGGGTGGCCGAAGTGGCCGACGCCGTGAAGTCGGCTGACGTCGTGATGATCCTGCTGCCCGACGAGCAGATCGGCGCGGTCTACAAGAACGATGTCGAGCCAAATATCCGCAAGGGCGCTTCGCTCGCCTTTGCGCACGGCTTCAATGTGCACTACGGGCAGGTCGTGGCGCGGGAGGACCTCGACGTCTGGATGGTCGCGCCCAAGGCGCCGGGCCATACCGTGCGCAACACCTACACGCAGGGTGGCGGCGTGCCCCATCTGATCGCCGTGCACGCCGACAAGAGCGGCAAGGCGCGCGATCTGGCGCTCAGCTATGCCGCAGCCAACGGCGGCGGCAAGGCCGGCATCATCGAGACCAACTTCCGCGAAGAGACCGAGACCGACTTGTTCGGCGAGCAGGCCGTCCTGTGTGGCGGCACCGTCGAGCTGATCAAGGCGGGCTACGAAACGTTGGTCGAAGCCGGCTACGCGCCCGAGATGGCGTACTTCGAGTGCCTGCACGAGCTGAAGCTGATCGTCGACCTCATCTACGAGGGCGGGATCGCGAACATGAATTACTCGATCTCGAACAACGCCGAGTACGGCGAGTACGTGTCGGGCCCGAAGGTGATCAACGCTGACACCAAGGTGGCGATGAAGAAGATGCTGGCCGATATCCAGAGCGGCGAGTATGCGAAGAGCTTCATACTCGAAAATCGCGCCGGCGCGCCGACCCTGCTGTCACGCCGGCGCCTGATGTCCGAGCACTCGATCGAGGTGGTAGGCGAGAAGCTGCGCGCGATGATGCCGTGGATCAAGGCCAACAAGCTGGTCGACAAGAGCCGCAACTGATTTGGGCGGCTCCGGCGCGACGATCGCACGCCATGAACGATCCCGTCCACCCGCACGAAGTCGTCGCGGGCGATGCAGTGGAGGCGCCGCGGCCGCGCCGCAAGGGCATCTACATCCTGCCCAACTTGTTCACGCTGGCGTCGTTGTTCGGCGGCTTCTACGCCGTCGTGATGGCGATGAACGGGCGCTTCGAGAATGCGGCGATCGGCATCTTTTGCGCGATGGTGCTGGACAGCCTGGATGGGCGCGTTGCGCGGATGACGAACACGCAAAGCGCATTCGGCGAGCAGATGGACAGCCTGTCCGATATGGTGAGCTTCGGCGCGGCGCCAGCGCTGATCGTCTACGAATGGTCGCTCAAGGGGTTGGGCAAACTGGGCTGGATCGCGTCGTTCGTGTATTGCGCCGGTGCGGCGCTGCGGCTGGCGCGCTTCAACACCAACATCGGAATCGTCGACAAGCGCTATTTCCAGGGGCTTCCGAGTCCGGCCGCGGCGGCCCTGGTGACCGGGATGATCTGGGTGCTCGACGACTACGGCGTGCGCGACGCCGGGCGCATCGACTGGCTGGTGTGGACGGCGTTCGTGGTCACGCTGTATGCCGGCCTGACGATGGTGACCAACGTGCCCTTCTACAGCTTCAAGGACGTGAGCTTCAAGCGATCGGTGCCCTTCATCGTGATCGTCGCCATCGCGCTCGCCATCGCGGTGATCAACATCCATCCGCCGCTGGTGTTGTTCGCGTTGTTCTGCGTCTACGGCCTCTCGGGCTATGTGGTGTACGGCTATCGCCGGGCCAAGGGCAAGCCGGTCAGCGTGATCGCCACGTCGACCGACGAGCCCGACGAAGAGGGTCTGCATCGGTGATGCGGAACGCCTGCTAACGCGTGCTATAGTTTGCCCATGGTCTTGCAACGCTTCGCCGCGACGCTGCTACTAGGCGTATTCAGGGTGCGCTGACCAGACTCGACCTCGTTTTCTGCTCAACGGCCCGCTCGTGATTCCCACAGCGGGCCGTTGGTTTTTTGGCGGCTGACTGATCTGAAGAGGCAACGGCATGGCTGACAAACTGATCATCTTCGACACCACCTTGCGCGACGGCGAGCAGACGCAGGGCGTGTCGTTTACGCCTGCGGAAAAGGTCAGCATTGCCAAGGCCTTGTTGCAAAATTTGCGGGTCGACCGGATCGAGGTGGCCTCTGCCCGTGTGTCGCAAGGTGAGAAAGAGGCGGTTAAAAGTATCAACGAATGGGCGAAACACGAAGGATTCGAGGGCCGCACCGAGGTATTAGGTTTTGTCGATCACACCAAAAGTGTGGACTGGATATGCGACACCGGCGGCAAGGTGATTAACCTGCTGACCAAGGGCAGTGAAAAGCATTGCCGCGAGCAATTGGGCAAAACCTTGGAACAACATACGGCCGACATCCTGCAAACGATAAGCTATGCTCGTGAAAAAGGTTTAAACGTCAACGTATACCTGGAAGATTGGTCGAACGGTTATCGCGACAATCCTGCGTATGTGTTCGGTCTGATGGATAATTTGAGGCATGCTGGCATCGAACATTTCATGCTGCCCGACACATTAGGAGTACTATCCCCTGATGAGGTCTACGCCAGTCTTAGCGACATGTGCAGCCGTTATCCCGAATTACAATTCGATTTCCATCCGCATAATGATTACGGACTGGCAACTGCAAATGTAATGGCGGCGGTGCGCGCAGGCATTAACAACATCCATTGCACCATCAATTGTCTGGGCGAACGTGCGGGCAATGCGTCGCTGGCGGAAGTGGCAGTGGTGTTGCGGGATAAAATGCACATGCGGCTGGCGATTGACGAAAGCCATATTGTAGCCCTCAGCAATATGGTGGAAACTTTTTCCGGTAAACGTGTTGCCGCCAATGCACCGATAATCGGTGCGGATGTGTTTACCCAAACAGCAGGTATTCACGCCGACGGCGACCAGAAAGGGGGTTTGTATAAATCCAAACTCGGGCCGGAGCGGTTTTCCCGTACGCACAGTTATGCACTCGGAAAAATGAGTGGTAAAGCTTCACTTAAGAAAAACTTGGAGCAACTGGAATTGGAATTGTCCGAGGAAGACCAGAAGAAAGTCCTCGATCAGATTGTGCGATTAGGCGATTCCAAGCAAACGATTACTTCCGATGACTTGCCTTTTATCATTGCGGATGTTCTGGCAAGTAAGGATTACCAGCATCTCAAATTACTCAATTGCTCGATTACCAGCGGCTTTAATTTGGAGTCCACGGCTAGCATACGGGTTAACTTGAACGGTAAAGATCACGTGGCTTCTGGTATCGGTAACGGCGGATTCGATGCTTTTATTCATGCTATCGAAAAAGTCATGACCGGTTTCGGCTTTTCATTACCTGATTTGCTGGATTACGAAGTCAGGATTCCTAAAGGCGGGCATACCAATGCGCTCACGGAGTGCGTAATAACTTGGAGTTGCAGCGGCGAAATCCGCAAAACTCGGGGCGTCCATGCCAACCAAGTCTTTGCCGCCGTGCTGGCAACGCTTCGTATCATCAATATGCGGTTGCATGAGATGAATGTTCCACCGTTATAATTTTCTCAAAGTTTAAGATTGGTTTTTAAGCTTTTCTGCGAATCACATTATTGCCGCCGCTCGGCATCGCCATCTCTGTATTCAGGCCGATGTTGAGGTTACTAACTTTTTATACCTCTGTAGCCGGAAGTAATCGGGTAACGTCTGTCTCTACCGAAAGCTCTAGTGGTAATTCGGATTCCCGGTGGCGATTGCCTGCGTTTGTATTCGTTTCTATCAACAAGACTTATTGCCCTGGCGACATACTCGCGGCTAAATCCTGCGGCAATGATTTCTTCAGCAGATTGGTCGCGTTCGACATATCTTTCCAAAATAGGATCGAGAATATCGTAAGGCGGTAAAGAATCTTGGTCGATTTGATCTGGTGCAAGTTCAGCCGACGGCGGTCTGATAAGCACCCGTTCGGGAATAACAGGGGAGAGCGAATTACGGTAACGCGCCAATTCGTATACCAGCATTTTAGGCACGTCCTTGATCGGCGCGAAGCCGCCAGCCATGTCGCCGTATAGCGTGGCGTAACCGACACTCATCTCGCTTTTATTGCCGGTGGTCAGCAGTAATTTTCCTTGTTTGTTCGACATCGCCATCAAGATTACACCCCGGCAACGCGCCTGGATGTTTTCTTCCGTCGTATCTTTTTTTGTACCGGCAAAAGTCTCAGCTAACATGCCGGTAAAAGCATTGACGGCTGGTTCAATAGGGATTGTGTGATATTTAACGCCCAATGCTTCGGCTTCTAAAGCCGCATCCTCGTTGCTCATGTCTTGGGTGTAACGCGAAGGCATCAATACCGCTTCGACTTTATCGCTACCCAGGGCATCGGCGGCAAGCGCCAACACGAGTGCGGAATCGATACCGCCGGACAGCCCCAAAATTGCACCGCCAAATCCGTTTTTCCGCACATAATCTTTAATGCCCAACACGAGCGCATGGTAAGCGCTGGCAATTTTTTCATCCAAAGGAACACAAGTGGTTGGTATGGGCTGGTTATCCTTAAATTCAAATACACCTAGAGATTCTTGGAATTCTTCGGCGCGGTAAACGATTTCGCCTTGTTGATTGACGGCAAAGGAAGCGCCATCGAATATCAATTCATCTTGCCCGCCGACTTGATTAACGTATACCAAAGGGATTTGCGCCGCTTTGACTTGCGAACAAATAACTGCTTCGCGCTGGTGCATTTTCCCTAAGTTGAACGGCGAAGCATTCAGGGTTAGCAATATGTCCGCCCCAGCTTGCTTATTGGCGGCAATAATGCCATCCTGCCAGACATCTTCGCAGATAGTAAGGCCGATAAAAGACCCGTTAAACTCAAATACGCACGGCTGGTTGCCGGGCGTAAAATAGCGTCGTTCGTCAAAAACACCGTAATTCGGCAAGGCTTGTTTGCGGTAACAGGCCAAAGTAACTCCGTTATGCAAAACGGCCGCACTGTTGTAGAGCTTGCCATCAGCTAATTCAGGGAAACCTATCACTAAGGCAATATCATTGACGCTCTCCGCAATGGCATGAATGGCGTTATTGGCTTCCTCGATAAAGTCTTTGCGAAATAGCAAGTCCTCTGCCGGATACCCGGTCACGATAAGCTCAGGGAAAACCACTATGTCCGCAGCTAAATCATCACGCGCGATGTTTGCCGCCTTGATGATGCTATTAACATTGGCGGCGATGTTGCCGACTTGGAAGTTAATTTGGGCAAGGGCGATTTTAAGCCCTCCGATTTCTTTAGTGCTAGACATGGTTTACTTGAGGTATTCGTAAGAATTAAAATATCATCAGCTTGAATTATGAGAGGCCGCTAAATAAAGTACATCAGAATACTTTCTCAAACAGGAATGATTTGAACGCCAGTATTTGTACCAGCGTTCCTCAGGCGCTTATCGTTGGTAGCAAGGGGCAGTCCACGCCGTATTGCCAGTTCCAAATAGGCTGCACCGTAAGTAGTTAAGTTTTCTGCACGGGCAAGCGCCAGAATCTCATGCAGGGCGCGTGACGGTGTTTCGTCATCAGTGACAATGGGCAAATAGCCAATGAGTTCAAGGCGAGTGGACACATCAGCCGACATAATGCGACCCATGCGCTCGGCTTGTATCATGACGTTTCCTAACTCCAGATGCCACAGGGAAGGCACCAGCGCACCTTCATCCCTTACGCGCTCCAACAAAGCATCGCAAATATCGGATGCTTCATCTTCAAAGCACCACGCTACGGCAATGGAGCAATCAAGAACAAAGCCCGTCATCGGCGGCCTTCATCGCGAAGCTCCTGCCACGACAGGCCGTCGAGCGTGCAGCCCTTACGCAGCATCTTTAATTTTGAAATTGCGTGGTCAATACGGGAACGGTCGGCGACCGCTACGGGAATAAGCCTCGCCAAGGGTTTTCCATGCCGGGTAATCACGATTTCCTCGCCTTGCGCGACGCGCTCGAGCAGTGTGGACAAATGTGTTTTTGCTTCAAAAGCCCCGACTGTAATCATTAAATAGACCTGCAATTCTAGTTTATCTTTTAAACTAGTTTATCATAATAGTCGTAGATCAGGCAGAGCGAAAGCGAAGCCTAACATCTAAAGCTTCGATTTATGTTGGGCTTCATTGCATTCAGCCCACCTACGGCTCTGCATCATCCAAGCAAATCAGGAGAGGCATTTTAAACTCAAGGTTGATTTGTGAACCCTAACAACCAGAACATTTCACATGTTTAAACACGTGTAATAACCTGTTATATTGCACCCAACAGTAATAACACCGGTACGAACAATGATTAGCTTAAAACTTACCCAAATTGGCAATTCAACAGGCGTTGTGCTGCCCAAAGAAGCATTGGAAAAATTACGTGTCACCAAAGGCGACACCATTTATTTAACTGAAACGCCGGATGGCTTTCGTATTACGCCCTACAATACAGAATTTGAGCAACAAATGTCCGTGGCGAGGGAGATCATGAAAAAACGCCGAGCCGTTTTGCGCGAGCTGGCTAAGTGACAGATATTATTTGGTTGCTGGAAGAAACCGTGCTGGCTTTTCATGAAAAACAACTTGCCGAACATGGCGGTGGCGTAGGCATCCGTGATGGTGGCTTGCTCGAATCGGCATTGGCTAGGCCGAAGCAATTAGCCTTTTACGGCAATACCGATATCGCAGGATTAGCGGCAGCTTACGGCTTCGGTTTGATAAAAAACCATCCTTTCGTAGACGGCAACAAGCGTGTAGCCTTGGTTGCTACGGAAACCTTTTTGGCACTCAATGGCGTGTACCTAACCGCCGACGATGCTGATTGTGTCTCGACCTTTATGCAATTGGCATCAGGTGAAATAAGTGAAGAGGATTTTGCGGATTGGCTTAGGAAAAATACGGTATGACATGCCAAACAGTCTTTACGCTAAGGCAGGAGAACCCATTGGTAGGTAATTATCATGTGGTTGGTAATGCTACACGGAAACGGCAGCGCTTGTTTGGCGACCATCGGTGTTGCAAGTTTAGCTTCGCCAAATAATTTACCTATCGTACGAAGTGGGTTATTCATAATGACGTTGGGCTTCACAAGCTCCCCCGCAACCTACGAAGCCCAACTTACCGCGTTGACCCTATTTATTTTTACGCCCAACTTATGGTCTTATTTGGCAATTTTATTTATCGTCCTGCTAGCGGTGTCACTCCAGTAGACATTGAGGCCATCAATAACGATAGCATTCGAGATGTCATACCGCCCAAGTGTGGGTGCAAGTATTGATACTAACCCGCCTGTTTTAGGCGCTTTTCTTACATATTCTTGGTTTACCCAAAATAAGTACGATGAACCCAAAGCCAAGCCACAAGGAGCCGGGAAGCATTCATCATTCTGCAATGTAACTATGTTCCCTCCATTTGTACTAACTTTTCTGATATTTCCAGTATCGTGTTCGGAAAAAAACAAGCTTTCACCGTCAACCACAAAATCCGAAAGGAAGGGAAGTCCGGACGCTAGCGTCGTTACTGTGCCTCCGAGTTTTGGAACCTTTAACAGGGTGTCATAATCGCTCATCCAATAAACATTCGCGGCATCTGATCGAATTCTGCCGCCATAACCAGTAAGTTGATTGGAAAGCGTCGCTATTACGCCGCCGTTGACAGGAATTTTACGAATAACCGAAACGTATTTTTCTACCCAATAAACATATTTGCCATCCGTGACGAGATCCGCTATTTCGTCAGGTGCAATAGCTAACCTTATCAACTTTCCATCGCTCAACCGTAACTTTTTGATAGTAGCTTTATCAGCGATATAGATATTACCGGCATCGGCCGCGATTGGCGCCAAATCAGTCATGACACCACTAACAACAGTATCGACTGTTCCAGTGCTTAAAATAATCCGGGAAATCCTACCATTTCCGGCAATTGAATCACCTTCCGCCCAGAAGAGACTATCGATAGAACTGGCTAAACGTTGCGAACCCACCAAATTGTTTGAAAGTGTGGCGATAACTCCACCAGCTAGCGGAGTTTTACGAATTAACCCTTTCACCGGATAAACGCAACATCTCTCTTGAAGCCAAATGGCGCTATCGGCTGTCAAAACAAAATCTCTAGGCAAATAGAGACCCTTCGCTAAAGTACTCGCAGAACCGCCAACCAACGAAACGCTATTAAGACTGTTTTCATCGATCCAATAAGCGTTTGATCCTTTTGCTCTAATTTTTCGTAAAAGGGTGGATGACTTTCCGAAAGCTGAAGGCGAACCTCCCGACGTAGAAACCTTTAATAGCTGTGAACCGCTCTGTGGATAGGGATATAAATGCTCAGCAAAAATAATCTCGCCGCCAGCAATGGCAATACTTTGCGCCAAAAACTTTGTAGTACTGGCATAAACAGTACTTACAGTACCGCCGCCGAGCGGCATTTTCCTGATAGCGCCTCCGCCTGGCGCATTATTTTCCAACCAATATAAATGGGTACTATCGCGCGCCAGTGAAACAATCGGCTTAAAATTTGTAGTAACCAGAGAAGTTACACTTCCATTCACACGATTAACTTTACTAATGGTGTAAGTATCTGGTGAACTTTTCGACGTAACCAAATAAACATTCTCACTATCAACGATGAGATCAAAAGTGCCGCCTGCACAATTGTCACCTATTCCTAAAGGTCTAGTTTGCCCTGTAGTCAACGAGGTATTGTTCAAAATGAGAATAACGCTTTGACCCGTACAGCCAGAGGGGGACTTCCCTTCTCTTGTGTCAAGCCAATACATTTGGTTGCCAGTGGTCACCATATTTGCTGGCACACCGATTTTTCTGACTAATGGGCTTACAAGGCCGCCATTCACCGAAATTTTTTTTATGGGCGTTTCGCTAATGTCCGACCAATATAGCGTGGCGTTTCTTAATTCGATATCGGAACTGGTTACGTTGTTAACTATTACCGATCCATACACCATCTGAAAACTAAAGATTGCACTCACGAAAATAACGATATTCATTATATATCTTGTATACGTTTGCATATGGTCTCCTTTTGAATACGTACTAGGTCCGAAACTATGTTTGACAAAAATTTTCAACCTCTGAGATTAATTTGGCTCCTGACCCACACCTTTCAACCGAACTAAAAAGTACTCCAATGTAACTCAATTACTTAACACACTCCGGAAACTCGCCATTCTTCTAATTAAAAGCCTACTTACATTTCGTTTTTTAATTTCATTAAATCCAAATAATTAGTTGATCCTGAAAAACTCTAAGTTAAGGGGATAAAAGAAGAAGCCAGTTACCATACCCCCACGCGTGATACTAATGATATCACCGTTAGCAATCGAACTTCCCTGAACCAGGATTCTAATTAAAAGATACTCGGATGGTTTCGTGGCATATTGATCCAAATCAATAATTATTTAGATAATTTCCTTAACTTCAAAAAACAACGATGTTTTTTTCTAGCTCAGAATTGTTTATGTGAAATTATCTTTATGAATCTATGAATACCAACAATCTGATACCTCGAAGGTCGGGTAATGGAAGGCTATTAAAATTCAAAACTTCAGATGATTTGTTATGCAAATGTCTGGAAAGGCACCATGACCGACCTTTAGGATTGAATCGTTCCCATGCCACGGCGTGAAAACGATTTAATTTCTTTTATTTACAACAAGCCTTAATCGCCGCGCCAATATCCGTCGGCGAATTCACCACTTCAACCCCAGCCGCCCTGAGCGCAGCCACTTTGCCTTCTGCCGTGCCTTTGCCGCCCGTTACAATCGCCCCTGCATGCCCCATGCGTTTACCCGCTGGCGCGGTAAGTCCTGCGATGTAGGCAACCACGGGTTTGGAGACATGGGCTTTGATGTAGTCGGCAGCGGCTTCTTCGTCGCTGCCGCCGATTTCGCCGACCATGACGATGCCTTTGGTTTGGTCGTCGGCTTGGAATCGGCTGAGTACGTCGATGAAGTTCATGCCGCGGATCGGGTCGCCTCCGATGCCGACGCAAGTGCTTTGGCCCAAGCCTTCGTTGGTGGTTTGAAAGACGGATTCGTAAGTTAAAGTACCGGAACGTGAAACGATGCCGATTGATCCGGGAAGATGGATTTTGCCCGGCATGATACCGATCTTGCATTCCCCTGGCGTGATGACGCCGGGGCAGTTCGGGCCGATAAGTAAGGTATCGGTTTGCGCCAGTGCGGCTTTCACTTTGAGCATCTGCAGGATGGGGATGCCTTCGGTAATGCAAACGATGATTTTAATGCCTGCATCGAAGGCTTCCAGGATGGCGTCCGCCGCATAGAAGGGCGGCACGTAGATCATGCTGGCGGTTGCGCCGGTTGCGGTTACAGCGTCTTGCACGGTATTGAACACGGGTAGCCCTAAATGGGTTTCGCCGCCGCGTTCTGGCGTTACGCCACCGACCATTTGAGTGCCATATTCCAGTGCGCCTTGGGAATGGAAAGTGCCTTGCTTGCCGGTGAAGCCCTGGCAGATGACTTTGGTGTTCTTGTCGATCAATATGCTCATGCTGCACCCCCTGCCAAAGCCACTACTTGTTCGGCGGCATGGGATAAGTCTTCAGAAGCAAATAAATTCAAACCCGTATTACTTAATAATGCCCGGCCTTCTTCAACGTTGGTGCCTTCCAGCCTGACCACGACGGGTATCGCGACATGGACTTGCTTGATGGCTTCCAAAATGCCTTGGGCAATCACGTCGCATTTGACGATGCCACCAAAAATGTTGACCAGCACGGCTTTAACGTTGCTATCGGACAAGATCAATTTGAACGCTTCGCAAACTTTTTCCACGTTCGTTCCGCCGCCGACATCGAGGAAGTTGGCGGGTTTGCCGCCTTTAAGCTTCACTAAGTCCATCGTCGCCATCGCCAGCCCCGCACCGTTCACCATACAGCCGATATTGCCGTCCAGGGTGATGTAGTTCAGGCCGAATTGTTGCGCCTCATTTTCGCGCGCGTCTTCCTGGGTTTCATCCTTGAACGCCCTTATGTCGGGATGCAGCGCCAAAGCGTTATCGTCGAAGTTGATTTTGGCATCCAAGGCCAATAATTCGCCGCTATCGGTCACGATGAGTGGGTTTATTTCGATTTGGCTGGCGTCCTTATCTAAAAACAAGTTAACCATGCCTTGCATAATCTTTTCCAACGCTTTGTGTTGCGGGCCTTTTAAACCTAAAGCATAGGCAACATTGCGGCATTGATAGGGCTGTAGGCCGGTTATCGGATTAATTTTTACCGATAATATTTTATCGGGGGTTTCATGGGCGACCGTTTCAATGTCCATGCCTCCCGCTGCCGAAGCAATAAAAATCATCCGCTCGCTACTGCGATCTACTAACAGACTAAGGTAAAGTTCGCGCGCGATTGGGTATGTCAATTCAATCAATACCTGATTGACAGGCAATCCGGCTGCATCCGTTTGATGTGTGATTAATCGTCTGCCGATCATCGAATCCACAATGTCCTTAACCTCAGCGCTGTTCTTGGTTAGCTTGACGCCGCCCGCTTTGCCTCTACCGCCCGCATGGACTTGCGCCTTGACGACCCAGCCGCTTCCCCCGAGCTTGGCGGTAATATCTTGGGCGTCTGCCGCGGAACTTGCCGCCATGCCGGCGGGAACCGGTATCCCGTAGTCCAAAAACAGCCGTTTGGCTTGGTATTCATGAATGTTCATCGATCATTCCCCTGTTTTCTAAAATGTCCAAAAAGTTGCGCGACGAAAGACGTGCTGTAAGATTACAAAAGATTCGTCTATAGTAATGATACCCGACAACGCGGGTTAAGTCCCCGGAAAACGCAATCTAATCGCCATCATGTCTGTCAATAACCCGAAAATCATCTATCCGTGTCCCTTTTCGAAAGGTTACGGAATGCCGTCCAGTCAAGCTTGGCAATTGCTCAGTATTTATTACGTCTACCGCTTTATTCTGGCTTGTTCGTTTGCACTTTTATCTTATTTCCGGATTGGTCACGCCTTGTTTAAAGGCGCCCACGATGTTCATTTATATACGTACAGCAGTGCGGCTTATGTTTTGATGACTTTGGTTTTAGGGTTTTTGATTTTTTGGCGGGTTTTCGGTTACAGCATATTAGCTCAGCTTTTAATTTTTACCGACATCATTATGTTGACGCTACTTATGCATGCCTCCGGTGGTATCGGTAGCGGCGTTGGAATTTTACCCGCTATTTCGATAGCGGCGGGCGGTTTATTGATTGGCGGACGCTGCGCATTAGTGTTCGCAGCAATAGCGAGTATTGCGGTATTGGCCGCGGAAGTTTATACGGCGCAAATCGAATTGCTGGCAAAAGCAAATTACACATATACCGGAATGCTGGGGGCGACTTATTTTGCGATTGCTTTGCTTTCTGTTGTTTTAGCGCGAAGGTCGGAGCAAATCCTTAAGTTAGCCGATAGCCAGCAAGACACCATTATTCAGTTGGAGGAACTGAATCAATATATTATTCAAAATTTGCAGTCCGGCATTATGCTTACCGATGAAGAACAAACTGTTCAGATGGCTAATCAGTCCGCGCTGAGATTAACCAATACGGTCGAAATGCCCGAAAAACTCAGCGATATATCGGAAGAGTTATCCAATGCTTTCCAGCATTGGCTGGCGGCGTCCGAATCAAACGTAGCTATGTTACAAATTTCGAATAATACCGAGATTCAATGCCGTTTTGTTGCTCTTCCGACGCATCTTATTGTATTTTATATGATTATATTAGAGGATGTTGTTTTATATAATCAACGTTTGCAGCAAAGTAAGCTGGCGTCTTTGGGGCGTTTGACCGCCAGTATTGCCCATGAAATCCGCAATCCCTTGGGAGCAATCAGTCATGCCGGTCAATTATTGACGGAAAGCCCGCATTTGCTGGAACAAGACCGGAGATTGACTAAAATTATTCAAACGAATTCGATGAGAGTAAACCGGATTATTGAAGATATATTGAGTTTATCCAGAAGAACCGATTCGGCCCGGGAAAAAATCAATTTAGCCGATTGGATGAACGAGTACTTGACTAATTATTTCATTGAAAACGGCATTCAAGAGAATCTGTTTAAGTTGGCGGCAAATGATAAAAACTTGTGGGTTTTTATCGATCCTGCTCACTTAAAACAAATTTTAGATAATTTGTGTCAAAATGCATTACGGTACGGTAATCCTGAAAAAGGTGAAATTTTGATACAAGCGATCAATAGTCAACACGGCCCCTGCATTGAAGTTTGCGATAACGGTCAAGGAATTAGCCCCGAGCATAGAAAACAATTGTTTGAACCCTTTTTTACCACTTCCTCCAGCGGTACCGGATTAGGTCTTTATATTTCACGAGAACTGGCGGAATTAAATCAAGCAAAATTAAGCTATTATTTATCGGGTGAAAATCGTAGTTGTTTTAGTCTCTGTTTACAAGACGCAAACCTTACTAAAATTGAGATATGAGAAAACCGCTGGCTTTAATCGTCGATGACGAACCCGATATTAGGGAATTGCTTGAGTTAACCTTGGGACGCATGGAAATTCAGACTTGTTCGGCTGAAAATTATCACGAAGCCGTTTTAGCGCTTAATCAGCAGCCGCTGGATTTGTGTCTAACCGATATGCGTTTACCCGACGGGAATGGACTCGATTTAGTCGATTATATTCAAAAGATGCCTAGACCGATACCGGTTGCTGTGATTACCGCGCATGGCAGCATGGATACCGCTATTCAAGCGATGAAAAAAGGGGCGTTCGATTTCGTTTCTAAACCCATTGATTTAGCCGGGTTGAGACAACTGATTAGCAGCGCTTTGAAACTTTCAAGCGCTGAGTTGCCTAAGGACCGCCGCACTCGTAATACCTTACTGGGCGAGTCGCCGGTAATGCGCGACATTCGTTCTAGGATCGATAAGCTGGCGCGTAGTCAAGCGCCGGTTTATATAAGCGGCGAATCGGGCGCGGGTAAGGAACTGGTGGCGCGTTTGATACACCAGCAAAGCTCGCGCAACGACAAACCTTTCGTTGCTATTAACTGCGGCGCTATTCCGCACGAATTGATGGAAAGCGAATTTTTTGGCCACAAAAAAGGCAGTTTTACCGGCGCTGTCAGCGACAAGAAAGGCTTGTTTCAGGCCGCGGACGGCGGCACCCTATTTTTGGACGAAGTAGCCGATCTACCGCAGCCGTTGCAGGTAAAGTTGCTTCGCGCGATACAAGAGAAGAAAGTACGCCCGGTCGGCGAGCAAATTGAAATTCCCGTGGATGTCCGCTTGCTTAGCGCTACTCACCGCAATTTGGCGGATATGGTCAAAGCAGGAGTATTTAGGCAAGATTTATACTACCGGATCAATGTTATCGATCTGGTGCTGCCGCCGCTTAGAGAAAGAGCCGCCGATATACCGATGCTCACGGAAAACATATTGAATAGACTAACAGGCGGCAACAGCCCGGCCATTTCAGCCGGAGCAATAGCCGCCTTACAGAAATACCGCTTTCCCGGCAATGTCAGGGAGCTAGAAAATATCCTCGAACGGGCGTTAGCCTTATATGACGGCAAAACTATAGAAGTAGACGATCTTAATCTGCCGATAGCCGTTAGCAATGATTCGCTGGAGTTACCTGATTACGATCCGGCAAAGGAAAGTTTGGAGGATTATTTAGACGGAATCGAGCGGAAGGCAATTACCTCGGCCTTAGAGGAAAACAAATGGAACAAAACGGCGGCGGCTAAACAATTAGGCCTTACTTTTAGGTCGTTTCGCTACCGCTTGAAAAAGCTCAATATGGAAGAATAGAAGAGCTAAAGAAAAACTCACAAGTACATCAGTAGAGTTTTTCTCAAGCTTTACGGAGTATTGAATTCTTTTTAAGGTTTATATTTTTTCATGGTTTCGAGTTTAGCTATTCCGGCCTTGATTTTGTCTTCTATTTCCGGATTTAACTCATCGTTTTTGTATATCTTTTCGACCAGTTTCTCGGCGACAAGAGCTTCTTTAATCCACCGTTTCGTAAAACGGTAGTTAGTGTAAGTTTTAACGACTTCACCCGACACAGGATCCTTGAGTCCGCTTCCTTTTACCGATACCGGTTCTTCTTTCGGAGCGGCAGCTTCCGTTGCAGAGGATGTTGCGGCTTTCTTAGCCGTAGCCGGTTTAGGCGCGGTTTTGTTTGTTGCCGCTTTAACTTTTACTTCAACCGTTTTGGCGGGTTCGATTTTATCTTCCTGTACAATTTGCGGTTTGGCGCTTGAAGCGGCGGCTACTGTTTTTGTAGAAGCAGCTTCTGTTTTCTTTTCATTGACGATGACATAAATAACATATGCAACGAAAAGGGTAGTGATCAAAAACAAGCCTTCTGTCATAACGATTCCTCATTTTCAGATGTGATTATTATTTTGCTATCCTTTTAACTAAAAGGCAGCCTTACCCGCAAAGCAAACTTAGTTTCCGCGCCGGAATATACCAGATGCAAGCGCTTTTGATAAGCTCATTTTAGTACAATTTTATTTGCGATAACGGGTTGTAGTCATTTTAAGAATAACCATCGATTGTTTTCATTTTGAGAATGAGGCATTTTGGTTTGGAAAAATCAAAGTGACGCTAACCTTCAATTTGCGAACGGCTTAATAGTTCGATTCAATATGATCGAATTTATATACGCGTTAAATCTTGCGCTAGTCCCATTGCATGACGAGCCAGTACGTTTTTTGCGGCAGGAAAATGATCGAGTACGGCAAGGCCGATATTCCTGCCGACCGCCAACGCAAGGTTGTCGTTCGAAAACAGACGTACGAGGGTATCGGTAAAACCGATAGTTTGGTTATGGTCTTTTTTCCGCGTTTCGACGTATTCGTTAAGGCATTGTTTGGAGCCTATGTCGTTACCTAGGTTGTGTTGTTTAAGTAGCCTATCGGCGAGTTGCACTACATCCCGGAGTCCTAGGTTAAAGCCCTGACCTGCAACGGGATGGAGCTGGTGGACGGCATTGCCGATAATGATCGCACGGCCCGATTGCATGTGTCCGGCCCTAATGAGCGAAAGCGGAAAGGCGCACCGGGGCGCGGTTAAAGTTAATTTGCCTAAACGGTAGCCGAAGCATTCCTGTAAATGCTTGAGAAAGTCTTGTTCGCTGCCCGACATCAAGGCGTCGGCGTCTTCGTTATGGCGAGTCCAGACCACAGAGCATTGGTTTTTACCGGACGGTAATAAGGCTAGCGGACCGGATCCAGTAAAGCGCTCATAAGCTACATTGTTATGGGGCAGGGCGGATTTAACTGTTGTAACTAGCGCGGTTTGTCCGTAGTCGGCGATTTCTTGCGGGATGTCCAGTAACTTCCGGACCGACGAATTGCCGCCGTCCGCGCCTACCAGCAATTTGGCCGATAGATATAGCGGCTCATTTCCGTATTTCAAGCCGACGTTTATCGCGTTTGTTCCGGATGCAAGTTCAACCAGGCGCGCCGGGCAAATTTGGGTTACGCCGGTGTCATCGATAAGGTGTGCGATATGGCTTTCAATGTCGCGGGCGGTAACGACATAGCCCAATGCTTGGACGTTTTGTTTCCGCGCAGACAGCCTGACTTTACCAAAATGACCGCGGTCTGAAACATGAATGTCTGTTATTGCAGTGGTTTTCTCGCGGATACCTTGCCAAACTCCCAGGTTTTCAAGTGTGCGAACGGTACCGGCAGCCAATGCTAACGCCCGGTCGCCCATAACAGAGTTAAACTGTTGCTCCCTTGCGTTGGCTTCAATGACGGCGATCTTCAATCCGCTACCGTTTAGAGCAAGTGCTAAGCAGTTACCTGCTAAACCACCTCCGGCGATGATGATGTCGAAATGTTGTCCGTCGAAATGCGTCATCGGCTTTGCATGATTGCTTCAATGGCGGCAACGGTTTTGGGGACGCCGGAAGTCAGGATTTCGTGACCATGCTCAGTGACAAGCAGATCGTCCTCGATGCGTATGCCGATGCCGCGCCATTTCGAGTCGACGGTTGTACAGTCCGCCGGAATGTATAAGCCGGGTTCGACGGTAAGTACCATACCCGGCTCCAGCAAGCGCCATTTCTGATCTACTTTATAGTCGCCGACATCATGCACGTCCATGCCTAGCCAGTGACCGATGCGGTGCATGTAAAATTGTTTGAATTTTTCTTTTTTGATAAGCGTTTTTACCTTGCCTTCCAGTAAGCCGAGCGCAACCAAACCTTTGGTTAGAGCTTCCACAGACGCGTCGTGGGCATTGTGCCACGGCGTACCCGGTTTGATTTGTTCGATAGCGGCGCTTTGGGCGTCCAAAACCAATTGGTATAATTGCTTTTGCGGTTCGCTAAAACGTCCGGATACCGGGAATGTCCGGGTAATATCGGCGGCGTAATGGTTGCATTCGGCGCCCGCATCGATTAGCAATAAATCGCCGTTTTTCAGTTTGTCCGAGTTTTCGGTGTAATGCAGGACGCAAGCGTTCTTTCCGCCTGCGACAATGGAAGGATAAGCAACCGCCCGCAACCCTTCCTGCATAAAATGATGCACCAGTTCCGCTTCAATTTGATACTCGTACAATCCGGCCTTACAGGTTTGCATAGCCTTGACGTGGCCCTGCGCCGATACCTCGGCGGCGCGGCGCATCAGTTTGATTTCCTCCGGGCTTTTGAACAGGCGCATCTCGTGCAGGATATGCTCCAGCGATACGAGTTCGCCAGGTGCGGTAATCCCTGAACGCGATTGCCCTCTCAGATGATTAATCCACTCGAGCAGACGATGGTCGAGTTCGGAATCTCTCCCCATCGGGTAAAACACTTTTTGCTTGTTTTCTAACATGCCCGGTAATATTTCATCCAGGTCGTCTATCGGGAAAGCATCGTCGGCTTGGTAATGCTGAGTCGCGCCATCCAATCCGGCGTGGGCGCCTTCCCATAGAGCTTTGGTTTCGTCGAATTCGCGGCAGAACAGAATGTATTCGCCCTGTTCCCGTCCAGGAATGAAGACCGCCAAGGCGTCCGGTTCCGAAAAACCGGTCAGGTAGTAGAAATCGCTGTCTTGCCGGAACGGATAATGCACGTCGCGGTTACGTATTTTCGTGGGCGAACTGCCGAGCAACGCGATGTTTCCTATACCGATCCTCTGCATCAATAGCTTGCGCCGTTTTTTGAATTCACTTTGTTTCATTGTTGTTGAGTGCTGCCTAATGGACGGTGTTTAATTGCCCTGAGTTTAGTTCAGTCTTTAAATAGATAACGGCGGTTCTTACATATTCGGTAATTTCCATGAAATCGCTTTCAGCCTCTTCTCCTTCCTCGGTTTCCGGATCAAGTTTTGCAAATTCGGCAATGTCCTTTAGGATTTCCCGGCTATCTTGAGACCAATCCGCTGTTTCCTGGATAGACCCTAAACCGTATAAAAAACCCTGACACCAATAACTTAAGGCTTCCAGACGCCGGCTTAATGAAATATCGTCATCGGGAAGCAGAAGTCTGAAAATATGTTGATCGCTGTTTAGTAAGGTTTGGGTTTCTTCAAAAAGCTCTTCAAGCATTATTTTAGTGTCGCCGAAGATTTCATCAATATCGGGGAGCAATCCGGCAAGCCAAACATCGGCTTCGACCCGATCGCTTACGCACAACATACCTGCCGCCAGACCTTGCGACTCCGCGGCAGAAAGGCTGGGCTCCAAGTTCGAGATAAGAGAATCGATGTCTTGATACTGCATAGCGGGAATTTTTCTTAATCCTACTAAAATAAATAGGGCTTATGCTACCATTTATCTATAATTTGTTTATTATTAACTTGATATGCGGTTTTAATTCGACAGATTCGTGACGGCTTCGATTAATCTAACATCATTGCGTCGCGCTCTCCTATAATTCCCGAATATAATAAGACCATGATCGAAAAAGAACCTCATCAATCCTTAGATATAAAGGAACTTGAAAAAAAATTGGACCAACTTATTGAGTTGTACAATATTGTCAAAAAAGAAAACGAAGTGTTGAAAGTAAAACAAGACGGACTAATGCGGGAGAAAGCGCATTTGCTTGAAAAAACTACTTTGGCTAAAAACCGCGTAGAAGCTATGATTTCAAGACTTAGAGCCATGGGTCAGGGTTCATGACAACAAAACCAGTAACCGTAGTACTGACTATTCTGGGCAAGGAATATAAAATTGCTTGTGAACCGGATGAACAGAAGAATCTTGTCCGCTCCGCCAGTGAGTTGGACGCCCAAATGCGAAAAATGCGTGATTCCGGTAAAGTTGGTAATACTGAACGCATTGCTGTCATGGCGGCACTTAATTTAAGCCATGAACTGCAAACACTGAGAAGCCAAACGCCAGCTGCATTAGCTCCAGGTTGGAAAGAATGCTTGGCGACTATGATGAGCAAAATTGAAAACGTTTTAGAAAAACGGTAAACAGGGTAAACTATAACCCTGTATCTCCTGCAGTGTTCGAGGGTGTATTGGGTGTTTCCTGAACCTATTTTTACCCAGGGGTCTATATTTGCTAATGGTGTGCATGCCCGCCGTTTCGACGAGAAGCCTGATTTAGTGAGCCTGATCCCACTTGAACTTCCGGTTCAAGGACGAAAGTACACAACGGCACAGGTGGGAGATGCACTTCCAATCAATAGCGACTAGCTGTTAGTCTTGTTCAAACTTAAGATGATGTTTTTGTACCCGGTAACGCATGGTTTCGCGGGTTGCACGAAGTAATCTCGCCGCCCCGGTAACGTTGTGGTTCGCACGATTTAACGCTTCCTGAAGTATCAACTTTTCCATATCATTAAGCGACAAGCTGCCATCGAGCGGGATATACATACCCTCATTAGCTAAGATAGGTTTTTCATTGGCCTTATTCAGCAATTGCAACCACTGCGCAGGAAAAAGTTCGTTTTCGGCAAGCAGTGCACAGCGTTCGATAATGTTATGCAATTCGCGGACATTACCGGGCCAATGATAACTTTCGAGCTGATCCCAAACATTGGCGGGAATGGTTTTGACATGTTTGCCCGATTTTACGTTGCACTCATCAACGAATTGCGGCACTAAGTCCTGAAGATCTTCGATACGTTCTCTAAGCGGCGGGATATGAATGTTCAAAACACTCAACCGGTGATAGAGGTCTTCTCTGAACTCGCCGTTTTTAACTTTTTGCTGAAGTTCGCGATTTGTAGCGGCGATTACTTGTACATCGACTTCAACCGTGTGTTCGCTACCTAAGCGGCGGAACTTGAGTTCTTCAATAGCCTTGAGGAGTTTACCCTGCAAGTTCAAGTCCAACTCACCGATTTCATCGAGAAAAATAGTACCGGTATCGGCTTGTTCCAGTAATCCGCGATGACGTTTTTTTGCGCCGGTAAAAGCCCCTGCTTCGTAACCGAATAACTCCGATTCCATTAAGTCTTTAGGAATGGCGGCGCAATTAAGCTCGACCAAGGGTTTATTGGCGCGCGTGCCTGTATAATGCAATATCCGGGAGATTAAGCCTTTGCCGGTGCCGGTTTCGCCTGTTATGACAAGGCTTGAGAAAGGGACGTTCACCACCTGTTTCAGCATTTCCTTTAATCGTTTAGTTGGTGGGCTACGTCCGATTAAGGCATCCAGTGTGTATCGGTTGAAATGTTGGCTGGTTTCCTGTTGCAAGCGTCGTTGCGCTCTGGCGCTTCGTGCTGCGCCTTCAACAAGCATGTGCAGCCTGTCCAATTCACAAGGTTTTTCGATGAAGTCGTAAGCCCCCAGGCGTAATGCGCGTACTGAGTCTGTTACGGTGCCGTAACCGGTCAGAAAAATCCATTCGCAATTGGGCAGATTGTTTTTTGATTGTTCCAGAAAATCCAGGGCATTACCGTCCGGTAAATTCATGTCGGATAAAATAACGATAGGATCAACCTTGTTTTCGACGAGCAATTGGCGGGCGCTGCCAAGGTCTTCAGCAACGTTGACGTCCCAGTGTTGTTTTTTGAAGAAGCGGGCTAATTCATTGCCTAGCAAGACTTCGTCTTCGATGATCAAGAGCGCGTCTTTCATGTTCCTGCCGGTAAAGTAAGCCTTACGCAAGCGTGGCCTTGGCTGTCGTTATTAAGGTTTAGTTGCCCGCCGAGCGAACGGGCAAAGCGAAGCACCATCGATAAACCGAGCCCGGTTCCTTTTTCGTGATAACTTGCAAAAGCCCGGATGCCTTGTTTAAGCAAGGGTTCAGGGAAGCCGTTTCCGCTATCGGAAACTTCAACTTCAAGTTGTTCATTCAGTTTATTTATTAGCAATGTAATTGTTCCTCCTTGTTTACCTAATTCCTGAACCGAATTGAGTAGTAAATTTAGCAAAGCCTGACGAAACTCCGTTTCAGGAAGATTGAATTGAAGATTGGGCGGGATCGAGTAAATTAATCTTATGTTTTCGTTAACTTGGTATTTTAATAAGGTAAGCAAGTCGACGACTAGCTTTGAAATATCTACAAGCTTGGCGGTTTCAGGCTGTTGTTTGGAGTAAGCCAGTAAATCATTAAGCCGATGAGTTATCCTCTTCACTTCCATGCCGACGAGTTGTAAGCGTAGCTTCATTTCTTCATCTTCGCACTCGACACACATATTTTCCAAGGCGGCTTGTATTCCGGCGAGCGGGTTGCGCAATTCATGCGCCGCACTGGCGGCTAATTCGCCGACCGCAGCCAAACGTTCGGATCGCGCCATGGTGTGGCTTTGTTCCAGAAGCGCGTGAGTTGCATGGCGTATTTCCCGTTCTAGGGTCTGCGTGTAAGTAACGTGTTCTTCTTCCAGTTCGACCAATCGCCTGATCAGGCGGTTATAGCTGGAGAATAAAGGCTGCATCAGGGGTTCATTCCGGTTTTCGTCGATTGGTTGCATTTCGCCATTTGTTAAACGTTTCAAAAGTTGTTCCAAAGCGTTGAGCGGAGCCAGGATTTGCTGTCTGAAAAACACAAAGCCCAGTGAAAAAACGGGCAAAAATACGGATAATGGAATGATTATAGCAAAATTAAGTTCCAGGCTGCTGTCCTCATGTACTTGGTTAAGCAGCTTTTCTTCGTTACTCCGTTGCAAATTGAGTATCTTTTGGGAAATCAATAATAACTCTCCGATATCCTGGCGATGGCCTTCCTCAATATGAAGCAGCAACGGTTTAAGTTGGTCTAGCAAAGCTCCCGCACCGTCTTCATCCGGTTTGCGGTCGGCGATAAAAAGGGCGATTTTTTTGTGGAGATCCGATTTCTCAAACGCTTGGTTATCTTTAACACCGTTAGCTACAACGGGCGAGTTGATAAGTTCGAAAATCAGTTGTTCAAGTTCATGGCCCTGGACGATGTCCTGCTTGATTTTGTCGATCCGGCTTAGGTTGCGCCATGTTATGCTGCCTAGAGCAAGTAGCTCTACCAAAACCAACAGGCCCAACACAAAACTAATGACCATAATTGGCCGGTAAAGTATTTTATGCATAGGGAATAATGATCATGCAAATTTGGAGGGTTATTTAAGAAGCTTATTTTTTCCATAGATTTTAAGAACCAACTCATAAAACCATAGTGGGCGGAACAATACAACCCATATCAGGAACAAACCTGAGATGGGAATAGGGCCAATCTCGATAATGGTTATAAGCACTAAAATTATAAAACACACTATTCGCATAACATTTTCACGTCTCTGCTCAGACCAACTGTTATCAGTCTATTGACATAAAATTCGTCGGTAATAAGGTTAAAAGTTAATAAACAGCGAACCCATAATCAAATGATGCATCGTATTCGTGCCTGAATGGATTGGGTTTTCAAGATATTGATTCAGATAACCGGCTTCAAAACGGAAGTTTTTATTGAAAGTCCAGCCCAAACCCGCAAATGCCCGGTTCTGGTCGAAACCGGATTTGCCGCCGGACGGCGTGGAATTAGCTTTGATAAAGAACTCATCCCAGGCAATAAGGCTGAGACGCGGTTCGAATTCGAATGGGTGCATAAACCGGATCATCTGACGCGGTCTTATTCTTACATCATCGCCATTTCCGTTCAGGAAATTAGCTTCGATCATCGTCCTGAACATAAAAGTACCGTAATCGGTAGGCAACACGTAGCGGAAGGCGGGCCAGACATCCTGCTGGGAGTTATAAGCCTTGCCTATATTTTGGGTGGGCAGCCAAGTATATCCCGCCCAGATGGTTGCCCGATCACTGAGGGAGTAGCCGACGGCTGTCCGCACCATACCTTGATACCAGTGGTCCCAGTTGTCGTTGAAACGGGACTGGCCTTCAAGCCAGATGCGTCCCTTTTCCAGTCTGGGATCGACGAATTTCAGGCTGCCTTCGCCAACAACTTGCAACCAGCTACCGGCATCTTGAAGCAGGTCGTCGTCGGCTTTGGCTGGGCTGGTTATTCCGAAGAAATTAATAAACGATAGGATTAAGATTAAAAATTTAAGCTTCTGTTTCTGCATACAATAGAGCCTATAAATTTGTTGTTTTAGTGATGGGTAATCAGACTTTATGATGTAGCGTTTGGGCTGTTGACACCGTAAATCGGGATGTCTTTATTGCCTTGGAAACAGCGCTGTTTTCGGCGCATAGCTCTGATGGCCTGCCCATACATAAGCGCTGGAATACCCTTGCACCTGCGATCCCGTTAATGATGAATGCAATCGTAATCGGCAGTGCAAACCAAGGATCGTGCCGAGTGGCATGTGAAAGTAAAAGGTCTTCACCTAAAAAGGCAGGAGAGATTGGAAAGCCAACCAAACAAAGGAAACTAATAAATAATAGCAGAGATAGCTTCGGCTGGGTTTCCGCCATCGCTTGATAAGTGAACAGTGATTCGGCGGGATCTTGATGTTTCAGCATCTTAACTAACACGGCAACGCCCAATAACCAAGCAGGTAAAATCCCGCTCAGAAAAATCGCAACGTCTTGTATGGCTCCTGGGCTAAGGAACAAAACGGCAATACCTGCCAAAATAGAACTTAATGTAATGGCTGTCCAAACGCTGATGGGTTTGTTTATTTGACCGAATGCGCTGAGGGAGGCGAATACCATTCCGATTGAAATCGGAATCGATAAATATTTTCTGTCCAGGCCGATGCCTTCAATAGCCACCAAGATGATGAACAATCCGGCAAACGTATATAAGGCTTTTATCCAGGCGCTGGTGTTATTAATAATTGCGCCCGTTTTCTTTAACGGTTCCCAAACAAAGGCGCGTACGAGCAATTCAAGATTGCCTTCCTGCAAAGAAAAGACATAAAGCGTATTTTGCAAAACTTCCGGTAAGGTGTTGCGGATGGAGGCAGGCAAAAACGTGTAACTTTTTTCACTCTTGATGAAGAAATCGGTATCGGCCGAACCTTCCACCCGGAGTAAATGGGCAACAATGGAAGGCGATACCAGAAGTTGATAACAACGTAGAAAGGCGTTACCTAAAAAATGCACCAGCACTAAGGTATCCAGCCCTAAAGACAACTCAATAAACATCAATCCCACTTGGGTAATCGATGCGTAGGCGATTTGCCCTTTGATGTTGGACTGTGTCTTTTCCGATAAGCTGGCGAAAATTACTGTTAATAAGCCGATCATAAATACGATAAATCGGGTCAAATAATGGTAAGTCCAAATCGGATCGGTTCTTAGTAACAAGAAGACACCTAGATGGACAGATAACGCACCGTAAAATATCGCGCTTGACGGTGTAGGGCCTTCCATCGCTCTGGGCAACCAGAAACAAAACGGAAACTGTGCCGATTTTCCCGATGCCGCAATAATAATTAAAGCGGATAGCAGCAACATAGAAGCATAACCAGCAGGGGGGAAGGAGGTATGTTCGAATAAATTAGCCAATTGGCTAAAATGTTGGCTTTCATGGAACAAAAGATGGCTCATCCATGAGCCGAGGAGGAGTCCGATGTCGCAAAAACGATAGACGGTATAGGCTCTGAGCGAGTTGCGAACGGGTTGCACACGGTGGCGGTAGAAAGCAATCAACAGGAACGAAGACATGCCCACAATTTCCCAGCCGGCAAACAGGACGTCTATCGAACCGGATAAGACAACGATATTTAAGCCGAACACGAAGCTGAAAATCGTCAGAAAGAACCGTTTGTACCCGGATTCGCGGTGTAAATAAAACCGGCAATATTTCACGATGATGGAAAATATCGCCCAAACACAGCCCAAATAAACGGCGCTGACCCGGTCGAAGTAAAGCAGTACCGGAAACCGGTAGTTATGGGTTGCATAAATGTTAAACCATTCAAACTCATGGCTTTGAAAACCATTGACTGCCCATAAAGCGATAAGGGAAACGATACATAGGCCCAAGGCTTGGCTGCACCAGAAGCTGATGGCTGCAATCTTTTTCTCGTTATTGGGGGTGAGGAAAATCAGCCAAAAGCCTATTAAGGGCAAGAGCACGCTGGTTAGCATTAATCCATTCATGAAGCACTCCTAATCAATTTGTGAACAGGAAGCGTCCCGGTTTGACCTAAGAAAATGTCTTCCGACCGGGAGGCTGTAGGTGTCTTTAATTCAACAGGCAGTTCGACCGCTTTCCATTCGCCCTTCGAATAAAGCTTTTGGATATGAGTCTCGGGATCGCAGGAAACCAGGAATATCCAATCGTTAACCAACCATTCCTTAAGCTCGCCGATGTTAGCTAACGCCTTGTCCACGATGGCGCAGGTTTGTTCGACGACAATCATTANNCCGTGCCGGTTCGTGGACTTCAATCATTTGCTGCGGGAGACCGGTTCGAAGATCGCCTTCCACACCATTGGCAACACCGACTAAGCCTATGACATTGTGGGGTAATTTGGTGCCTGCACCGTAAATCGAGTTATCGATCCGTGAGAATAAGTACTCCAGGTTAATTCCGCCGCAAACGGGAATGATGGCGGATAAAATTCGTACCAATACATTTCCCGAGTTATCTTTAGTAGGATCGTAGGAGTGCAGGAAAGCCCGCCTGTCCATGAATAAATCTCTGGTCAGTGTTCTTCTGCCGACAATGCAATACAGATTATTCGAGTGATTATACTCGGGCCGTGGCTCGAAGATGGACGATGCGCGTGCTGTGACATGGTCGTGCGCTTTTTCTGTCGTGTTGGCGTTTGGGGCCAGTTCGAACCAGCGGCAGCGTTCGCGGGCGTTTTGTTGCAGTGCGCTGTCCATGACTCTCTGGAAATCCGATAAGCCATCAACCGAATCTTGTTCCAGCAAATGCTTATCGAAGTAAGTTATCTCATCGCGGCTGGTATTATGCAAGGCTGCGATGAAGCGGGTTCCGCCTGGAATTTCAATGCCCCGTGAATAAAGAATTTTTCTGACTTCTTCGTTATTAGCCATCCAGGCAAATGCCCGTGCATTTGGCGCACCCGGTTTGCCGGAACACGCGCCGCAGTCGTAGGCTGCAAAGTGGGGGTTATTCACGCTGCTGGAACCGTGGGCGACGATAACGACCAAAGGTGCAAAGTGTTGAGTCAGGCCGATGTTAGTCAGTAACCCGCCGACTTTATCGGCCATCTCAAAGTAAGAAAAGCCTAATAAGTAACCGTCTTCGGTTGGAATGTCGTTTTCCCTGAGTAAATGGAGCTGGGTGTGGGAGTCGATTTCACTGAGCATCTTGAGCTTGGGCAAAAGTGAACCAGGACGAAAAACATCCCATGCCATACGGGCAGCATAGCCAAGACCTAAAGTTTGTGTATACAGCCAGCCCCGTAATACAGAGTGCGATTTAAAGTGCAAATGGGAAATCGATTCCGCTTTTGAGTCGCTCTCAGGTTGCGGCTTTAAACCAGATTCCCTGATTAAATGTTTGGGTTTGATAACCACCGGACATTGCGCGACCGGATAAGCATCGTCGAGTCCTTGATAGAGGAAGTCAATGCCGAAAAAACCCGCTGCACCAAAGGTTTCGATGCCCGGGTCGGATTGTTCCAGATGACGGCGTAGCGAACATTCGCGGTCGTCAATGCAAAAAAAAGCCTGCGCATAAGGCTTTTTATGTGTTTTTTTATCCTCGACTTCTATTGGATTTAAAGCGGTTAATAACTCGGTATGTAAAGACCATTCCATCGCCTCGTGCCACACTTTCAGAAGGATGGGTGGTTCAGCTTTGAGCTGGCCGTTGTGTAGCAGGCTGATATTCTTCGGCAACGGTATTTCGGCAATACTGGGAAATTTGCTGCTTTGATATTTGTTAAGGAATGCCAGTTCACAGACCAATTCGACCGCAATCATTTCTTTCAAACTGATTTTTCTAGGATCCAGCAGGCAGCGGGGATTTTCTTCGACAATTCTTACCATGCCTGCCCAGCCAGGATGCGCCAACAGCATTTCCAACAGATATTGCTCATATAGCGATGGTGAACCGGCGATTTTTTGTAGGCAAAATGCTATGACTTGATCTATGTCTTTAGTCAATAGATCGCGGACGATGGGTTCTTGCAAGGGGTACAAAGGCAGTAAACTGTTTTGGGCTAACCGCATCACGCAATCCCAAAAACATTCGTCATCTTTGGGTAATGTCCAGCGGCTGATACCCTGGTCTAAAAAATTTCCTAATAATCGGAACAGGATAGGATGAACATAGACAGCTAGCTCCAATCCTAAGCGGTTTAACCATGCATTGCGTATACCGTGGTTCGCCAACGAAACCGGCGGATAATGGCTGTTGTGATCTTGTTCGAACAGGCTTTGTTTGAGTGATTTCTGTTGCAGCACCGTTAGTCCTGTCCGGTCTAATGCCCAATTGATCGCATGATCCTTGATACGTCCTTGACGGTACAGGTTTTGATAATCCGCCATCGGCAAGTAACTGCGCGCGCCGTATATTTTACCGGCTAAGGCGACGCCTTCATGAAAGTCCATGTGCTGAACGGCATGTAAGGTGTTGTGATGGATAAAGTCCTTGATCGGGCCTTGGCTTGGCAGCCAGTGGGCAATATTGTCTATGGCTTTATTTAAATCGAATTCATCTTTGCTCGGGGCGATGTAGTTGTCTTCGTTTAAAAAATCGGACGCTTTTCTTTGATTTAGCATGTTTTTTACCTTCGGTAATGGATCCAGTCGATTGCTGATGCGATTTCAACTGAAGCTTGCAGTTTTTAAGCAATAGCACTTTTTGAGAGTAATAAAGCATTTGTCGTGCCATATAAGCTTCAAACATCATTTTCGGCTTAGGGTTGATCTGTAGATTGGGCGATTACGCTTATAAATTAAGCATTAAAGACCGAGGGGGAAACTTTATAAAAATGAAAATGGACTTTGCATGTGAAAACTAACGTATTCCATAAAATGACTGATTGGTTTAAATGCACCAATCGATTTGGTTGATTTAAACCTGGTTTCGTATCGAAATTAGATATTTACAACCGTTTAGAAGCCTTATCTTCAGCAAAATGAGGCTTTTACAATAAGTCATGTAAAATGGCACATGTCTTGCTTTAGATACATCGATACATTAATAAGGTCGAGTATTTTTTAGGAGCAAATTATGTCCAATCCAATTTCACTAGCGGTGCCAAAAACCGGCATTCCCGGTTTAATCGAAAACTGGCGCAGCGATGTGTTGTCCGGTTTTTTAGTATTTCTTATTGCGTTACCTTTATGCTTGGGTATTGCAATGGCATCGGGTTTTCCGCCGATGGGTGGCATCATTACCGCTATAATCGGCGGCGTCATTGTGTCAAGGCTCAATGGGTCCTACGTCACAATTAACGGCCCTGCGGCTGGTCTAATCGTCGTCATCGTCGATGCGGTGACCGAGCTTGGTCAAGGCGACCCGATGGCGGGTTATCGATTCACTTTGGCCGCCATCGTCTGCGCCAGCGTCCTGCAAGTATTGCTTGGTATTTTTAAGGCCGGTAAGCTCAGTGCGTTTTTTCCTTCATCGGTGGTTCATGGGATGTTGGCGGCTATCGGTATCATAATTATGGCTAAACAGATTCACACCCTTTTGGGGGTGAAGCCTCAGGCCAAGACTTTATTAGGGACTATCGCTGAAATTCCTCACTCTATTATGGAGTTGAATCCCGATATCGCATTGATCGGTGGTCTTGGGCTAGCGTTATTGATAATCTGGTCGTTGGTAAAAAGCCCGAAATTAAAAATGATTCCGGCACCTTTACTGGTTGTGATTTTGGGATTAGCTATGGAACGCTATTTCGATCTCGATCATGTCCATAAATACATGTTCTTACCCGATGCGCAATTTTTACCGCATCATGAATTTACCATCGGACCCGCTTATTTAGTGTCTGTCCCGGAACATTTTTTAGCAGGATTTACGTTTCCCGACTTCGGTAAAGTTGCCACACTTGAATTTTGGGAAGCCGTCATCACTATATGGCTGGTCGGTAGCTTGGAGAGCTTGCTGAGCGCGACAGCGGTTGATAAGCTTGACCCTTATAAACGTAATTCGAATTTGGATCGGGATTTAACAGCGGTCGGCGTTGGTAATATCGCGTCAGGAATGTTAGGCGGTTTGCCGATGATTGCTGAAATTGTCCGTAGTTCCGCCAACATCAATAACGGTGCGAAAACGGCTTGGGCAAATTTCTTCCACGGTTTGTTTTTATTGATTTTCGTGGCTTTATTTCCTAAATTAATCCATGAAATTCCGCTGGCTTCGTTAGCGGCGTTATTGGTTTATACCGGTTTTAGGTTAGCCTCGCCTAAAGAGTTTGCCAAAACGATGGAAATCGGCGTCGATAATTTTGTGTTATTCGTGGTAACAATCATCGGCATTTTGGCGACCGACTTGCTGGTTGGTGTATTGATTGGAATCGCTTTAAAATTGTTGATGCATGTTGCCCGAGGCGTGAAATTAAAAAATCTGTTCTCGATGGCTTATCATGTTAGGACAGATGAATCCGATACTTATCATGTCGCTATCAGCGGTGCGGCAGTGTTTTCTAACTTCATTGCGTTAAAAAGTATGTTAGCTGAATTGCCGGAAAAAAAGTCGATCTCTTTCGATTTGAGTGAAGCAGAGTTAATCGACCATACCGTAATGGAGTTTATTCATGACTTCAGCAACGAATACAGACATAATGGCGGTAAATGTTCAATTGTCGGTTTGCACGAACATGAGCCTTACTCTGGCCACCCTCTTGCTGCGCGCAGGAAAAAAGTCACTTTTCAGGATGTTTAAAATGAACATCCAGATTTAATTCAAAGGAAAAAATTTCTTAATGTCTTTAAAAACTGAATTCAACGGTGTATTTGCTAAATCCCGGTTTAGCATTGTGCTCCTGTTTTTGTTAATCAACTTGGTTACATTTGCAGGACTCAGGCTGGTATTATTGGTCAAACAATTTGCCGATATTGATACGCCGTTTTATCAGGTAGTGCTAGCGTTCTTGTACGGGGTCGTCAATGACTTGGCTTATTTCAGTTATTCGCTGATCCCGTTTGTTCTCTACCTATTGATTGTTCCCAACCGTATTTATCGAAGCAGAATTCATCAGATCGTCAGCTTCGGTTTTTTCTTCTTTTTTCTGTATTTGCTGTTTTTTACAGAATTATCGGAATGGACGTTTTGGGACGAGTTCGGCGTTCGTTTTAACTTTATAGCGGTGGATTATTTGGTATACACCCATGAGGTGATCAATAACATCATTGAGTCGTACCCATTGGGCTGGTTATTGTCTGCGGTATTAGTGGTAACGGCGATAAGTTTCATGCTGGTCAGGAAGCCGCTGGCGCAAACCTTTACCGCTTACGAGCCTTTTCTTCACCGCTTGAAAATAGCGTCTGTATTGCTGGTGTTACCCGGCATCAGTTATTTTGCAATTCCTCCCGCTTGGTACCAGTTCAGCAATAACACCTATGTGAATGAATTGGCCGCGAATGGGCCGTACCAATTTTTCTCGGCATTTAGAAATAATGAGCTGGATTACCGGCGCTTTTATCAATTGGGTGACGACCATCAAATGACGCAATTGGTTCGGACGAAGATAGCGCCTGACGGGACGTTTAAAGATAATGCGTCCGCTATCCTATACGACATTAAGCGTCAAGTTATAGGAAGAGGGCAGGAAAAAAAGCTTAACGTTGTTATGATCATGGTCGAAAGCTTGAGCGCCGAATTTTTAAAAACCTTCGGCAGCAAAGAGAATATAACGCCCTATATGGATCAATGGTTTAACGAAGGTTTGTTGTTCACCAACTTTTATGCAGTGGGTACGCGCACCATAAGAGGTTTGGAAGCTTTGACCTTATCGATACCGCCGACGCCGGGACAGTCTATCGTCAAACGCCCCGATAATCAAAACTTGTTTTCCTTGGGCTATGTCTTGCAGCAACGCGGTTATGACACGGTTTTTTTATACGGTGGACGCGGCTTTTTCGACAATATGAATGCGTTCTATTCCGGTAACGGCTACCGGATCGTCGATCAAACCGACTTTACCAAAGAAGAAAATACCTTTGAAAATGCCTGGGGTGTGTCGGACGACATTATATTTTACCGGGCGCTAAAAGAAGCAGACCGGGATTATGAAAGTCATAAGCCGTTTTTATTCCAGATCATGACCACCAGTAACCATCGGCCCTATACGTATCCGGCAGGAAAAATCGACATCCCTTCAGGTTCTGGGCGCTCCGGCGGCGTTAAGTACACCGATTATGCGATAGGGCAGTTTATCGAACAGGCCAAAACGAAACCTTGGTTTAACGATACCGTTTTCGTCATGGTAGCGGATCACTGCGCCGGTAGCGCGCGCAGGACGGAACTTCCGGTCGATAAATATCACATCCCGTTATTTATCTATGCGCCTAAACATGTCAACCCAGCCAAAATCGATACTTTATCGAGCCAGATCGACGTCGCCCCGACCGTCTTGGGATTGCTGGATGTCAGCTACGAAAGCCAGTTCTACGGGCGTAATATTTTGCAGATGAAGAAGGAAGAGGGCAGGGCGTTGATTAGCAACTATCAGCGTTTAGGTTTATACAAGGGCAATAAATTGGCTTATCTATCGCCGCAGCAACAAGTGGATGCCTTTGAAGATCCTTTAGGCGCGCATAAACCGCTTGAGGGCGACCAAAAACAGGAGCTGGTCAACGAAAACATGGCTTATTATCAATCCGCCGATTATATTTGGACGCATCGGCTTAGCCGTCATCAGTGACTTCGGTTGTTTGCAAAGCCGATAATGTTATAAAACCAGCTAAGTAGCCCGCATGAAGCATAGGGTCATGCGGATGTAATGGGCAACCCTAGAGAACTGTTAGATATTCAAGCCAACTGCAAGTAGATGCAAGTACGTATGGAACACAATCTCATTCCGAAGCATCTACGCTCACGGAATCGAGGATTATAGTTCATCTCAACCCATGCGAACTGCCTTGCTGTCGTAGTAGGTGCGATTATTCCAAGAATTTCGCCATAGGCAATCCGCCGTCACGGCCTACTGCCTTGATCTCTATAAATTTATCTTTAGCGTTAATCAAGGATTCGCCATCTTCTAAGGTATGGCCGTTGGGAACATAAAGTTGCGGATGGTCGAAAGGCGCTTTTTGAAAACGGACACGTTCGTCGGTTAAAGACAATAAAAAGGCCTCCAGATCGGTTTTTTCATCGGCGCTGTTTATCAAAATGTTTAACGGTGCGATTTCGGAACCGTCAAGCTGTTCCAGTCTTGCAAAATCCCCGCCCCGGCTGTAAAAATCCAGCACATTTTTTAACGTCAATGTGCCGCCGTTATGAAAATAAGGCGCTGTGAGTTCGACGTTACGCAAACCCGGCACTTTCATGAAACCGTCCGCTATAACCGGGCAAGGTAGTCCATTTGTGCAGTTCGGGATAACCGAAGCGCTGCGGGTATTCGATAGTGGATTCCCGAAAAAGTCGGCGCCGCCGATGCCTATATCGTTGCTCGATGGCCTGACGCCGATATTGTTGAAGCCTCGATCGAAAGCTTGTTCGTCGCGAACCCTGATCGGGCTGGCGCTGACCCGGGTAATTGACGCGCCGGTTAACTCCGCCCCTTCATGACAATTGATACAACGTCCGCGTGTTTGGCTGCGGAATAAATCCACGCCTCTGACAGCTGCTTCGCTGATTGCGCTAGTATCGCCCATCATGAAACGGTCATACGGTGTATCGTCCGAAACCAGAGTCGATTCGTACATCTGGATAGCCAAGCCGAAAAAAAGCGAAAAATTATATTCCATCAAGCTATAGTCGGTTTCTATCTGCTCAAGACGCGGTACGATTGTCACCGGCTGGCCTTCGATAGCGCGTATCACACTGTTCGAACTCCACCATTCCGGATGGAATGCTGCTTTTACCATTTCGGCGTAGGATTTAATGGTTAATCCGCGGTACGGCCAGCGGCTATAGAGACCTAATGCACTATCGTCCACATGCACTTGTTGTAAAGCTAATGGGCGCATTTTTAGTAATTTATGGCCGAGATCGGGAAAGTGGCGGCCGGAAGCGCTCATTTCCCTATCGTTCAATGGTGGAGCGACTGACTGGGAGGCTAAGCTTGAGTTGTTAAGGTTGATTTGCACCGGTTCCAAGAGTATGCGAGAAACGGCTTTATAAACCCGGGCATCCGGATCCCTTGTTCCCCAGTTATTTACGCCGTTAAATTCGTTTTGCGCGCGTCCGTCGTAAAAGTTACGGTAATTGAAAACGGCGTTGATTACACTGGGCGTGTTACGGGCCGCTACGCGACGGAGGTTGGCATTGTTAATTCGAAAACCGTCGGTATCCGCTTTGATGGAAACTGCATCTCTACTTTCACCAGGGTTGATTTTGATAAAATCGGCTGCAAAAATCCCTTGCGACGAGACAACATCATTCGAGTCGAAGATTGGCGCAGATGTCCGGTCGAGCACGTCGCTGAGCTGCCGTAATGGAAAGTCGCTTACCGTTAACGAGTGATTCGGGCCGAAATCGAAAGCCAGATCGGGATCGGGGCTGCCGTCGGGATGGACACGGTTGCTATCGGGATTGATCTGGTTTTTGGAGCGGCTATCAGCGCCGGCATTGAAATGACAACTGGCGCAAGCCGTTTTTCCATCGCTACCGGCTCGCATTTCCCAAAACAACGCTTTTCCCAAGGCAATAGCTTGTTGCCGGTTTTTGATAAATGCGTTGAGATTGTCAGGTTCGGGAACCGCAATGGTTTTTAACGACGGTGGACGCGGCGGATCGGCTGCTTCGGCAGTTGAAAGGACGGTAGCGGTAATGAGCAGCAACAAGGCAAGGCATGGAATTAAACGATGCATAAAACCCTCGTGATAATTATGAATTGTGATGAATGATTTCAGTTACGGTTGAACGAAACTTTAGTAAATAACCCGTTAGTTGTTATAGGCTTCGGCGTATTCCGGGAGGTTGTTCGGGAATGCTGTTGCTTGCAAAGAATCGAATCGTCCCGTATTTGCGGATTAGCCGCTTTAGCTTGAGAAGAAACCCCTCTCGTACTTTTTATGCTTTTCTACCTGCAAAAATCGATTAAACTTTGGATTTTTGTGTCTTAAGCAATACCGCTATTGCTGGAAGTATGATGAGTTTGATGTCCTTCCAATCGATTACGGTTAGAAATAAATTAATGATTTTCATAAAAATTTAAATTATTTTTCGAATGACGCTTTAGCCTCGATTATTAATTAGTAATGAGCTATTGAGAAAACATCGCCGCAGAGTTCGACTCACTAACCATTAAACCAGCGCGAAAAATATCGTCCGCGCTGGTACGGTAGTCGCTTCGAATTATTATTCCGTTTTCATCTTTACCCGGTAACCGTGAAAACCTGTATAGGCGTAACAGACAGGGTCGGTCGACGGGCTACAAGTTGCTGCGTCGGGGTAAGTGGCTAGCACTTTCGGGCTGCCGCCGATTGCAATACTGTATTGGCCCGCATCCAATTCAACAGTGTAGACGGCAACGGTGCGGCGATTGCTGTTGGGTTGATTGCCGATAAATTGAACCGTAGTCCAATCGACATTGCCCGCTGTGTTATAACGGTGCTCTTCGCAACTGGTGCTATCCCAACCGGAGTAGATCGACAGTGCCGGAACCAGCTTGTTGCGGGCGGTAGCGATGCTGGTTCCGTTAGTGAAAGGCACGCCTTCTTGACGCTGGACTTCGATGCGCAGTTTTGTGTGATGCGTCAACTCCAGCGCGACCCAGTTTGAGGTGTGGGTCCAACCTGAATCTGGCGGTTCGTAAGCTGGCGGCGGCTCATTATAGCTTTTGGCGCCGACTCTGTTGACGAAACTGGCTTGGTCATTTTGGCCCAGCTTCACGGTCCATTCGTAGCTGATACCGCCATCCGCGCCTGTCGCGCCGGTAGTTAAGCAGCCGGGATAGCTTGCACCCGCCGGTACCGGATCGGAAAACATGACCATGCCCGCCGATGCCGGAAGGCTAGCGCCAAGCGACACAGTCATTAGACCGGCGGCGCATACGGCGGAAAGTTTGTTTTTGAGATGTTTTTTTAACATCGTAGTTAGCTCCTTAATTCAGTGGAATAATTATGATGTCAAATAAGTGCTCGTTTTCTCGTAAGACTGAGCTTACAAAATAGGCTATTTGACGTTTTAATTTAAGCAAACTATATGCCAAAATTTTAAAATATTGATTTCTATACGATTATTGAAATATGTTTAATTAAAGGAGGAAATAACTGTGTGATATCACGCAATAAACTGTGTGAAATGACACAGTTTTAGATGGGTTGTTTTTAATCTATTGATTTAAAAGCTTTAAAAAGACAGATGCCGGTAAGCTGGAAGCGGTAAAACTGTGTGAAATGACGCAGTTTTTGATGGTATGTTTTTAAGGTGTTGATTTTAATAGGTTAGAAATTAAGTCCGGAAAAAACTGGCAACGATAAAACTGTGTGAAATAACACAGTTTTATCAAAGAGCAATCTTACGTCATTAGCGATTACAACCTGCAGAACTCATGAAACCGTTAAAAGCTAATATTGCCCTGCACCCAAATCTTCTGAGTATCAGTGCCGAATCGATCGGCATTGTAATTGGCGTATTTAGCCAACACGGAATAATGTTTACCGAACTTCCACAAGGCTTGGAAATCCCACTCGTCGCCGTAGTGAATGCCGCCGGTGTCGTCGCTGAAATCGTGAAAAACGCCGGTTAAGATCAAATTGCCGCGCTCCAGCATGACATGCGCGGTGCCGAAGATATCGCGTATGCCGTTGGCGGGCGTCGCTAAAAATAAATCAGCCCAACCTTGAAAGGCATGGTTGGTTCCTAGCGGCGTATCAAAGGTTTTATTTAAGCCCTTGCCGTCGAGCTGCTCGAGCGAACCCATCAAGGTAACGTTCCAAGCCGTCAAGCCGCCCATAAAGTTATAACGGTCGACTTCATAAGCCGTCTTGCCGTGGCCGTAATCCTGCTGCCTTGCCCATTCGGCGGTGTAGACCACGCCAAGGTTGTCGGTGATCGGCAACTTATCGCCAGGTTTTTGCCAGTTGGTGAAACGCAGACCGTAAGTCTCGCTGGATTTTTCGTAAAACTCCTTCTCAGTGTAGTCCAACCAATAACCGTAACCGATAATATTGCCGTAATCGCCGATTTTGTAGTTAACATTCAAAAACGGCGAATCCATGTTCTCCGTGGTGGACGTAATGGTTTGCACATTCCCGATAAAGCCGGCATTGACGACCAAACCGAAAAGTTGCTGGTTGGTGTGGGTGATTAAAACCGAATCGAAGGTGTGCTCCATTTGCCGCCAGCCCACGTTGCCGATATAACGGTCGTCGTCCAGTTTAATGCGCTGCCGCCCTCCTTTGACGACGGTATCCGGGATGCCGCTGTAGCTAATCCATAATTGGTTCAATTCCGCTTTTTCCGGATCGGCAATCACGGAATATCCGGACTTACCGTTGCGCAGGCTATTGAAATCGTGCTGCATGGCCCAGTTGCCTTCGAATTCGGCGTAACCTTGAATGCCGAAGAAGATAGGCGATAGAAGCCCTGCTCTTAACCGGGCGGTGTTTGCATTGGCGGTTTTGGGTTGATTTGCTAAAGGCAACGGCAAACCGGTTAAACTATCTAATTTATTGTCTTCGTTGACATTTTCCCAGCGGTAATTGAGATCGAGCTTCACGGCGCCATTGTTGCCGTAATGATAAAAATTAAGCGCATCTTCGACCGATTGCGTGACACTAGGCTGTGCCGCAGGGCTGTTCATACAGATCGAAAAAGCTGCCGCTTTAGCTAGTTTCTGAAATTTGGGCATAATAGGCTCCCTGACCATTCAAGATCGTATAGTAGGTGATTAACGTTATTTTATTAAATAGCTAATGGGCATGTTCGCATTCAGATAAAAACCGCAGAATGCTCTCCCGGTATTTGTAATAATCGGGATGACTTAATAACGCTTTACGCGAGCGCGGACGAGGCAAATCAATCGTTTCGATTTTGCCGATCTTGGCTTGCGGACCGTTGGTCATCATCACAACCCGATCAGCCAGCAATATCGCTTCGTCGACATCATGGGTCACGATCAACGCCGTCACATGGGTGCGTTCCCATACTTCCATCAACACTTCCTGCAATTCCCAGCGAGTCAATGAATCCAGCATCCCGAACGGCTCATCCAATAATAACAGTTTCGGCGACAAGGCGAAGGCGCGTGCAATGCCGACCCGTTGTTTCATGCCGTTGGATAGATCGCAGGCCTTTTTCTTCATAGCGTCCGCGAGGCCGACCCGGCTCAGGTTGTATTCGACAATATCGACTCGTTCGGATTGAGTTGCGTGCGGATAGACTTTATCGACGCCCAACATGACGTTTTCGAATGCGGTAAGCCAAGGGAAAAGGCTTGGGGCCTGGAAGACGATGCCCCGGTCTGGCCCGGCAGTGACGACTTCACGATTGTCCAGGAAGATAGCGCCGCCGGAAATACCGTTTAAACCCGCCGCCATCGATAACACAGTTGATTTACCGCAACCTGAATGACCGATAATAGAGATGAATTCGCCTTTTTTAACCTTCATGTCGAAGCCTTCCACCACATTAACCCAACTGTTGCCGTCCGTTGTGGGGTAGGTCTTGATCACCTGGGAAAATTCCAAATAACGGTAATTTGGACGTCCAGCATCTTCTTTTGATGGTTTTAAGGCCGAGCGGTCTAGCATCCATTCATTGCTGGTGTTCGGACGTACACTAGGCAAGGCTTTTGCGTTTTGGGTGCCGGCAAACGCTTTTTCCATACCGATGTCCATTAAGTACTGGGTAATCTCGGCGCGGCACTTTTTAAAGGCTTCGTTATGGTTTAATTCCGTACGGTTTCTAGGACGGTCGATGTTGACAATAAAATCGGGACCTAAAGTCGCATTCGGGCCTGGGTTCAAAGGTATGACGCGATCCGCCATGTAAATAGCTTCATCGACATCGTTAGTAATCAGAATGACGGTTTTCTTTTCTTGTTCCCAGATTTGCAGGATTTCGTCCTGCAACATACCGCGCGTTAAGGCATCCAATGCGCTGAGCGGTTCGTCCAATAAAAGTATGTCGGGATTAGCCGCTAAGGCGCGTGCAACATTCACCCGTTGCCTCATGCCGCCGGATAATTCGGCGGGTTTTTTGTCCATCGCCGCACCCAGGTTAACCATCCTGACATATTTCTCAGTGTGAGCTTTCCTTTGCGCTTTCGACCAATCCTTGAAAATTTCATCGACCGCCAGCGCCACGTTTTCATACACCGTCAACCACGGCATCAATGAATAGTTTTGGAATACCACGCCGCGATCCGGTCCTGGCGCGGTTATCGGTTTGCCCTGTTTCAGCACGTCGCCGCTGTCCGCCTGGATCAACCCAGCGATCGTTGAAATCAGGGTAGTTTTACCGCTGCCGGAAAAGCCGACGATGGCAATGAACTCACCGGCTTTGACGCGCAGATTGATATTGTCAAGAACCTGGGTAAGGGCGCTGCCTTCGCCGTAGGATTTACTTACGTTTTTTAGCTTTAAGATAGCCGTATCAGCTACCGTACTGGCTTGGACGGTGTTTGCAGGTTTTATTGCGCTTCCGGTAAATGCCAGCACATGGGCGGTCTTATTTATTCCAGAGGATTCTGTTGTATGAAGAGCCAAACTCATGATCTTCTCCTCTTAAATCGCTTTGCCGAAAGAAAAGATTTTTTGCAAGGTCAGCATCACACGGTCGAGCACAAATCCTATAATCCCAATGGTGAACACCGCCACCATGATGCGCCCCAACGAGTTGGAACTGCCGTTCTGGAATTCATCCCAGACGAACTTGCCCAAGCCCGGATTTTGCGCCAGCATTTCCGCTGCAATCAACACCATCCAGCCCACGCCTAGTGATAGTCTCATGCCGGTGAAGATAAAGGGCAGGGATGAGGGAATCACAATCTTACGGATTTGCGTGCTCCAGTTCAGGCGCAAGACCTTACCGACATTCACCAAATCCTTGTCGATGGACGATACACCCACCGCAGTGTTAATCAAAGTCGGCCACAGCGAACATAAGGTGACGGTGATCGCCGAGGTAATAAATGATTTTTCAAACCAGGAATCATCCGTTGTTACATAGGCTGCACTTACCACCAAAGTTACAATCGGTAGCCAAGCCAGCGGCGAAACCGGTTTAAAAATCTGGATCAGTGGATTAATCGCGGTATTAATCACCGGGCTCATGCCGCATAACAAACCCAGAGGCACGGCAACCAAAGTCGCCAGTATAAAACCGGTAAAAACGGTAATGAGGCTAGTGCAAATCTGATCAAGATAGGTAGGCTTACCGTTGTAAGGCCGAATCTTGATTTCCGCATTGGGGTCTTCCGCCTTGGCTTTGGCAATCCGTTCTTCTTGGCGGTGGTAGTAATCGATTTGCTTTTGTTTTTCGACATAATGCTCATCCACTAAACCACCCGCCTCATGCCAGACATCGGCTGGGCCGGGAATCGTACCCAAACTGGTGTTAACCTTTGATGCGGAAAAGCTCCATGCACCTAAAAAGAAAGCGAACGCAATGATCGGCACTCCCATGATTAAAAACAGTTGCCGAACCTGAATGGCCGGGTTGTCACCTGCGGCTATTTTGACTATCGGTACGAGCCAGGTCAACCCGGTTAAGTTAAAAAATTTGATGAGCTGGTTACTCATAACATTCACCTGAAATTAAATTTTAGATTTCATTCATGCCCTTCGACTTCGCTCAGGAGAGCGTTCGACAAACTCACCACGAACGGAATCAACACCTTACCGTTCGTCCTGAGCNNGGTACTGGGCTTGTCGAAGGACTAACTTCATAAAACTAATCGTTACTCAACAATCTTCCCGCCAGAAACCTTTTGCTTACCTTTCAAACCAATGGCAAATTGCTTCAAGTAGTCGTTCGGCTTGTTTCCATCGTAAGCAATACTGTCGATAAACTCGCTGGAAGCCGGTTTAAATCCGGATTCGCTTTCGGAAGGGAAATCGCTGGCTTTGGCTTTGCCTTCGGCAATCAACGCTTTTGCAGCCGTCATGTACAC
>DLHW01000002.1:44489-44885 GCA_002483425.1 Methylococcaceae bacterium UBA7658
ATCATGCCCCAGCGGCGCATTTGGGTTAAGAACCACACCGCATCACTGTAATAAGGATATGAGCCGTTGTAGCGGAAGAACACGTTGAAATCAGGCAGATCGCGCTTGTCGCCTTTTTCATACTCAAACGTGCCGTTCATGCTATTGGCGATCACATTGTAATCCGCGCCGACGTATTGTTTTTGCGACAGCATTTCTACACCTTCATTGCGGTTCTTGTTGCCTTCGGCATCCAGCCANNGCTTTCACCACCGCGACATGCGTATTGGGATACTTATCGGCAAATTCCTTGCTGACTACAAAGATTTTCTCGGAACTGTTTTTCATCAACTCATAATCACTGATGACGGGTACGCCGATGCCTTTAAACACGGCCTGCTGGTTCCAGGGTTCGCC
>DLHW01000002.1:44914-122599 GCA_002483425.1 Methylococcaceae bacterium UBA7658
CGTCGCCGGCATTTGCGGCGGCGGTGTTACCGACAGCATCGCTTCGGCGTTAATATTGCCTGAGGTATCGGCTGGCGGCTCGTAAAATCCGGGGTTAATGCCGCCAGCCGCCAGCCAGTAACGTAACTTGAGGTTATGGGTGCCGACCGGAAACGTCATCCCCATATTGAACGGTTTGCCTTCCGCTTTATACTTTTCCAGTACAGGTTTTAAGGTATCCGCTTTGATCGGATGAACAGGTTTGCCGCCTTCCATAGGCACTTGCGCTTTCATTTGTTTCCAAACATCGTTGGAAACCGTAATGGCATCGCCGTTCAAAGTCATGGTGAATGCGCTGACCAAATCCGCCTTGGTGCCATAACCGATGGCGGCACCCAAAGGCAACGGCGCCAGCATGTGCGCGCCGTCAAGTTCGCCGCTCACCACGCGGTCGAGTACGACCTTCCAGTTCGCCTGGGCTTCAACTTGAACAGACAGGCCTTCTTCTTCGAAAAAGCCTTTTTCGAAGGCAACCGCCAGCGGCGCCATGTCGGTCAACTTAATAAAGCCGAATTTCAGGCTGTCTTTTTCCAGTTTCTCGGCAGCAAACGCAGAAGTCGTAAAAGTCAGAGATAAAGCTAGCATTGCCGCCGGTACAACATTTACAACGTTAATTTTGTTAGGAATCATCTTATGTCCTGTTTATTAATTTTTTTGAACAAAAAAAACGCCGATAAACGACGTGTAGAGATTACACGGTGTTTAATCGACGCCTTTGTCAGATTGCTCAACGATGAGCGAAAAACGAGACTCCATCATCAGAGTCCTTAATAATGGTTAAAGCAGTTTTTATGCCATATTAAGGTTAACGAGGTTGTATTTAGTTATTATTTATTAAATACAATTGGTTATATCAAACTTGACCGGTTTGAAGGTAAACAAATAAAATAAGGTTTTATATTTAGATAAGGTGGGTTTGCTCGCTGGCTGTGCAAATAAAAAGACAACTTGCACCATTAAAGGACTTTTTGTGTTCATCGAACAATGAACGCGATTGGTTTTGTTTTATTGAAGTATCGCAAACGTGTTGGTTGTTTTAAATACCGTCATGGGAACCGGCAGGCAAGATACTTTATCTTACTCGCTAGTAAACTTGCATCAAATCATTCTAATGAGTGGTGTACTTCGGCGATCTAAATTATTGTTTGATTGCTATTTTTACACACGACACCGAAAAATGAAGCCGCTATAATTTCCACACGTTACCGCGAATACCTCAAAATAGAAGAGGGTGTTTTAAAGTTTTAAACTGTATCTAAGCATTTTTGGCTGATGATATAACTGTCGGCATTTTGTTAAAACGACCTTGGCTTTTGATTAGATAATATCAACTTTGTAAATATAACCGCTTGCGTTATCGTGGCTTACCACCATGCTTTTGGCTTGCCGCCAATTCTTTTCGTCTTGTTTTTTGCAAGCCGCAGCCGGTACCGGTGATGAAGTTTTGATGTGCTGCTTTTGCAATGCCTGGCGCCGATGATGCTTGCCTATCCATTGTAACAAAGACCAAGCGATAAATACTCCGATCATGGCAAGCACCATGGCAGCGTGAGAACCTAGCGTTACGATCAATTCCAAAATTAAATTTGACGCGTCGGACGTTACTTCCACCTGCGGTGAACCTGCAAGCTGGGTTATTGCAGCGAAAAGCGGAAGCCACAGATAAAGCCAGAAAGCCCAGGCCAAGCTAGTTAGCGTATTTCCGAGCAAGCGCTTGAATAAAGATTGATGGGCATATTGGTCGAGTATTAAACTACGCATAATTATTCCTCATGGAGTAGATGGATTATAAATGGGTAATACCGCGGTCTGGGCTAACCCAGCGTGCTCTTAACCCGCGTTTGCGCAGCAAGGTTTTCGGGATGGCGACGATTACGGTGAACATATTCACCAGCCAAAAGCCGAACGGATACCAGATCGTCCAGATGTAATAGCGCATGAGCTGGTGGTCATAGCGGCAATCCAACAGAAGGCTCACCAGCATTTGGAGCAAACAGGTCGTGCCGATAATTACACCGCTGTATGCGGGCAATAATGAGGTCATTGAATTTACCGATGAACTTGAGGTCTCCGGAGCATTGGAAACATCTGAAACAATTATTGTCACTTGGTAAATATAAACCGTAAGATCGATACAATAAGCCGCTAACACGACAGTCACCGAACACGCCCACAGTACGCTCAGGATGTGCTCAAAAAACAAAGGCCAAACCGGATAAGTGCGCCAATCCAGGAACATGCCTTTGTATTTGCCGATGATTTGCAGGCCGCCCATCGCCCAACGCAGCCGCTGTTTCCAAAGTCCGTTCAGTGTTTCCGGCATCAGGATCCACGCCAATGCACGTGGTTCAAAGCGGACATCCCAGCCGCGCAATTGCAGCTTCCAGGTTATATCCATGTCTTCGGTTAGCATATCCTGGCTCCAATAACCAACATCCTGAACAGCGCTACGGCGAAAGGCGGTAATCACCCCGGATGCCGTAAACAATTGCCGGTAAAAGACCCGCTGGGCGCGTTTAATCAATCCGACCAAGGATGAAAATTCGCCAACCTGCAATCTCCCCAGCAGGGTTGAACGGGTACGGATACGTGGATTACCTGTAACGGCGCCGACCCGTGACTCCGACAAGAAATGCTGGATAAATAAGGGGATTGCATTATGGTCGAGGAGCGCATCGCCATCTATCCCGATGATGTAGTCGCTATCCGCCAGATAGGCGGCGGTGTTAAGCGCAACCGACTTGCCTTGGTTTTTAGCTTGATGGATTACTCGAAGCCGTGGATGACGGCGCGCCATCTCATTCAAGATAGCGCCTGTTTTATCCATGCTGCCGTCATTCACCGCGAGGACTTCGTAGTTAGGATAATTCATGCTCATCAAATGCCCAATCACTTCGCGTACGTGGTCTTCTTCATTGAAACAAGGCACGACGATACTGACTTTTGGGTTTTCCGGAAGCCGGATTATTTTCGGATTTCTATATTCATAACGGAAATAAAACCACAAAGCGCCGATAGTCCATAAATAAGCCATGAACAAGGGGTAATAGTAAGTAAAGCCCAGTAATAATTGGACGACATGTAGAACATTTTGGCTTATTGATTCAATCATGGTTGTAGTCCTGGATTGGTTTGTAATGAAATGGCTGGTCGAATGACCGTGAACACTGGGTGATCACTTGGCGCCCGGTCGGGATAATAACCAAAATTACGCGCACCATTCCGTTGCAGAACTTGAAGTTGGGTTGCGATCTGTTCGCTCGGAACCAGCGCCTTTCCTGCTGTCGTATGAAGCAAAAAAGTGACGCTGTTAGAGGCGCCTGGAGTTTGCGTCATATTGTCCATAAGGGCTTTTAGCTTATTCTCCGTAGCGCTTGAATTATCAATAACCTGGGGTACCTCTACCGTAACAAAGTCATATTGTTTGAGCAGGTTGGCAAAGTTTAGGGATGTATTCGTTCTAGGCTTGTCATTGAATAATGACGTTGATGGAATAAGCCGTGCGGTGAAGGCATAAGGTTGATGGACTTTAAAAGTGGCAATGAGTTCGTGGGCGAACGATTCTAAATTTTCGCCAGAATTAACCTTTGCATCAATTTCTTCACCTAATAATAACCCTCCAATTCGCGGTGCATTTTTGGCGGCATCGTCATAAATTTCCTTAACCATTTGGCGGGCTGCGATGTCACCCGATGGCGTTTCAAACGCTAAGATAGGTAACCAAGCGTAGACATACAATGTTTCAAGCCCAACCGATGCCCTGGTGAACAATTGCCATGCAACGCGATTAAACAGGTCAGTCCGCACGGGTAAATGACGGTTAGGAAAATAAGCGGCATCCGCTTTGCCGTCATGATCCAAGTCGGCTACGGCTCGAAGATAAACCGTATTGATTCGTAGCCTTTTAACCCGCTCAATCAATTCGCCGACATTTTTTTCTTGTCGCACCGGATTAGGGTCGTAAAGCGTGTCGAGATCAACCGCGACTATGCGCGTTAGCGGTTGTTCATTGCCGTCGTAGGTTGAGGGTTGGTGCAATTCCCGTTTAAGGTCGCTGACCTTGTCGTGGAACACCAGCATATTTCGGCGAATTCGAGCTAAAGGCTGGTCTGGCGTATTTCCGCCAGCCTCTAATGTCATTGTGATCGGCATCCCTTCCGCTTGAGCTGCCTGAACGCTCAGCATGTTATAGGCGCCATAAGGCCAGATCATGGTGCGGGGTTTTTTGCCGGTTTCGCGGGCGATCAACGCTGAATTTTTGGCAAGATCGGCACGTAATCGCGCCATATATTCCACATCGCTCTCATAATGTTTGGTTTGCGAATTGTAAATTCGCGTGATTGCCGCCGAAGGCAAACTGCCTTGCGGGTTGCTGATGGCGCCTTTATGTAGACTATGCGAATGTGAAGCTACTTCCACTAATCCTGAAGCGGCCATTTCTCGTACTTGCGGCCAAGTGACAAAATTATCGCGTGAGATCCAGCGGTCGCCGTAAAAAACCTTGCCATCCTTGGGTGATTCTTCCAGCCATTCGCCGACCAAACCGATAACCGCTGGATAATTAAACAATTTCAACAGCGGAAAAACCCGTGTGTACATGCTGAGGTAACCATCGTCAAAGGTCAGCAACACAGGTTTAGGCGGTAATTTAGCACCGCCGTTATGGGCGGCGAGGATGTCATCCAGGCTGACGGCGTGGTAGCCGTTTTCCCTTAACCACTCGAATTGTTCGACCAATGTCGATGTTTCCAGCGCGCCGCGCTCAGGCCAGGTTCGGAAGCTCTCGCGCAAATTGTCCCTGGCATCGTGGTAGCACAATACGCGAAAACTCAGGCCATCGTTCGCATTGGGGTCTTCTGGGAATTCAGTTTTAAGGACGGCAGCCAACGGCGACTTAGCAAGGCATGACGAGCTGAACATAACAATTAGCATTACGAAGCAAGATAATAAAAGGCAACCCTGAACAAGCTGGTTCCGTTTATGGTTCGACAAGCTCACCACGAACGGAGCCAAAATCTTGCCGTCCGCCCTGAGCTTGCGCCACAGGCGCTTCCGGTGGCCGCCGAAGGACTTGTTAATTACCTTAGGTTGTTTTGGGTTCAACACCCTTAAGACGCTCATCATAAATGCCACGTCAGGTTAAAGAATACCGAAGTAGTTTCATTGGTTACGCCATCATAAGGATGCCGTTCATAGGCGGCGCCGTAACTGATTGTGCGATAAGGATCAAGGCTCCATTCATGTTCGTAACGTACAACGCCGGTCATGCCGGATGCGAAACCCTTTTGCCAATAATTACCTGCCCCCATTACAAGGCGGTTTTTAAAGCTGCGTTGATAATCCCGCCACAGTGTCCACTCATTGCTGATTTGGGCTTCAACGGAAAAATCCCGGCGCGGGTTAAAATACACAGCGTCGGTTAGCGAGTTGTCGGAGGCGAAAACGCCAAGTGTGGTATCCAGCTTATAAACCGGGCCGCTCCACCAGCGTTCCCGCCAGTTTGCGCCCCCTTCAAGCCGACGATTGTTGTCACTGAGCCAGTTATAAGATATGTTTGTACTTAGGCTGCGGGATTCGTTGGCGATATAGTTCATCCCTAGTTTTAGCGACTTCATGTCGACGCCAGCGGCGCTTGCCTGTAAGGGGATATTATTGCTGTTGGATTCAAATTCCAGATCGACTTCCCAATGGTCATCGGTTAACCAGGCCGCATTTAGGCTGACGCCATAATTGTCCAGCCTAGTTTGATCTTGACTGACTTCTCCATTGATTCGCCAAGCTGGGGAACGGTAATCCGCACCCACGCCTATGCGCCGGCGAACCCCTGTGACATCGTTGAAATCAGCTTCTGCATTAAACGTATGGACAAACATACGCCATTGTCGATAGAGCGGCGGCGAATGCAGCATCGCGTCGACCTGCCAATTCTGCGTACCGCGATTACCGCCGCCCGCCGGGCTATTGCCCCAGCCCGATGTCACCGTCATTAAGGGCTGCCGGTAAAGGCGGTACAACTGTTGCACTCGTTCGACTTCACGGTTTTCAGGATAATGTTTAGTCAGTATGTTTAGATGGTGCTTGGCGGTTTGGCTGTCATTTAAAGTAATTGCCGTTTCCGCGATTCCGGTTGCGGCTGAACTGTTGGACGGGTCATCGACGAGAACGCTGGTATATTGCCGTTGGGCGGCACGGGGTTGATCGCGGAGTTGTAATAAATCGGCGTAAGCTGTTCTTGCGCCCAAATTAAACGAAGCGGTTTTCAAGGCCTTGTCCAATAATTCCTGACCTTCTTCGTATTGGCTGGCATAAATCCGTGCGTAAGCCTGATTAATTCGCGCTTCTTCATAAAATTCATTATCGACTTCAACTCCGCGCAGGCCCTTGTGTAAAACGGGGGGAACATCGGCCACCAGTTGGTCGATGAAATCACGGGCGGTATCAAAATCAAATTCGTCGATATAGGCATTAAATAGCTTTAATTGCCATTCTCGATTGGGATAATCCCTATCTTGCTTGTTCAGTTTTAACGCTTGTTGATAGAGGTCTCGCGCCTGCTCCGGCTGACGCTGATGTAAATAAGCGTCAGCCGCCGCTGCAAGCGCATAAGCGGGGATATTGATTTGTTGTTTTTTCAGGTTTTGAAATAAGGCAATGGCGTCTAGCATCCGCACCCGGTCGCGTAACGCCACGATACGGTCAAAGTCAGCATAGCGGCTGGATGGGCTATTATTAACATGAGCTTGGGCGTGTAAAGTGCGCACAGTTTCGTTTTGTATCAATGCTTTATCAGTGGACTGAAAACGTTGCTGTCCAATACCCGCTTTCTCTTCCAAACCACCCCATCTGATGCTTCTTCCTGTACTTGCCTGCTGGAAATCCAATAATTCAGCTTGGGTAAAAACGTCAGGATGCTGTTCGGCATAGTTAAGCGCCAAGCCGGGCGCACCCATGCGAAATGTCGCAAACGCACGTCCACGAAGAGCCTCTTTATCATTCGGTGTCAATTTCAATATATCATGATAGGTTGCAGCCTCATCGACAAAGTTATTTTTACGATTGCAAAGTTTCGCACGAAGGCGCAACAATGGCAGCGACCTATCACGATAGGGCCACTGCAGGAATTGGTTTAATATGGCTTCTGCTTCTTCAAATTGATTGCTCTGAACAAGACCTAGCACGGCTTTTTCACTATGACCTGCTTTTGATAAATATAATTTATTGGTGTGCACATGGGCGTCGTGAACTGTTTGAGACATGCCATGGGTTGCACTGCATAGCGTAAAAAGCATCACAACGTGCCGCCTCAAAAGGCCGAAAAAAATGAAATCGGCCATAATTGTTTCTTTAATTTAATATCCATAAGCCAACGTTTTTTGATTATCTTTGTAGTTTTCAGCAAAACTTAATCGTTCATGTTCTCGCCGAATTTCAAACATTTTTTTCGACAAGTAGTTAAGCTTCTTGCTTGTAAATAACAAAAACAAAGCTAATGGTTCATTCTGCAAAAAGTAATGTTACAAAATAAATTGTTACGGGACGGTCTGATAACAAGTAAGATGCTGAAAATAAAACGAAAAAAAGCGCTGTTGATACGCTTAATTATTTCAGAGCATGATTAGTTTTTTTGGCGAGTAAGAAAGGTTTTATTGCTAGCTTAGAAAGGGCATCCTGTTTATGGTTAGCCCTGCTGATGAAAGAAATTCAGTATTTGAAAGTCCTTTAATGCCGTTAAATTAGTGATTTTTCCCTTCGACAAACCCTTTGATCCGAACCAGAGAAATTAAGCCGTTGGTGGTTCGTTAGCGCACCACAAACGGCTCAACTTAATGGGATTGGAGCAGTGCGGAGAAGAGGTAAACAGTATCTTTATCCGCTGATGCAGAAGCCTTTAGCCGAATAAAAATTGTCTTAGCGACGTTAAGCTAATCTAACTGCCGCCAACCTGCCGTTTAGCCAACTTAATCCACTCCTTATTGTTTTCATTGAACAGTTTTCCGGCGGTAATGCTTCGTTTAACAACGGATTGATATAGTTCACCCGCCAGGTTTTTATCGCCTTGCGCCTGGTAAATCTGCGCCAGACGGCAAGCTGGCTCCGGGGTTGAGTAGTTATTGCTAAGGGCTTCGTATTCGTGGATAGCTTCCGGGATGCGTCCAGCGCCTTCCAAGGCTCGGGCGCGGAGCAATTGGCTCTCGGGCGATTTAAAGGTTGGATTAGCCGCTTTCAATTTATCTAAAACGCTAATGACCGCTTCAAAATTGTTCAGGCCGAATTCGGCTTGCGCCATACTTAACATGATTCGCGGGTCTTCGGCATGGATGCCTGCCAGACAACGGGCATAAAGCTCTCGTGCTTCTGAATAACGATTCAGTTTTAAATATTCTTCCGCGAAATTAAGCCGGTTTTGGACCGTATCGACTTTTTCGTACGCTAGTTGAGCCGCTTTTAGCGCTTTTTCGGGATCGATGGTTTTACCAATAGCGCTTTTGACTTGCCGTCCCCTCCGCGAAGCCCACCATTCAGGCGCCAGTTCGATGAGGATGTAACCCGCTATCCCGAGCACTGAAAATAGGATAATAACTAAGACCCAGACAAAGGGACGTCCTGTCTTGATGGCGTGGATTCCGAAAATGACTTGCAAGGCGAGACTTAAATAAACAAACCACATTGAAAACTCCAGTGTTTTCTTAACAAGAATAAATTGTTTCATCTAGCAACGTAAAAGGAAACAATTACATGTCAAGATCAAAATCCGGATAGCTAAAACAAAAAGGCGACTATCGCTTTCAAGCGGCCCTGTCCGATCACCGGAATAGCTAACATGCTGGTTAAACTTTCCAATTCCGGATTGTAGTTAGCATTTTCTATGTCGCCGGTAATCAACGGCATTCCTGTTAGCCAGACGCGGCCTAAAGCGCCGCTGCCTTTCTCGACGCAAAGGCTTTCAAAAAGGGCGGCTAATTCGTTATTGGTTTTACTATAGCCGGTTTGGCAAACAAGGCGGGAGTTTTCCGGCGTCCAAATCTGGATTCGTTTAGCGATGGGCGTGGCTTTTGCGGACAAAAACGTCATCACATAGGTTCTGTTGCCGCTGGCGCAAATGGGGATGGCCAAGCCGGTTGTAATGCCTGCTTGGCGGGCATCAGTAGAACGGATAAATTCGCTGGCGTCGGCTATGTTTTCGATCAGTACCGGCATGTTCGATGCCCACGCTAGGCCCGGCAGGCCTTGGCCTTCAGGCAGTTTTAGCGTTCTTGAAATGTTTTCGAAATAATCGAGGGTACCGTAATACCCATCCGTTATTTGTAATGTCTGAAGATTAGCCGGATCGTTACTCCACAGTTCGATTGCGCCGGCGTGTTCTTCGTCGTCGCCGCAGAAAAAGACGACGACGGCCAATAAAAATTCGCCGGAAAAAATAGGCAAGGCGATGCCGCATGTTAAACCGGCTTTTCTAGCGGCTTTAGCGCGTTTAAAGTGAGACGGTTCGAGCCGCGTCATGACGATGGGGTGTCCAGCCGCCCAAGCTTTGCCGGGCAGGCCTTCGTCGAAGGCGAAGTGTTCGTGTTCGCTGGCTGTTTTAAATTCGGTGAAAGATCCGTATAAACCCGAACCGAATTCCAGCCGGGTGCGTTCTTTGTCGGGAACCCAAATTTCAGTGACTTTAATAAACGTTTTCATTTTAGCGCACTTGTTGTAAACGGTTTATTTTAAAAGATCCGCCATCGCCAAGACATTCCGGGCCATTTCTCCCAAGGTGATATTTCTGTCCATGGCAAGTTTTCTGAGCGTGTGATAAGCCTGGTCTTCCGAAAACTTCTGCGTTTTGATCAAAATCGCCTTGGCGCGGTCGATTTGTTTGCGGTCCTCGAGTTGGGTCTTGGCGTCTTCCAAAGCTTCTCGCAAACTTTGTTGATAGTTAAATCGAGCGAAGGCGATTTGAATGAGGCTGTCGAGCCGTTCACGTTTGAAATCGTCGACGATCAAGACAGAGACTCCGGCTTTAATGGCCTTGGTTATGGTTTCGGTGCAACCGGTTTCGGTGAATAGAATGACAGGGCAAGGATCGTGCAGATATAGGGTATTGATATCGGCGATCAGTTTTTCGGAAGGGCTGCCACTATCGATGATAATAAGATCCGGTTTCGATTCTTTGACTAAGGCGATAAAAGATTCAGGCCGGTAAACAATTTTTAAAATATCTAATACGGGGTTTCCTGCGAACTCGTGCTGGGTCGTACTGCGGGTGTTATTTTCAACGAGTAATACTTTTAACATAGGTATTACGGTTTAATATTTCTCAGGTTTTTTTTATAAAGGCTATGCGAATAGTACTAAAGCTAATATTCATTAAGCCCTAAAGCAAAATAATTAAGCTAAGCGTTAATAGGCGGCATAACGCAATTAGATTGAATGTTAAACGGGTCCCCCTAAAAAAAGATGCGTCCTTGCATCAAAATGACTTCCGGTATCTGTCCGCGAGGAGGGGTACAACTTAAGCAACACACAAAACTTGTTTACTTTGACCGTAACAGGAGATCTGAGTCCGCCCGATGATTTTTGTTATTAAGCCAATACGCTTAATCGCAGAAACCGGCGCGGTCATGGCCGTCAAAAACGCACTCGGAACTTTTAACCGCCGGCGAATTTACCGCGGTTATTAAAACGATAGCAACCGCAAACAGGTATAAGGGTAAGACCGGTTTCTTAGCCATAACATTCGTTCGAATCGTTTTCATGAGGAATCTCTGTGTAAATTTATAGAAAAGAGCAGAAGCAATGCATCGATTTTGCAAGCTCTAGCGCTTACAGACATTTTTCAAAAGCTTTCGTAAATAAAAAAGCATTATCTGTGCCAATAACTGTTTTTAATAAAAAATTTATACTTATTCAATAAAAACAATGAGATGTGGATTATTGCAAAAATCCGTGGTATTGGTGAAATTCACAACATGTGTTGTTTTTGTGCAAAAAATTAAATATTTGCACCAATTCAGGTTGGCGATTAACAGACAGTGCAAAAAAACAATTGAAGCCTTGATTGATTTTTACGTTTTAGAACGGTAACGGTTACCCTTTAAACCCGGAACAAGGCCCCTAATTTCTTGCCCAATAAGCTACTACTGCCCATAATGGTTACGGCTAAAAATACCATCGCCCAGACGCCTAAAGCGGAGGCAACGTATAAGCCCGTGCCGATCAATTGGAATAATTCATAGATGGTTTTGGTGATGGGGTAATAATCTTCGCGTTGCGCCAGCATCAAACCGTCGGAAACCTCCAACATGCTGAACGCAAACGCAAGCATGGCTCCCGCTATAAGATTCGCCGCGATCAGCGGCACGGTAATACGCCAAACGGTTTGAAAAGGCGAAGCACCTAGGCTGGCGGCGGCTTCTTCCAGGCTGACGCTGGTCTGCTGTAAGCCGGATACCGCCGAGCGCACCATATAAGGCAAGCGGCGGATGCTGTAGGCTATGACCAGAAAGAATGTGGGATTTGTCCTGACGTCGAATAGATTCAGCAGCAACGGGTTGTTTTTCACGGTTTCCAAATTGCTCAGATAAGCGCTGACGGTTAAGTAACCGAAAGCCATCACTAAGCCAGGTACCGCCAAAGGCAACATGGCGAGACCGTCCAGCAAGCTTTTAAGTTTTAGATCGGAACGCACGACGACAAATGCAATCGTAATGCCGAAAATCGCATTGAACAAGACGGCTAAGAGCGAATAATTTAAGCTATTGCGGATGCTGCTAACGGTCATACTGTGGCCTAGCGCTTCTTTATAATTGTCTAAGGTATACACTATTGGCGTGACCGTTTTATACCAACTGCCCGGTTCGGCAACGCTGGTTAGGACAACTCCGGCGTGCGGTAATAAGGCTAAGCTTATTACCAGCAAAAAAGGCAGCATTAAAACGTAACCTTTAATTCCTTGCACTTCGATTGCCTTGAATGTGGTTGCCGCTTTGCTGGTCATGGCAAAGCTATGCCGCCCGAAGAGATACTTGCTAGCCGTGTACAATAAAACGCTCGCGGTTAACATCACAAAGACCAGCGCGTAAGGAAACGGGTTCGAACCGATTTCTTTCAAGGCGTCGAAAACTTGCACCGATGCGCAGCGGGTGAAATTCATAATGAGGGGGGTGCCTAATTCGGTAAAGCCCCAAATGAAAATAATCGTTCCGCCGGCAAAGACTCCCGGCATAATCAGCGGTAACGTGATGCGGCGGAACGTGGTGAAGCCGGAACTGCCCATATTTTCAGCGGCTTCCAGCATGGCATGATCAATGTTAGCCAATGCTGCCGCCACGTTCAAATACATGATGGGATACAACGACAACGCTTGCAGTAAAATCACGCCGAGATAACGGCCGTTCGCCAGCCAATCGATAGCGCCTAAATTCAGCGCGGCGTTCAACGCGCCGTATTGTCCGAAGATTTGCTGAAAGCCGATAGCGCCCACAAAAGGGGGTAAAATCATCGGTACTAGCAGTAAGGCGGTTAAGAAACCTTGACCGGGAAACGTGAAGCGGTTAGCTATCCAGGCTAACGGCACGGCGATCAGAGCTGACAGAACGGTAGTGCCCAGACCTATTAGTAAGCTATTCCATAGTCCTTCGCGGTAGATGGGGTTTTTAAACACGCCGGTAAGATAAGTCAGTGTGAAACTGCCGCCGGTAAAAAAACCGCCCTTAATAACGCTAAACAAAGGGATTAAGAAAAACAGCAAATAGACCAGCATGACCACGCTGAAAATCAAGTAAGCGGTTGTACGCTTCATGACCGTTTTCCTTCTGCGAGCGCCTTGGCTTTAGCAAAGTTGAGTCTGAAATGTTTTATCCAGCGCTCCATATAGTCGAGCGGTTCTGCCTTACGATAATCGTCGATTGCCGAACGCCAGGTAAAATCGTCCGGCATAGCGCTAAAAATTTGCATGGCAAGCCGGTTATTTTCCACGCCGCCGCGCTGCTGGATGGATTCCCAAGCCGCTTTAAGTTCCTCGCCCGCATCCAGGCACATGGCTTTGATTAGATTACGGTGGATATTGAAATGATACCCAGTCCAGCGCTTGTGATAAGTGAAGTTTTTGCCGATTTCGTAAGGATTGATTGCCGGGTCGGCCAAGTTATCCGTTAAATGCGGACGATGTTTTGCAAACGCCGCGTTAACCGGTACATTTCCGGACGGGTAGAAAGACCGGCGGATGGGTAGTCTTCTTAAGGCATATTTACTTGGACCGCCGGGTTCGCCCGCACGGTAATTCCATAATTTTTGGCCGGTTTCGTCGATTAAGAATTGTATAAACCGTACGGCTAGCTCCTTGTGCGGCGCACCGCGCAGTAAACTCACCGGGTCGCTACTGACGGAAGAACCGCCTTCGGGCGTTATGAACAGCATGCGCTCGGTGCCGTCCGGAGCGCGGCTGTTTTCGGCTTGGTAACGGCCGTAAAAATCGATTGCTAAGCCCATCGCGGCATCCCCTTTGCTGACGTCGATAGGAACTTTAGTGGCGGAATCGGTGAAATAGCGGGCGTTGGCGCCGATTCGTTGAATTAATTGTAAGCCTTGCAACCAACCGGCTTCCACCGTTTGCTGATAACGGACCGGCACATCGGACGGGATTTCCCAAGGTTTACCGCGAACTTGAGCATGCGCCGCTTCAAACCGTTCGATATCGTCATCGCTGAATCCAGCCGCGAGAACTGCTTGCCGGATTTTTTGCTGGATAATCATTTCGTAAGCCTTAGCGATGCTGCCGCTTTTAGTGGGGTCGGCCGCGCCGATTTGCCCTTTTAATTTAGGGTTAGCCAAGTCATCCCAACGGGACGGCGGCGCGACATCAAGTTCGATCAAGCGGTCTTTGTTATAGCAAATACCGAAAGTACTGACCGCCACACCAAATAAGGCCGGTGTGCGCCAAGTTTCGCCGCTGTATTGACGCGGGATCATCTCGACGCCGTTCTGCTCTAATAGCCCGGGCGGAGTCCGGTTTTCCGGCCAAGGCGCTACGGTAAATCCGCGTTGAAAAGCGTTACTGTGATCGTATTCTCCGCCGCCGAAAAAAACGTCGATCCCGGCGCTGAATAAGCCGGGGTCGTCGGTGGCGCGGAAAACCTTATAAAGCGAACCGGCTGCATCCTTGTCCGGTACGTAATGGCTGTCCGTTAATTGTTGCGCGGCGGATGCAGGCCAGGCTTTCCCCGAGTTTTCCCAAAATGCGCGGATAGCCGCGATAAACGAACTTTCCAAGTAACGCATGATTTCGGCGGTGCCGCCTATTGCCCGCCAGTCGATTTTGACCGGTTTGCCGTACTGTTCCCGGTGCCACCGGCTAAAGGCTAGGGCAAACTCAAAGCGGATGGCTTCGCTATGCGGCGTTATAATAATCAACTCGGGGTCGTCGGTGCGCCAGTCGTTTATACCGGGCGCTTGCCGGAACAGAAAAGGCAAGACGACGACCGCAGCGCCGAGGAGCAAGATAAGAAGATTCTTCGTCATTTTACGCCGTCAAAATAACCACGTCTTCGGGCGCGAATGTAATGCATACCGTTTGCGCCTTATCGCGCGCATTTCTGCGGGGATTTTGTTCGAGCACTTTAAATTCGCCGTCAAACGGTTTGCCGGCGGTTGAGGGTGCGGAAAATTTCAATCGATGTTGAGCGATTCCTCCCAAATAAAGCGTATCGAATAAGGTTCCTGAAAAGTTGTTTTTTGCAGCCGGCTGTGAATCGTGAATTGTAATCATTTCAGGCCGAATCGATAAGGTTACGGGCTGATCTAAAGTCAAGCCTTTGCCTGAGTTTGGAGCGCCGGTAACATATCCGATGGTTGTTTGTATAACGATATGCTGAGGATCGATTCCGGCAATACGGCCTAAGATAAAGTTACTCTCGCCGATGAATTCGGCGGCGAAACGGCTGTTGGGCTGACGGTAAATTTGATCCGGAGTCCCTATTTGTTGAATAAGTCCGTTATTCAATAGCGCTATGCGATCGGCGATACTGAGGGCTTCGGTTTGATCGTGCGTTACGTACACGGCCGTTAAGCCTGACGTCTTACAGATCCGGCGGATTTCGCTCCGCATTTCCAGCCGTAATTTAGCGTCGAGATTCGACAAAGGCTCATCTAAAAGTAAACACCCTGGTTTAATCACTAATGCTCGGGCTAAGGCCACCCTTTGCTGTTGGCCGCCGGATAATTGCCCCGGCTTATAGTTTGCCCGATCGGTCATTTTGACCAGTTCCAGGGCTTCGGCGACTCGATGTTTGATATCAGGTTTAGCTATTTTGCGCATTTCCAATCCGAATGCGACATTTTCCGCGACCGTCATGTGCGGCCAAAGGGCGTAACTTTGAAAGACCATGCCCATGTCGCGTTCGTGGGGTGGCGCTTTTGTTACATCCTTGGCGCCGATAAGCACTTGCCCGGAATCCGGTTCATTGAATCCGGCAATACAGCGCAGTAATGTGGTTTTACCGCAACCGCTAGGGCCTAACAAAAAAAACAGCTCGCCTGGTTCGATCGATAAACCGATTCCGTCGACAGCTCGAACTTCGCCAAATACCTTGACCAGATTTTTTAAGGTAATTCCGGCAGCCATGTTCAATCGTCCCCATTCGAATCCAATGCTTGAATTGTAACTAAATATTGCTTGCGCATTGAGAATTTCATTATCGCTCAAAGCGATTTTGCGGTTAATTGAAAAAAATTATGGTCAAGCGGCAAAATTACATATCTATTTATTAGATAAATAAATACATTTATATCGTTTAGTTAATTAAACAAATTACTTTAGGATAACTGCCAACTGATTAGTTGAAAGTGCTGCTGTCTTGTTTGAATTGATAAGCAGCTTTATAAAATTTTGTTTCATCGAAACTTTCGGATTAAGGAATATTTGAAAGCGTCCACCTCGCAGGGATGGTATTAGGGCGGAGAAGCTTTTGCTCCGCCTGTTTTTTAACGACAGATTTCCTAAAGGAATCTCCAGTTTGTTTTGAATCAAGTTTACAAGCAATTTCTTTTTAAGGAGTGATTATGCCTTTACAACACCTCATCGATTATTTTAACGGCCGCTTCGGACAAGAACACCGTTCCGTGTTCCGGCCTTTTGTCTTAAAAGACGGTAAAGTTAGCGGACTATTCGGCCCGGTCAGGATTAATAGTTTATTTTCGCCAGTGCGGGAAACAATGAACCCGACCGTTATCGCCGGACATATCGCGCAGATTGAAGTATCGACTTACGGCACTCAGCAATTCTATGAAAATGAAATCGAATATCTGCTGGTCAACAATGAACAACAACCGGCTGGCTTGGAATCGATTATTAATTTCGACCGTTTATCGCGTACTGTGCATATGCTCAACTACCTGACTTTATCCCCAGGACAAGGAACTTTATTTTTGGAGGTCGATCCTTTACATATCTTGGGCGTAAAAAAGGATCACGGTGTGTATTTTGAGGAAATCATCGCCCAGTGCGGCTTTAAAACCCGGAATGTCGCCATTGTGCTCACTGTGTATCGGCACTATGCGCGCTATTACCAACAACTGCTGAACGGGCTGAATAATTACCGGCGGCAAGGGTATAACATTGCGCTTAAATTCGATGATTTGTCCGAGGAAGCGGTCACTATCGACTTAATCCAGAAAATTGCGCCCGATTACACATTATTATCGGCCAAAATATTCGACCACCGGCGCGAAAATGCCGCGCTCGATACGTTTAGCAAAGTAACCGCCGCAACGTCTTCCGTACAAGGGCAAAGCATTTTGCAGCAGGTTGATCAGAAAAAAACCGATTTGCTCGCCCGTAAAGCCAAGTTTCATTTCGTGGAAGGCAGTTATTACCGGGCGATTGCCTTCGATTATTTGGGTAAGCTGGAAAAGACGGAGGCTGCTATTTAGTGTAAGTAACTAGGGCTTTTTGACGAGTTAGGCACAATTCGCATTTTAAAGCTTGTAAGTGGAGAGGGAATTTACTAAATGGGGGATTCACCCAAGCACAGTTCGTTCTAAAAGCCAATAGCTACCGGCAAGGCAAGTTAAAACGGAGCCGACCGGCACTAAATATTTACTGATGCTTTCTTTACCGTGCAACCACCATATTATTGGGAGGACTATGGCGGCGACGGTAATTTGCCCTAGTTCGACACCTAAATTGAATGAGAACAACGGTACTAAAATGCCCGTCTCAATAGAAGAAATCCCCATTTCTCTCAGTACACCAGCAAATCCGAAGCCGTGAATCAGGCCGAAGAAAAACGTTAAGATGCAGCGTTGTTTGGTAGTGACATTAGCTTTTCTAAAGATATTTTCCAGACCGACGTAAACGATTGTCGCAGCGATCAAGGGTTCGACAATACTGCCGGGTATGTCGACTATGTTTAATCCGGCTAACGCGAGCGTAATGGAATGAGCGACAGTGAAAAAAGTAATGATTTGAAGGGCGGGCCAGAAGTTTCGCGTGATTACCAGCAAAGAGAACAGAAACAGCAAGTGGTCGTAACCGGTGAGAATATGTTCGACGCCGAGTTTTAAAAAATCGGTAAAGGGCGAGGTGGATCGATTTTCCGGTCCGGCGGCAGCGGAAACATTCTTAAGATCGATTTCAATTATGCCGTCCTGTTGAGTCAGCATTTTTTTTCCTATTTCCTTTCCGGTCTCGTCTTGAACCGTAAGGTATTGTTTATGTCCGGAAGGCAGTCTGCTGAGTATTTTAGACTCGACAGTGAGTTTATCGATTTGTTGTTCCGGGTAATTTAACTCAACGTGAGTATTGTTTTTATTATCGTAACTCACTGTGCCGGAGGCTGTGCTTTTAATGTCTTGTCCGCCCGATTTGACGTTAAAATGTGTTATCACATAGCGAGAGATATGCGGTTTAGCGTTGCCGAGTTCTTCGTCCGTGACTTCGGCGTCGCCGTCGGTATCCATGGGAACCAGCGCTTCAATGTCTTGCGACGAAAAAGTGATTTTTACGGCCAGGCCGTCCGGCTTGACGGTCAAATCCACCGAACTCAGTCCAGGCGGATGTGCAAAACCGGTTTGAAGTTGTAAGAAAAGGAAAATAACACCGGTGATTTTATTAATCATGCGGCCGTTAATCTTTGAAAGAATGGTCATCATGGGATTAAAACAAATATTACGAGTTTTTGCTTCGGCGCATGAAACGGAAAGCCGCAAAACCGATCAAGGCAAATCCTAACGTAATGCCGACGATGATAGCAATGCGCGTCATTAAGGGTTTGGCGTCCGGGTCTACGCCGACATGGAGCGGAATGCGTAATTTATCTTCATCGGAAATTGCATCTTCTCCGCCCATAATTAAGTAAACCGCGTAATAACCGTTTTTCTCGAGCAGAGCTTGGGCTTCGACGACGCCTTTCGAATACAATTTAGCGGGGACTTCGGATAGAGTACGGAGATCCTTAAAATTTTCGGCTTTTGCTTCATCGCCGCCGGTGAATTCTTGTTCTACGATGCGGACGGCAATCGGCGTTTCGCGTAACTCGCTGCCGACCAAGTCGGCGGTAAAAAACGCTTTGCCGGTCATGGGTATGTCTTTGCAGTACGACCGGAACAGATCTTTCTTGTCTTTAACTTTCGTGTTATCGTCGGCCGGTTGAATGTACGCGCTGAAATAGACCGCGAAGAAGTCAGTGGCGACGAGGCAACCGACCGTTGCTTTGGTCATTTGTTGCGATGGATTGTCGTTATAACCAGGGCTGGTGCAAGCCATTAGCAACAAAATACTAAGTGACAAAGAGCAGAGCAATGCGGGTTTGAACGGTTTCATGTCGTGGTATGCCTCATGTTGTGCGATACGCCGGAAGTGCGAATCAGGGCTTATTTACAGTGAATTTAAATTTGCCCGTGACAATATGGGTGTCGAGCGACACTACCCGGTAGCGAACTGTGTAAGTATCGGGGGGCAAGCCGGTAACGGTGGTATAAAGGTGGGACGGATCGAAAGTCTCTTGTTCGATGTCCTTATTGTCGACCCGCTCGCCCTTGCTATTGATAACTGCCAGCGCTTTGTATTCGCTGCCTACCTTATCGTTAAACCAGACATCGACTTGTTTGGGCGATTCGGCAATCGTGCTGTCGGCTGCTGGTTGCGATTTTACTAAAATCGCATGACCGAAAACGGGTATGGGTATGGCAAATCCCGCCGCTAAAATAAAGCTGAACAGCGGCGCTGCCGCCAATTGGATAGAGCATCTGGTCATAACATTCGCTACCTGAAAATCAAAGGGTAAGTCGTCAAATTGCCGCCATTATATAACCGATAACGGGGCTTGGTCATTAAAACGAATCCGGCAATGATAATTCCGCCTTATTCGAGTATTTGCCAAGCCAGCCGGCTGGCTTGCCTACTGGGCTTTTCCGTCCATAGCGCTAAAAATCCGTACCGGGTCGCGATGATTCTGGGGTGGGTTGCGGCATTGTGCGCTTGGGTTAAGCGGAAGGGTTTCAAGTGAAGGTCGCGGCCGGCTTCCGTTTTGGCGTAAAAAACACTCGAACCTTCCGGCTCCATTTCATCCCAAATCGCTATAAAATAGCCGTCGAAGGCGGCAATGTCGCTATGAATCGCGGTGTTGCCGGTTTTTTGCGGCATCGACCAGCTTTTGCCGGAATTTTCGGACGATAAGTAGTACAAACCTGCGTTCTGTCCGGCTCCCGTCCAGACCAGGCTTTTCAACTTGCCCGGATGTCCGGCGCCGTCATAAGCCAAGCTACCGCCGACGTGCGGGCAGCCGTCGAATTGCCAGCCGAAACTGCCAACTGTGCTCGCGCGTTGCCAGCTCTTGCCGTCGTCATTCGATTCCAATAAGGCCATGTCGCGCGGTTTCATATCTCTGTACAGGAGGTTGAGCTTGTTATCCGGGGATAGGGCGAATGCGTTCCAGCAGCAAGAACAGGTCGAATCGTCCAGCGTTACCGGCTTGTTCCAATGTTCGCCGTTATCGAGAGAGCGGGCGTAACGCAGGCTTTGCCAGCCGGTTTCCTCGGGATCTTCCAGCCATGCGGCATGAAATCGTCCCTGCCGGTCCGCTATTAAGTCAAGATGGGACTGGTCGCCCGCATTATTCGCCGCCGGATTAATGCCCGCTTTCCAGGTTAGGCCGTTATCGCGGGAATAAGCGCTCGCCAACGGCCCCATGCCGGACAATTCACCTTTGGTTTGCCAAACCGCCAGCAGGTTTTCGCCCTTGGCGGCAAGTTGAACGTCATTACCGCGGCTGGCGATGGTTTCAACTAGATTGCCGAGGTTGACCGGTTGTTGCCATGTTTTGCCGCCATCTTCGGATCGTAGGTAGCTTAGCTTGATTTGTTTATCCTCTGCGGAAATTTTTCCGCCTGCTAGGATATGAATAACATCATTTTCTGCATAGACATCGAACGTGGAAACATCGTAAAGCCCGAACGTTGACGTGGAATATAGCGCTACCGGGGATTGAACAATGTCCAAAAGCGGATCGGATGAGCACCCCGTCATTGCCGTTGCGGTTAGGCTTATCAAAACGGCTGGCAGAGCGGGATCGCTTGAAAAAGTAATACAGGGTCGCTGCAGGGTGCGTAGGTAAGTAACGGCAAATTTTCGAAAGAAAATAAGTGTGTTAAAAGCCGCGCGAGTAGTATAACGGATGATCGAAAACATGGCTTAGTTCATCATTTTCTTAAACATCGCTTCGTAATCCTTTTGCGACAGCACACCGCTGATGCCTTCCCGTCCGTGCTTTTTATCCAGAAAGTAAGTGCGGGGCAGCTCGCCGTACCACTTCGGGTCGATTTCGTAACGCAGTTTTTGCGGGTTTTCATCGCCGAATTGCCAGTTTTCCAGACCGGTCAGTTCGTTTTTCGCCAGAATTTGCCGGATTCGATCCGTGGCGGAACTGTCGTCGGTAGCCAGCATAACTATATCGATGTCCGGTCTCGTCCGCTGCATTTTATTCAATAAAGCCATGTCTTTCAGGCAAGACGAACAGGTAATCGACCAGATCACCAACATAAATGGTTTATTCGCTTTGCTGTCCAGCAGTTTTTGGTAACTGCCGGGACCAAACGGTTTTAACGCGGTAGTTTCGGCATGAGCGGTCAATGCAAGACTGCCTAGTAAGTAAGAACAAAGAAGTATTGAAAAACGCGGCATGGGGTTTCTCGACTGCAGATGAAATTAGAATGGAATATGCATTAGTTTACTTTCGTTACGTTCCGATGCAAATAGATAGCTGCAGGAATGTACCTGAAATGATTTTATCGCGGATCTGCGGACAAAAAAACGAGCATCTGAGTTAAAGATGCCCGCGAGGTCGATGAAAAAAATCTAGAACTTAGCCGTAAAGCCCATGCGGAAGCTGACGGGTTCGACAGGGTGGAAGTGGAAGTCGTTTCCGCTTGTCATACCGCCGTTATTATTCGGATAACGGGATTCATAGTAATAAGTAATGCCGTCGTCTTCTCTATCCAGGATGTTATACACTTCGGCTTGAAAGCTCAGGTTTTTATTGACTTGATAACCTAAGGTAGCCGAAACGAGCAAGGTGTCGGAGGACTTGAATTGCCCGGTTTCTTCCAGGTCGCGCGGGCCGAAGTAACGCACCCGCGGTCCGCCGAAAAAGCCGCCCAAGACATCGTGGAAGGACGCGCCGGCGGCGATTACCGTTTCGACCGAGCCAGGAATATGGTTTTCTCCTGACGGCAAATTACGGAATCGAGCATGAGAAAAGCTAAAATCGGCGTCGAAGGTGAGCCAATCGTTCGGCGAGTAGTAGTTGGCGAATTCAAGCCCGTAACGCCTGCTGGGATTGCCTGCGTCGGTTGTTCCTGCGTCGCCGACAAAGACCAGTTCGGAATCGATATCTAGCCACCAGATTGCTAAGGTGCTTTGCAGGCCTTTGATCCAAGTTGTTCTCGCCCCGATTTCGGCGCTGTAAGTGCGAACGAGCGGTGTGGCTTTTTTTACATTCGGGCCGGTAGGGTCCGACGGGTCTTTGGTTGTCAGGATGCCGCGCGCGTCGTTGCTGTGATAACCCATGCCGCCGTTCAGATAAAACTCGGTATCGGCCCAAGGCCCGAATGCCATGCTCAGTTTAGGACTCGCTAAACCGTCGAAACGATCGCCTTCGTTGATCGGAAAAGCTTTATTTCCGCTAATTTGGCTGTTATTAACATCGAAACGGAAACCGTCCAGCCGCACCCCTAAACTGGTGCGAAACCAGTCGTTCCAACGGGTTTTATTTTCGCCGTAACCCGCAATGCTGGTGACCCAAAGCGTATCGGCGCGGGTGATGTCGTATTGTATTTGTCCGTGCGTTTTGGTGAGCGCATTTTGGATATTATCGTTACGGACTTGAACGCCGACGGTGGTTTCGGAATCCGCATCGCCGATTTTGTGGAAAAAGGTATGACTGCCTTTGAACCCGGTCGTCCAGCGGTCGTCCGGCTGACCGAATTGGTCGCCGCATTTATTAAAGATCGATGGGTTGAATTGGTCTGAATCCAACATACCCGTTAAACCGGCACAATCAGGGTTATTTTTTTCGTTATTATCTAAGAAGAAAGTGAAATTAGAATATAAACTTAACGTATTATAGACGCTGTAAGCCATCAATTTAGTTTCGCCGCTGGCGTCCCGGCGATGCCATTCGCCGGTTAAACTGTAACGCTGACTGCTGCCGCCGTCAGTCGGATCAAGCGCATCGAATCGGTCGAGCAAACCGTTTTGGACAGCGCCTAGAGGGATTTGGTCCGTTGAATTCCAGTCCGATTTCATTGCCATGCCGGTAACGCTCCAACCGTGGTTTTCATGTTCCTCGCTGTAGCGCAATACGCCGTTAAATTTCCAGTACTGGTTGCCGATGGTCCAAGGACCGTTATTGTGGACGGTTTCTCCTGCGTATAAAAAGTTGCCGTCGCCTAATTGGTGCGAACCGGCAACTAACCCTCTGTGGTAATCGAAGCTGCCCCCGGTATATTTAACAATGGTTTCCGGCAGGCTATTAAAATAACGAATATTAGCGGAGCCGGTGCTGGCAAAATCGCCGTTTTCAGCGTAATGGTTGCCTTTTTTGTAATCCAGCGTTTCCACCAATTCGGGAATGAGAAAGTTAGTGTCGGTCCAGCCTTGTCCGTGCGCATGAGACAATTGGTTGACGGGAACGCCTTCGATTTGGGTCAAAAAATCGGTGCCGTGGTCGAGGTTGAAGCCGCGCAGGAAATACTGGTTGGCTTTGCCTTCGCCGCTGTGCTGGGTGGCGATTAAGCCCGGTACGGTTTCAAGTATTTCAGCCGGCCGGGTTATCGGCCGGTATTTTAATTGCGCTTGGCCAATATTGCCTTGCGAAGCGCTGTCGGCGATGCCGACTTGAGAGTCTGCCCGTTCTACAACGGTCATTTCTTCGAACTCGACCGAATCGTTGTCTTTCATGCCGATTTCCCGGCTGTTACGGTTTGTATCGTTCGATTCAACTGCCCCGGCGTCGGGTTCTTGCGCATAAGCTACGCTACCGATGAAAAAAGCGAAAGCCAGCGGCAATAAACGTGAGCTTAAAATGCCTGCACCGTGCAAAATCAGGGTTGCGATTACGAAGCCGGACGTGTAGGAAATCAGGCTAGCGGAAGCGGAAATCTCCTGTCCGTGTGCAAAGCCGTGAAAAAAAGCAAAAAATGCCACGATCAGGATATTGATACGGATGCTGAAGCTGACTTTACGGGCAATTAGGCTGCAAAATACTAGCCCTGATAAAAGCACAATCAACTCGGCGCTCGGTAAGGTGTTTGCTGCTCCTGCCAAACCACCAAGGGCCATGACGCTCACAAAGGTAAGGGGTAATAACCAAATCGCGTTTCCGCGTAGTTGCGCCGCCCAGATCCCGACCGCAACCATAGTAATAATGTGGTCGAAGCCTTGAAACGGATGAGAAAATCCCATGTTCCAATCGTTGTTAAAGATCAGAAAAACATTCAACGAAATAGTGCTTGATAGTAAGAATAGGATAGTCATTCCTAGAATAATCAGGTTTTTTTGTGGGCTTAAACTTAACGTAATACATTTATTGTTTTTGTTGTGCATGGAGATCCTCAAGGATTAGTGGGTTAAGGTTTATTAAAAATGGCAGAGGTGTTGTTGTTTCGTATCTTGATGGTTTTTTCGAAAACAGAAAGAAAATCAAGACTGGAGATTACGCCAACAGCCGAACTGGCCGGGTGGAAATAAAAGTTGATGGGGGTTGAATAAATTGAGAATGGATTCTTATAACGCTTGGGCGGCAGGACGCCGTTTCCCGCATTGAGTTGATTACGAAACTTGTAATCCTTCCCAAGGGTTGAGGTTAATTTGTGATAAGAAAAACTGCCGAAAGAGACGTTGGCAAAGGTCATTTGAAGATGACATTCTTCAAATGATGAAACTGGGGTCTTATGGAAAAGCTTAGTGTTGCGGAGAAAAACTGGATTTACTAAAATTGTCGGCGGTGAAGTTAAGCCTACGCCGCTGCTAAGAAAATCTTTCCCAGGAGTATGGTTTATATCGGGGAAATAGCGTTTGAAGTCAAGGCTGCTAATGTGAATGTTAACTGAATAAAAAAGCTGATGGTCTTGTCGCAAGTTTTCTTGCGCACTAAAAGTGGCCTTTTTCAAAGCCAAATCATGATGTTGGGATGTTATCTTGTAAACTGATGAAAACCCATAAGTACTTATAATGTTGTTGGCTTTTGAGTGCTGTATCGAACTGCTGTCTGGAACTTCAATAGCTATAGGAATATCGTCCGGGGACGAGCGATAATTACCAAGGTTATTAGTAGCTTCGTCATAGTCTATCTGACTTATCACGCTTCTCGGTGATATTCGAGTGAATCCTGGGGCATTTACATTTACTGGCGAAATGTTTTTGCTTTTGATACTGGTAAATGATTCGGCATAATTGGCTTGAGCCATGTTAGAAAAGAAAATCGCCACTAAGCAGGTAACGCTCAACATAACCAGCTTTGCTACGACTATACCGGCGCCATGCAGCAGTAAAGTCGCCAGCATAAAACCGAAGGTATAGGAAATCAAACTGGCGGATGTGGAAATTTCGTGTCCGTGCGCAAAGCCGTGGAAAAAGGCAAAAAACGCCACAATCAATACGTTAACCTGGGTACTAAAACGCGCCCTGCGGACGATCAGTATGCTGAAAACGGCGCAGGAAAGCAAAATGAGACCTTCGACGCTGGGAATGGCGAGACCCGCAGCACCGGCAATACCTCCCAAGCTCATTACACCAACAAAAACCAGCGGTAACATCCAAATAGCATGTCCGCGCAATTGCGCCGCCCAAATGCCTACCGCAAGCATGGTTAGCAGGTGATCCCAGCCCTGAAGAGGATGTTGAAAGCCTGCATTCCAATCGGGACTAACCAGTGCCGCAGTATTGTAAAACGAAATCAGAAGTATTATGGCTAAGCCTAGTCCGGCTAAAAGCTTTTGCGGACTAAACCTGAGCAGGGCTGATTTTTTATGACTGTATTGCACCGGTGCTTTACGATTAAATTTATATGAAGTGGCTAGGGTTAACTAAGCTTTTCGCCAATTATGACAACAAACGTTTACTTCTTACAAATTAATTTGTTGATGGCGGTCATTCTTGATCTAACTCAATTAATCGATCGAAATATTTTCAGAGAAGGGTTGAAATTTTTCAAAACATGATAGAATCCCGCCCGGTTATTTAATTTTGACCGCAACAACGCTATGCAACATACAAATTGAGGATTAGTCCATTATGAAAACCATAAAAACAATCGTATTATCTTCCCTGATTGCGCTATCAATGGGCGCTTTTTCAACAGTAGCCTTGGCAGAAGCCAGCGACGGTAGAATCTCTTACGCACCGGCAGATGCTATTGATGCTGTGATAGGCAAAATTAAAGAAGCGCAAGCTGCAATTGATGCAGGAAAATCGGGCGATGAAGTTTATGCCATCATTAAGCAAGGTACCGATTTAAGTAAAGAAGTTAACGCTAATGACGTGGTTGATAGAGCGCGTTCAAAAGCAAATGACATTTTAAAGAAAGCGCGTACTGCAGCGAAAGCTGGCGACTTGAAAACAGCGGCTGAATTTTTGCCACCTGCAGAGAAAGCTTTTGCTGACTTGAAGCCGTTGATTTAACCCATAGCGAACGCTATTTAGGGGTATCACCCGGAAGGGAAGCGGCGAATTTCACCGGCTTCCCTGAACACATGTGTTGCCGAAATTAAGAAAAAAGAGACTGCACTTTATATCTGGCTGGTTTTTATTTATTAGCTTAGCTGGCGAAATCGGGTTCGATTTTCCAGCTTTTCTATATAAAGGGACCGGCGTTCAAGTCCTCTAAATTTGAGCTTGGGGAAGACTCAAAACAATCCCAGTTGCAATTGCGCAACTTCCGACATCATGTCGCGCGACCAAGGCGGATCCAGCGCAATTTCAACCTCAACGCTGCCTACGCCCGGTAAGGACTTTATACACTTTTCCACATCGCCCTGAATAACCGGACCCATGCCGCAACCGGGGGCAGTCAACGTCATCACAATCTGCACGTCATTAAGCTCCGGATCGGCTTCGGACGGTTTGACATGGCAGCGGTATACCAGACCGAGATCGACAATATTGACAGGGATCTCAGGGTCGTAAACCGTTTTCATCACTTCCCAGCAATTTTTTTCCACCGCTTCCGGATGGGTGTCCGAGACTAGGGTGTGAAGTTGGTGGTGCTCTTTGCCCAGCGCATCGGCGTCTGCGCTAGCGATGCGCACCATGTGGCCGTATTCCGTCACCACGGTATAGTTATTGCCTAACGCTTGGTGGATAGTGACGATCTGACCTTTGGCGAGTGTGGCGGTATTGCCGTCCGGTACGGTTACCACATCGACATCGCGGGTTAAAACAACATCTTCTCTTTCGGCCATGATCGTAAGTTATAAATTAAAAGTTCTGGCGTCAACCGTTTGACCTGTTACACCAACGCTTTGCGGACCGAACAAATACAGGTAAACAGCGTCCAACGACGCTATGTCCGGTAATTTTTTTTTGTCTTCGGCGGGATATGCGCTTCTTCTGAGGGGGGAGTCCACCGGTCCGGGTACAAGGATATTGACCCGGATTTTATTGAAGGATTCCAGTTCTGCGGCAAGAATTTGCGCCAGAGCCTCCATCGCTATTTTGGAAACCCCGTAAGCCCCGGCATAAGCGCCCGCTGTCCGGACAGCGGAGTCCGAAGTGAAAACGATGGTGGCATGTTCGCTTTTTTGCAATACCGGTAATAGTACCCGGCTTAGCAGGAAAGGCGCGTTTAGATTGACATTGAGCGTATGTCCCCAGTTTTTCGTACCTTGTATAGCCAAGGGCGTGAATCCGCTGAATTCGACGGCGGAATGCAACAAACCGTGCAGGGAGCCGTATTTTTCGGCAATCCTATCGGCAAGTTCCTGGTAGTCGATTTCATTCGCACCCGCTAAGTCGAATGGGTACAGTACCGGTTCGGGCGCGTTAGCCGCTTTGATGCGGTCGTAAACGGCTTCTAACTTAGGGATATTTTTATCGAGCAATATGGTTTGCGCGCCTTGCTTTGCCAAGGCCAAGGCTGCGCTGCCGCCTAGTCCGCCGCCCGCACCGGTAATCAATATGGCATGATCGATTAATGACATTCTGAAGCTACCGGTATCAGAAAAGGTTGATAGCTAAGCAAATAATTAAGGAACAACGGAGATTATCAAACTTCACGTTTAAATGCGGCGATATAATTGACGTCGATGCCTTTGCCTAGACTGAAACGCTTGGTGAAAGGGTTGTATTCGATACCGGTCATGCTTTGCAATTCAAGACCGCAGGCTCGCGCCGATTGGCACAATTCCGACGGTTTTATGAATGTCTTATAGTCGTGTGTGCCTTTTGGCAGCATATTGAGAATATGTTCAGCAGCGACGATAGCCAGGAGATAGGCTTTGGGTTTCCGGTTGAGCGTCGAGAAAAACACCATGCCGCCTGGCTTGACTAAGGTGGCGCAGGCTTTAACGACCGAACCCGGATCGGGTACGTGTTCGAGCATTTCCATGCACGTGACATGGTCGAAACCTTCGGGTTGCTGGCTCGCCAATTCTTCCGCGCTGATTTTTCGATAGTGGACGTTAATCCCTGTTTCCAGACCGTGCAAATCGGCGATATCGATCAAGTCTTCGCTCAGATCGATGCCTGTCGCATCCGCACCCCGCCTTGCCAGGGCTTCGGTCAAAATACCGCCGCCGCAGCCGACATCGATGATACGCCGCCCGCTGAGGGAGGTGTAGCGTTCAATGAATTCCAGGCGCAAAGGGTTAATGTCGTGCAAAGTTTTGAATTCGCCTTGCGGATCCCACCAGCGTTCCGCCATTGATCCGAATTTATGGATTTCGCTAGGATGTACGTTGTTGATGGATGTCATAAGCTAACTTTTGTTTGATTACCGTTATAGTTTACTCGATTACTGGGTTATTAGCCATTTGGACATAGCAGCCGCTTGAAAAATTCAAGTAATTGCAGTTCGGTACGGCGAAAGTCCTTATCCGCCGCCGTTTTCTTGGTAAATATGTTCAATGAAACACTGCGGTAATAATCCACAATGATTGCGTAAAAACCTCACTTCTTCTCATCGTTGTTTTAATTATTATAGAGACGAGTTTGACAGATGGGTGAGGTAAAGGAGACGGCCTAACAAAACCTGATGCCTGAGTTCTAAAAGTCAGGTCTGAAAGTGGAAGCGTTTAAGGTAGCCGTTTTAACCGGTTATGCTAGAAGCTAGTATCAAACACGTTGAAATTCCGAATCTCTTCAACTGTCACGGGTTAGTGTTGCTTTCTTTTTTAGTGCTTTGTACCGATGGGTACGGGAGTGTGTCATGATTATTTTGCATATATTTTTTCACTTTATGATGGCTGCGATCCAATTCGGATCGGTTTGTTTAATTGCTTTCGTTGCGAGCCGGATTTTCAAACAGGAATCCTGATCTAACTCTGAGTTGGCGCCTAATCCCGCCTTTATGAACAGATATAAGTTGTCACCTTTGAAGCGCAACGTAATCGGGGCAAGAAATGTTCTAAGCCCCGGTTTTTCCAAGTTTCTTCTGGCTACATTTTGAGCCGGATAAACCGCAAACTTCGAGGAAGCCGCGAGCGGCAAGCTATTAATTCCTAGGCATTTCTACCCTAAACCAAGCGGCGTAAAGCGCGGGTAAAAACAACACCGTCAGTAAGGTAGCGACTGCTAGCCCGCCCATAATGGCCACGGCCATAGGTCCGAAAAATACGCTGCGGGTTAACGGTATCATCGCAAGAATAGCGGCCGCTGCAGTAAGCACGATGGGACGGAACCGGCGGATAGCCGACTCGACGACTGCTTGCCAAGGCTCTAAGCCTGCGGCCCGGTCTTGGTCGATCTGATCCACCAGAATGACCGAATTACGCATAATCATACCGGATAACGCAATTGTGCCGAGCATGGCAACAAAGCCAAAGGGTTTGCCGAAAAGGAGCAACGCGGCGGTAACGCCGATCAGCCCTAAGGGCGCCGTTAACAGTACCAGGAATACTCGCGAAAAACTTTGTAACTGCAACATTAGGATAGTGACGACGGCTAACAGAAAAAGGGGGAATCCCGCCGCGACAGAACTACTGCCCTTAGCCGATTCTTCCACAGCGCCGCCGGTTTCTATCGATGCGCCTAACGGCAACGATGCTTTGATGGAGGCCAGTTTGTCTTCGATTTGCTGCGACACTTCCGGAGCTTGGATGTCGCCGTTGATATTAGCGCGTACGGTGATCGAGGGCACACGGTTCCGCCGCCAGACAACGCCGGGTTCAAATTCCGAGGTAATCGTTGCAATTTGCGACAAAGGTACGCCTTTTCCGCTTTGGGTATCGATCATTAAGTCCGGCAGATGCGAAAGCCGGATACGTTCCGAGGCGGGCGCCCGCGCGACCAAGTCGATTCGTTCGATGCCTTCCCTGAATTCGGTGATGTAAAGCTCTTGCATACCGCCGTTAAGGACGTTAGCAATGTCGGCGGAGCTGATTCCCAGTAACCGCGCTTTGGTTTGATCGATCTCAACCTTGACGGCTTTACTGGGTTCCTCCCAGTTCAATTGCACATTAACCAAGTTGTTATTAGCCCGCATGACATCGGCAACCTGGCGGGCAAGTCCGAGAATATGCCGGATGTCGGCGCCGGATACCCGGAATTGAACTGGAAAACCGACCGGAGGTCCGTTTTCCAGTCTTAGCACGGAAGCACGTAAGGCTGGAAAATCGTTTTCAAACAAGGCAAGAAGATCGCGCCGCAAAGCTTCCCGGTCGGTCAGCGATGTAGTCAAAATCACGAATTCCGAAAAGCCGCGGTGTGCCAGTTGGATGTCTAGCGGCAGGTAAAACCGGGGTGCGCCGGTACCAATATAAGCGGCGAAATTTTCAATTCCGTGTTGTTTCACATTCCAATCCAATAGCCAATTTTCAAATTTTTTGACTTGGTTATCGGTGGCGGCATAAGATGCGCCTTCGGTCATGCGTAAGTCGACCAGTAATTCGAGCCGGGTCGAATCGGGAAAAAATTGTTGTTGTACCTGACCGAAACCGGCGGCCGCCAGAACAAAGATAGCGAGCGTAATAGCGATGACCGTTTTCCGGTAACGGACGGAGGCGGTGACGAGAATGCGGAAAGCCCTGTAAAACGGTGTGTTATAAATATCGTGATGATGGTTGTTTCCGGCGTTTTCGTTAAGGTTAAATTTAGCTTTAAGCCAGCGGATGACTTTCGGCGGCTGCGGCGTGTGGCTGTAATCCGGTAAAAGATGGTAGCCTAAATAAGGCACGAAGACGACGGCGGCAAACCAGGAGATGCTCAAGGAAATGGCGGACACCTGGAAAATAGACCGGGTATATTCGCCCGTGGACGAGGCGGCGGTGGCGATCGGCAAAAAACCGGCGACAGTGACCAAGGTGCCGGTGAGCATGGGCATGGCGGTTGACGTGTAGGCGAATGAGGCGGCCTTAATCCGGGTCCAGCCTTGTTCCATTTTGGACGACATCATTTCCACTGCGATGATCGCATCGTCCACAAGCAAACCTAACGCCAAAATGAGTGCGCCCAAGGAAATTTTATGCAGACCGATGCTGTTGAGGTGCATCGTTAGAAAAGTGCCAGCCAGCACGACGGGAATCGTTACCGCGACCACGATGCCGCTGCGCCAGCCCAAAGAGAGCAAGCTGACGCCCAGCACGATGACTAAAGCTTCGAGTAGCGATTTAACAAAGTCGTTGACCGAGTTAGCCACGATTTTGGGTTGCGACGTAACGGTGCTTAGATCCAAGCCCACTAGCAACTGCTGCCGGATACGAGCAATAGCGTCTTCAAGGCTATGGCCTAATGCAATTACGTCGCCGCCGTCCTTCATGCTGACGCCCAGCAATAAGGCGGGTTTGCCTTGATAACGGACGCGATCGTGCGGCGGATCTTCATAGCCGCGGTAAACGCGTGCGACATCGCCCAAGCGGAAATCTTGGTTATTAGCGCGTAAGCGCAAATCGCGCAAATCTTCCAAGGTTTTATACCGGCCCGATACGGCAATCCGGATGCGTTCATCCGAGGAGTCGAAGGCCCCGCCCGGCACGATGGCGTTTTGGATCTGTAGTATGCGGATTAATTCGGTTGTGCCGATCCCGATAGCAACCAATTTAGTGTTGGAAATTTCGATAAAGAGACGCTGTTTTTGCTCGCCGAAAAAGTCGACTTTAGCGACATCGGGCACTTTAAGTAATTCTGATCGTATTAATTCCGCCTGCTTTTTGAGCGCGGCGTAGTCGAAACCGTCTCCTGTCAGCGCGTACATGCTGCCGTAGACATCGCTGAATTCGTCGTTGAAAGTCAGACTTTCAAGGTTTTGCGGCAAGGTGTACCGGATATCGCTCATTTTTTTACGTACTTGGTACCACACTTCCGGGATGTCTTCGGACATGGTGTCGTCCTTGACCACAACAAAAATCATCGATTCGCCGGGCCTGGAAAAACTGCTGGTGTAGTCCAGGTGAGGAACCTCCTGAAGTTTTTTTTCCAGTTTGTCGGTCACTTGCAGTTCGACTTCTTGCGCGCTAGCGCCCGGCCAAGCCGCCCGGACCAGCATCACTTTAAACGTAAAAGGAGGATCCTCTGACTGGCCTAATTTGGTATAGGCATAAGCCCCGGCGGCGGTAAGCACCAGCATCAAATACAAGACCAGTGTTTGGTGTTTTAACGCCCAGTCGGATAAATTGAACCGTGAATTTGCGGTTGCTTGCCCGCCAACGTTTCCGGCCGGCTTAATCATGGCGACGTTTCCATGACCGGTTTTACCGGTTGGTCTTTAATCAAAGTATGCACACCCGCGACGGCGATTAGTTCACCGGCTTGCAAGCCGCCGGTAATTAATACGCCTTCTTCGCCGAATTGACCCGCCTCCACTTGGCGAGGTTGCGCCTTGTTATCGCTGTCGATGACCCATACTGAGGGTTTACCGTTTAGTTCGGTTAGCGCGGCGCTGGGGATTAATAATCCGCTGTCTTGCGGACCGTCGTCGTTTTTGAATTTAACGCGGGCGGTCATGCCCAGCTTTACCGTCTCATCAGGTTCATGAATGCTCACCCGGACGTTGAACGTGCGGGTTGAGGAGTCGGCGGACGGCGATATTTCACGCACTTGGCCCGAGTATATTTTTTCCGGATTCGCCCATAATTTCAGGGTAACTGCTGCATCTTTTTTGACATGAGTCATGAGCGATTCCGGTACAGCGATCAGCACCTCCAGATTTTTGATATCGGCGATTTGAGCAACGGTTTCGCCGCTTCCAACCACTTGTCCCGGTTCCGCTTGAATCGAAGTCACGACGCCGTTCCGGTCGGCTTTTAAATAGGCGTACCGGGCTTGGTTTGCCGTAATGTCTGCTTGCGCTTTGATCTGGCTCAGCCGTGCGTCGGCGGTTTTAAGTTCGGCTTCCTTAATATCCAAGGCCGAAGCCGACACGAATTTCCTGGCGGACAATTGCCGGTACCGCACTAACTCGGTTGCCGCTAACGCGCGGTTAGCCTCAGCAGAGCGGATATCCGATTGCGCCGCGGATACGTTTAAATCGGTATCTGCAGGATCGAGCTGGGCGAGGATTTGACCTTTTTTCACATAATCGCCGATATCCGCTTTGCGTTCGATGATTTTGCCGCCGATGCGGAAACTTTGGCTGGATACATAACGGGAACGTACTTCTCCGGCCAATGAAGCATTACCGGCCGTGGCGCGACTACCGGCTTTCATAACCAAGGCAGGCCGAGGCGGCGGCGAGGGCGTTTGTTGTTTGCCGCAACCCCATAAGAGCACGAAGAAGATTAAGCCTAATTTTTGAGTTTTCATTAGTTTTGAATAGTCAGTTATTCAAGGTTTTCAGGGCTATAGTTAAGCTTAACAAGACTTAGTTTTACATGAGGTTAAAATAGGTTGACATGTATTGTTGATCGTTGCGATGCGTTAGGTTATCAAAAACAAAACGGTTAAGTTATTAATGTCGTAGTCACGACGCACATTGCTCCGCTTACCGAATGAGGGCGTCGTTCATACTCTTAAGTTAACAATGATGATTTATTAAGTAAACGCTTTTGTGCGTTAGTATTGTTAAAAAACGAATTATCAGAAAATTTCAAACGTTCTGGTTGTTGCCAATAGGCTATTTTATGATATTCTATTATCTTATATTTTACTCAAGCAATTGAATTTAAATAATTTATTTTTATGAGTGAGGATAATGGGGATGCCGATAATCCCGCTCCGGTAAACGGTCGAATTAAGCAGAATAAAAGAGGCTACGGCGACTTTTTTTCTTGGCCTGTCAACCGGCAACTGGAAGAGTGGGCTATTGTGGATTCATTAAAAGAATCCCTAGAAAAAGCCAACGCGGTTTTTTTTAACGCTTTGGTGGTGCGAGGACGAGGCAACGATCCGCCGGATTGCGAGGCGGTTCTGCTCGATGGCGGCAAGCTTGGTATCGAAGTGACTGAATTAGTCGATGCGGAAGCCATTCAAGCGCATAAAAACGGCAATACCGGCCACCGGGCGGAGTGGAACCGGCACAAACTCATAAAAGCGATCAATGCCCGTCTTAAAGTCAAAGACATTGCTAAAAATATTAAAGGCGGACCTTACGATCAGTATATTCTCGTCATTCATACCGGCGAACCGGTTTTAAATTACGATTTCACTTTTCCTTTAGTTTCAAATCACTTTTTTCAATATTTCAATGTGATCGACCGGGCGTTTCTCTTAATGTCGTATGATGAAAAATATCGATGCTGCCCTTTTATCGAGTTAAATATCAAAACAAGTAAGGGTTAAGTTGCGTTTCATAGTAAATGTAAGCTGATCGGCTCGAAACAACCCGAAGAATTCAATAATGCATGTCCGCTATTTTGGGGTTAAGCATAATCAATGACGGGCCAGTATTTTTTCAATCGCTTGTATCAGCGCGGGCGAATCCGGCGTTACGTTACTGTCAAAGTAGTGGGTCACATTCCCTTTGGCATCCACTAAATATTTATTGAAATTCCATTTGGGCGGATTGCTTTGGTTTCCTAGCGCCTTAAACAACGGATGGGCGGATTCCCCTTTGACATGGATGGGAGACAACATAGGGAATGTTACCCCGTAATTGATATAGCAAACCTTCGCGATGTCCTTATCGGAACCGGCTTCCTGATTAAAATCGCCGCTGGCGAAACCGATAACCGCCAAACCTTTATCCTTGAAATGCCTATGGAGTTTTTCAAGTCCCTCAAATTGGGGGGTGTAACCGCAATAACTGGCTGTATTGACGATTAATAACGGTTTGCCCGGATAAGTGTTGCAGATATTCAAGCTTTCTGCGGAATGGAGTTTTTTAAAACTATAATTAAAAATCTCGGGACACTGTCCCGCTAGCAGGGCAGGGGACACGTTGAGTAAGAGGGTTGTCATCAGTGAGCAAAGCGATCTTGTATTCATGTAAGCTCCAAAAGCCGGTTTATCCTAAAATAAATCTATCCGTTTAATAGGAAAAAACAACGGTGAATCGAACAGAAGACGGGCATTGATATGCTTATCTTATAAGGTCGAATTCCAGTTTTGTTCGTAGTCGAAGGGGTTTGCAGGTAGAATGCCGTTTTAGTTAACAGAACATTTTTAATCGATGAACAATGACTAGCGACTCGTACTTTGTTAATACAAGGTTTTTAAAAGAACGGTTTACTCGTTTTTTACCGAATGCTCAAGCTTATTACTTAACGATCATTCTGTTGGTTAGTTTTGTCTTGATCTACTCGCTGTCGGATTTACTCAAGCCTGTTTATATTTCCATTGTGTTGGCTTATTTTCTCGAAGGGGTTGTCGCCAAAGTCGAATATATACGGGTGCCGCGTTGGCTTGCAGTCACTTTGGTTTTTTCTTGTTTTATGGCGGGTTTAGTTTATCTTTTGTTTTATCTTATGCCCTTAATTACCCAGCAGGCGATTGAATTAGTACAAAACAGTCCTTCATTTATCAGCCGGGTGCAAACTCAAATTATGCGTTTGCCGCATAAATATCCGCAGTATATTTCGCAAAATAGAATCCAGGAAATCATGTTTACCGTGCAAAAGGAAATGCTTGTTTACGGTCAAAATTTGTTATCGGTTTCCGCAGCGTCGGTTATCGGTTTGGTGAGTGCGCTGGTGTATTTATTTTTGGTGCCGATGATGGTGTTCTTTTTCTTAAAGGACAAGCATCTGCTCGTTAATTGGGTGTTGCAGTATTTACCGAAAGACCGGCATTTAAGCGAAAGGGTTTGGGAAGAAATTGAAATGCAAATCGGCAATTACGTACGCGGAAAATTCACCGAAGTATTTCTATTGTGGATTGTCAGTTATCTGACTTATCAAGCAATGGGCTTAAATTATGCCATGTTGCTTTCGGTGTTGATGGGTTTATCGGTCATCATACCGTATATAGGCGCGACTTTGGTGACTTTCCCGGTTTTACTGGTGGCTTATTTTCAATGGGGGTTGAGCAGCGATCACTTTATGTATGTAGCGATTGCCTACGCCATCATTCAAGCCTTGGACGGCGTTGTGCTGGTTCCGGTGCTGTTCTCGGAAGCCGTTAACTTGCACGCGCTCGCTATCATCATCGCAATTTTGTTTTTCGGCGGATTATGGGGCTTTTGGGGCGTGTTTTTAGCGATCCCTTTGGCCACGGTCGTCAAAGCCGTTTTAACGGCTTGGCCGCAAATGGACAGCGCTTCCGGATAATATCGCAGCGGCTTCGTGTCTTATTTACGCCAAAATTCCGGGACGAACAAAATAATAATCGAAAAAATTTGCACCCGTCCTAAAATCATTGCGAAGGCGCAAATCGATGTTTGCAAATCGCTTAGCGATGCGTAGTTGGTCGCAGGACCCACTTGATTGAGGCCAGGGCCTGCATTATTAAAACACGCGATGATGGCGGACAGCGCGGATACGAAATCGAGACCGGTCAGTAATAACGAGAACACCAGGATAACGACGCACATAAAATACAAAAAAATGAAGCCGGTGACCGAGGTGACGATATTGTTGCTGATGATGTTATCACCGATTCTAAGCGATCTAACCGCCGCCGGATGAATGAATTTGAACAGTTCTAGGCGGGTTTGTTTGAGCAAAATAATGGTTCTAATCATCCGGATGCCGCCGCCGGTCGAACCGGAAGACGCCGATAAACAGCTTAAAAACAACATCCACATCGGTACGAAGATAGGCCATTGATTAAAATCCTGGCTAGCGAAACCGCAATCCGTCGCTATGGTTACCAGATTGAACGTGGCGTGACGCAAAGCGGTGAAGAAGTCGGGGTAAGTGCCTCTATCCCACAAAATCCAAGCCGCTAAAACGCAACTGCCGAGTACAAGCGATAAAAATCCGCGCATTTCCATGTCGTCCAGATAAGGTTTGAGCGAGAGTTTCCGGATGACGACAAAGTGTGTGGCGAAATTAATCGCAGCCAGTAATTGAAAAACGGTTAGCACGATTTCAATTGGCAGGGAATTAAAATAACCGACGCTCGCATCATGTGTGGAAAAGCCGCCTAAACTCATGGCGGCAAAAGCGTGGCAAACGGCGTCGAACCAATTCATGCCGGCTAATTTCAACGCGACAATACACGCTATTGAAATGCCGGCATACACCAGCCACAATGCTTTGGCGGTTTGGGCGATACGCGGCGGCAGATCCGATTCTTTAACCGAGCCGGGCGCTTCGGCAATATACAACTGCATCCCGCCGATCCCCAAAATAGGCAAGATTGCAACCGCAAAAATAATGATTCCCATGCCTGCGATCCAATTAAGCTCATGCCGCCACAAATTAATAGACATTGGCAGTTGATCGAGTCCGCTAAAGGTTGTTGCGCCTGTTGTGGTCAGTCCAGAAACGGTTTCAAAATACGCGTCTGTGAAGCTCAACAAGGGCATTTGCAATAGCAAAGGGATCGTACAAAAGACCGGTGTTACCGACCAGGCGATAGCCACCAATAAAAAGCCGGTTTGGCGGGTGACTTTTTTTGGCGCGCTCAAGGTGGGGAGAAACATCAAGGCCCCCGATAACAGGGTAATTAAAGTACCGTTTAGAAAAGCGTGGGTTGCGCCGTCACCGGCAATGAAGGATGTTAATAGGCAGGTAGCCATTAGGCCGCCGCATCCTATGGTAACAAGGCCGAAAACATGGATGATGGTAAAAATGACGTGCATATTGCGGGATTAAAATTGGTGGCTAACAGTTAATTCGCACGGACGGTTTATTTATCTCATAATCCGGGTGTTTAAGTCCTTCCGCGCTTATTTTTAAGGCGGGATAATTATTAGTGTTAATTGTTATTTCCCGAGCGGCTGAAAATTTTTCTCGATGTTGGTGACTAATTTTTTTTCCATAGCGAACATCACAACATGGTCGTTTTCTTCAAATACGGTATCGTGATGGATTTCGATTACCTGTTGATTGCGGATTAATGCGCCCAGCACAATACCGGAAGGGAAATGGATAGCGTCAACACGTTTTCCGACGACACAATAAGACGTGTCGTTATCGTGAGCAACCGCTTCGATGGCTTCCGCCGTGCCGCCGCATAAAGAGCTGACCTGGGCGACGTCCCCTTTGCGTAAGTACTTTAATATACTGCCCAAGGTTTCTTGGTTGGGCAATACGGCGACATCGATGCCTGTGCCGGGCAGCAATTTAGTATACGAAATATGATTGAGCAGGCAGATCGTCTTGCGCGCGCCTAGGCTTTTTGCTAACGATGCAGAAATAATATTGACGCCGTCGTTATCGGTAATAGCACAAAATAGGTCGGCACTATCGATCGATTCGTCGAGCAATAGCGTTTCATCGGCGCAATCGCCTTTTAAAATGACCGTTTTAAGAAGCTCATTGGCGATCTTCTTGGCGCGTTTAGGATCTTTTTCTATGATTTTGACTTGATGGTCGTTCTCGAGCGCCAAGCCTAGCCGTTTCCCGACATGGCCGCCGCCCGCGATTATAATGCGTTTGATAGGCGCTTCCAGCCGGTGAAGTTCCTTTAAAACCCGCCTGACTTCTTCTCGCGGCGATACGAAAAAGACTTCGTCGCCCGCATTGATAACGGCTTGACCGTTGACATGGAGCGGCTTTCCTTGCCGGAAGATGGCGACCACGCGAATTTTGCTGTTCGCTAAGCGTTCGCTCAAATCCTTGATTTTTTTGCCGGTTAAAAATGCAAATTCGGAGACTTTCACCGAAAATAATTTAACCAGTCCGCCAGCGAATTCCGAAATGTGCAATACGCCGGGAAAGTCGATCAAATTACGGATGTATTCCATCACGATCATTTCAGGGCTGATGACATGATCGATGGCAATGCCTTTGGTGTGAAATAACTCCGGATGTTTGAGATAGTCGATTGCTCTGACCCGGGCAATCGTCTTTGGCCGGGTATACAAGGCATTGATAATAATACAGGCCAGCATATTCGTTTCGTCGCTGTCCGTTACGGCGATAACGATGTCGGTATCGTGAATGCCGGCTTGTTCGAGAACGCTGGGATGAGCGGCGTTGCCGGCTACGGTGGCGATATCGAAACGCTCTTTCAGCGAGTCGAGGAGTAGCGGCTTCATGTCCACCACCATAATGTCGTTTTCTTCGCTCGCCAAGGCGGCAGCCACAGCGGACCCTGTTACTCCGGCGCCAAGAATAAGAATTTTCATCTAAGTTCTATTATCGATACACAATTCATGGGTGGCGTATTTTACTGATTATGAACCCTAAATACTATCTGAATATTAAAGATGACCGCCAGGCGGATTTGGAAAAATTATTCGGCTTTATACAGCCAAGTTTGCACTTCATCGGCAGCTTCTTTAGTTAAGAGAGAGAACGCAGCGACAGCGCCTTTGGCATCGGCGGAGGGGCAAGGTTTTTGTAACAGAAAATCTTTTGTCCGAGGATTATTTTTATTACCGTTCCGGTCACTGATCGCGTGAAAGCGGATCGTCGCTTTAGCGCGGCCCGGCGCTTCGAATTGCTGTTCAAAGGCTTGCAATTGAATCGTTATTGGAGCCGGCCATTGTTTTCCGTGAGTCTCGAATAGCGGTTGCAACAACTCGTGCGGCGGAGCGAGCCATTGGTCGAGCGAATAAAAGCGGACTTGCGTCGGCTCGGCATACAATAGCCGGTAGCGGATTCGAGTATCGCTTAGCCACATTGGGGCCTCTACCGTGACTTTCGATTGCGTTAACGGATAGCTCTCCGGCGATAATGCAGGATAGCCGAAATCATGGACGGCTACAGGTTGAGCTTGGGGCAGGATAGAGCAGCCGTTCAACATTAATGCTACTAGGGTGGCGACTAAAGCTTTCATTCGGGTTCCTCGTAGCCAGGTTCGCCGGGACCTGGCGTTTGTTGTTGCGGTCCCAGCAAGACGGATTGCGGATTTCTTTCTAAAGCTAAGGCTAATTTTTTAACCTGCTCGGAAGTGGCGCGCATTTCGTTAATCAATTCATTAATTTTGGGCAATGTTTTTCGTCCGAAGGAGCTTGCCGCTTCGTTGCCGGAATCGGCGACGGTGCCGGCCTTTTTACTCAGTTCCGACGTTTCTTTGCTCAAGTTTCGAAGGTCGCCCGCTAGACTGTCGATATTTTTAAGGGTTTTCCGGGCGTCTGCAGTCAATGCGGGAATACCGGCTAGCGCCGTATCGACGCTTTTTTCCAAGTCGGCCAGTTTGCCGCTCAGTGTTTTTAGATTGGAGAGAATGCCGACAATGTTCTTTTCATTCTCTTCATTCAATAAGCTGCTTAAGCGGATCATTAGATGGTCCGCTTTTTTGAGCAATTCATCGCCGGAATCCAGCAATCTATCGGTCACGGAAGGTAGCAAGGGAATACGATTGGCGGGGTCGCCGTCGCCCGGCGGCATCTTCTCGGATATTTTACCGGAGTCCCTAAGCTCCAATTGCGTCAGGCCGGTGACGCCTTTTAATTGCAGTGTGGCGTAAACGCCCCTGGTGAACATGATGTTTTTATCCACCTCAATCTTGATAAGGATGATGCCTGCATTTTTAGGATCGAACCTAATATGCAACACCTTGCCCACCGCGATACCTCGATAAAACACAGTCGATTCTGGATTCAGCCCCGACACTGCGGCTTGGGTGGCAACGACATAGCTATCCCGTTCCCGCTCCAGATGGCCTAGCCAATAGACGATGCTTGTTGTTGCCGAAATCAGGATCACCATGAACAAGCCGGACAGCAAGGCGCGGTTGTTTTTACCCATTGAGTTTCTCCGGCTGATATTGGAACACGCGCCGGGCGCGTTGATTATGGAAAAACCGCTGTGCAAAAGGGTGCGGATTCGCCATGACTTCGGCCAATGTGCCGAACGCTACCAACTGCTGATCCGCCAGTACCGCAACCTGAGTGCATAAGTCGCGCAATATATCCAAATCGTGCGTCACTAAAATCACCGTAAAATTCAAATCCCGGTGTAGCCCGGACAACAAATCGACAAAATCTTGGCTGGAAATCGGATCAAGCCCCGAAGTCGGCTCATCGAGTAATAATAAGCTCGGTTCTAAAATTAATGTACGGGCCAAGGCGACTCGTTTAGTCATACCGCCGGACAAGTCGGACGGTTTCAACCAAGCGTCCTGCGCTTGCAAGCCGACATTTGCCAGTTTCATGAATACCAAATGCTTAATGAATTCCTCGTCAGCCACGCCCAATTCCCGTAACGGAAAAGCAATGTTTTCAAACACGTCCAGTACGCTGAACAAAGCGCCTTTCTGGAACAACACGCCGCAATGGTTGCGTAAACGCTGGCCGTGGCTGTGCGATACATCCCGCAATGATTCGCCCATGACCACTATTTCACCTTGGCTGGGGATTTGCAAGCCGATAATTTCACGCAGCAACACGGTCTTACCGCAACCGGATGCACCAACCAAACCAAGGATTTCACCTTGCGGTAACGCAAGGTTGATGTCCTTATGAACGATTTTATCGCCGAACCGGGTCCAGATGTGCTCCATGCGGACGGCATAAGGCGCGCTCATGGCATTCCCACGTCCATAAACAAGATAGCGAACAGCGCATCGACCATAATCACTACCGTTATAGCCGCCACGACCGAATTGGTCGTCTCGTTACCTAAACTTTCGGTGTTAGGTTTGATCCGGAACCCGAAATGGCAGGCAATGAGCGCGATCATCAAGCCGAACACGGCGCTTTTACCTAAACCGATAAAGAGATTCAGCAGAGGCACGGCATCGGGCAGTTTCAACAAAAATTGCTCATAGCTGATATCCAGGGTATTTTGCGCCGAAAACATACCGCCGATTAAAGCAGCCGAGCTGGTCCAAACGCTCAACAAGGGCATTGCCATTGTTAATGCCGCGACCTTGGGTAAGGTGAGCCGTAGCGAATGCGAAATGCCCATTGCCGACAAGGCGTCCAGTTCCTCGGTTACGCGCATAATGCCGATTTGCGCCGTCATCGCCGAACCGGAACGGCCAGCGACTAGGATGGCGGCCAAGAGCGGGCCGAGTTCGCGGATAACGCTCAACCCAAGAATATCGATAATATATATCTCAGCTCCAAACAGTTTCAATTGCAAGGCCGACAGGTAACTGAGCACGATGCCGATCAAAAAACCCACCAGCGCCGTAATGCCCAGCGCCCGTACGCCGGCTTCGAAGATGGTGATGGATATTTCCGCCCACGGAATATCGCCAGGATGCCTTAACAGATGAGTTATATCCAGCAACAGTTGACCCAGCAGTGTGACGAAATTCAGCAGTTGTCCGAGCACATCCAAGATTAATTGCGACAGGTAAACCGTTGCTTGTTCAGCGGAAAAGTGCGATGGCGCTGAAACCGGTACTGTCTGCGTTTGCCATTTATTGATAAGGCGCAAATGCTCCGGTTTTAAGTTTAATCCGGCAGGCAGTTTTCGCCCCCACACTTGCCATAACCATAAGGCGGTGGCGTTATCCAGCACGTTAATCGAATGCATATCCCATGCTAGCTTGGGATTAACCGCAGCTTGCTTGAGTTCTTTTTGCAAAGCAGACTCACTCATAAGGTTGCTCAGCGTCCAATCTCCGGATAGCCGGATTAAAACGGTTGCGTCTTCCTGTATAGATATCTCAAAGGTTGGTTGGGAATTCAATAGTTTATACGAGTGGAAGCGATTGAGTCTTTATCGATGATTTTAATCATTATGCCTCAAGAAAAATCTAGTCTAACTGAAATTTTGGCTAAGCGATGGTTACCGGGCAATTATTTTTTGAAACAGCAATTTATTGATTCGTCCTTATGAAGTTTTAACTTCTGCTCGACCTTATAAATCAATAAGGTCATAAATGCTCATCGAGTATTGAGATCGTAGGCAAACGCTTCCGTATAGGCAGGTTACATAATGGGATTGGATAGGAGTTTTTATAATATCCGGTCATTTCAATCAAAAAGATCAAACTGTCCATGCAATGGCTGAGGTCTGAATAGACGAGTGTTGAAGACGGGCGTCCCTGGAAACGCCAGTTTTTTCATAGCCAGTTGAAAACGTTGGGCAAGCAAGTCGGCATATACTCCCGTACCGCGCATCCGGCTGCCAAACGTAGAATCATAAGCCTTGCCACCGCGTGAGTCGTAAACACGGTTCAATATATGATTTGCTTTCAACGGCTCATGGGTTTGCAGCCATTCGGCAAATAAATCTTTGAGTTCGTGCGGCAAACGCAACAACACATAACCCGCATCCACTGCCCCTGTGTCCCGGCTTAGCTGCAAGATATTTTCGAGTTCGTGATCGTTAAGGATGGGGATTAGCGGCGCGACCAAAACCGATACTGGAATGCCCACTTCTGCTAAGGCAGCTAGCGTTTGCAATCGTCTCTTGGGAGCTGCGGCGCGAGGCTCTAAGCGGCGCGCTAAATCGGGGTTTAAGGTGGTGATTGATAGACAAATTTGAACCAGATTATCCTTAGCCATTGAAGCTAACAAATCCAAATCGCGTTCAATCAAGGAAGATTTGGTCACAATCGAAACCGGGTGGCGGGCTTCATGTAACACTTCAAGCAGCCGCCTAGTCAATTTTAATTGCCGCTCGACAGGTTGATAAGCATCGGTGTTGATGCCGAGTGCGACGGGCGCAGAGCGGTAATTTTTTGCCGATAACTCGGCGCTTAATAACTCCGGTGCATCGGGTTTGTAAAACAACTTGGTTTCAAAATCCAACCCAGGCGACAAGCCCAAATAAGCATGGCTGGGACGGGCAAAACAATAAGCACAACCGTGTTCGCAACCACGGTAAGGGTTGATCGAACGGTCAAATGGCACGTCAGGCGATTGGTTATAAGTGATGACCGTTTTTGCCGTATCGACGAACAACTGGGTGGGGATTTTCTCACGAAATTGGTCGTCGTTTTCCCAGCCGTCATCAAAATCTTCCTTAACCAGTGCCTCAAACCGCCCCGTTGGATTACTTAACGCCCCCCGGCCTTTTTTCAGTTGTATTGGCATAGTCAACTTATGCTTAAAATTCTATGGGTAGACTTAAGATCTTGGGTAAAGTTTTGACGAAATTTTATCCTAAATAAAATCTTACTAACGCCATCCCGTTTGTATCAAATATGGCTTAAATTCAGACTCTCTTTATAAATTTATTGAGACTTCCGAACGTTAAAATTGCGACCTTTAATTTTACCGTTTCGTAAGCAAGTTATCGCCTTATCGACAAAGTCGCGTTTTACCGCGACAAAGGCATGATTGTCGAAGATGTCGATTTTGCCGACTTCGCTGCCGGGTATTCCTTTGTCCCCAGTCAACGCGCCTAAAATATCACCGGGGCGCACTTTGTCTTTGCGGCCGCCGCCGATCCATAAGCTTGTCATCGGCGGTTCGAAGCGGTGTTCCTTGTCCATTTTGAACGGCGCGATTTCATCCCACTTAGCCGTTGAATTTTGGTAGCCTTCAATCGCTTTCACCCGATCCAGTTCCTGTTGTGTACATAAACTCAGCGCCAGCCCTTTGTTGCCCGCGCGTCCGGTTCGCCCAATCCGATGCACATAAATTTCCGGATCCCATGGCAGTTCGTAATTGATTACTGCCTGCAAATCCTTGATATCCAGGCCGCGTGCGGCAACATCGGTCGCCACCAAAATGGAACAGCTTTTATTGGCAAAGCGCACCAGCACCTGGTCGCGGTCTTTCTGCTCCAAGTCGCCGTGCAAAGCCTGCACGGAAAAACCCGTATTCGCCAATTCGTTAGTAATATCGTGACAATCCTTTTTTGTGTTACAGAAAATCACAGTCGATTCGGGACGAAAATAGGATAACAGATAACCTAGCGCGTTAATTCTTTTACCTTTTTCAACCTGATAAAAAAGCTGTTCGATGACATCGACATGATGTTGCTCGTCGATACTAATCGTTACCGGTTTAAATTGAAATTTTTGGCTCATTTCCCGGATCGGATCGGGGAAGGTCGCTGCAAACAGCAACGTTTGCCGATGCGTCGGCGCGTGGGAAATCAACTCGGTAACGGCTTCTTCAAAACCCATGTCCAGCATGCGGTCGGCTTCATCCAATACCAAAACGTTAAGATTATTCAAGCGCAAACTGCGTTTTTTCAAATGCTCCTGCAAACGTCCCGGTGTGCCGACGACAATATGCACGCCGCCTTCCAAAGAACCCGCTTGCGGGCCGAATGGCACACCGCCGCACAACGCCAATACCTTAATGTTCTGGGTGAAACGCGCCAGCCGCCGGATTTCCTTGCAGACTTGGTCAGCCAGTTCGCGCGTCGGGCAAACCACCATCGCTTGCACCTTAAAAAGGCTCAAATCCAGCCGCGATAAAATCCCGATACCAAAACAAGCGGTTTTCCCGCTACCGGTTTTGGCTTGGGCAATCACATCCTTACCCTCAAGGATAGGCGGCAGACTTGCCGCCTGGATCGGCGTCATCTGGGTATAACCTAAGGATTCAATATTCTCCAGCAGGGCGGGTTTTAACGGTAACGAAGAAAAGGCGGCAGTGTTCACGATTGGCTCATAAGCAGTACGAATGCCGACGAACTGTCTGCATTCAATAGCTTATGATAACAGATGCTGCAGCACTGGGTTTGATCTTAGTCTTAGTAGTATTTGGGATAACTAATAGACGACAAAGTTACTTCTTATAGAGAGGTTTGTTGAGAAGATCATGGCAGGAAAATTAACGGCAAACCTGAAAGACATCATCCAGCAATTACCGGAAACCAATTTCCAACCACTACCCATACAAACAGAGATCTCTTGGCATTAGGAAAGCTGCCGCCGCATCACCAAGACCCTTTTGACCATATGCTTATTGCCCAAGCCGTTTATGAACCGATGCACTTGCTCACCCATGACAAACAACTTGGCTATTACAGTGATTTGGTGATTTTGGTTTAGCCGATTTGTTGGGCTTTCTAATGTTAACAACAACTTACAAGAACCCAACATAGCGGATGGCGGATGTTGAAACCGCTTTTGCCATGACCGTACATAAATCCAAAGGCTCCGAATTTGACCACGTAGCCTTATTGATTCAGCCTTTTAATGTCTGAACCGTTCGTGCTGAGTTTGTCGAAGCACACACAGCCTTTCGACAAGCTCAAGGCGAACGGAAACTTAAGACTTCTCGAGGCCGAATTTATATTCCTTCTGGTCTCCAGAAGCCCGATACTGACGAAGGAACTGATCTACACCGGCATTACCTGTGCAAAAGACCATTTCACCCTGGTAGAAAGCAACCCAAAAATTTTCAACGAAGCCATTTTGGTGTCGTGCAAATAAATTTGGTTAGGATGGCAAAAATGTTAGGAAAAGTCGGATTCCTAGCAATAAGCCGAGCGCAGAATAGATTTGTAGGGTACGCACCGCGTACCGTTTGCTCCAGTGGTACGGGACGCGAAGCGTCCCTGTCGGCATTCCTACGCCGGAGCGTGGGAACGATCAAAATTAGCCGATCTTTAAGGCCTGGATCATTATAGCGCTATGGCTACGAATTTTGTAACCATTTAAGGCGGGTTACGACCCGCCCTACCGTGCTTATTAAGTGAATATCTTGACGGACAGGATTATCTCGAAATGCAGCCGAGCACATGGTCAGCAGCGGCCAGAATCTATTACGATTTGCGGAAACAAGGCCTCACAGTGCGTAGTCCAGTCGATTGCTGCATCGCCCAGCTTGCTCTGGAGAACTAGCTATTATTAATTCATGATGACCGCGATTTTATAACCATCAGCCAAGTCGTGCCGTTAAACCAAAAGCGGTGGGTTTTAAGTTAGGTTGATGCAGTGGATTGTTGGGCTTCCTAACGTCAGCGCCAACCTACAACAAGCCCAACATACGCGATTATGCTAAGCCTGGCTTAAAGTATCGCCCAGATTATCCGACACAGACCAGCGCAATCGTGGTTGCCGGACAATGACCTGCTGTATCACGTGCCCTTCAACATGCGGTGCAATGCCGCGAACGGCGGTTTCAACTTCGGGCAGTTCTGGCATGGAATGGGACTATCGAGTTACGGAATCAGTTATTTTGAGAATGCAACGGACTTTAACGCAAGTCCTTTTCGGCTCATTATATGGGCAAAGTTGTGGGTAAGGTAAGCTGAAAAAACCTTGCTAATAGATTAATGAATAAAATGTGTATGTTTTTGTAATAAAGCAACAAAAACCCTCAATTTGTTGCTGCGTAACATAAATGTAACGCTAGTGTAATATATCTGTCATATTTCATCCTTATGCTTGCAAAAGTTTTTTAATAATACTGTGAGCTCATAATGAAACTTTCTAAACTAACCTTAGCGGTCGCTGCTGCATTATGCACAGGCGTAGTTTCCACGGCGTATGCCATCGACCTATATGTCGATACAAAGACCAAACAGATTTATGCTGAACCAGGCCCAGGTCGGCAATTAATGGGATCTTTTGAGCAAGTGCAGCCAGCAACAAACGGTTATTCCAAGCATGATGCCCATACTACCGGCACAGATCGGGCCGATATTGAAGCTATAAAGCAGGAGATGGAGCTGGAAAAGAACGAGATTAAAGCACTTGAAGAACACGTTGTCGCACAGCGTGAAGAAAAAGCTAAAAACGACGAAAAGTGGTTTAACAAGATTAATGTCCGTGGCTACACGCAATTACGTTACAACCAACCGCTGTCGGGTGACCGGTTGTCTGATCGAGACCTAGATCAAGCGGAGCTGCGCTCGCCCGGCGATGGTGGCATCAAAAACAACAGCGGTTTCACGTTCCGCCGGGTGCGGTTGGTGTTTTCCGGCGATATCAATGATTATGTATCGTTATATCTCCAACCTGATTTTGCTTCATCGGTTGACTCGTCCATCGACAACGGTAACTTTGCCCAATTGCGCGATGCTTATGCCGACCTGGCTTTCGACAAAAAACACGAATACCGCATCCGCGCCGGTCAGTCGAAAGTGCCGTTCGGCTGGGAAAACTTACAGTCATCGCAAAACCGCTTGGCACTTGACCGTAACGATGCGTTGAACAGCGCGGTACCGAGCGAACGGGACTTAGGTTTAATGGCTTATTGGTCGCCTGAGCATGTGCAAAAGCTGTGGAAAGATTTAAGTAAGAAAGGGCTTAAGACATCGGGCGATTACGGTATTCTGGGTTTAGGTATCTATAACGGGCAAGGTATCAACCGCAGTGAAACCAATGACGACCTCTATGTCGTTGCCCACAGCACTTATCCGATAGAGTTGGGTTTCCTCGGCTATCCATTTACTGGGCAAGTACTTGAAGTCGGTGCAGATTACATGAACGGTAAATTCGATGTGCCAACCGCTGACACGAGAGTTTTTGGTACGGGCAGGCAATTACGTGAAGACGGCGATGATTGCGAAGGCGTTGATAACTGTGCCGAGATTGATAACCCAGGCGGCTTCCGCGAAGAGCGTTATGCGGTACATGCTGTGTTGTTCCCACAACCTTTCGGCGTACAGGCGGAATGGAACTGGGGCCGGGCTGCAACATTGAACCCAGATACCGCTTCGCTGCAAAGGGAAAACCTGCAAGGTGGTTACGTGCAAGCCATGTATAAGATCGACAATGTCTTCCGTGACGATGGCGTGTTGATTCCTTACGTCAAGTGGCAAACTTATCGCGGTGCTTACAAAGCCGCCGCCAACAGCCCACGCGTTTCTGTAGACGAGTTGGAAGTGGGTGTTGAATATCAAATCATGAAAGCGTTGGAGTTGACTTTGGCTTATTCCACGATGGATCGTACCAATGTCAGGTCTAGCACTAGCTCCAGCAGCAGCTTCCTGGGTCAAGCTTCGGGCGATTTGTTGAGAATGCAGGTGCAGTGGAATTATTAAGGCACTAACGCGTACGGTCTTTATATTTTGCCAATGAAGACAGGCGATAGTTAAATAAATCACCGTACAAAGACTTATAGTACCATCTGTATCTCTTCTTCTAAGCCGGAATCGTTTTAATGGTTCCGGCTTATTTTATTTGTAGGCTATCATTTATATATAATAAGCCATTCCAGTCTGGATAATTCCCAAATAAAACGCAGTTGTGGAAAACGAACATGAAGCATATTCCATTTTATTTACTGATTGCACTCATCGCCGCATGTAGTGCGCCCAATAAGCCGAGTCAGTCAGCAGTTAACTCGTTAGAACAACCACCGAGCTATTCAGGTGCTAAAGTAGCCAAGGAAATCAAAGAGGATGATACATCTTCCATTACCGACAAAAATTCCAATAAAGGGTTGTCTGACGATGTGCATAGGGATGAAGATAACAACCATGTTTTGTTGATTAAGCGCCCTGTTGACGAAGCATGGGCGTTATTGGGCGAGGCAATCCGGCTGAAGGAACTCGAAGTTACAGCCAGAAACCGGAAACAAGGACTTTATGAAGTCGAATATAAGGCAGACAGTTTATTCGGCGGGTTCAATCTGTTTGGTTTCGGAACTCCTTCAACTTATTTACTCAAGTTGGAATCCCAAAACAACGGGACTAAATTATCCGTTTCTAAAAAAGCAGATGATAATGAAGATGATGAAAGCCTCTTAAAGGATGGCGCACCTGAATATTCCAGAGACAACTCGTCAAAATTAGCTGACATGCTATTTGATACCTTGCAAAAAAATGTTACGCATTGAAACAAACTATGAGTTCTTAGATGTATTAGTTAACATTTAATCTGACATTTCTTATAAACTGAGTAGTAAAAAGGGGTGTCAGATATGAGTAGTTATCAAGAAAAGATCATCAAGCCGAAACTGGGTGTATTGGAGTTAGCGAAGCAATTGGGGAATGTGTCCCAGGCCTGCAAAGTCATGGGTTACAGCCGGGACAGTTTTTACCGGTTCAAAGAATTGTATGAGATGGGCGGTGAGGAGGCGTTACAGGAAATCAGCCGCAAGAAGCCGATCTTGAAGAACCGGGTGGCGGACAGTGTGGAGCGGGCGTGCCTGGAGATAGCGGTTGAATTTCCGGCTTATGGCCAGCTAAGGGCGTCGAATGAATTGCGCCAGCAAGGGATTATCATTTCGCCGGGTGGCATCCGTTCGGTATGGCTGCGGAATGACCTGGAAACGCTGACCAAGCGGCTGAAAGCCTTGGAAGCCAAGGTGGTGCAGGATGGCATCATTTTGAGCGAAGCCCAGTTGGCGGCGTTGGAGAAACAGCAATCCGTCCGCGAAGCCCACGGCGAGATTGAAAGCGAACACCCGGGTTACCTAGGTTCCCAGGACACCTATTACGTGGGCACCATCAAAGGCATCGGGCGAATTTACCAGCAGACCTTTGTCGATACCTATTCCCGCGTGGCCTTTGCCCGGCTGTATACCGAAAAGACCGCAATTACCGCGGCGGACACCCTCAATGGCACGGTGCTGCCGTTCTTTGAACAGGAACAAGTGCCCTTGTTGCGGATTCTGACCGACCGTGGCACCGAGTATTGCGGCAAGGCGGAAAACCATGCCTATCAGCTATACTTGGACATCGAGAATATCGACCATACCCGAACCAAGGCGTCCAGCCCGCAAACCAACGGCATCTGCGAGCGTTTCCATCGCACCATGAAACAGGAGTTCTACGACATCGCCTTTCGCAAAAAGCTTTACTACAAACTGGAAGAACTCCAAACCGATGTTAACGAATGGCTGAGACAATATAATGAAAAACGGCCGCATTCGGGTAAATACTGTTATGGTAAAACCCCCATGCAAACTTTCCAGGATGCCAAAGCCATTGCGCAATCGAAATTTATTGGTAGTATTGAGCCGTTGTCGGACAGCGCGACCCGACAACTCGGCGCTGTCCGATAATTCACAACCGTCAGATTAAATAGTGACTTTTACATCTTAGATTTCGAGTGAAGCCGTTTGCGATTGTAATACACTTCAATGTATTCGAACACTTGGTGCTTGGTTTCTGTGCGGGTACTGAAGTGTTCGCCATGCACCGCCTCGACCTTGAAGCTGTGGTTCCAGCTTTCCATGGCGGCGTTGTCGTAGCAGTCGCCTGTCTTGCTCATGCTGCAAACCAGTTGGTGCTTCTGGAACAGTTTCTGGTAGGGGGCTGAATAATATGCTGCCCCGGTCGGAGTGGACGATAACCCTTTGGCATCTTCCGGTGGCATAACGCCATGATGAGGGCATCACATACCAGCGTTGCCGTCATCCACTTCGAGATTGCCCAGCCAATGACCCGCCTAGAATAAAGGTCGAGCACGACCGCCAAGTACAGCCAGCCTTCGTCTGTCCAGATATAATTGATGCCCGACACCCACTTTTGGTTGGGTGCGCCCGCCATAAAGCCCTGCTCCGACAGGTTAGGCGCAACCGGCAAGGCATGCTTGCTGTGGGTGGTCGCCTTGTATTTCCTGGCCGCTTTCGCCCTCAGGCCGTTGTCCCGCATGAGCCTGGCTATGCGGTGCCGGCCTGCGGACCCCTTCGTCCCGAAGCCTGCGGGTGCCCCTGGGCGAGCCCGACCGGCCTTTTTCATCCTCAAACACCCGCTTGAATGGACAGCAGTTGGTCGGCTTGGCTCCTGCCGGAAGGCGGCCTGTTCCGCCAACCGTAATAGCCGCTCCGTGAAGCCGACAGCAGGCGACACATCAGGCCAATACGGAATTGGTCTTCATTGGCTGTTATCATGGCGTACTTCTCGGCAACTGCTCCTGCGTTGCCCTACCTCCTGCATCCATGCAGTCGACTTGGGCAGTTTGGCAAAGTACGCCGTCGCCTTTTTTACCCAAAGGGCACAAGTAGGAAGGCGACTTCCTCCTCAAGCCCCAAATCCTTCGCCACCGTCGGGATACCGTCCCGATCTGCGCGTCCTGCGCCTGTTCCTTAGACTGTGCCGTATATTTGTTGCGGACTATTGTAGTATTTTGTTCTTTTTTGGTGTTCATTGTTGACCTCGGTTTCAGAGATTACTCTCTTAGCCGGGTGTCCCCTATACCAGGGCAATATCAACTATGTTGGCGGCATAACTGTAAGGCTTGCAGTTGCGTTAACAATGAGAAACCGACAATAACCGTGGCGTTAGTGATTTCCTCAACCGCTACGATCACGGCATCTCCATCCCGCCGAAGTGTTTTAAGGCAAATTTTTAAGAATTCGTTGATGACTTGCAGTTAGATGAGCGAGGATTCTTCAAAAAGCAAGGCATTCGCTTTGTCTGCTTTATATAATTCACTATTTGAGTAGGCGTAAATGATGATGTTGGTATCGAGGAAGTGCTTGCTCATCTGGCATTGGCTTCTTTGCGGTCAAACTTGAACAAACGGGTGTCTATTGATAATGCTGATACCCTTTGGGTTTCCTTTTTGGTCGCATTATTGTTTTCGTCTATCGACACTTAACTTTTAGGTGTTTGGATGCAAAGGTTTCAAATTCTACAGTTTGCATTTTTAATCTCCTGTTTCACTAGCTCTGGATTCTAGCCTAATTGTAATACATTGGCTATAAAGGCATTTTAAGATAGCTTCTTGGACTCGCTTTTAGCCTGTTCCAGCAAGTAAGGCGGATCGAGACCCGCCTTACGTTTAAGGATCACCGCGATTGAAATTATCGCGGGCAAGATTATATTCACGCTCTATACCTTCGTTTAAGTTATAACCTGCATCATTGAATAACTCGCCGGCAAAAAATAAACGCATATCGATAATCCAAGCCACTTTTTTTATCTTATTGTTTTCAATAATTACGGTAGCAAGCCTAGGATTGGTGTTAACTAATTGATCTACGATAGTCTCAGGGTTATTAGGATCTTCTTTCAGTGCTCCGGTCACGATACGCTGAGCTGCTTCGATGGTCAGTACAGGATTAGCCGTAGGCAGCGCGGCAATTTCTTCGTCTTTAAGCGACTGCGCATCGAAATACCCAAGGTCATAGACGACCTTAAACAATATGGCAAGAAAAATTCCGCCGAACCAAATGCACAGAGCTATTTTTAATCGTCTTCTAACGCGAGGGTTCGACAGTCTATTTATAATAAAGCGTATTTTCATATCTAATTTTTTACGGTTTATAGCTAATCAACTCCTAAGATGCGTCATAGAATGCATCTGTACGTATTCAAGCACACGTGCTCATTGGATATCAATCGCGTAATTTTCTCTTGCTAAAGCTCCAAACCATCCTATTTATCCAACAACTGCTACGTCCGCTTTGGGTTGCCGCGGAACTGGCGGCAAGGAAACGCTGTTTGGGTTTTTCTTCCGCCAGGATTTGGGTGGAAAGTTCAAACATGAGTTTGTTAAGGCTTGTGTTCCGGTATTTTGCGATGTTTTTCTAGCGTGTTCCGCTATCTCGTCCGGTAAACCGATGGATAAAGTTACAGACTTAGCCAACATTTTTAGTTTTTAACCCAGCGCCCTCTTCTCGATAACTTTTTTAGCGATTAACGGAAAAACGGCCAATAATATAAATGAGAAAATGAGGGCTGGCGAGGTAATGTCTGAAAGCGATTTGATTGTCGCTAATTGTGTGCCTGCGTTAACATAAACCAGTGTGCCTGCAAGCATTCCGATTTGACTGACCCAATAAAAGGTCGATGACTTCATGGCGGTTAAACCCATGACGAGATTGATTATGAAAAAAGGAAATACAGGCGCAAGGCGCAAGGCAAATAGATAATAAGCGCCTTCTTTCTCGATGCCTTCGTTTATTTTTTTTATATATTGGCCGAATTGCCGTTCAACCTTTTCCCGAAATAAAAACCTTGCTGCTAAAAAAGCCAAAGTCGCGCCGATACTGGAGGCAAACGATACGATGACCGTACCCCAAAACAGGCCGAAGATTGCGCCGCCGGCTAAGGTAAGAATAGTCGCGCCTGGTAGCGATAAGCCGGTTATAAGAATATAGATAAGGCCGTAACTCAGTAGCGTTAAAAAAGGCCGGTTTTGATAATACGTTAAAATGACGTTTTGCTGTTTTTGCAAGCCGGCTAGAGTAAAGTAATTATCCCAGTCGAAATAAAAAAATAAGCCAATCGAAATGGCGATGAGGATAAACATCTGAGTTTTAGATACAGTCATAATACTTTCTCCTCGTCCGGTAACTGGTTTAGTTTATTAGCTTATAAATAATTCTGCTAATACAAAATAACCATTGTTTTTTTATGTTGTATAGCTGAGCGCAGGTTTGTATTTTCACTAAACTGCAATTGCGGGTTAAAGAAAAAGCGATACTATCAATATCGTGAAAAGCGTTTCGTATCCAGCCGTTGCCGATATCGTTTCGACGAACGAATCCCAACATAGTTTAAGTTATTCAGAAATCAATTTTGGACTTAAAGCAGTTAGCTTATTGCACGGTATTGTAGCGGAAAAAGGGATTTTTAATGCGAATACGGATTGGCTTTGGATAAATTGTAACCCAACTCGAATCAACTCGTTTATTGTTGCAAGATTCAACGTCGACTATATGAAATCGGCGGAGTATTAATCGAAAAAATATAACTAAGGCCGGTTCCGGACGCAAGGCTAGGAGAAAATACCAAGCAATGACTTGCGCGACCAGGCGCGCGGTTTACGTTCAAAGTTATTATACGGAGAAGCCGGATGCTATTTGATCCGTGTCGGAATGGATTCGATTTTACCGGTTGGGTTCCAAACCAGGAGTGTTTTAGACAGCCCCTGGCTGGGAACGGAACAGGCGGTTTACTTGCCCAGTAGTTGTTTTACTTTCGCCATGATGCCGGTAGGATCAATTCCTTGGTGCGGGAATTGTTCCCATAAGCCGCCGCAACCTTCTTTGTAGGTGCCGATATGGGCAAACTTAGGCGCGAATCCTCGTTCGAGCAACCAAGAGCCGTAACGGCTGCCTAAGCCGGTTTTGCGGTTAAAGGACTCGACCACTAATACCATCGGCGATTTCCCGGCTTTGGCTAGCATGTCTTCATCAATTACGTTTAATGTCGGTTTATTGATCAAGCCGACATCGATACCTTCCGCTTTTAAGCGTTCCACGGCATCGAGTGCGCGATACAAGGATTCGCCGAAACTTACGATGTAGCCTTGGCTGCCTTCCCGGATAACTTCGTCTTTGCCGGAAACGAATTTATAGTTTCCCCCGAACATTACTTCGCCTTTATCATTCAAAATACTAGGGACTTTGGAACGGGTCGAGAAGATGAACCGTAACCCTTCATTGAAGAATACGCTGTTAACGCAGGCTTTCATTTGCTCCGGGTCGGCAGGGAAGTACAAATTAGTCGTATAGCCGTCATCAAGGCCGTTGTCGGCAAACATGTTATTGATACCGAAATGGCAGGTGTTATCCGCCATGTCGTCGATACCGGAGTGCGAGAAATGGCAGAGCAAATTGGAATTATTCAAACGGGCCATTGTGATTTCAGAAATACACATTTCCAGGAATGCGCTGAATGTACCGAAGATGCCTTGCTTGCCTTGCGCCATACCGAAACCGGCGGCAGCGGATAAGTTACCGCGTTCCATGATGCCGGAAGCGATGAAAACTTCTGGATAAGCGTCATGAATTTTTTTCAAACCGCATGAGCCTTCCAAGTCGCTATCGATGACGCGGACTTTGTCTTTGCGATCTTGTTCGCTCATAGTGCCTAACACAGCATTAACGGCGTCACCGAATACGTTACGGTTGGCGTCCCAGTTATCGCTGGAGCCTTTGAACGTGTAATCTTGTTTCGCGCCTTTTTGACTGTTGATGATGTCAACGGCTGCTGTGTAGCCGCGTTTTTCCAGATACTGCACGGCGAGTTTAACCGAAATTACGTCGTGACCGTGGTTGGAGCCTTCCAGTCCTTCAATACCTGGACACATCGGCCGGTGATTGATAATCGCTACCGGGCCTGCGGTGTTGATGGCTTTACAGATACGCTCGTATAACCCGTCAATGTCTTCGCCGTCGCCTTCCAAGACGGTTACGCCTTGACCGGACAGTGTTTTTGCAGTGGAACAGCCCGGCAGATATTTAGATGGATGGCCCGCAATGGTTACGTCGTTATCGTCGATAATGAGTTTTACGTTTAAATTTTGCGCGACTGCCAAACGCGCTGCCTCGGCGTCGTTCCCTTCCTGCTGCGACCCGTCAGAGCCTAAACAGAATACTGTGCGGCCTGGATTTGCCATTGCGACGCCGTTGACATAAGGCCACATGTGGCCTAAACGCCCGGAGCTGAATTTAACGCCTTTGGTATAGCCTAATTCAGGGTGTCCCGGCAAGTGCGAGTGGGCTTCGCGGTATAGCATTAATTGTTCGGCTGGCAAATCGCCGTTTAAAGCGGACATCAAGTATTGGGTGGCGACACGATGGCCTGCTTCGTCGAAGAAGATAGGGACATAGTTGTCGCTTCCGCGGAATAAGGCGTCCATGATCATGACTTCCGGCACAGTGTCGTAAGGGCCGCCGGTATGTCCACCCACGCCGCGCGCCGCGCCGGTCGAAGTAAAGAAGATGATGGCGTCGCGACACAATTGGATGTTGTGCTGAAGACCGGCTTTTTGTTCGGCAGTCAGTTTGCTGTTACTAGCGTCGAGTTTGATGCGTTTGTATGAACCAAGGTCAATTGGAAATTTTGTCATGGCTTATTCTCATGTGTTAAAGATTTTTGTTCGTTATTGTTTTGAAAAAGCGGGATAATAACTTTTTAAAATTAAAAGGCGGACTATACCAAAGGCTGATAATCGAAAATCCGCTTTTATCGGGAGTTATGGTCTCAAATTAAGTGCTTTCGGTAAAGGAAAACCTTTGCTAAATTCGCATTGTTGAAATGGCCAGCATAAAAAAACCCCGGCTTGTTAAAGCCGGGGTTTTTAGTTAGCTTAACAATTAATCAGGAAGATTAATTTTTTAGTTAGGCAATGCAAACACAGTGAATGTGCCGCCTAATTTTGTATATGAATTCAAGCTTCTGTAGGCGCCGACAGCCCCCAAACCTTCTGAGTTGGAGTCTTCTTTACCGGTATCCAAACCAGCCGCGATACCGATACCGGCCCAGCCGCCGATGCCTGACAATACGCCAACATATTGTTTGCCGTTGTATTTCCAAGTATTAACGTTGCCGATAATGCCGGATGGGGTTTTGAATTTATACAATTCTTTACCGCTTTTGGCGTCCACTGCTTTCAGATAACCTTCTAGCGTGCCGTAGAATACGATGCCGCCAGCGGTTGCAACAGAACCTGACCATACGGAGAACGGTTCTTTGTTAGACCAAGCAATTTTACCGGTTTTAGCATCGTAAGCGGTGAATTGGCCTAAGTTGCTGGTTCCGTCCGGTTGGCCGGTCATCGCATCGGCGCCCGCCGGTCCCATCGTCAAAGTAGCGCCCACATAAGGCTGGCCCGCTTTGTAATCAACCGCGAACGGTTCGTAGGTCATGCACAAATGGTTGCCTGAGATATAGAACAGGCCGGTTTGCGGAGAATAAGACACAGGTTGCTGGTTTTTGCTACCTAAAGCAGCAGGGCAAACACCTTTTGTGGTAACGTCTTCACCGTTTTGTTCAGTACTGTATTGCGAAACGACTTGTGGACGACCTGTCTTCATGTCAACGTGAGTAGCCCAGTTGACTGATTTGTCAAATTTTTCAGCGACTAATAATTCGCCGGTTTCACGGTCAAGTGTGTAACCGAAGCCGTTACGATCGAAATGCACGATAGTTTTGTGCATTTTACCGTTAACTTCTTGGTCAACTAATGGCACTTCGTTGATACCGTCAAAATCCCACTCGTCATGAGGGGTCATTTGGTATACCCATTTTACCGCGCCGGTATCGGCGTCACGAGCCCATAAGGACATCGACCATTTGTTGTCGCCAGGACGTTGTACAGGATTCCAAGTAGACGGGTTGCCTGAGCCGTAATAGACCAAGTTCAACTGCGGATCGTAGCTGTACCAGCCCCAGGTGGTGCCGCCGCCGATTTTCCATTGGTCGCCCTTCCAGGTTTTAGTGCTGGAGTCCGCGCCTACAGGCGTTACTTTACCGTTTTCCCAGGTAGTGGTTTTATTCGGATCGATTAAAGTGTCTGAATCCGGACCCATGCTATAGCCTTTCCATCTCAGTTGTCCGGTACGGATGTCATAAGCCGCCATAAAGCCGCGCACACCGAACTCGCCACCTGAAATACCGGTCAAAACCATGTCTTTAACAACAAAAGGTGATGAGGTATTGGTCATGCCCAGTTTCGGATCGCCGTTTTGAACACTCCACACGCGTTTGCCGGTTTTAGCGTCCAATGCAGTCAGTATAGTGTCGGATTGTTGCAAGAATATTTTGCCGTCGCCGTAACCTAAGCCGCGGTTAACCGTATCGCAGCACATAACAGGAATGGTGACATCCGCGTCTTGAGTCGGCGTGTATTCCCAAATGACCGATTGGGTTTTCTGGTCGATGGCGTAAACGGTGTTAGGGAACGGTGTGTGGATATAAAGAACGTCGTCGATGACTAAAGGTCCGCCTTCGTGACCACGTAAAACACCTGTTGAGAAAGACCATGCGGGTTGCAAGTTCTTTACGTTGTCAACATTGATGTCTGAAAGTTCGCTATAACGCGTACCGGCATAGTTGCCACCCCAAATGGCCCAGTTGTTTGGGTTTTTAGTGAGTTGTTCAACTGCGCTATTGGCTGTCGAGATTGCTGGCGCAGCCACCAACGCAGCTACACTCGATGCAAGTAGCCAGTTTTTAAGAGGCTTCTTCATATTTTAGTTCTCCTGATATCTTGTTAGTTAGACAAAATACTTATTATTTATAAGACTAATATTAGTTTTGGGGTGATCATTTTATTATCTCCTCGCGAGAGCAGGAATTTTTCACGCCACGTACTAGATTTAATGATTTTGCCTTAAAAGTCAACTTTTAAATGGCTTTAACGTGCGCTAAATAAGGCTGGCAACAGCATCGTATTAATTGTTAAAGAAATTATTGTTACAACTTCTCGACACGATAACCGGTAGCGTTCCATACTAGAGCCTCGCCGTTCTCTGTCGACCAATCGGAAAGCACAATGCGTTGGGCTTTTTTAGCGCCGATAGTGAATTCGTGCACATTCGGACGGTGAGTATGGCCGTGAATTAAACTCAGACAGTTAAATTTCCGCATCTTCGCTACGACAGTTTTCTGGTTAACATCCATAATCGCCTGCGATTTTTTCCGTTTATGCAAAAAGCTTCTTAGCCGATACCAGCGTGCCGCCAGCAGACGAATGAACAAGGGTTTGTTTAACACAGTCTGCCGCCATTCCGGCGAACGAGATTTAACTCTGAACGCTTGATAAGCGATGTCATCGGTACATAATAAATCGCCGTGAGTTAATAACGCCGGTTCGCCAAAGAGATCGACGACCGCGAAATCGTCTAATAAGGTGATGTTGGTGTCTTGGCAGAACCGCTGGCCGAGCAAGAAATCCCGGTTACCCAATTGCAAAAAAACTTTAGTGCCGGTCGAGGTTAGTTTTTTTAAGGCGGCGCGGATTTCTTTATTGGGCGGCGTGAAGTCGTCATCGCCGACCCAGGCGTCGAATAGGTCCCCCAGGATGTATAGTGCTCGAGCGTTAACCGCGCGCGTTGCCAGGAAGTTAAGGAAGCGTTGCGTGATTTCCGGCTTATCCCAGGCAATGTGTAAATCGGAAATGAATAAAATTTCGGCTTTCAAAGGTGACCAGATCTTAGGCGCAAGGCTTCAATGGTTTAAACCTTGCGCCGTTTTACTTGAACCTTGCTTTTTATTTCACTATTTCAGCTTTTTCGATCACGATATCGGTTTTCGGCACGTCTTGATGTCCGCCTTTATTAGTAGTCGGCTGGTCGGCCATTTTATCGACTACATCCATGCCTTCAACGACTTCGCCGAACACGGCGTAGCCCCAGCCGCTTGGCGTAGGGGAGGTGTGGTCTAAAAACGTATTGTCTTTGTAGTTGATAAAAAATTGGGCGGTCGCCGAATTCGGATCGTTCGTTCGGGCCATGGCGACAGTGCCGCGTTTATTGGATAGTTTATTATCGGCTTCGTTTTTAATCGGCTGATGAGTGGTTTTTTGCTTAAACGATGTGTCGAAGCCTCCGCCTTGCGCCATAAAGCCTTTAATTACGCGGTGGAAAATAGTGCCGTTGTAAAAACCTTCTTTGACATAGGTTAAAAAATTTTCCGTCGAAACCGGGGCTTTTTCGGCATTTAGCTGGATCGTAATCTTGCCCAGTGGAGTGGTTAAAGCGACTTTGTTGGTTTCAGGCATTTTAGTTTCCTTGGCGAAAGTAGTTGTTGTGGCGAAGCACAATAGAATCGAAAGGATAAGAGTACGCACGGTTATTCTCTCCAATTAAAATTTAAACGGTAAATTTTAGGCGGTTTTCGCTTGAAAGAGAAGGCTTAAACTTGATAGATTGTACGGCTTTACCGGCCGGAACTTTTCCGTTACAGCCAAAGCCAAGCCGTTTTTAAGGATAACCCGTTGAAAATCTACAACACATTAACCCGCAAAAAAGAAGAATTTCAGCCGCGCGAGCCGGGCAAGGCCGGCATGTACGTGTGCGGTATGACCGTTTACGATTACTGCCATATCGGACATGCCCGCGTCATGGTTGTTTTCGACACCATCGCCCGCTACTTCCGCTATAAGGGCTACGAACTGACTTATGTGCGCAATATCACCGATATCGACGATAAGATTATCCAGCGGGCCAACGAAACGGGCGAAGTTTCGGACACAATTTCTGAACGTATTAGCAAGTTAACGACGAAGTTCATCGACGCCATGCACGAAGACGAAAGAGCGTTGAATGTTTTGCCGCCGGATATTGAGCCTAGGGCGACCCAATCCATTCCCGATATCATCGCCATGATACAAAAGCTTATCGCCAATGGTTTGGCTTACGTAGGCACAAACGGCGACGTGTTTTATTCAGTCAGCAAATTCAAACCTTACGGCCTTTTGTCGGGGAAAAACCTGGCCGATTTGCAGGCAGGTGAACGCGTCGATGTCGACCTTGCCAAACAAGACCCGTTGGATTTCGTCCTCTGGAAAATGGCAAAACCGGACGAACCTTATTGGGAATCGCCTTGGGGTAATGGCAGGCCGGGCTGGCATATCGAATGTTCGGCAATGTCGACTTGCTGTCTGGGCAACCATTTCGACATCCACGGCGGCGGCATGGATTTACAGTTCCCGCACCACGAAAACGAGATCGCCCAGTCCGAAGGCGCAACAGGGGAAACCTTCGTCAATGTTTGGATGCACAACGGGTTTGTGCGTGTAGACAATGAAAAGATGTCCAAGTCGTTGGGGAATTTTTTTACCGTGCGGGAGGTGTTAAATCATTTACGAAATCGCTACGGCGATAATGCTGGTGAAATTATTCGAATGTTTATTCTTTCCAGCCATTACCGCAGCCCTTTAAATTATTCAGATAAGCATCTTATAGAAGCGGTTGATATGCTGAACCGATGTTATATAGCACTCCGTAATGTTAGATATACACATGCTGAAATTATTCCTGAGTACCAAGAAAAATTTACTTTAGCGATGGATGATGATTTCAATACTCGGATGGCCGTGTCCGTATTATTAGAGCTGGCTAAAAGTCTTAATAAGGCTAAAGAGGTTAACGATACAGTAACAGCCAGTAACTTGGCGGCATCTCTTAAAGGATTGGGAGATTTGCTAGGAATTTTAAAAGCCGATGATCCAGATGATTTTTTACAAGGACTACAGATAATTGAAGTCGAGAGTATTCCTTCTCAAGAAGCCGTTGGTATGCCATCTATTACAGTGGCCAAACCTGAAGTTGTTGTTGATCTGCTCATTCAAAAGCGCATTAATGCAAAAAAAGATAAAAATTGGACTTTGGCCGATCAAATCCGTGATGAACTAAAGCAACATGGCGTTATTCTCGAAGATAAGCCCGACGGCACGACAACTTGGCGGCGTGAATAAGCTCATGATTTTTTTAAATTAAAAAACATAGAATTTTACGATAATCAATATCTGATAATCGAGTAACGTATAATTTCTTCAAATAATGACTGAAATCAAAGAAAAATCCATCCAAACCTTCCTAGACGAACTAGCCAGTAAATCAGCCACACCTGGGGGCGGGAGTGCCGCCGCTTTAATGGGCGCACAAGGCGCTGCCTTAGTCAGCATGGTCTGTAGGATAACCATAGGCAAACCGAAATTCGCTGAAGTCGAAGCAGAATTACAAGAAGTGCTGGAAAGTGCGGAAAGCCTGCGCGCCGAATTGACGGAACTCATCAAAGCTGACATTGATGTATTCAATCGGTTGATGTCCAAATACGCCCTACCTAAAGAAACGGATGGAGAAAAAGCATTGCGAAGCGAAGCGATCCAGGAGGTTTTAAAAGACGCCACCGAAGTGCCTTTGCAATGCGTTCATGCCTGCCTGAAAATAATCGAACTCAGCCGGATAGCAGCAGAGAAGGGCAGCCCCGGCGTTGTCAGCGATGCCGGTGCGGCAGTGATGTCCGCTTACGGCGGTCTGAAAAGTTCCTCGTTGAATGTTTACATCAATGTCCGTAGTTTGAAGGACCAAGCGTTCGCAGAAGCCAAAGTTGCCGAACTCGAAGCGGCTATTGCCGGCATTGACGGATGCGTGAACAGTATCTATGAAACGGTTAAGGCAAGACTGTAAAGATATTTAATAAAAAACCATTGACGATTAGAACCGCCATCGTTATTATACGCAGCTCTTTAAGGGCGGTTGGCAAAACCACAAGTCACTTCTAAGAAATCGTCGGGGTATAGCGCAGTCTGGTAGCGCGCCTGCTTTGGGAGCAGGATGTCGNNTAAGCCGCGGGTCGGGGGTTCGAGTCCCTCCAGGCAGGCCAATCCACCACCTGGAGCCGTTCCTCACGGCTGCTCTTCAAATCGCACGCGCCCGTAGCTCAGCTGGATAGAGCATCGGCCTTCTAAGCCGAGGGTCGCAGGTTCGAGTCCTGCCAAGCGTGCCATCCCTTATCGTTCCATTCCCTATGGTGAGCGTAGCTCAGTTGGTAGAGTGCAGGATTGTGATTCCTGTTGTCGCGGGTTCGAGCCCCGTCGTTCACCCCATTAAATCAATAGCTTACATTCTAAGCACCTAAATAATTCAGATTGAGTGGCTTTCTGTAAAGCCATTGTTTCAATGGATTTAATTCAATAAACAGGGAAACATCTAAATCTTAAACTATCTCGAGAGATACCGATCTGTCGTTTATTGGAACAATAGCGAGTGTTTTTTCCGCTATTTTTCCATCAAGCATCGAAACCAATTCTGTAAAATTTCAAATTACGTAGGAGAAAACCGTCTAGTCTGATGAACGGCTTGTTGGCAATTATTTGTCCATACTGAGCTTAGCCGACATGTTGATTTGGCTTAAATGTGAGCAGTCCCCGGTCGTTTCGGCTTGCTCTAAGCTTTTGGTCTTCATAAAGATTGCCTGTTTACCGGCGTTTTTCTCAGGCATAAATTATTACCTTTGCCAACCCCCAATTTTGCGCGCCTAGGGATGCTCTCTCGATTTTCGAGTTTCTTAAAACTGGGCGGTGTGGTGGTGGTTGCGGACAGATCGTGTTGCTGTTTCTGCTTTTCATCATTGACTTCGGGGTTAGAGGTAACCCTATTAACCGAGTGTCCGCTAGAACGGGGCAAGATAATTTGTCCGGCATTGAAAAATTCTTACTGGCCGGAAATAGCAGGTGCTTTTATTAGAAAAACGGCAAAAATATCCAAAAACTTCTGATACCTTCCTTAGGTATATAAGAGTTCGAAAATTTTTGCCGCTTTACAAACTTAAACTAAACCGGCGTACGTTGAAGCTGGTAGAACGCCGATTTAAACGCGGCGGAATTTATCTAAGTATCACTCTAGCGCCCAATGCCATTTGATAAAGCATAGTCGCCACTTCTTTGAACATTTGGCGGTATTTTTCATCGACTTGCGGCAGAACCATAATTTCATCGCCCGGACGAATAACAGGATCGTCGTCGAATAGACCGGAGCTTTCCTCGGTATCTTCAAACCTGCCGTCCATATGGGCGATAATAATACGCGACGTATCGGCATCTTGCGAATACCCTCCAGCGGCGCTGATATAATCTTCGACGGTTTTTTCGGCATTGATGGCATAACTATTCGGGAACAACACTTCACCGCTGACAAGAACTAAATTATCGATAGCGGGCACTTTAATAATATCGCCATTCTCTAACAATAAATTATTAATATTGTCGCCTTCCGAAATCATCACTTGCCCGGACGGTTCAATCGTTTTTGCCCGTTCGACCCACTGCATCATTAAGTCTGCTTCGGTCTTACGAAGCGCGGCTTCTTCAGCGGTACCCGAGCGTGCGGTAAGCACACTCACTTCCAATTTTTTCAATGCGTCTTCCAGCATGACTTTCTGGCGTTCTTTTACGGATTGCCGGAATAGCTGCAAGCTTTTCATGTCCGAAATATCGGTGAATTGAATTTGCTGTAACAGTTTGCCCATCCGGGAACCGTAAGGCAGGACATATTCTTGCGCGCTTAAGTGTTCGCCTTCCACTCTGACTGTAATAGTGCCTGGCTTTTTGTCCGCTGTAAATTCAAGTTCATCGCCGTTCTCAAGAGCTATCGTATCTGCGGTTTCGATAGGGTAATATTCAACGTTTTTAGTGGTGCCGGTGTTACGAACTACTCTTACATGCGTTGCGGAAGCGGTTGGTTTTGCAATTCTTGCAATGTCGGCGACGGTTTGACCACGGTCGGAATACTCAAATCGTTTGGCATTGGCGGCAAGACCGCTGACTTTAACGGTATTAGCGCGGGGAGAAACGAAAATAACATCGCCGTCAGCTAGTTGGGTTAAAGGCATGTGTCCGTCCAATATAAAACGATATAGATCAATCGTCGTTCGAATCCGGTTGCCGCGTTTTACCTGCACATTAAGAAACGATCCTCTCTCGGTATCAATTCCACCGGCCTGGTCGAGATAATGCAATAAGCTGTCCATACTCGTTCCGCCGTACAGTCCGGGCCGGTTGACAAAGCCGCCGACTAAAACCCGTACAGGCTGGGCGGCTGCGAGACTGGCGTAGCTGAAAACGTTGGCCCGAAACACTTTGCTGACGGCCGAATTAACCACACCTTGAAGATCTTTGTTGCGGACGCCTAAAACACGCAACGGACCGACGTGTGGAATAAAAATATTACCTTTAGGATCAACGGTTAACTGTGCGTCGTATTCGAATGCGCCCCAAAAGCGGACATTGATGTTGTCGCCGATATTGATGGCGTAGTCTTGGTTAAATTGAGCGGCGCCGTCGTGCGCAAAAGCGCCAGTGAAAAGGTTAGCGCCGAAGACATCGCTTTTGAGATTCTGCGAATAATCGAAAAATTGCGGCGGTTGTACTGTATTTTCCGGAACTGGAGCTGAAGTGGCCGGAATAGATGGTACAGCGGGCGTTGCCGGGGTTATGGTCGGAGTTAGCGTGTCTGGCGGCGTTAATCCTAGTGCTTGGCCAAGTCCTAGGGCGTCCGTGGTAACTGCGTGTCCGGTTGAATAATAAAAAACCAGTAAAAAAAGAATCGGTAAAAAAATTCTATACATTTTAAATAAGGACATGATTTTTATACACTCTTGTTAAATTGTAACTTCCCCGGAGCCGAGCAGATGAGAGAAAGTGTTCCGGTTGTGATGGAATAATGCGATCAATCCGCTTCGATTTCATGAGTTTAATCTTGATGATCGCGGATAATCGCCAGCAGTAAATTGACGATGCCCGACACTAACAGCGTTATAATGACAAAGACAGCTGTATTGTAAAGCCTGCTAGGTTCGAGCGGATATTCGGGCAAGTTAGGTTTTTGCAGAATCGACATTTTTTTTAAGGTTCTGGAAGCCTCGAAACGGCCTTTTTCGAGGCTTATAAGCGCAGTCTTATAAATTTCTTGAGCGAATTCTGCATTCATTTGAAGGCGCTGGTATTCCTCAATGGTGCGGTTAAGGGTGTTCTTATTCGGCGACGTTAATTTATCTTTTTCTTTAGCTAATTGCTTTTCAATCGCGTTTATTTGAATGTTGAGTTCGTTTATATTCGGGCTTTTCGGCATCAAATAGCTCAGCATGGCGGCGCGTTTCGTTTGTAATTGACTGAGCTCGGCTTCCATTTTATTGACAATAGTGCTGACATTTTCCACTGTGCTTTGCGGCGAAACCAAACCGTATTTATTTTGAAAATTGAGTACTTTTTGCCGGGCGTCCATGGTGCTGTCGGTCAGAGTAACCAGTTCGTTTTCAAGAAAGCGAACTTGTTCCTCGGCTAGGCTTTTGGCCATGGTATTCATAAATAGTTCGCCTTCTTGAACGAGAATAGCCGCTATGTCGTGGGCTATTTTAGGACTAAATGCTTGCGCTTTGATCACTAAAATGCCGGAATAGTCGTCGAATTCAATGGCGACGCGGGTTAAGTAATACTCATAAAACTCTTCTAAGGTGTCATCTTTTAACCACATTCGCGAAAAAATATCTTTCGACGAGTCACTGTAATGGCTGCGTAAGTCCAGATCTTTATCCAGCTTTTTCAACATGTCCAGCGACAGCAAATAATCGCGTAAAAGCAATTGATCGGGGCTGTTTTTCGCGCCCGAATCGCTAATCAGTGAGCTAAAATCAAAGCTTTCCGTACCTACTAAGTCTGTGTTCTGAATAATGACATGAGCTTCGGAAATATACCGGTCAGAAGCGATTAGCCCCCAATACACCATCGCCAAAAAGCAGGCAATCAACGCGCAAGTTACTATCGAATGGTTTTTAATGAATTGAATGGTTGGATTTTGCTGAATTATTTCTATCATTTTGGAATGCTTCCCTTATATGCTTTTAGCGCGTCGTTTATGTCGTCGAACCAGTGCGCTTTGCCATTGTGCAGCCAAATACCCGCCGAACAGAATTGTTTAAGTGTGCCTTCACCGTGCGAGACCATGATAATACTGGCATGGTCGGCGATTTTTTTTAGCGCGGACGCCGCCTTATTTTTAAAGGCGACATCGCCTGCAGCGGTCACTTCATCGGAAATGTAGACGTCAAAGTCGAAAGCCAATGAAAGGGCGAATTGTAACCGGGATCGCATACCTGAAGAATACGTATTGACCGGTTCATCGAAAGAATCGCCTAGTTCGGCAAAACTTTGAATGTATTTGATTCTATCGGCAATATCGGTTTCGTGACCGTGTATCCGGCAGACGAATTTAGCATTTTGCCGTCCAGTAAGAGAACTTTGCAGACCGCCCCCAAAACCCATGGGCCACGATACGCGGGATAGCCGTTGGATCGTGCCTTTATTAGGCTGATCGATTCCGCCTACTAGCCGTAACAAGGTAGATTTACCCGAGCCGTTTCTGCCCACAAGTCCTACATTGACATTGGTAGGAAAGGTAAGATTTACACCGTTTAACACCCATCTTCCTGGCCCATGATGAGTGTGATAACGCTTATAAACATCGTTAACTATAATCATTTCATTGCCAAGGTGACTGCAAAACGTTTGTGTAGCGCCAAACCCAGAAAAACAAAGCCGAAGGCGCATTCAAATAAATAACCCAGGTCTAAGCCGGATAACGGGTGGTAATAAGGCGAGATAGCGCTCCGTGCAGATTCAATGCCGTGTACTAAAGGATTTATCATCAGCCAACTGCGATACGGGTCAGGAATAGACGCGATTGGAAAAACGACGCCCGATATTAAATAGATAGGAGAATTCAACATGCTTATTATTTTACCAAGTTCCGGAATTAAATCCGTCAGTACCGAAGCGATCAGACCAAATCCCAAACCCGTTAACCAAAGTCCTGCAAATGAGGCGACTAAGACTAAAGGATCGTACGGGATCATGCCGAATCCGAGCAGGAAAGTGGTGCTGTAAGTCAGTAGAGAAACGAGTAACATTAAATACCCTTCAAGATAACCTCGAGTAAGAACGGTGTCCACGGGTTTAACTTGACGATACGCAAACAAGGACCGGTTAGAACTGATGGCGTTCGTGGTCTGCGTTGCGGTGCGCTTGTAAGTGAAAATAGCCAACATGCCTATCAGTAACCAAATCCCTGTTTCTATGCCGCTAATGACTCTAACGCGAACGACGGTAAAGATAAACATCATTAAGCCGATGTGTACGGCGGGTTCGATAAAAAGCCAAATCCAAGCTGCCCGGCTAGCTGTAATTCGGGTTACAGCTTCGCGCAGAAACAAGGCTTTCCATACCCTAAAGGTGGTATTAAAAGGACTTGACGCTAAGTCAGTACTGTAATTATTAGTCATTCAACTGAAAGAGTAAAATCGAAATTTAATTTTAATTAATAATATAGCGCACTTTTCTCTATTTTGTGTAAAGCTTAAGACGTAAGTCTTAAGCTATTCTTATGAAAAGACGCGGGACGGTGGACGGTTTAAAAAAATATTTTTAGACTGAAGGGTTATCAGCATTCAGAAAATAAGCGTTTACATGGCGCTTGCTTTATCTTAAGGAACCTCCGAACGAGCCGATTCTATACATGACCGGAAGGCTGGAAATGGGTTCGACTGGCATTTATGTCCTTCAGAGTCAGGGTGCTCTAAAACGAAATCAATCGTTAGGCACTCGTATTGTCGAAGAAATCAATTATAAGGTTCTCAATTAGAAAAATGATTGCAACTTTAAGTTTTAGTCAAACTAGGTGTCTGATTATGCTTATCTTTCCAGATATCTGAAATAAAATTAGCTAGGCTTTCAAGCTGTTCGTCAGAAAGATTACATTTTGTCTCGCATGGGTACTCCTTATAAGGAAATAAGGTTTGTTTATTAGGAAAGTACTTGTTCCTTACCCATTCGTTTGATTCTTTAAACGCTTCATCGTAGCGTTCATATAAGTCTCTTGGCATGACATATTTTCCATCTGAAAAATGTTTTTCAAAATAATGGGTTAAATTTGCTCGTACGCTATTCGGTTTATTCTCGATAAATTTAGGCACGCTCTTATTAATTCGCCGCAATAGTTCTATGCCCGTTATGGATAGGCTCTCGTTTTTATTGTCCGGAATAATGTAATCACGGTGGTCCGCGATGCCGATTACATCGGTAAAATCGCTAATGATCGAGCCGTTCTTAAACTCATCCTGATGAAAAATGCGAGGTATCACAGCCGAATCGCCAAAAACCGCGCTATATTTCTCCAAAGTATTTTGATGGTGGCAAACATTCCGGTAATAAAAATCTGTCGGCGGCGGCGGCAGGCAATCCACGCTACCGCCCTTGATGGCTGTTGAATATAGCGAATTAGCAATTTCCGGCGGATTACGCAAGTAAACAACAACAGAGATATCCGTTAATCCCAATTGATTGAGAACTTCTTTTAAGCGCTGGATGTCTTCAATTTTTCTAAGTCTTGATTGAATATGCTCGGATGAAAATACGACTGTGTTTATGCCTGAACCGGACGGCTTGAAATAAGCATTAAGTTCTTTGCTGAGTTGGTTAAACACGTTGTCTTGATGCAGCTTAAGATCATCGCTAGTTATTATACCTAAGGTTTTAGTTAAATCATCCCGGCTATTACAATTATAAGCTAATAACGGTACTAACCGGTTGTTAATGGGTCCGGCGCTTTTAGTATACAAATAGCCTTGGCTTAATAAGTTTTCCCGGTTTAAATTCAGAAAATTTTGCAGTGTTGTGGTTGCTGTTTTTTCAGTACCGATGTGTAAAAAACATTTCATCGACGGTTGATTGTTAGTATTTTATAGTCTTAGTTACGCCCCTAGCCGATACCTTTTTATTGGCTCCGGCGTAGAAGTTTTCCCTACCGAGGCGTGTTAAATCCGGCCGGCAACACACTTTATAATGATGCTGTTTAATTATAGAAGAACCTGCCGGTAGTGACCAAAACTATTAGATAGTTTTTTTATAAAGAGGCATTGTTCAAATCAAGGCACTGAAGGTATGGTTTAAAATCAAAGATTATTAATGAACTCTATTGCCCGCTGTTGTTATTTTTCGGCTATCTTGCAACAAGTTAGGGTCGAGTTTTTTAAAACAACGGCTTAACGATTTCCAGTAAATCCTCCCGGTCCAATTCGCCCATGTGAGATTTGACGACTTGGCCTTGGCGGTTAACAACAACGGTAAATGGAACGGTATTGAATACGTTGCCCAGCTCGTGGGCTATTTTAGCGCCTTCGTCTTGTGCGAGCAGGACAGGGTAGCTGATCTGGTTTTGAGCGAGGAAAGTTTTTACCGGGCCAGTTTCGTCGATGGCGATGCCGATAAATTGCAGTCCTTGTTGCGAATATTCGTTTTGCATAGCTTGAAATACCGGCATTTCTTTTAAACATGGCGGACACCAAGTGGCCCAGAAGTTAAGAACCAAGACTTTGCCTTGCCATTCTTTGATGTTATGTTGCCGGCCGGCCGTATCATTCAGAATGATTTCGGGTAAGGGTTTGAAAGTGGATTTTCCGCTCAAACCCTCCGGCGCCGAAATAAGCCAGCGAACGCTGAGTCCGCCGATGAAAGCGAGAGTTGCGACAGTAACCAATAATGAAGAGCGTTTCATGATTTCACTTGGCTTAAGGTGTTGAGAAAAGTTTTGGCGTCTTGAAAGCCGACCACGCGTAAAGAGCGGTCATCCTCCAGGCTGCCGTTAAAGAATAAGATGGCGGGCGGACCGATTAAGTTGAATTTTGCCAATAATGCTTTGTCATCGTCCGAGTTTTGCGTGACATCCGCTTGCAGAACCACAAAATTGGTCAACGATTGCTTAACTGCCGGGTCGGTAAACGTATAAGACTCCATTTCTTTGCAGGAGATACACCAGTCCGCGTAAAAATCTAGCATGACTGGCCGGTTGCTGGCCTTGGCTTGCTCTATTTTAAGTTTCAATTCTTGTAATGAAGCAATCCGTTCGAACTGGATGCCGGTTGTTTTAGCACTGGCAATTCCGAACCCTTGTAACGGTTTTAATGGATTGTTATTGCCTATGCTAAAACCGATCAGCAGTAATAAACCGTAAGCTAACATTATGATGCCGACGCCTTTCCAGAGTTTGCGCCAGCCCGAACTGTGTTCCGGCAAAGGATCGATGGCGTTGAGGTAAATCGCTGGCAGAATCAATAATAAGGCCCAAAGCAGCATGGTGATTTCGGGCGGCAGAATCCTGGAGAGCATCCAGACCGACACAGCGAGCATAATGACGCCGAATACGGATTTCGTGGCGTTCAGCCAGGATCCGGCTTTCGGCAATAATTTACCGGCCGAAGCGCCAACTAGCAATAAAGGCGTCCCCATGCCCATGCCCATCATGAATAAGGCGCTACCGCCTAAGAGGATGTCTCCGGTTTGGCCGATATAGATCAACGCGCCGATTAAGGGGGCGGCGACGCAAGGCCCGACGATTAAAGACGATAAGGCGCCCATGATCGCAGCACCTGTCATGGAACCGTCCCGGTGTTTGTCGCTAGAGTTATGCAGTTTGGCGCGGATAAAATCGGGTAAATCTAAATTATAAAAACCGAACATCGACAACGATAACAGGATGAAAACCGTACTAAACAGCCCGATAATCCAGGGCTGCTGGAAAGTTGCCTGCAAATTGCTGCCGAACAAAGCCGCCAATACGCCGAAGACGGTATAAGTCATTGCCGACGCAACCACGTAGCTTAACGACAATAAAAAGGCTCGTTTCGTGCCGATATCATGGCCTTTACCGACAATGATTCCCGATAAGATGGGGATCATTGGAAAAATACAAGGTGTAAACGCCAGTAAAACACCGGCATTAAAGAAAATAAAAAGTTGCATTAGCAGCCCTTTATTTTGCAAATGCGCGGCAAATTGATCTTGCTCGGAAAGACGAGGCTGCGATTGGCTATCGGTCGCCGATACCGATAAGGTAACGGCTTTGGGCAAGACGAGTTCCACTGATTTGGTCATCGGCGGATAACATACGCCGCGGTCGGCGCAGCCTTGGTAAGCCGCTGTCAAGGATATCTTATGTTCTTGCAGGTCGCTGCGAAGCAAGGGGATATCCAGGCTGACCTCGCCATGAAAAATTTCGACGTGTCCAAAGGCTTCGTCTTCTTTAGGCGTTCCGTGCGGGAGCTCGTAAGCCCCAATTTTCACCTTATCCGCTTCAATGAGTTCGAGTTTAAATTTTTCCCGGTAAAGATAGTAGCCTTCCGCCGCCAGCCAACTGACGTGAAGGGTATTCGGGTCTTTAATATCGGCAGTGAACTGAAACGCTTGCTCGGGGGGTAATAACTCGTCCTGTTTTAGATTGGTTTTTAAGCCGGACAAGCCTTTCACAAGGTTATCGAGCGGCGAAACATTTGCGGAAACAAAAGATGCAACAGGTGGCAATTGAACGTTAAAGGTTTTGGTCTGCGGCGGATAACATACGCCGATGTCGGCGCAGCCCTGATAACGAATCGCCAACGTCGCGGAAGTCAAGTCATTGTTGACATTGACCGGAAGATTAATCTTGAGTGCTTTCCGGTAATGTTCGATATCGCCTAATAGTTCGTCATGTTTTATTTTGCCGGCCGGAAACACCGGATTGCCTAATTTGATGTCAGGCGATGCAAATTCGAAACGCATGTTTTTCCGGTATAAGCTGTAACCTTCGGCAATCGACCAATTTACCTTGATTTCAGTGCGGCTGCCTGCTTGAGCGATGGCTTGAAATGCCTGATCGGGCGGTAACAAACTGCCGGCGTCAACGGCAGAGGCTATTGGGCTGAATAGGGCCAGCAGAAAAAGAAAAATGATGTTCATTCGTGACCTGTATTTATCCAGTTAATGTACTCAGATAAGCCGTGTTCTATTGGAAAAGCGATAATTTCGGGAATTTCGTAAGGGTGATGGTTACGGATAGCGGTTTCAATCGCCGGGTAGTTAGACGCCGGCGCTTTGATAATCAGCAATAGCTCTCGGACGGATTCGACGGCGCCCTTCCATCGATAAATCGATCTGATTTCCGGCAAGATATTCACGCACGCAGCCAGTTTGCTTTCGATGAGCAAACGGGCTATTTTTTCAGAAGATGCTTGGTCTGGGCAGGTGCAAAGCGTGATAAGAAGTGATGCCATTGAAAGAAGTATGAGCGGCGGACCGGAAAAGGTATTAATCGAATTTGTGCTAGGTAATACAGAGAATAAGCCCTATATTGTAACAATAACTTTGAGTGTAAGAGAGATATGAAAAGTTTCCAAAGTATTTTTTTTCTGGTGTTGATTATTCCTTTTGTTGAAATTTATCTGCTGCTTAAAGTTGGCGGCCTGATCGGAGCGTTGCCAACCATTTTTATGGTGGTTTTTACCGCTGTATTAGGCGCGTGGTTGCTCCGGCAACAGGGGTTTGCAACATTACAAAGGTTTCGCGCCAGCCTCGCGCAAGGCGAGATTCCTGCATACGAAATCGTTGAAGGGCCGATTATACTCGTTGGCGGGGCATTATTGCTAACACCGGGTTTTATTACCGATATGCTCGGGTTTGTGTGTTTGATTCCTCAACTAAGGCGAAAAATCGCTCGTTACGTTATCGAAAATCAAATGATTCAAGGCAACGTTTTTACTCAGCGAAGCTTCAGAGATAAGGACGTCTTAGAAGGGGATTTCCGGAAGGAAGATTGAGCTAGGTCCTTAAAACTACGTCCTTGTAGTTTTATTAAAATAAGCTACTTGCCAGTATTTAGCTGGGAGTTAACGTGCTTTTATTAAGACCGGAATAAACCGGGCACCAGCCTGAATAGCCGGTCGCAACCATAATTAACCCAACGAGTAACAATAAGATTTGTGCGGTAAAGATTGAGATTACTAAAAGCGCCGCGCCGCCGTACAAACGGTATTTTTTTTCTTTTTCGCCTACATTGTGTTCGAATTTCATCATGCGTTTAAAATCAAAACTCATCTTCGTTTCTCCTCTTGGCCTATTTGTTATTATGATATAGAGCGATTGTTATTCTGTCGCCAGAACTTTACGAAATATACACAGCTTCAAAAAAAGTGCAAGCACTATCATGGATATTACCCGAATCATCTATCCATTAAACGACCCCCAGCGTTTAGCCGTGACCGCTCCGGACCGGGCCTTATTGGTGCTTGCCGGCGCCGGTAGCGGGAAAACCAGAGTGCTGGTACACCGTATTGCATGGCAAATACAAGTTGGCGGACTTTCGCCGCACAGTATTTTGGCGGTTACTTTTACCAATAAGGCGGCGCGGGAAATGCGCAACCGTATCGAGGATCTGCTGGGTTTGTCAACTCATACCATGTGGATCGGCACTTTTCACGGGTTAGCTCATCGTCTACTGAGGCGTCACGCCAAAGAAGCTAAATTGCCGGAAACGTTCCAAGTGATGGATTCCGCCGACCAGCTGCGGGTCATTAAACGGCTGGCCGGCGCCCTGAATCTCGATGAAGGCAAGTGGCCGCCCAAACAAATCCAATGGTATATCAATGCCCAGAAAGATGAAGGTAAGCGGGCGCGGCATCAACTGGAAACCGGCGATTTTTTTCAACGGCAAATGCTGGCGGTTTATAAGGCTTACGAAGAGCTTTGCGACCGGAGCGGACTGGTCGATTTTGCCGAATTACTGCTGCGCGCGCACGAATTATTACGGGATAATTCCGATTTGCTCGCATTTTACCAGCGCCGGTTTTTGCAAGTGCATGTGGATGAGTTTCAGGACACCAACACCATTCAGTATGCATGGTTACGGCTCTTAACCGAAGGCAAAGATAATTTATTTGTGGTGGGCGATGACGATCAGTCGATCTACGGCTGGCGCGGCGCAAGAATGGAGAATATCTTTAGTTTTCAGAAACATTACCCGAATCATCAGGTAATTAAACTGGAACAGAACTACCGTTCGACCGGTAATATTTTGAATGCCGCTAACAAAGTCATCAGCATGAACGAAGCTCGTATGGGCAAAGAATTGTGGACAGACGCAGGCGAAGGAGAGTTAATTTCGCTGTACGCCGCTTTCAACGAATTGGATGAAGCTTATTTCGTGGTGGATAGGATCAAAGCTTGGGTCAATGAGGGCGGTTCTCGTAACGATGTTGCGATTTTGTACCGGTCTAATGCCCAATCCCGGCTGTTTGAAGAAAAATTGATGGCAACCGGAACGCCTTACCGGGTATACGGTGGCTTACGGTTTTTTGAACGGGCGGAAATTAAAAACGCCCTAGCTTATTTGCGGCTGCTGGCGAACCGTCATGACGATCCTTCATTTGAACGAGTGGTTAATACGCCTGCGCGAGGATTGGGGGCGAAAGCCGTAGATGATATCAGGCTGATCGCCAAGGACCGGGAAATCTCGTTATGGTCGGCGTCGTTAGAATTGATTGAGCTCAATCGTTTAGGCCCGCGCAGTAAACATGCGCTGACCGGGTTTTTGCAGTTAATAGACAATTTAGCGTCGCAAACGGAAGAGCTAGCCTTGTTCGAAAAAGTCCAGTTAGTGAATGAGCATAGCGGACTGGCAGCTCTTTATAAAACCGAAAAAGGCGATCGCGGCGAAGAAAAGCTGGAAAACCTGGAAGAGTTGGTCAACGCCGCCCGCCTTTTCGATGCCGAGCAAGACAATGAAGCTTTTCTGAGCGAGTTGGATTTATTTCTTGCTCATGCCGCCTTGGAAGCCGGGGAAATGCAAGGTGATGAATTCGACGATTGTGTCCAACTGATGACCTTACATTCCGCCAAAGGCTTGGAATTCAAGTTGGTGTTTTTGGCGGGGATGGAGGAGGGCCTGTTCCCTTCGCAGCAGTCGTCGGACGATATTGCCAGATTAGAAGAAGAGAGGCGGCTTTGTTATGTCGGGATGACTCGCGCCATGAAACAATTGTATTTGACCTACGCTGAATCCAGACGGATTTACGGCAAGGAGAGCTATTCCAGGCCGTCGCGTTTTTTGCGGGAAATCCCGGTGGAACTCATCCAAGAAGTCAGGATGCGCGGCCATATCAACAGGCCGCTTGCTATAGAAAAGCCAAAAATAGCAATGGGTTCAGCCAACGAACGGCGATTTAAGCTCGGCCAGCGCGTTGGCCATACCAAGTTTGGCGAAGGCGTGATCTTGCAACTTGAAGGTGAAGGCGCACAAGAACGGGCGCAAATCAATTTCAAGCAAGCGGGGGTGAAATGGTTGATGTTGAATTTTGCTCAGTTGGAAGCTTTGTAAACATTAATACAGATTTGAAAGGGTTTCAGTTGTATTAAAGTAGGCTAGCCGGAAATGTAACGTAAGTTTAAAAACAGTATTATTTAAACAATGTAATTAGTTTGACTGCCAGGTAAAAGTTTGTTAAATCCTTTTATTAAAAGGAATATTGTGAAATAAGGAGAAATCGATAAGCCAAAAAAAGAGGTGGCTATGAAACACAGCAAATCGATGGCGTATCTTCGTCAACTGTGTTGTTTGGGGCTGGGGAAAGATACCGTGATTCCGGAGTTTCTCGATGCTGTGCGGGATGTGATTCCTTCAAATAATAACTTGCTGACTCGTTTGGATGAAAACGGCGTACCGGTTGAAGTCATTATCAATCTATTTTTGCCTGATATAATTAGCAGTGCAAGGAGAATTGCTTCCTTAATTTATACTTCTGAGCGTGTACGTCTATTTAATCAAGTATTCAAGATTAACCATATTCTTACCGAAGAAATATTCTACGCCGATAAATTTTGCCGAAATGATTTTTATCATTTGGTATTAAAACCTTGTGAACAGCATTATTATGTCTTGGTGCCTATTTATCTTAACCGGAAAATAGTCGAAGTACTTTGGCTTTGTCGGCCGATTTCCGATAAGCCGTTTAATAAAAAAGAACAAAAACTAGGCGCCCAATTATCCCCGTACCTAAACCATGCGCTGCAAAAGCGCCCCGATGCCGAGATAAGCTACGCCGATGGCGGTTTAACTAGCTTGTTGATTGCCAATACCCAAGGGGAAATCGTCTATCTAGGTCAGGATGCCGAGCGTTTATTGACGCTGGCGACCCAGTTACAATGTTTTAAGGGCGGCGAGCGATATAAACTTCGCTTACCGCCAGCGCTAGTTAACTTGTGCCGGAACCTCGACGGCATATTCAGAGGCCAACCCGCCATGCCGCCGTCATTTACGCTTACTAATCCGCGCGGTAGGTTTGTATTTAGCGCTTACTGGTTGAATAAATTAAACCGGGAGCCGGGTAAGTTAATCGGCATTACGATTCAGCACCAAGAACCGCAAGATCTCGTGGTCATGCGGGCGTTAAAAGACAGCGGATTATCCCCGGTGCAGCAACAGGTCTGTTTGTGTGTCACACAGGGTTTAAGCAACGAGCAGATCGGGAAAAAGCTAAGTATCCGATTATCGACCGTAAAAGACCATGTCCACAAAATCCTCACGCGCTTGTCGCTGCAAAATCGCAACGAAATAGTGATTAAATTGCTGGATTCGCGCGCTTTGCATCGAGACACGAAACCTTACTCACAGCTGTTCTAACGAAAGCGCTATTTTTATTCCGATTAAATTTGGCTCTAGACTATCAGGAGAC
>DLHW01000009.1 GCA_002483425.1 Methylococcaceae bacterium UBA7658
GATGGCAGCACCATGTTGATGGGGAAATAATTCCACATGTGGTACGCAAAGATTCGGGCAATCCAGGTGCCTATCGACAAACAGGCAACACACAAGGTTGCACCTAAAGGCAGGCGGAAATTAGTCCACAACACGGCTTGCACTGCCGCCGGAAAGGTAATGCCGATAAGGGGCGTGACCGCTGGCCACCATTGCCTGTCCTTCCAGTCCACCCAGAAATCCCAGTCGCCAACAGTAAGGGCAAAATGCAGGTGAAATGAACCAATAAAGAGAAATAAAGCCAGTACCAGGACAAGATAATCGTAAGCGCGGGCGATCCGCGCCTTTTCCCCGGTATAAGGCCGAAAAGTTCGGGTTGAAAGATTGGCTGACATCGTGAGTCTCCTAAACGAATAATGAGCGTGAATTTAAAAGCGCGTGCCTTAAGGCTAAATACCTCAAGAGGGAGGGACAAAATTTAACCCCTTCGGCTCGCTTGCTAATAACTTAGAGAATCGCTGTGCGTTTGTGAAATGTTATAAATTCATGGCATCATTTAAGTGATTCATAGCGGTATCCATCGGGTTTTCGGCTACCATAGCACTGTAAGTCTTACCGAAACATTCTGATAAGCCGTGGTATGTCCAATTTAAGAACCTTTGACCTCAACCTTTTAGTGGCCTTCGACGTGCTGATGCGGGAGTTGAACGTCACCCGTGCAGCGGAGCAGATGTTCATCACCCAATCGGCGATGAGCCATACCTTGCACAAGCTCAGGCAGCAACTGGATGATCCGTTGCTGGTAAAAACACCTTCCGGCATGAAGCCGACGGAACGGGCGTTGGCCTTGATCGATCCGGTCAGGGCGTTATTGGCAGATACCGAACGGCTCATCCAACCACCGTTGGAATTTGAAGCGGCAACCAGCCAGCGACGTTTTGTGCTTGCCGCCACTGATTACATTGAATTCCTGTTAATGCCCGAGTTGTCAGGCCTTATCGAAAAAATTGCGCCCGGCATCGACCTACATGTCAAGCGCACCGAAACCTCATTTCCGGTCACGCCATTGGAAAACGGCAGCCTTGATGTGGTGCTGGGTTTTGAATCGGTGTTGAACCCGCCTGCCCATTTGCACCGCCAGTATCTGTTTAGCGACAGCATGGCGTGCGTGGTCAGGCAAGATCATCCATTGATAAGCAAGCCACCCTCCCTAGAAGAATTTGTGGCTGTCCCGCACATGCTGATTTCACGGACGGGCAGCAACGTCGGCATCATCGACCAAGAATTGGCCGAGCTGGGCTTGGAAAGGCGCATCAAGCTCATCGTGCCGCACTTTCTGTCTGCGCCGTTGATCGTCGCCAAAACCGATATGATCTTGTCACTCCCGTACCGGATTGCCGAACAGTTTACCAAAATCGCACCGCTTGCCATCTTTCCCGTGCCTATAGAACTGCCAGACTACGACTTATGCATGATCTGGCATCCCTTGCGTGACAAAGACCCTGTCCATCAATGGCTGCGGGACAAAGTTATTGCAATATGCCGAAATATATAAATGGCTTTTAGCCTTATGTTTTCGGCATAGTTAACTCCCCTGGCGCACTCAAGAGTATGCCTAAAATGACCTGCCGCCAGCTATTTTAAAATCCGCCCAAATAATCCAGTTTGCCTAGCTCAACCCCGTTATGGCGCAAGATTGCGTAAGTGGTGGTGATATGGAAATAAAGATTGGGTAGCACAAAATTAAGTAGGTAAGGCAATCCAATAAAATTTCTGTCAATCCCGCGTATCTTAAAAGTGATGGGTCGGTCTTCGCTATTATTGATTTGCTCAGGGCTAAGGCTTTAGACAAAAGCGATGGTCTTGGCTATCCGCGCTTGTAAGTCGGCAAACGTGGATTCATTGTCTTCATAGTTTGGTACTTCCAATCCAGCCAAACGGGCAGCGCATCCTTTAGCCATATCAGTGGCTATTTGCACTTGCTTGCTCAGAGGGTACATATCCGGTGCCAACCGGTAATTTATGAAGACCCACTGGTCAATGTTATTAGCTTTTGCGTGGGCATCGCCTTTTTCGAGTATTGCTGACAAGTTGCCCAGCATTTTTAGAAAAACAGGGATTGAAGCTTGGTACATATCAATAGACATCATTTTCTCCGTAAAAAGGCGCAATATCAACTAGCCGCAAACTGGCGTTCCAATGCTTTGGGGTCTTTCGCCCATACTTCGCTTATTTGTAAGGAATATGGGTCTGGATAAATATCCTCCCGGTCAGCAATAATGCCTGCAACAATGTTTTCAGCAGTGACCAATGCACTCGTTTTCAGCAACTCCAATCCTTTGGCCATATCAGTATCAATAGGCCCCGGAAAAACGCCATGCACCGAAATGTTTTTTGCTTTTAATTCTGCCCGCATCGCTTGGGTCGCCGAGAACAGCGCCGCTTTAGATGCGCAATAGCCCGCGACACCTGCCATGCTGGCGAGACTGAGGACGGAAAGCAGGTTGACAATGGTTCCCCCGCCCTGTTCCTCGAGTACGGGAACAAAGCTCCGGGACAGGTTCAACGTGCCAAAATAATTGACCGCCATGTCCAGTTTAAGTAAGTCGCTTCCTCCCGATACCACGCTTGCGTAAGACAATACCCCGGCATTGTTTATTAAAAAATCCACATCTTGGGCCTGGGCAACAGCTTGTTGGATTTGGACTGGATCGCCTATATCCAATTTGACGGGTTCAACCCGGCTATCGTTGAAGTCTGGCAGGTCTTCAGGTCGCCTTGCCGCCGCGTATATTTTCCTGACAGGATGTTTAAGTAAGGCTTCAACTAGGGCTTTACCGATGCCTCGATTAGAGCCAGTTACAAGGATGGTTTTGTTATCGAGTTTCATCGTTATTCCTTAAAAAGATTGATCTATATGAATTGACTGCTCAAAATAAGTTCTTTATTCACGGGTGCTTGAATTGGATATGTTGATCCAACAAGATTGCGTCATCCTATACTCAATCTTCGATTAAGTCCGGCACCCAGCGCGAGGCGGTTAATACAATTGACAACCGAACATAAGCAGACCAAGTCGAGTACATCGCGTTCACTCCAACCCGCGGCAAAAATTGGCTCAACATCGGCATCATTAATCTGCCCTGGGGTTAACGTCAGTTTTTTTATAAACGTCAATATTGGCGTTAATTTCCCAAGTGTTAAGGTTTTTTTCTTGCTTGCATTCGATTGATTGATGTCCTGCCCATCAACAACCACATAAGATGCAAATCCCTCAAGGGTTAAACCACCGGAATCTGGATCATTCAATGCAGAGACATACGTAATGATCATTTCCTGTACCCCTTTATTTAACGCAGAGCCATTATTTTTGCTGTCCTCCAATAGCTTGAACAACAAAATGCCCCGACGCGGATATTTTGCAAGCAACTCTTTGAAATTTGGGCGTTCTGGAATTGCTGATAGAATTGACACTTATTCTCCTTTGACGCTTATTAACAATTTGTAAGGTAATAACAAGGTCGGGCATTCAACGTAAAATCGGTCTCAAGATAGCCATTCCCTCACCGAATGAGAGAATCAACCTTACTGGTTTTCCAGAGCAAATTTGTCCAGCAACACCGACATACGTGCGATGATTTGTAGGATCGTACCTTCTAGTGCCAAGGCGAACCAGACTGAAATCACGAAACCGTAATGCACGGGCGAGGCGAAGAGTTCCTCCCTAAACCAAAAGGTATGCCCCCATTCGTTGTAACCGACTGACGGCAAGAGCATGAATGGGCCGACAACCGCCAAAGTCAACGGCACCGATATTTTTTTCTCGTACAACGGCAGCCTTGTTCGTGCATACAGCCAAAGCCCCATACCCAAAATTGTGTAAAGCGGAAAGCCCAGGTAAAACACCACGATATGATTTGGAGTGAACGGCGTGTCACGCACGGCGGCCTGATGCCAGGCATTGTCCTGTTCCCCAAAATAACTGCCCGCCCAATACACCGCCATGCCGTAAACCCCGCCCCACATGATGAAAGTAAAATAACGGGTGATTTCTTCGCGGATAGACAAGGCTTGCATGTGCTTGTCGCGGGTCAACCACAGGTAGCTGGCGACTGCAATTACGAAAATAACCTCAAAGGTTATTTCTATATAAAACAGCCTGCGCCAATACACATCAAATATCGGCATGGTTGAATCCAATCCGGTATCCATCGCATAAGCGCCCTGATACAGCCGAATGCCGACGTACATGGCACACACCGCGAAAAGGGCAAGTAAGTATTTATAACCATCGCGCAAATACCAATAAGGGCTAGGGCTAGTAGATAAAATGGCTTTTATTTCTGATGTTTGGGTTGACATGATTCACCTCTATTTTAGGGTTTGATTAATTAGTGCCGAAGTCAGGTATGACTGGCGCAGAAATACTGGCTAAATAGCGTTCGCCTGTGTTGTCATAGAAAAACAACATCGCCCCAAAATTGCTGTCGGTGTCCTTGGTTATGCTGGCCAGTTTTTGGTTGTGCCAAGCGACATCCGTTGCTTTAACAGTAAGAGTGGCCGTTGCTCCAGGGGAAATGGCGGAGCTAGGCTGTACGTCCAAGCCATTTTCAACCGCAAGCTCTTTGGGATAATTGCTGTCAAAACGCTGCAACGCCGGATTAAAAAACCGCAAGGTCGCCGAGTTGAGTTCGCCCAGTTCGACTGGCTTATCGGACTTATTGGTGACTTCCATTGTAAGTTGCAAGGAACGCTGGACGACCCTGTAAGTGGCCCGTTTAATTTTGACGGCAACATCATGTTTCATCGGCAGCGGCTCAATTTCGGCGCGGCCTGTTTGCAAGGGGATACTTTCTGGGTATTTCTGGTCGGCATGGACGAAAGAGGCGGTTATCAATACCAATGTGCCAATAATGCCGAAGCCGCCGATTTTACGGTCCAATGGCGTAATTAAAGCGTCTTCATCACCGGCAAGGGTTTGTTTGTAGCGAGGTATAAACATAGGACGGCGTAGCCACCATAGCAACCATAAAGCGGCTATTCCCAACCAGACCAAATGCCATAAGATGCCATTGGCCGTGCCGTAGGTTTCCAAATCGACAGTTTCACCAGCGAGGGTCGTGACCGGGTTCTTGAAATCTGCCGCCACACCTTGCACGTCTATCCACATCCCTGGCCCCACAATCACGCCGATGTCCCGCAAGTTCATCATGGGATGGATGTGATAACGCCCTGGCACACGGCCTTTAAGCACCAGCTTGAAGTCATAATCGCCACCCAGCTTCAAGGCCATCGAGTTATTGAGGATAGCCCCATTGATATAGGTGGCGGTACGCACCAATACTGGCGTAGGTATCGCCAAATTAAGGAAGGCGGAATCGGGCTTCACCATCGCGTTCGGCCAATCCTCGGCGACATGAAACCGTCCACTTAAGACAATTTCTTGATTCACATCCACCGTGTTCTTCGACCATTGGATATCGTACCATTGGATCGTCCGCATCCGTATGAAGGGTTCCAGTGCACGTTCCCCGTGGGCAAAGAGTTCGGGACTGAACAGCAATAGGCCAAGTAGCCCAAACTTAATGATTCGCTTGGTTATTATTTTCATTGCCTTATCCTCGGATCAAAACTTGTCGATAAAACGGGTGGTCGAAAACAGCTTACCGATATACGACCATAACGCATACAGCGGTACAGCAAGCACGGCGGCACAAAATGCGGATAGCGGCGTTGCATACGTGTCGTAAGTACGCAGGACACCCCTTTCGATGATGCGGAGATATTCCGGGACACCCGGGCGGATATAGCTGTAACCCGACACATCCGCCAAGGTCATCAACGAACCGTTATATTCCACAGGCTGGTGGAAAGGCGCAAAGATTGCCCAATTGGCAGGGTAAAACACGGCAGCGAACAACATGCCGCCCAAGATGGCCGTGACAAAAAAACTACGGCTGGTCAGCAAGACAAAATCCAGCAATAAGGCACCCGGAATCAGCGTTGCCGGTAATACAAGGTTAATGGGGTAATTCGTCCAGAGGTGATAGGCAAACCAACGGGTAATCGCCATCCCCAACAACAAACAAACCGTGCAAACCGTCGCCCCAATCGGCAAACGCAGATGCTTCCATAAGCCATACTGGATAGCTGCCGGAAAGCTGATGCCCATCAGCGGCGTCACGATCGGCCACCATTGGCGGTCTTTCCAATCCAGCCAGAAATCCCAGTCGCCCACGGTCAAGATCATCGACAAGTGGTAAGTGCCGATGATGACCAACAAAATTGGAATCAATAATATAAAATCGAATGTTCGTGAAATCTTTGCAATTTCAGCGGCTCTGCTTATAGCTGTGGATTGAGAAACCATGTTGTCACCTCATTAAAATGAAATAGTTACGTAGATAAAGTTTGGATAATGTGGGTTAATGCCCTGGGACGCCTTTATCCAAGGCATTTATTTTGAGTATTAAAAACGGCGGCTTTGCAGTCTTTTCGCCCGCATTCAGGACGGCTGATCGATGCAGTTGGTTAACCACGGCATACAACTCCCGGCCTGCACCGAAACTGAACGAATCCACCCATGCTAATTCCTTATTTTCAGCAATACGACGATAGTGGCGGTCAGGCGTAATCACCCCGATGGCATTCGCGGCCAAGTCGCCCAGATAGATGTTGTTGGCGTTGTCGATGGTGATGCCATCAGACAACGGTTTGTCACTGTATCGCTCAATGTGTTTTCCCAATTCGACATCGTTTGTTGTCATGTCGGCTAACACTTGCGCCTTTAACCGATATAAGTTCTTGCCAGACATAGGGCCGAAATAAAGCCACTCCCCGTTATAATCCAACGTAATCGGGTTGACCCCAATCCTGGGTTTGATAACAGTTCCGTCCGCTGTTTTCATGGCAACGGCTTTGCCATCAATTTCCAAATCGTAAGGTTCTGGGACAAGGCTTGAATGCCCTTGCAACACCCGGCGACTGGTCTTTTTGTCAAGGTCAACGATGACAAAGGCCGCATCGCTGCCATTGGCAGGATCGGCGATGTAAATGCGCTGGCGTTGCTCGTCGATGGCAAAATCATTCACAAAACTGCCTTTTACTGAGACCGGAATCGGCAGTTCGATCACCTGGTGCAGCTTATTAAGGCGGCTATCCCAAGCGACTAACTTAGGTGTGGTATTGCTACGCATCCCGTTATCCAACATCCAAACAAGGCCTTTGCTGTCAGACCGGATGCCCAGCACGGAATCTAAGCGCACCTTTTGGCTTATTTGGGATCGGTCATTGAATTCTGGGTTAGGGAAAGGTGTTAAATTTCCATCATTGACCACTTCCACAACAGAATATTTAGGCTGATAAAATTGGTGAAGGCTGACAATTATCCTGCCATCGACCGTCACCGTGATGTTACCGGGTGCAGCATCAAGACGTTTAACGATTTCATAGGAAGATTTTTCTGCTGCCGACAGCGGAAATGCCGAAGCGAATAAACAAATAACGGCTAACAATAGGGGTTTCATGGGTTACACCTACTTATTTAAGTCAATATTCATTTGGGCTTGAGCCAAATCTTTGGTATGGCATCCTCCCAAACATCATTAATCTATATTTAGATGATGTATAACATCTATAAATAGATTATACTTATAATCTATAAAGTCAAGTGGATTTTTTATGCGCCGATCAAAACAGCAAACCGCCGAAACCCGACAACAGATTATCGAAGCGGCATCTGCTCTTTTCCGTGAACGCGGGATTGAAGGTGTGAGTGTTGCGGAAATAATGGAGGAAGCAGGGCTGACCCACGGCGGGTTTTACAAGCACTTTGACTCCAAGGAAGCCTTGTTGAATGAAGCGGCTATCGCCGCCTTTAACGAATCGATGTGCGCCTGGGAAGCAACGCTCGCAAACCCGGAAAACGCCAGCCAATCCGTAGCTTCGTTGATTGATCAGTATTTATCCGAAAGCCATGCCGACGACATCACGCACGGCTGTCCGGTCGTTGCGCTGGGCAGTGAAATCTCCAGACGAACCAGTGACCTTAAACACAGTTTTGCTGCGGGCATAAAGGGGATGATTGATGTTTTCGAGCAGCAATTGAAAAACGAAGGCATTGCCGAAAGCCAGAATTTTGCCGTGGTGATCGTTGCCAATCTGGTCGGCACTATGATGTTGGCACGTTGCGCGGACAACGACAAGACCAAGGCTTATTACCTCAAGACCTCCAACGAGATGCTGCATCACCTGTTGTCGTCGTGCGCGGAGAAGGGGCAAAAAATAGGCGAGGACGAGTGGTCATAATGGTTGTTAATAACCATAGTTATATCAGTTAAGTGGTCTTAGTCGAACCTTTGAACAGTGGTGATGAAAAAGTGGGCTTTATAGACTCGGCTTCTTAGTTGTTAATGTTCGCCGCGTCGGCTAGACCATAGTCATACTCGTTGATGAGGCTCCGTCACCGCTTCGAGCAAACACATGGAAATGCCAAATAAGCGTTAGAAATAGCGTTTATGAAGTGAGAAAAAATACTTTTTTACTTATTCTGTCTTAACTGCCTTAAAGAAACTGATGATTTCCTTATTCCGTCCAGGCCATTCTGGGTGTGGGCCGATGCCCTCGCAATACCAAGTCTGTACGCCGTTTTTGCAGCCGCTGTACGCCATACAGCCTTCAACGCCTGGAACTGGGGCAGTAAAAGGCAAAGGTTGCCCAGGCTTGAGGTCTAGGGCTTTTTGTTCAAGTTCTTGTTTGTAATAGCTTTCCCAGCCCCAGTTTTTGCCGGAATCTGGCGCTTTTCGGTCGCTGGCCTTGTAGGTTTTGGTCGTGCATTTATTGCAATTTGCCCACCATTCAATGGCTTCTTTGCCGTAGTTGGGGAACAGTTTGTCGCGGCTGCTGTGCATCAGCATCACGGGGGTAGGTTTTACACAGTTACGGTCTTCCAAATCTTCGCCCCGCATACCGACTGCGCTGGGTGCAATTGCGGCTGGAATGTGTTTGGTGCCGTTGAAAAAGGCGGTTCCCATTGCCACTGTGCCGCCATCGGAATGTCCGG
>DLHW01000010.1 GCA_002483425.1 Methylococcaceae bacterium UBA7658
TCCAGTAAAGTGTTGACACATCATGAATCTGCTGCACGTCCTTGTTGCCCTCGGCAGGCGGCGAGAACACGCAAGCGATGTTTACCGGTTGAAATTCGTCGCCCTCTGACTGAATCTGAGCCTGTTTTTCCACCTGCACGGACTTGAACAGCGTGTGATATTCAATCGCGTCGTTGATCGAAGCCGTGGCCAGAATCGCATTGAACTTGCGCCCGTTGGTGGCGGCATCGTGCTTGGCGAGAATGGCTTCGACGATGGCTTTTTTGGCCAGCACTTCGCCCGGCTTCGGTTTGTTCTTACCCTCGGGCTTGTAGTAATCGACATGGAAGCGCAGTACGTTGCGGTCTTCGATGGCGTGGGTGATGGTGTAGGCATGCAGTTGCTGCTGGAAGATGTCTGCCGTGGTTTTGAAAGTCAAGACTGCCTTGTCATCCCCGGTCTTGTCCGGGTCGCTCTCAATGATTTTATAGCTAGCGTTTTCGTCAAAGATCGGCGTGCCGGTAAAACCGAACAACTGAGCGTTGGGAAAAAATTCCTTGATTGCCTTGTGGTTCTCGCCGAATTGCGAACGATGGCATTCGTCGAAGATAAAGACCATGCGCTGATCGCGCAGCGGTTCCAGCCGGGCCAGATAATTCCTTTTGTTGTTGCCATTGAGTGCCAAGCCGAGTTTCTGGATGGTGGTGACGATCACTTTGTCGGCGTAGTCATCGGAAAGCAACCGCCGGACCAGCGTTTCGGTATTGGTGTTTTCCTCAACGCACTTTTCCTGAAACTTGTTGAATTCTTCCCGCGTCTGTCGATCCAGGTCTTTGCGGTCCACCACGAACAGGCATTTATCAATGTCCGGGTTGTCCTTAAGCAGAGTAGATGCTTTGAACGAAGTGAGCGTTTTGCCGCTGCCAGTAGTGTGCCAGATGAAGCCGTTGCCGCAGTGCCGGTGAATGCACTCGACGATCGCTTTGACGGCATAGATCTGATACGGGCGCATCATCAGCAATTTCTGCTCGCTGGCCACCAGCACCATGTAGCGGCTGATCATTTGACCTAATGTGCATTTTGCAAGAAAGTTGTCGGCAAAGTGGTGTAGATGAACGATTTTGTGGTTGTTTTCGTCCGCCAGTTGGTAAATGGGCAAAAAACGCTCGTCGGCGTTAAAGCTAAAATGCTGGTTGTGGTTATTGGCAAAGTAATAGGTATTACTTTCGTTGCTGACAATGAACAACTGCATAAAACACAGCAGCGTATGAGTGTAACCGTTGCCGGGTTCGTTTTTGTATTCAACGATTTGCTCCATCGCGCGGCGAGGACTGACTTGTAAGGTTTTCAGCTCGATCTGCACAACCGGGATGCCATTAATGAGTAAAATCACGTCATAACGGTGGTGGCTGTTCTGGGTATTGATCCGCAGTTGGTTGATGACTTCAAAATCGTTTTTGCACCAGTCTTTGATGTTGACCAAGGTGTATTGCAAGGGCGTACCATCTTCACGGATGAAGGTATCGCGCTCGCGCAGGGCTTTTGCGGCGGCATACACATCGGCGTTAACGATTCCGTCGCGCAAGCGGGCGAATTCCGCATCGGTCAGGTTGACTCGATTAAGTTCCTGAAACTTGTCGCGGAAGTTTTTTTCTAGTCCTTCCCGGTCACGGATATCGGGGCGGTAGCTGTATTTGAGTTCTTCTAACTTGGCGATCAGATTATGTTCTATTTGGGTTTCTTTTGTCGTCATTAGAAGGCTTTTATAATTGTGTTAACCAAATTTGATATTCATTGCGCCCGTTGACGGATTGCTTTTTTAGCATCCCGCCAATCCATCGGTTGTTCTTTCCCGGCTAATCGATTTTCTTCCCGTGATTGCAATACATCGACATGCCAGTCAAGCGATTGCAAGTTTTGGTGCTGGCAAAAATCGTCTCCGGTTTGCTCCATCGTAACGGGATAAGCATCCAGTGTCATGTTGCTAATTGCAGTTAATTTCATAAAAAATTTATAGTATTTACGGTTTTTTCTTGGCATTTTGCCACGATTTTGCTCTAGTTAATAGGTTCGATGTCAGTACAAAAATAATCTTTTTTTTGGTTGATTTTGAATCTTTGCACTGACTTTTAGGTATACATCGCCTTAATACAATCCTTATCAATATGTTTTGGGCTGTTTACTAACGTGGTTACCGGCCAAGTGGCCATTTCATCGCTTGGATATTGCGTTAGCAATGATTGCAAACCTTTGGTGTCGGTATTTTTGCTATCCAACCAGTGTTCCCATGATCCTTCCGGTAGGATCACCGGCATCCGGTCGTGAATAGGTTGCATCAGCTCGTTGCCGGAGGTCACGATAATGGTGCAGGATTCGATTTCGCTGCCGTCTTGCCCCTGCCAGCGTTCCCATAATCCGGCTAACGCCATTGGTTGCTGGTTACTTAGCGTGATATACCAAGGTTGTTTGGTCTTTTGGCCTTCGTTTTCTTGCCATTCGTACCATCCATCTACGGGGGACTAAGCAGCGGCGGTGCTTGAAAGCGGAACGGAACGACGGCTTTTCCGCTACCGTTTCAGCCCTGGCGTTGATCGTGCTGTAGCCGATCTTGAGGTCTTTCGCCCAACTGGGGATTAAGCCCCAGCGGGCAGGTGCAAAGCGTATTGTGCTTTGTTCGTTGCGGACGTTGGGGATAGCGAGCGAAGGCGCGACATTATAACTGGCTTCCCAGACCGGCGAGTTCTCGGTCTGAAAGCGTTTCGCCAAGGCGATGGGATCGGTGTAAAGGGCAAAACGTCCGCACATAACAATAATTTCCGTTAAAACAGTGGCTTGGTATTTTTCGCGTAAAATACAGAACAAAACAAGAACAATATCAGCTATAGTATGCCTCATCCTTGTTTTGTTCGTCTCTCGATTATGCTCCGATTGATTACGCCGCGCCTTCAAAATCACGTAAAGCTGCCCCTGTTTGCCTCCCGAGTGCCTGCCGGTTTCCCGTCCCCCGCGGACGATCACCTGGAAGCGGAACTGGATTTGAACGATTACCTCATCGATCATCCGGCGGAAACCTTTTTCGTGCGGGCAAAAGGTGATTCCATGCTGCAAGCCGGGATTTTCGATAAGGATTTGCTGATTGTGGATCGCTCCTTAACGCCCAAAGATAACGATATTGTGATCGCGGCGGTGGGCGGCGAACTGACCGTCAAACGTTTGTGCATTCGGCTCGGTCAGCCGTGGCTATTGCCTGCGAATCCGGCCTACAAGCCGATTCCAATAAAGGAAGGCTCAGAACTGTACGTTTGGGGTGTGGTCATCCACGCCGTCCACCATATCAAAGGTAAGGGATGATCGCACTGGTCGATTGCAATAATTTCTATGTCAGTTGCGAGCGGGTATTTAATCCAAGATTGGAAGGCAAACCCGTCGGCATCTTGAGCAACAATGACGGCTGCATCATCGCCAGAAGTGAGGAAATTAAAAAGTTGGGCGTGGCAATGGGAACGCCTTATTTTAAGATTCCCGATCTCATCAAGCGGCATAATATTCAAATACTGTCCTCCAACTACGCCTTGTACGGTTCAATGTCGCGCCGGGTGATGCAGGTCTTAGGCCGCTTTACGCCAACGATGGAAGTGTATTCGATTGATGAATGCTTCCTCGACCTAAGCGGCTTCAGCCAAAACCTGTCGGCTTTCGGAAACATGATTGCCAAGACCGTTAATCAAGGCACGGGCATACCGGTTTCCATCGGTATCGGCCCGACCAAGACCTTGGCGAAGTTGGCGAACAAGCTCGCCAAGAAAGGCATCGCCGGAAAAGGCCAAGTCTTGGATTGGACGACGTTGAAAAATGTCAACGCCATTCTGGAACAATTTCCCGTAAACGATGTGTGGGGCATCAGCTCCGGTTGGGGAACGCGGCTAACCAAGCTGGGCATTGCCAATACCTTGGCGTTGAAACAGGCCGATCCCAAATGGGTGAAACAACACTTCGGCGTAGTCTTGGAACGCATCGTCCGAGAAATCAACGGCACACCCTGCATCCCGCTGGAATTGATTGCGCCGCCGCGCAAGCAAATCCTGACCTCGCGCAGTTTCGGCGAACGCTTGACCGAGTTGGACGACTTGCGGGCGGCGGTTTCTGTCTTCTCCGCCCGCTCCGCCGAAAAGCTGAGAAGGCTAAATCTATGCACTCAATCGATCTGCGTCTTCATCCATACCAGCCCGTTTGACCTCACCAAACCCGGCTACAACAATGCCGTGACCATAACTTTCGACAAGCCTAGCGACGACAGCGGCAAGCTGATCCAGTGCGCCTTGACCGGGCTGGAACGCATATACAAACCCGGCTACCGCTACCAACGCGCCGGAGTGTTACTGCCGGAATTACTTCCGGCAGGGGTACGGCAATTGTCGTTATTTTCGGATGAACCGGAAGAAAACCTAAAACCCGGCAGGCGCATGGCAACCATCGACGGCATCAACCGGCGTTACGGCAGGCATACCATACGCTACGCCAGCGACAAACTCAGCCAAAAATGGCAGATGCGGCAAAACCAGAAAAGCCAAGCATATACGACGGATTGGGCGGCGTTGCCAATTGTGAAAGTAGTTTAGGGACTCTTCAAATAAGACTTTCTTTACAAATTATGCTCCGACTTATATCGTGACAGCCGCTCTTCAAATTCAGTACATGCTTGTAAATACTGGACATCACCCGATTTTTCTGCAACTGCTCGATACTCCTTAAGCATTATCTCGTGATCGGATACCGATTGTTTTGCATATTGCGGATAGGTCAATAAACGACGTTCGTTCAGAATTAGTGCCTGTTCAAAATAATCCCTTTGTTTTTTTGAACCCTCGTCAGAATGTGTACCAAGTTTGGAACTCACAGCAATATAGTTTTCGAGCCGGTTCGCGTTTTCGCCGTACCGTTCTATGATCTTTTTAAAGGTATCAAGAACCTGTTCGAACAAATTAAGAGCCTCGTCTTTTCGATTTAATTTGATCAAAACATCGCCAACTTGTTCTTGTGAAAAACTTCTACCCCGCAAATGAAATTCGGTTTCGCCAAGGAGTTGAATGATGTTTTCCTTAATTTTAAGTGAAGATTGAGCCAGCGATAACGCCTCATTAAGTTGGTCTTGTTTAGTAAGGATTTTACTAATCCGATCTTGTGAAGCTGCTTTATCATATTGCCGTTGAGTGTTTTCACCATAACTATTAATTAGGTTATTACAAATGTTCAATGAACTTTCATAATATGTCAGAGCTTTTTCATACTGCTCGATCTTTGAAAACATATCTCCGACACGGGATTTTGAAATAGACAATGCGCGTAACCAATCTGCGTTTTCTCCATATCGTTCCGTTAAACCTTCACGAATTTTGAGTGATATTTCATATTTTTCCATAGCATTATCAATTTGGTCTAGTTGATAATAAACTATCCCTATTTTTTCTTGAGAAATAGACATATTAAAAAGACGTTCGGCACTTTCACCATATTGTTTAATAATTGTTTCACAAACATTTAAAGAGGATTGAAACATAATAAGTGCCTCGTTTAGCTGCTCTTGTATCCTTAGAATCTCTCCTAATCTCGTATATAAGATTATCAAATTACTCAAACGCTTAGAATTTTCACCAAAATGGTCAATAAGGATTTCAGTTGTATTAAGCGATTTCTGATACAGGGCTTTGGCTTCATCTAATCGATCTTGCATGGATAAAATGTCACCTACTTGAATTTGCGCGAGCAGTAAATCCTGCAGCCTGGATTCGTTTTCGCCAAAACGGTCTATAAGATTTTCACATTTCTTAAGTCCTTGTTCGAAAAAGGTCTGAGCTTCTTTCGGTCGATCAAGTGTAATCAAAGCAGTTGCGATCCGAACTTCAAGAAGCGAAATATCCCTAAGANNTAAGACGTTGATTGCTTTCGCCATATCTTTCAGTAAGAACTTCACTGGTTTTTAAGCATTGTTCATACAATGCAAGCGCATCGAGAGGACGGTCTTGCTTTTTTAAAATATCAGCGACCCAAATTTGCGACACGGTAACGTCGCGGACTCGATCAGCAGTCTCCCCCCAGCGTTCCACGATTGTTTCACTGTTCCTTAATGATAGTTCAAACAAAGCCATAGCCTCGTCAAGCCCNNTGTCAAGTTTGACTAAGATTCTCCCATGTTGTAATTGTGAACGGGATAATTCATTGAATCCATTTATACTTTCGCCATACTTTTCTATTAATGTTTCAACGGCTTTTAAGGTTTGTTCGCTTAATTCTAAAGCCTCATCCAGTCGATCTAGGTCTACCAACATATCGGCAATCCTATTTTGGGAATAAACTACATTGATTAAACGCACATCATTTTCGCCAAAAAGTTCGATAATCTTTTCACGATATTGCAGTGAATTTTTATAAAGATTTAAAGCCGCATCAGGTTGGTCGCGTTCAATCAAAAGATGGCCAACTCTATTTTGAATAGTCGAAACATCATTTAATAATTTCTCATTCGTTTCATCCTGAATCAGCAAAGAGCCATACAAACTCATCGCTTTTTTAAACCAAGTTAATGCCTCATCTATTTGATCTTGCTCTAAATGAAAAATACCGGTTAGTTCAAAACAACAGGCCTGTTGCCTTAACTTTTCCGGTTCATAGTTGCCAGGATTTTCTGATTGGAAAGTCTTATTTAGCGAACTGAGCAGCGTATCTACCAATGACCAACGGTTTAACCTTATTAAAATTTCTGTCAGGTCGTAGTGAACCCAAAAACCAAGAGTGAATGATTGATGCTTTAATTTTGCATCAATATTTTGTTCTAACCTGTTTACCCATGATTCTGCTTTGGCGTAATAGCCCTGAGAATCATAAATTAATACCAGATCAATCAATAAATTTCGTTCATAATCGCTTTCTTCCGAACATCCCGAAACAATTTTTAACATCAGCAAAATGAATGACTCCCTTTCGCCAATCGTTAACTGAAGAGGGCGTTGGTTTTGCCACCAAGCTTTGCCAATACTAAGCAAAGCATTTGAAACTTTCTTTTCTAAGGTCGGGAATTTATCTATTCTGGCTTTGGCCAGGTCGTAAAATACCCTATGCCTAAATTCGTAAATGACAGCGGATGCTTCAATTATGGTAGCGTAAGGATGGATGGCTTCAGACAGGGTTTGTTCGTTGTCCGATTTATCTTTGTCCTTATCCAGTTCAGTCGCTAATTCCAACACCAAGTCTTTGATAAAGCGCATACCTTGAAAACTGGCGTAACTAAGAAGGGTTTGCAAGTCTTGGTGCATACGCCGAAAGCGTCTGGTTTGTACATCATGCAAGGCGAAACTTTTGTTTGGTAATTCTTGAAGCGCATCTTCTGTTAGGGCTTGCTTAATATTCTGATTTTTGAAATAAAATGGTTCTCCCAAAAGCTCTAAAATGATTTCGTGTAGTAATCTTGGATTACCGTCGGCTTTTTCGCAGAGAAATTTGGCTTGAACTTCCAACAAACCAGGCAAAGCACTATTGACTATGGTGAGTAAGCCTTCCATTTTGTCGATATTGCATACCCGGCAGACTTCGAAAAATTGTTGTTGAAGCTGACCATAAAGAGTAGGAAGTTTACCGGACGCATCCTCCAAGTTTTGGATATTCCAGTCCTGTTCCCAGTGTGTGGCTATGATTAATAGAGGCCAATGCCGTTCGATGGCATTCAAAAAAATAGTCTTTATAAAATTTAAGGAATCTTGATCGATCCACTGGGCATCATCCAATATGATTATGACTGGTAAGGCAGGTACGCCAGAGACTTTGCCCTCCAACAATCGTTGCAAAAACAACTGTATTCTATCCAATTGCTGCTCTATGGCTTTGGCTTGTCGTTCATGGATGCTAAGTTGTTCTTCTTGCTGGCGTTGGCGTTCATCTATTGCCATTTTGCCCATGCCGTAGAGATTCTTTACTGCGCCTACTAAACCTAATGAGGCGATTTCAGCAAAAATTGAGCCTGATTCAATGGCTACATTTATCAAATGTTGGTAGTACTTTTCTCGTGATGACAATGCATCTATATGAGGTGAAAGGTGATTTACAGAGGACAATACTTCGCAAGATATTGTTTCTTTTTGATTTCTGTCTTCAGGATTTGTCCAGCGAATACCCCACCATAGCCAAGGGACGTTCACCTTTTTGCCAAATTCTTCGGTTTTAGGATTGATGTGCAGGTTGCTTTGTTCTTTTAGGAGAGTATCCGGCCAATAATGCTCTGGATCATCTAAAGTACTCGAACTGATGTCGCTGTAAAATTTTTGGATGAGCTTGGTTTTACCAAAACCACTTTCACCCTTTAAAACGATAAATCGAGCTTCGCCGCTTTTTGTATCAGTCCACGCGCGTTTCAGGATCTTCAGTTCTTCATCTCTGCCGATAAACAACTGATCCCATTCTAGTAATTCTGACTGATCCATAGGCATATCTATTTTTTATGTTATTGATATATTAGCAACATTTGTAATTTAGTTGACACATATAACACTATTCTCTGGATACAAAATAGCACATTACTATTTTACGTAGTATTGAACAATTATTCATTTCCTCGACTTTCAAAATCAACGCCTATACCACAAATTGGGCGGCGTTGCCGGTTGTAAAAATTATTTAAAAAGTTGACTCACTAACCTTCTAAATAACATCGTAAATTTAACTTAAAATTAAGAAATATCGTGTATAAGCTTAAAACTTAAAAAACACGAATATTCAACTCAGCTAATCAAACCTTGCTGCTATTTTGCAAGGCAATCTTAGGAGGGGAAGACGTATTGGCCAACCTCCAAAATTCGTGCCTACTACCAAAATTATCGGCGGTAATTTTGGTCTTTGTTCAAGCCGCCCATGCCGAGAATTCCGAATTCGATGGTTTAGAGGATATCTACGGCAATGAAAAAATGCTGTCTATTGCCACCGGTCACCCAATTCCGCAGAAGCTAAGTCCTAGTGTCACTTCCGTGTTGACCAGCGAGGATATTGAAAAAATTGGCGCACGGCGGCTGTTTGATGTCTTGGAATACTTGCCCGGAGTCCATATAAGTTCGGCGCGAAGCGGCAATTCAGTCATCGGTTTTCGCGGCATTTATTCTGAAACCAACTCGCAAGTGTTAATTCTGGTCAATGGCATTCCGCTGAGGAATACTGCCATAGGCGGCAAACCGTCAAATTGGACGCTGCCTGTCAAAAACATATCCCATATCGAAGTCATCCGTGGCCCTGGTTCTATGTTGTATGGTGGCGATGCGACTACTGGTGTAATCAATATTGTTTTAAAGTCCGGCAAAGAATTGAAGGGCGGCAAAACCGGTGCATTTATAGGAAATCAGGATACCTATGAAGGTTGGGCGCAATACGGACAAAAAACCGATGATTGGGAGTATGCCTTTTCTGTACAAGGTGGCACAACGACGGGAAGCAGGAAATTGATTGAAAGAGATGCACAGTCATTCCTAGATAGCTTGTTTAGAACGAGCGTTTCTAACGCGCCCGGTTATACCAACTTTGGCAGGGATGATTTCGACGTGAGAGTCGATGTCGGCTATATGGATTGGCTCAGACTTCGCGCCGGTTATCAAGGATTTCACAACGTACAAACCGGTGAAGGTGGTGCGCTAGCATTAGATAACCTTGGATTTACCAATGAGGATATTTACAACCTTGACCTTTCCATCAAGCAAAGGATTTCTGACGATCTTAATTACGAATCGAAGCTCTACTTTCTAGGCCAAGATACCGATTGGGATTACAAGCTTTTACCCTCCGGTACATTGGGTGGTGCTTTGCCACAAGGCGCAACCAGCCAAGCCGCCAACTTTCAAGGCACAACGGGCTTTACCAACCAGTTTAATTACACCGGCATCCAACATCATAACGTGTTGCTCGGTTTGGGCATTATTTACAATTGGGTCACGGATGTTAGCAATAAAATCAATTACTTGATCACACCAGGGTTTGTCCAGCAGATTCCTTTGACCGAACTGGCTGTGTTAGGCAAAGATCCAACCCAAGTCTCGAAAAACCGTACCAATTTCTACGCCTTATTCCAAGACGAGTGGAGTATTGCACCGGATTTTTACTTAACCGCAGGGATGCGGTATGACTATTATTCGGATGTGTCCGCAGGGTTCAGCCCCAGGGTTTCGCTGGTTTGGAATGTGGATAACAACTTGACCACCAAACTGCTCTATAGTCGGTCGTTCCGGCCACCATCCTTCCTTGAAAAAAACCTTCCTGCTACCCCAGGCAAATCCATCGAATCAGAAATCATGAACACCGTGGAGTTCCAAATCGAAAACAAGTGGTCGCCCAGTTTGGTTTCCTCGGCTAATGTCTATTGGTGTGAACTGGATAATCTCATTACCTCCATTAGCGATTCGTCTTTGACCTCAGCCGTGTCGGTTTCTCCGAATCCAGTTGCCTTCACCAACTCCGAAAAGATCAACGGTGTCGGCCTGGAAACAGAAAGTCGCTTTGATATTAATGAAGACCTGAATTTCACGGTCAACTACAGCTATCATGGTGTCAGTAATACCAACCAAACGGGCTTATTGCCTGAACATATGGTGAAGGCATTGATTAATTGGGAGTTCACTAAAGATTGGGTGTTGGGTACGCAACTTAATTGGATCGGTGAAAGACGCAGACCTACCAACGATCCGCGCAGTAATCTACCAGATAATTTCATCGCTGGCATAACCTTATCGACCAAAATTGCCCGCCATCTGGATTTAACCTTACGGGTCAATAATCTTTTTGGTGTAAACGCCAAAGAACCCAGCTTGATTCCCAATCTATTGCCGGTAGATGTTCCGGTTAACGAGCGATCCATCTTAGGACAAATCCAATGGTCGTTTTAGCGTCAGAAGTCCGGCAGCTAAAACCGCATTCCGTCATCCTACCGGTCATGCAATCGCTTTATCGGCCTCATCAGTCAGTCACTGCCATTCACCGAAAATACGGCGAATTGGTCTTAGGGACATTTTTTAACAAAAAAATGCTTTTTGTCAGCCGTCCTGAACATATCGAGGAAGTATTCGCGCAAGAAGCCAGGGGCTTATTGAACCGAGATTTTCTGTACGAAGCCAAAAAATCGTTATTCGGCGATGGCCTAATTAACAGCAAAGCGGAGATTTGGACGAAACAACGCCGGTTATTGCAGCCTTTGTTTGTAAAGGAAGCAGTCGCTACTTGGGAAACTATTATTAGGGATACCTCAACCGAATACACCAACAAACTGAAAGAAAAGACTAGCTGGAATCTTAACCTTTCACATGAACTCAGAAATTTGATTCAACAAATTTTCATCAAAATACTGATTGGTAGGCCGGTCGAGGGATTACCCGATAAGGATATGCTGATGGCTGCCGTGGGTGTTATCAGCCGTGGTTTACTATGGCAGATGATGAGTGAAATCATTAGCGATGGGAAATTGATGAAACACATGCCCGCCAAGAATAGGCACTACCAGCAAGCGGTTGACCAACTCAACCGGTTTGTAAACCGGGAGATTGATTTGCGGCACGGCCATAATGGGCATGATCTAATTTCGCTGATGATTAAGTCGAAGGATACAAATACCGGTTATTCAATGCCTCCGGAATTATTACGGGATGAAACGGTAAATCTGCTGTTTGCGGGACAAGACACCACCATCAATACGTTGTGCTGGTTTTTTTACCACATTGGCAAAGATAAGCAGGTTCATCAAACTATCTCCGATGAAATTTTGCAGTATAAGAATACGCTCTTATCCCTAGAAAATCTCACCAAGCTGACCTACACCAAAGCGGCTTTAAACGAGACGTTGCGCTTATACCCTTCAAGTCCGGCATTAGCGACCCAAACGGTCACCGATTGCGTTATTGGCGGTTACCGGATTGCCAAAGGCACGACAATTATCTTAAGTACCTATGTGACTCAACGTAGCGCAGCCCTTTGGCTAAAGCCAAATACTTTTTATCCCGAACATTTTTTGCATCAACCAGCGGGTAACCGGCACAAATACGCCTTTTTTCCGTTTGGCGGCGGCTTGCACAATTGTATAGGCCGTCATTTTGCCGAACTGGAAATGATGATTGTCATTGTCACGCTATTAAGAAAATTCACCATTGAAAACCGAAACACGGTTAGGGAAGCCGCCAGCATTACGCTCAAGCCGGACAAGGATGTATGGGTTTCGATTAAACCAGTACACAGTGCCGATTAAATCAAACATAGCGGTACGCCCAGTTATGGAGGAATACCATGAAACTACTCGTCGCAATCAATTTCGCAACCACAAAAACAACCGTCCTCAATGCGCTTAAAAAATCGGGGATTAATCGTAAGGATATAAACTTTGTAACCGCGATTGACGAATTTCTGGAAGCACTGGAAAGAGGGCAGTATGATGTCATACTATCCGAATACTGCATCAATGGCGCGGATATCTGGCAGATTGCCAAGCTGGTAAATTCCGCGAAATATGCGGCGCAGCGACTGCCGATTTTTTTGATTCAGGAAAGTTGCGAGACCGAGATTCCGCCAATATTGGCGAAGGAATGTCGGTTTCAGGTTGTTCCCCTGGACAAGCTGGCCGACATTATAACTGCCGCCGAACAAACCTACCAAAATACTGGTGAGCTATATTTCAACCCAAGCTTTAAAAATAAGCTGCTCGTGATTGACGATGATGAGGATGCGGCGTTTTTCGCCTTTCATGCCCTCAAAGACGAGCACGAAGTCGATATTGCTTACGATGGTTTATCGGGTTATCAGAGTTGGGAAAGCAAACGCCATGAATTGGTCTTGCTGGACTTGATGCTACCGGGAATGATGGGCGACCTCGTGCTGGAAAAGATCATGGAGATCGACCCCAACCAGCCGGTCATTATCATTACCGGCCATGACCAACCGAACAATCACCGGGAGTTATTGCTGAATGGAGCCAGCGAATACCTCTGCAAACCATTCACAATGGCGGATTTGAAGGACATATGCCAAGTCATTGTTAATCGTGCAGTATTAATTTACCATACCTATTATTTAAGAACTAAATTAGATAAATTGGGAATGCTTTTATGGTTATTGGATCAAACCATTTCTTCGCAAATTGACAATGAAAAAGCTAAGCGGATTATGACGGCGATCAAGGCAACTCTTCCTTGCAATCTTTCTGAAGACCAAAAACTCAAATTTCAAGCCTGATTATGATAAATCACTAAACCAACCATAAATCTATATTGAAAGTAACGGACTTATAAAGTTTTTTTATGTTATTTTTACTTTTTTTCTAAAGTATCCACGATCTAATATTACGATTATTTTGTCAAAAAAGTTAACAGGTTCATCTCTAAGTTAACAAATAACTTTATATTCGTCTTGAGACTGTTAAAAGACTTATTTAGGGGCTACTCAATAAATATTACTTAGTTATTTACTTATCACAAGTTATTGAATTAAATCCTGGAATGAAATTCACTAACCATTANNGTTTTTTTTTACTACAAAATATATTTTCGTTAGAAAATATCTGCACAACGTGTGGTATGTATATGACTAGGATATATTATTTATTTTCCGCAGAAATTACTTCCTTTTGGTATTAGGCTTTGTGATGTTCGTTTTAATTATTTATCTGCTGCCCTATTAACCACCCAATCAAGCAGTAAAACAATAATACTGATTAGCATTCCTGGTGCGGCTTCGTTAATAAAACCATTAAGCCCCAGCTCTTTCCATATAAATCCAGATGTCAAGCCACTGATAACAGCAAATAAAGTTCCAATAGCTGTGACTGTGATTCCCGTTATACTAAATAATACTGGTGCTGCGAGTGCTGCTCCGATTAGAGAAACAGCCGTGATGGCCATGCTAAATACACTGGAATCTGTATAGATAAGACCTAGAATAGAAAATATACCAATTAATATTGTCAAAATTGGCTTTAGAAACAAATACTCTTTGATTGTTAGCAAATCTATTATGTCATTTTTTAGAATTTCAACACATGTGGCAATCGTTGCCGATGCTGTTGACGCAATTGTCGATATGGCTCCAACTATTAATAATCCGAGCATCCCAGTACCACCAAATTCTTTTATAAAGGCAACGAGAGCCTGTTCTGGATCTTGGACTTCAATTACAAGGCGAATTAGTGTACCAAGTGCTGTATAACTTAACCAAGTAGCTTGTACAAATGCAATATATATCCATTTTGCTTTTCCCAGAGATACTTCTGACTTAGCAGATATCCAGCGATTAACCATCTGTGGTTGTCCGAGGTTAAAACCTATTGCCGCAATTGCAAAACCAATAACCATGAAAAATACGGATGTCGGTGACAATGTTCCTGTCAATGAAAGAAAACCGGGAATATCAGGTAAGTTATCAAATCTGAATTTTTCAGAAACTGTGAGTGTCAGTATTAATACCGCAATAATCAATGTCAGCATAAAGCAAGCTTGGACAAAATCAGTGTACGCTGCTCCTCGTACACCGCCTAAAGCTGTATACGTAATGACAATAATAGCGAAAACAAAAGCAACAATTTGAGGTTCGATTCCTAAAATTACACCGCCAACCTTGCCTGTTGACATCCATTGGGATGTTACATAAATGGTCATCAAACCTATGACCACAGTTGCGACAACCATCGTCAATAAATTAGCCCCCCTACCTTTAACACCACCTTTAATGAGTTCTGGAAGAGTAACGGCATCGTATTTCAACGCCGCAGCATAAACTTTACCCGCGATTAATGTCCAAAAAATAATATCGCCTATTAACCATCCTAAAGGTAACAAGCACCACATAAGTCCACCACTATAACCTAAACCTATAGCACCTGTAAGAACAAATCCGCTATTTGCGGTTGCGCCAGCACTTAATGCTAAAACTAATGAACCTAAGGATCTTCCTGCAACTGCTTCTGATCTTGAATTTGTGCTTCTATTTCGAAGAGCAATAAAAATAGCTATTCCTGTTGTAATTAATGAAATACCTATAATTAATAAATCTATTCCGGTCATAGTAATTAATCCCTTTGTCCAGACAATTTTATTAAAGTGATTTTAGTTTTCTCATCTATATATTCATTTTTAATAACCATCTCTTTTTTTAGAGCATCACGAACTTTATTAGATGGAAATCGATATGATTGTGCAGTTACAAGCTCTGTACCCTTTGGGATCGTTTCCCCTTCCCAAGCCACATCATGTATGGTAGTAAAGCAAGTTTCAATAACTTGCTTATTTAGTTTTGGTGAATAAGTAACATCGTCTTGTGAAATACCTGCGATTCTAAGTGGCTCGAAGGCAAAGGCCTTAATTTTATTTCCAGTATACGGTTCCAAAAGATCATGCTTACTTAAACCATCTGAAGGCTGATGGCACACTAAGCATATGTCATTGGATCGTGTAATTTCAGCTAGAATACTAACAATATATTCAAGTGGAAAGTTATTAAAAGTAAGACCTAAGAAAATTAAACGAGGGATTTCTTTTGGGGTTAAATCTTTGTTTAGTATTGGAGCAAGTGTTTCAAATCTTCTTTCAAGCTTTGTCGCATTTACATCCTTTTGTTGTGCAATAAAGATTGCCCGATCTAAGAAGTATGGAGATACATCAACCGCATAATATTTAACATTTACTGATCTTTTTAACAACTCGTCAATTATAATAAAAGATTTAACTGGATACCCTGGGCCTAAATCTATAAAATTTACGCGTGTTTTTACGCCTTGAATGATTGAATCAATGTTATTACTCAATAATGAAACTATGGGATCATCAATCATAGTTTTATATTCTGTATTCTTAGATGTCGCCTCTTCAAAAAGTTGTGATTGCTCGTCTGTAGCATAGAGTCTATGTGGCATTGATAATGAAATTGAACGGTTTTTATTGTTTAAGCCAAAATGGATGCACTCTATCAATTCTTTACGTACTTCTTCCGCAATCATCTTTTTTCCTTATTTTTTTTGCAAAGATTATTCAGCTTTAGCAAGCCTTAACAAGTCACTCCATTGATTCTGTACTCGACCGACTTCTTTAAGATCGACATTTACAACTACTTTAGAAAAGTCACGAGTATCTTTGTCCAATATAAGTTCCCCAACCAATCGGTCGTCAACTATTATTATGTCTCGCGACATACGTTCAGGCAGTTTAGAGGCCTGTATACTAAATACAGTAACTCCAGCATTTTTTTGTTTTTGTAATATTGGTTTTAAATCTCTAAGTTCAGAATCATTAGCGTATATGAATATTCTTGAGATACTGACGCTACGTTTGAGTGCGGCTTCATTTTTTAGAAAATATGCATTTCCTTCAGTGGTTAGCCACCAACTGGAAGGGGACACATAACTTGTTGTATAAACAGATTTTTTTGCAGCAGTGAAAACTGACTCACCAAAAAGCATGGCTTTTTCTTTTGGAATTTCAATTTCATGATTTTGAATAGCTGTTAGTTTTGTTTGAAAATCATCAGTTTCTGTTTTAATAAAATCGGTAAAGATTTCTTTTGCTGAAGTTTCTGAGATATCGTCTATCGCAATTCGTGCATTACCCAGCGCTTGCATTACTGAAAACTCAGGAGCATCCTCGACAATTTTCGTGATTGCTCCTAACCCGGACTGTATAGTTAAAGTAGTGGCAATTATGGTAAGAGCGAGACCTAATGTGGCGGCAATCATAAGTCCATCAAGTGCGGACTCAATACTAGGTCGATCTTCTATCGGTTTTTTTTTGTTGTCCAGATATCTAAGAATAATTCTTATAATAATAATTATAACTGTTGAAAAAACTGTAATTTTCTGAAAAGTATTCACAATTTCACCCTTGTTTTGTTTGTTTTACTATTTGGGTAGATTTAAAAAAGGTCTATCGGTAGCCTTATCGAGCCACATAATTTATAAGTTTAACAATAAAAACACTACCCATACTTTCGGTTGATTCAACAAAAATTTCCCCACCCAACAATTCAACAAATTGCTTCGTTACCGTTAACCCCAAACCGGTACCACCGAATCTCCGACCCATCCCCATATCCACCTGCCAGAACGATTCAAAAATTTTGTCCTGAAATTCTTCCGGTATCCCACAGCCGGTATCGGTCACTGCGAGTATAAATTCTTTCCCTTCCAGCCGCCAATTCAACTGAATTTCGCCGTCAGTTGTAAATTTACAAGCGTTGTGAAGTAAATTATTGACAATGTGAGTCAACAAGTCGGCATCGGAAACAATCGTACAGTTTGTACCCAACAATTTCAACGAATTGCGCTGACGTTTCAGGAAGGATTCGAGGCGGTCGGCACAGGCTTGCATTAGGGGCAACACGTCTAACGGATGAATTTTGACCTCCACGCTATTGGCTTCCAGTTTGCCGTGCAGCAAAATGTTGTTGATCAGGTCGTTCAGTTCGCCGGTGCGTTGCAACGCCCGCTGGTGCGAATCGCGCATCAGGGCATTATCGGGGTTATCCGGCAAGGCTGCCAGCGAGGTAGCCAAGCAATTCTGGATGACATGCAGGGGCGATTTCATTTCATGGGACACGGTGGCGACAATCTGACTTTTATAGCGGTTGGCGGCTTGGCTGGCTTCGAGAGCTACCGATAATTCGCGGGTTCGGTCGGCGATTTTTTGCTCCAGAACGCGCTCATGGGTTTCAATGCGGGCTAAAAATTCGTTAAAGGCTTTGCCCATCTCTACAATCTCCCGATTGCCGGAGAACGCCACCCGTGCGCCGCTTTGCCCGTTCGCCACTTGTTTCAATACGCCGATCATTTTCAGCATAGGGTCGGTGAATGTGCCGGATGTTTGGCGCAGCACCAAAAAGATAATCGACAGAAACAATACGACAATAAAGGCGGAAAACAGCATGATGCGGTGCAATAAGGCGTTGACTTCCGATTTGGAAACGACCAGTTCAACATAGCCGATAAGTTCCTCTTTCTTTTCGCCTGCCAGTTGCTTTTCCATCTCTCCGGTAGGTTGGCCTTGAGTGATAGGCGCGTAAAAGCACCAGAAACTGTCGGTTTCGGTGTTAATGGCTTGGTCGGTAATGCGCTGATTTTCTGGGCAGTGTAAGGGCTTGCCTTTCACCGCCAGTGTTTGGTGTTGCCCGTTATAAATGGCGGCTTTCAGCACCGTCTTGTCGTTGGCAAAGCTGTTGACCACGGCTTCCGTCCTGGTTCTTGCACCCATGATAATGCCGAATTGGGCGGATTCGGCAAATACGGCGGTGTGGTTTTGCCAGTATCGGTTGGTATAAGCGTTGGCGTAATTATGGATGACGAAATAAAGCGAGACGAGCAATAAACATCCTGCCAAGGCCAGCGTTGCCAAGATGATGAGGTGGTAGCGTTGTCGGATATTGAGATGTTTAAGCTTGATCATGGCACTTTCACGGCAAACATTTCGAGCTTGGCAGGTTCTATGGTGATGCCGAGATGCTGGGCGACTTTCAGGTTTATCCCTGCTTTCGACGATTTAAGGTTGTCGGAAGTTAACCGATCCTGCTTTATCATCTCGCCCAATTGCTGACCCAGCACGGTTTCATCGGGATAAAACGCCATTAAAATCCCGTTTTCAAGATGCGCCAGATTGGTCGAGAGCAATATGATTTTTCTGTTCCAGGCGATCTTGGCGATTTCAAACAGGATGTTGGCCGGTAAGTTGGCAGGAATCAGGATGGCTTCGCCAGGAATGGCTTCGGTTTCCACCAAGTTTCCCAGCAAGCGGATTGTGGCGGTCATGTCCTGGCCTTCGCGAAATATTATTTTCGGTGTCGTCGATGACTCTTTAGAAGGAATTGCGATAACCGGGCGGGATTGTTCCTGAACGACAAAGACCTTATGGATAAACGGTGCGGCTTGCTTGAGTTGCTGGCTAATGGCTTGGGCTTCTAAAGCCAAGCTGACCCCGGCAATATCAGGCGGTTTAAGCACAACCCATCCGGCGATGGTTCGGTTTTGGTAGGGCGTATTTTTAATGCTGTCGGCAATGCGCTTGCCGAGGGCGATGATTTTATCGGGCTTACGGCGTTCGAGTTCGGCTAGTAGGTTGCTGTTATCGTCCGGCAACTCAACGGAGTCAACGGGTTTAACTTTGCTTACGATACCCTTGATTGTTTCTGTATAAAGATTATGTAAGGGTTCGTCGGCCTGTGGATAAAAAATTAATACTCGCGCCGGATCAGCAAAGGATTCAGCACTGAATCCTAATAAAACTCCTAAGACAAGCTTACAAATCCCTCTGGTCATCAATGTGTTTAGCCCGTTTCAGGGCGCGGATGTAGGGCAGGTGATCGATGCCGGACACCAGCTTTCTGCGCCAATACAGCGATGAATCCCGGCCTTCTTCCCAAAGCGTGATCGACTGGATGGTTTTTCGGCATAGATCAATGGACAGGTGCGAGGGCATAGCATTGTCATCGATGCGGTGGCGTTGGATAACGCGGATCAATCCGGCCACCGGGTCTTCCAGGCCGTCTTGGTGTTCGACCTGGCCAGTGTTGAAGCGGTGCAGGAACTCGTGCAAGTCCCGGTGCGTTCCCAGCATGATGAGAGCGGCGGCCAGTACGCCGGTGACAAAAAGATCGGGCTTGGGATTTAAGCTGTCGATAAACGCCAGTTCATGGCTGAACAGCTTGATCGCCTTCCGCATATCGATTTCTTCTTTCTCCAGGCTGTAACGCTTGTCTTGCAGGTTGCGCGGCTTGCCTCGCAAGGCGATATTGATGGCATCGTAGATAAAGCCGCTTTTGATGCGGTCTGAGGTGAACTTAAGCCCTAATTCCTTATAGATGGCTTGGATGGCTTCGTTGGGGGCTAACGATTGGGCGTTTATGAAGCTCTTTACGTGGCTGAGTGCCGAAAAATCTTCCTGGCTGATTTCAAAGACCTGAGCCATCAAATTCTCAGGCGTTGGCAATTTGCCGGATTGCCACAGTGCTTTGCGGAATTTGCCGTCCAGCTTATAGCGCACCCCGTCCAGTTCCACCAAGGTCACCACATCTATGGCATTTCGTAAGCCCGATGTTTGTTGCAATAGCAGCCAATGGCCTTCCTCCTGGTCGCCGATCTGGTCAAAGAACGGCGGTTCGGGCAAAGCCAGCCATTCGTTGTAGCTTAGATCATACAGCGATAGATTTTTCTGTGTAAAATAATTCAGCAAGTCCATATTATTTATCTTACATACAACATTATATGTTCATAACTTATTGTTATTAATGTCATATATATTACGTAATTATTTGTTATTATTTTATTTATCAATAAACGCTTTACATAGGGCGGGCATTGTGGTATTTTACCACCAAAGCGATCAACTTTAGCTACCTATCTTGGCCTTTGTTCCGCATCGGCGGTGAATTGCTAAACGAGGGTTCCACCATGACTGAACTATCCCATGCCGCAGCGGATGCAGGATACAAAGACAGGGTTATCGTCAAACTGGAACGGGACTTAGGCCCCGTTATCTTGAAAGCCTTACGCGAACCACCGACCATCGAAGTAATGGTGAACGCGGACGGCAAAATCTGGCAGGAGCAACTGGGCTTGCCCATGACCTACATCGGGAAAATTTCGTCTGCCAAGGCTGAAGCCGTCATCAAGACCGTTTCTGGCTATCATAACAAAGAGGCCACCCGAATTAAGCCGGTGATCGAAGGCGAACTGCCCATACCAACGGCCTCCAATGCCTTGCCGCGTTTTGCCGGATCGCTTCCGCCTGTCGTGCCGAAGCCGGTGTTTTCGATCCGTATCGGCGCGGCGGCTATTTTTTCGTTGGCGGACTATGTTGCTAATAACATCATGACAGAAGCACAGGCAGGCATAATTCAATTAGCAGTCAAGGCGCGACGGAACATTATGGTGACTGGCGGTACAGGATCGGGTAAGACAACCTTGATGAACGCCATCATCCGGCACATGGTGGCAAACGACAACACCGAGCGGATCGTTATCATCGAAGACACGGGCGAGATTCAATGTTCGGCTGAGAATTTCGTCCAGTTCCATACGACTTTTGATGCCGATATGACCTTGTTGCTAAAAACCACGCTCCGTATGCGGCCTGACCGGATTCTTGTTGGTGAGGTGCGCGGACAAGAAGCGTTAGACTTGTTGATGGCGTGGAATACAGGCCATGAAGGCGGCGTTGCCACTCTACACGCCAATAACGCCCGCGCCGGATTGACCCGCTTGGCGACTTTAATCAGCATGAACCGGAATGCACCCCGGTTGATTGAGCCTTTAATTGGGGAAGCCGTGCATTTAATTGTTCATATTGCTAAAACCCCACAAGGCCGTAAGGTCATGGAAATCATCGAAATTTTAGGATACGAAGGAAATCAATACCGCATCAAAGAACTTATTTAAGCCATTTTTCAAAATGGAGGCAGTTAACCATGCCAGTGTTTTATCTTCAATATAAAACGTTCTTGTTACTAGTAATTTTGCTTTTTTCACTTTGCTATTTGCCAGAAATTTTTGCCAGCACCGCCGGTGGCGCGAAACCGATGCCTTATGTTGCTTGGTTGGATAATCTCAGGGCTTCGACCTCCGGCCCTGTTGCCTACACCTTGTCGCTGATCGGCATCATCGTATCCGGCGGTATCTTGATTTTTGGCGGCGATCTCAATGGGTTTTTCCGAACGCTAATTTTTATTGTGCTGGTCACGGCGCTGATTGTAGCTGCCGACAATACGCTACGAACCTTACAGGCTGGCGCAGAAATTACTCCTCCTCTCGTTTCAAGCAGTGCAGCGCAACCTAGGGCGTGGTTATGCACTAATTCTATGGATAGCCACGCTATTTTTTATAAAGGCGTTGAGATGAAATCGTCATGGCACTGAATCCCGTCCCCATTCGTAAAAGCGGCAACCGCGACAACCTGTTTCTTGGCGGCGACCGGGAGATGGTGATGTTCTCTGGTTTATGCGCGTTCGCCTTGATTGTCACCGCGCAAGAATGGACGGCCTTTTTTGTCGGCACAGGTATCTGGTTCGGGGCGATTTTCGCACTCCGGCTGATGGCTAAGGCCGACCCGAAAATGCGTTGGGTATTCCTACGCCATAGGCTTTATCAACGCTATTACCCACCGCACAGCACCCCATTTCGGGACAATACCAACAGCCAAGCGAGGTGTTACCGATGATCCCCCTGATTATCAGTATTGCTGCTTTGGGTTTGGTTTTTTTGGTATCTTTGGCGAAACAAGTCTATGACTTACATAGCCAAACCAGCCTGAAACGGCATCGTGGCAAGGAAGCGGGGCTTGCCGACCTGTTGATGTATTCGGCCTTGGTCACCGATGATGTCATCGTATGCAAGAACGGTGCATTCTTGATGGCATGGCTGTTCCAATGCGCCGATGCGGGCAGTAGTACGGACGAACAGAAAGAAGCAATCCGGCTACGCATCAACGCCGCGCTTGCCAAGCTTGGCAATGGTTGGGTGCTGCACATCGATGCAGTACGGCGGGTGGCTACGGGATACCAGGACGCTTCGTCTTCTTACTTTCCCGATCTCATTTGTCGCGCTATCGACGAAGAACGCCGCCGCTTGTTTGAAAGCATCGGTACGCTGTACGAAGGTTATTTTGTGTTGACGGCGACTTATTTTCCGCCGTTGTTGGCCCAGCAGAAGTTCGTCGAGTTGATGTTTGACGATGACAGCAAACAATCGGACAAGAAAGCCATAACACGCGATTTAATCAAGGCTTTCTGGCACGATTGCGAAAGCCTTGAATCCAGATTATCCCTGTCGTTTTCGATGACTAGGCTTAAAAGCCACACGAAACCACAAGAAGACGGCAGCGTTCAGGTCGAACACGATTTATTACGTTGGCTGCATTATTGCGTTACGGGCTTAAGTCATCCCGTCCAGTTGCCCAAGAACCCGATTTACCTAGATAAACTGATTGGCGGGAAAGAGTGCTGGACGGGAGTCGTCCCCAAAATCGGCAAGCACTTCATTGGCATAGTCGCCATCGATGGGTTTCCCTTCGATTCCACTCCCGGTATGTTGAATGCCTTGACCGAAATCCATTCGGAATACCGTTGGTCAAGCCGCTTCATTTTTATGGATGGACATGAAGCAGTCGCCCATTTGGAACGTTACCGCAAGAAGTGGCGGCAAAAGGTACGCGGCTTTTTCGACCAAGTATTCAACCTAAATTCCGGCCAGATTGACCAGGATGCCGCCGCGATGGTGGCGGATGCCGAAGCCGCCATCGGCGAGACCAATAGCGGTTTGGTGAGCCAAGGCTACTATACCAGCGTCATTGTCCTCATGAACGAAGACCGGGGGAAATTACTGAAAGACCAGCGCGTGGTCGAAAAACTGATCAATAAATTGGGCTTTTCCGCCCGGATCGAAACGATCAATGCGATGGATGCTTTCTTCGGCAGTTTGCCGGGTCATGCTGTCGAAAATGTCCGCCGTCCTATCGTCAATTCCTTGAATTTGGCTGACCTGATGCCGAGCAGTTCCATCTGGACGGGGCTGAATACTTGTCCTTGTCCATTGTATCCGCCGAATTCACCGCCATTGATGGCATGCGTCACCCACGGATCGACCCCGTTCCGGTTAAACCTGCATGTCCGGGATGTCGGGCATAGCATCCTGTTTGGCCCGACTGGTTCCGGCAAATCGACCCATTTGGCCCTGTTGGTGGCACAATTGCGCCGTTATCCCGGAATGACCATTTTTGCTTTCGATAAAGGAATGTCCTTGTATCCCTTGACCTCCGCGATCCGTGCAGTAACCCGGGGCGAAAGCGGCAAGCATTTCGAAATTGGTTCCGATAACGAAACTTTAGCCTTTTGCCCGTTGCAATTTCTGGATGGCAAAAGTGATAGGGCATGGGCGATGGAATGGATCGACAACCTGCTGGCTTTAAATGGCGTGGACACCACGCCCGACCAACGCAATGAAATCGCGTTAGCCATCCTCAATATGTACCAAAGCGGATCGAAGACCTTATCCGAATTCATGGTAACCATCCAGGATGAAAAAATCCGTTCGGCACTCGTGCAATATACGATAGACGGCAGCATGGGGAAGCTGTTGGATGCTGAAAGAGATGGNNAGGCTTGGAATTTTCCGATCTGACGGTCTTTGAAATCGAAACCTTGTTGAGCCTGGGCGACCGTTATGCCTTGCCGGTGCTGCTGTACCTATTCCGTCGTATCGAAAAAAATCTGACAGGGCAACCTGCCGTGATTGTTCTGGATGAAGCCTGGATCATGTTGGGTCATCCAGTATTCCGCAACAAAATCCAGGAATGGTTAAAAACCTTACGCAAAGCCAACTGCTTGGTCTTGATGGCGACCCAAAGCCTGACCGATGCCGCCCATTCGGGGATTCTAGACCATATCTTGGAAGCCACCGCCACCAAGATATTCCTGCCAAACCTCTATGCGCGGGATGAAGACACCAGCGCGTTATACCGGCGCATGGGCTTGAACAACCGCCAGATCGAGATATTGGCCTCAGCCGTCCCGAAAAAACAGTATTACACCGTTTCGGAATCAGGACGACGACTATACGAACTCGCCATTGGTGCTTTTACCTTGGCGTTTGTTGGCTTTTCCGACAAGGAATCCATTGCCGAGATAATACAACTTGAAGCCAACCACGGCGAACAATGGATCGATTGCTGGCTGGAACGCAAAAAGGTCAATCCTCAATTGCTGTCAACTAAAACGGAGCCGATTTCATGAATGTTTTTGTCAAAAAGCCGATGTTATCTCCTGCGCTCAAAGAGGGAAAACGCACCGAAAACCCATACTTGAATGCGCGTCGATCCTGGAATGATAATTTGAAAGCCCTGGCCGTTGAGCGGCAAACCATCATTTTGCTGGCATTGTTGGCTTTATTAGTGGGGTTGGCAGGCGTGGGTGGCATGGCCTATATCGGCAGTCAAACCAAGTTTGTGCCGCACATAATCGAAGTCGATAAACTGGGACAACCGTTGGCAGTAGGCAATGCTGAAGGACTGACCGAAGCCAACAGGCAGTTGGTCATCCGGGCAAGGTTGGCCTCGCTAATAAGCGATGCTCGCATGGTAACACCTGACGTGCAGCTTCAGACCGATGCCATTTATCGGGTCTATGCCTCCATTGCCCACAATGACCCGGCGATGGAAAAAATGAATCAATGGTATAACGGCAAGGACAAGGCCACCCCATTTGTCCGAGCGCAAAAGGAAACCGTAGCAACCCAGATTGATTCGGCCTTGCCGTTAAGTAATGAAACATGGCAAATCGATTGGACTGAAACCACCCGAGACCGTCAAGGCTTTGAAGTGAAATCGCCGGAAAAATGGCGGGCTTTAGTCACCGTCTATTTAGTCGCGCCTACCCATGAAACCACCGAGGAACAGCTTTTTAAGAACCCGCTGGGAATTTACATCAAGGATTTTTCCTGGAGCAAACAATTGGGAGGGACATCCTGATGTTCAAGATCGCTTTATCTATTATGTTTTATGCCTTGTTGATAATACCACCCAAAGTTTATAGCGGCGTGATTGGCCTACCACCCCTGCCGCCCGAAACCGTCAACGACTATGGCAACCTGCCTGATGTGTACTTGGGTGAAAAAAATCCGGTGTTGTCGCCTTTGGAAAAACAGGCGTTGGCCATCGGCAACCAATGGCGTAATCCTGGCAAACAGCAAACTATTACACCAAGCCGGGGACAGCACGGCTTTATCCAATTTGTCTTCGGCGCAAGCCAACCGCGTATGATATGCGCTGTCCTGCAAGTCTGTGACATTGCCTTGCAAGCTGGGGAACAGATTTCCGGGGTCAACATGGGCGATAGCGCACGTTGGCTACTCGAACCGGCAGTTACTGGAAAAGGTGAAAACGCCATCCAGCACATCATCGTCAAGCCATTGGAAGTCAACCTTTCAACCAACATGGTCGTTACCACCGACCGCAGGACGTATAACATTCAATTGCGTTCGCACCGCAGCGAATACATGGCACAAGTCTCCTTTGTTTACCCCGAAGATGCCCTGGCGAAATGGCAACAGATTCAGCACAGGGCGGAAACAGCCAAAGTGAACCAAACCTTGCCCGAAACCGGGGAATATCTGGGCAACCTGGATTTTGCATATAGTGTCAGCGGCGATGCACATTGGAAACCATTGCGGGTTTTTAACGATGGCAAGAAGACCATCATCCAAATGCCCGAATCCATGACCCAATCCGAAGCACCGACTTTGTTGGCGATACGGGAGAAAAGTGGCGTGTTTGCCGAGGATGAACAAGTGCTGGTGAATTACCGGTTGCAATCGAACCGTTTTATTGTCGATGGACTTCCCGATAAGGTGATGCTGGTTGCTGGAGTGGGCGGTGACCAAGACCAAATCACCATCCAAAGGGAGCATTTACCATGAAGATTCGATTAAGTATTGAAGGTCTTTTATTGCTGTTTCTGCTCCCATCGTGCGCCGAACATACCATAACCCCGCCGCTGTCAGAAAACGCTTACAAAACGATAGCGGAAGACGCAACCAAACAATTGGAACAGCTTTACCCTCCAGCGCATACCCATTTAGTCTTAGCAAATTCGGAAAAAACAGGATTCGACCGCCTGTTTAAGACGTTGCTCCGAAACAAAGGTTACGCCATCCACGAAACTCAAGAGAGTCCTGAAAACCAAAAGCTACAAGGCAAGCAGTTTAGTTATCTTTTAGATGGGTTGCCGAGTGTCTCGCATTACGGCTATTACAGGTTGACGTTGAAAATTGACAACGCGCAATTGAGCCGCTTGTACGATGCGAACGAATTAGATAATCCAAATTATTGGTCATATCGCCAATGACAGCCAGCGATTCCGACACAGACTATTTCGCCCTGGACGACGACCTGGATTTAGAACCGGGTGTTAGGCGGGTCAATAACGTGCCGATTTATATCGTCATTGCCGTTGCGGTCGTGTTTGTCATGACGATGATGCTGGTCATGTACCATCGCAGCCAGAATCAATTGCGCCAAGACAAGGCCGAACAAGACCGTCCTGGTGAATCGACCGAACAAGCCAACCAAATCATCGGCAACCATCGTAACGGCTTCATCCCCTCGGTAACGCCGCCGCCCGTGGTCCCGGAACACCTGCCATCACCAAAATCTGAGCAAGGCCAAACGCCACCTTTGCCCGAGTCAGCGAATCAAGCCCCCGAAAAGGATGAGAAACAAGCGGCTTTGGAAGCCGAACTACAAGCACTTCGCAGTGCCAAGCTCGAACAAGTCAAAATGGCGATACAAGCCAAACCCACCGTTACATTATCAAGGAACGAAACGCAACGCATGGGCAATGCCTTGACAGACGAACTCAAAGGCTTGAAACGCGATATTGATAAAAGCAATGGTTCTTCGCAGAAACCCACTGAGCGTTACCAACAGACCATTGCCGCATTAAAGGACGCTGGCATTATCCCATCTGAAGATAGTCAGCTTATTGATAAAGTTGATAGGGATAATATTTTCGATAATGCCGGCGATAGAAACCGTTGGAATTTATCATCGCAAATAGAAATGCCCGCATCACGCTATGAATTACGTGCGGGTTTTGTCATTCCCAGTACGTTGATTGGTGGCATCAATTCCGACAGCCCAGGGCAAATTGTGGCGCAAGTCGGGCAGAATGTCTACGACACGGCTACGGGAAAACACTTGTTGATACCGCTAGGCTCTCGGCTGGTTGGTAGCTATGACAGCGATATTGCTTATGGCCAGGAGCGGTTGTTGGTCGCTTGGCAACGGATTATCTTTCCGGATGGCAAGGCTTTGGATATTGGTGCCATGCCGGGAGCGGATGGTTCTGGGTATTCCGGCTTCAATGACCAAACTAATCATCATTTTGTCCGCACTTACGGGTCGGCCTTCCTAATGTCCGCCGTGGTTGCAGCAACTTCGCTTTCCCAGTTGAACGGTTTGGGTAACGGTGGCAATAATGACCAAAACTACAACCAACCTACAACGGCTGGCACTCTGAACCAAGCATTAGGCCAACAACTGGGGCAAGTGACTGCGCAAATGATCGCCAAGAACCTCAATATCGCACCGACCTTAGAAATCCGTCCCGGTTATCGATTCAATGTGGTGGTTACTAAAGACCTTGTTTTCACCAAGCCCTATCAAGCCTTCGATTATTCGTTTAAGGAGTAATGTTATGAAATACCTTCAATTATTGCTATTCCTCTTCGTTTCTTCGGTGAAAGTCCCAGCATACGCCATCTTCGGCGCGGGTGATGTGGTTTATGATCCAAGCAATTTTGCACAAAACATTACCAGCGCACTCTCCGAAGTAAACCAGGAACTGAAACAAGTTGAACAATATACTACCCAGCTTCGGGAATTGATGACGGCGAAGCTGCAACTGGACGATATGCTCCAGAATACTAAGCAATTGACCCAATTCAATTGGGACGATGCCGAAGGCATGGTGTCGGAGTTATTGGAACTGACCAATACCATTGATTCTTTCAAAACCCAACTTGGCGGTTTTGACAATTTCCTTGGCCAATTCCAGGACATCGATTACTACCGGTTTTTACCATGCGTTGGCAGCAATAGTTGTACTGCCGCTGACCGCACCAAGATTGCCGAAAACAACCGACTCGGCGCGGAAACTCGGAAAAAGGCGAATGACGCGCTGTTCCGTGGCCTTGACCAGCAGCAACGAACCTTACAGAAGGATGCCGATCATCTGAAGGAATTGCAAAAAGCCGCCCAGGATTCGACCGGACGTTTACAAGTCCTGCAAGCTGCCAACGAACTCGCCAGCGAGCAAACCAACCAATTGCTGCAAATCCGAGGCTTGCTAGTTGCCCAGCAAAATGCCGTGGCAACACAAATGGCCGTGCAAAACGACAAAGAAGCCAGGGCTATCGCGCTTGAAGAGAAGTTTAAGAGCGGTCTTTATACCCCTGCCAAAGAGATAGGATGGTAAAGCCATGAAAGCATTAATTTTGTTAGTCCAGAAACATAAAATCCTAATTATTGTTGTCTTGTTCATCCTGATGGCCATCGCGGTGACGATTGGAGTCGTTGATAAACGTGGCGAACAACAAACGTTGGCTCTACCGGAATCTTCCGAACAGAAAGCCAAAATGGACAAATTCAAGAGCGGTACTATTAAACCCGCCAAGGAAATGGGGTATTAGCGGCATGGAAGGTTTTGCCATTTTTACTCAAGTAAAATTGCAGGCAGTCTTTGTCTTGCTCTTAAGCCTGATTTTAAGCGGCCTCGTCATAGTTTACCGACAACAGGCTGAGAACCGGGTGATGTTGGATAGGCTTTTAGCAAAGGAAGAACAATTTGCTGTGGCAAATCGGGAAATCAACCAAATCATGCCTGTCCTGAAAGACATCCAAGCCAAGCAAGTGGAACTCGCAGCCATGTTAAATAAACTGGCCGTTAACCATGCCAGCCAAACGGATTTCCATAAAATCCCTGCCTCCAAAATGAAGAAGTTTAAACACGGGGGATTTAAACCTGCCAAGGCGACAGGTTATTAGGTGGAGTCATGCCTATTAATAAGCGTTGTGCCCGAATCATATTATGGATGGCAATGGTGTTCATGATGAATTCCAACCCCGCAACCGCCGCCGCGCTCGATGCCGATGCCTTCAACCAAGTGATGACGAAATATCAATCGGCAGCGACTGGCTGGGAAAGCACCATAAAAAAACATGCTTACCAGTTATTTTGGGTTTTGACCCTTATCAGTATGGTGTGGACGTTCGGCATTCTGGCATTGAAAAAAGCAGATATTTCTGATTTCTTTGTCGAACTGATCCGTTTTTTGGGGTTTACCGGATTTTACCTATGGTTGCTCGACAATGGGCCGCAATTGGCGATGGCCTTCATCAATTCCTTAAAAGGCATTGCCGGTGAAGCGGCGGGGGTTCCGAGTGTGGTGACACCGGGAACTATTATTAATACGGCGCTGGATTTCTTCACAAAGATGGTCGATGCCACAGATTTTTCCATTGGCTCGATGGCGCAGGCCATCATTGCTATCGGCATCGCTCTAGTCATTTTGGCCTTGTTCGGCTTGATTGCCGTCAATATGATGTTATTGACCATCGCAGGCTGGATTTTGGCTTATGCGGGTATCTTCTTTTTGGGTTTCGGCGGTTCACGCTGGACTTCGGATATTGCCATTGCCTTCTATAAAAATGTGCTGATGGTTGGCACCCAGTTGATGGTGATGATTTTAATTGTGGGCATAGGGCAGAGCTTTATAGCCGACCTAATCCATTCTATGTCCGCCGAGGTGGTGTTGAAGGAACTGGGTGTTATCTTACTCGCCACAATTGCCTTGTACCATTTGGCCAATAAAGTCCCGATGATGGTCGCCTCCATCGTGACCGGCCACATCAATACCGGGCATATCGGCCAAGCCGGGACCGGCGCGTTAATCGCAGGAGCCGCCGCAGCCGCTGCCGTCAGCCAACAGGCGGTGCAATCGGCTATTTCATCGGCACAGTCGTTATCCGGCGGTGCGATGGCGGTTCAAGCCGCAATGAACAGTGCGAACCGGGATGCTCAAACTTCTGGCAACCTCTTTGGAGATAGCGGAAACAACACAAGCCAACATTCGGGCGGCAATACCCTTGCCACTGCAATGGGGGATGCGGTAGGCAGTATCGGCGGAGATGGAAGCGGTCGAGGCGACACTGCAAGCACACAGTCATCCCCATCAAATAAAACCAATAATAATGCCAAGCCACAACAAGAGAAACCATCTGCCGATTCCGGCAAGGCGAACGATTCTTCATCATCAACACGTAACCAAGGCGGTGAATCGTTTGGTCATGCCATAGCGCGAGGTATCGGTGAGTTGGCAATGGACAAGATCGCCCAAACCAAACAGCAAATCCGTGAGAACACCTTCGGCGGCAAATTGGCAACTGCTATCGAGAATCCCGGTGCTTTAGCCCAGCAACACGCCATGATGAATGCTGCTGCCAAGGACAAACCGGACATTCAGGCCGAAATTGCGGCCTTTCGGGACAAAAAGCTAAAGACAGGTTGAAATAATGTTACCTGACGCGCCGACTTACCTCCAGCAAGAACGGGTTGAATGTTCCATCCAAGCTGCCCAACATTACCAAATTCCCGCTTTGGTATTGCTGGCAGTAGCGGAACAGGAGGGCGGCAGGGCGGGACAGAAGGTTCGTAACCGAAATGGCACTTTTGATTATGGTTCGATGCAAATCAATACCGTTTCGCTGGCGGACTTGCGGCATTTCGGAATCCAAGAAAAACATGTCTTAGCCGATGGCTGCTATCCCTACTACCTGGCGGCATGGCGGATAGCTGGGCATCTTAAGCATGATGGCGGTGATATTTGGCAACGTGCCGCTAATTATCATTCCCGAACAGCTTTTTACAATCGGCCCTACCGCAATCAGTTAATTCGGCGGGCTAGGAAAATTGCCAGCCGATTGAATGGCTCATTCCTTCATAAACCCGCTAACGCTAAAGAGAATAATAATTCAAACCACGAAACAGCCAAATACAATCAGGCTAAGGATGAGTTGGCAAGAGTAACTTTCACATTGCAAGGTCAAGCTGGTAACGCCTATACCGCGCCGATCCGGGTAAAAAGCTTCGATGCCCTAAACAGTTATTCGATGCCATCAACAATGACGGGATCATTCTTGCAAACAAAGTTGCCCATGAAGTGGTAAACAGATGCTTCCGCAATATCTCATTAAAGGCAAGATGATTTCAGCCGAAAGCGATGGTTACCAGGAAACCTTGAGACGCTGTTACGCAAGCAAAATCAGGCCGCTTTGTCCCTGCCGCAAGCCGCCCGTTGCCATGTACATTGCCAAGGTGAACGGTCATTGCATCATCAAGCGGATGCCCAACACTGGCAGCGAACATGGCCTGGAATGCAAGTCTTATGAAATCCCCGGCGGATTGTCGGGGTTGAGCCAAGTGATGGGTTCTGCCATCAAAGAAGATAGTGACAATGGCTTGACCACACTTAAGTTTGATTTTTCGTTATCGAAAGGTGTTTCAAGAGCCATTCCTCATGGCAATTCGGAAGAAAAGAATAGTGTCAAGACCGACGGCAAACGGCTGAGCTTGCGTGGCCTGTTGCATTATCTTTGGGAACAGGCTGAGTTCAATAAATGGTCACCCGGCATGGCGGGCAAACGCAATTGGTTTGTCATCCGTAAATACCTTTATGAAGCTGCCAAACATAAGCAAGCCAAGAACGTCAGCCTGAATAACTTGCTGTTTATTCCAGAAGTGTTCGACCTTGACCAGCAGCAGGTAATTACTCAGCGCAGACAAAAGTCACTGTATTATCTGATTAATGCAAACAACCTTCAGTCTTTTATGTTGGTAATCGGCGAGGTCAAGGACATTGTTGAGGCGAGGTTCGGCCATAAAATGGTGATCAAACATTTGCCGGATTTCCCGTTCCTGCTGAATCCCGACATTTATCGACGATTAAATAAGCATTTCGCCAACGAAATCGAACTGTGGTCAGCCAATGGCAAAGGCCATTTGATTGTCATCGGCACTTTTGGAATAAATGTGTCAGGCATTCCATCTTTTCAGGAAGTCGCGTTAATAGTGGTAAGCGAGCAATGGCTGCCTTATGAGAACAACGACGAGCTTAAACTCATCAATACATTGATTAACGCCAATCGCCGCTTTATTAAGTGCCTGCGTTACAACTTGCCCGCATCTACCCAGACAGCCAGCGTACTGCTGGCAGACAAGTATAACGAAAAAACGGCAATCTTAATCAAGCCTTCAAATGCCGACGAGAATTTTGAACAAGATGTACAAGCTTTAATTCAGGGGAACGGGGTAAAGGCGCAGGTTTGGCGGAATGGAGACGGGGCATTGCCGGAATAAGGGATGGCTCTCAGCCATCCATTGACCAGGTTTTCAAGTGAAAAGGCAATGCACCGTTTTATTCGCCATGAATTGCACAATCCGAAAGTACATTTTTATCAAATTTTTGCCCACAACCTTTGGATAAGATTAAGGCGTGGAGATGTTATGAAACAGCAAGGCTTAACTTTAGACCAAGATACACTCACCGACACCGAAGGGGCATCAAGTCTCTTGGCGATTCCCGTTGCCACACTTATCAAATGGCGGTCAACCGGCGAGGTGAGGATTCCTTATGTGCGTATTGGGCGGCAGATCAAATACCGCACCCGTGATTTAAAAGCGTTTATTGAAACTAGTACGATAAAATAGCCTTGTTGGATATTCTCGGCTTTTGATAAAAAATTCAACTTAAAACATGACCTGGACATGACCTAGTTAAGCTTAAAATTTACAGTCGTGTCTTTAATACGCACAACATATTGATATATTTGGTGCCTCGGGCCGGAGTCGAACCGGCACGGGATTTCTCCCGAGGGATTTTAAGTCCCATTATATTAAAATTAATCAATCCCTATTCATCATGTTGTTACGTTATTACTTATTGATAATGTTATAATTAATACATTACTGTACATTTCCCTTCCATTCGCTAGAATACTCAGGATTGTGTTTGAAACATGACCCAGTCATGACCTGACTCCAAGCATCATTATGGCAGAAAAAATTAATTTCACCCAACAGCGTATTGAAAAGTTGCCTATTCCTGCTGGTGGTCGTATCGATTATTACGACTCTAGCTGCCCAAAATTAACATGCCGAGTGAGCCAAACGGGGGTCAAGTCATTTGTATTGTTAAAATGGAACGGCAAATCTATGCAACGGGTCACTTTAGGCAGGTTTCCGGATGTGACGGTTGCCCAAGCTCGGAAGCTTGCGACGGATACACTTTCAACAATGGCGGAGGGCATCAACCCCATTGAAAAAAAACGAAAAGAAAAGCTTCAAGGTATTACTTTAAGCCAATTGTTAGATAAATATATCGAGCATAAAAACCTTAAAGCCAGTACAGCAAAAAATTATCGGGTTAAATTCAACCAGGGTTTTGCAGATTGGACTACTAAGCCTATAAACCAAATTACTCCTGACATGGTGTTGATGCGCCATAAGTCTCTTTCAGGTAGCGCTATTACACGTGATAATAAAATGCGGGTTTTACGGTTACTATTGAAATATGCTGTTGCTATAAAGGCTCTATCAGAATCACCAACGGATATTCTACGAGACGCAAGATTATGGTCAAAACCAAAACGAAAAAACCGGATTATTTCATCTGATGACCTAATGCCCTGGTATCGTGCGGTTTTACGACTAGACAACTCGAGGGCAAAGACTTATTTGCTGATGCTTTTATACACAGGGCTTCGTTCAAGCGAAGCATTAAATCTTAAGTGGAAGGACATAGACTTAAAAAATGATTGCCTTATGGTAAGAGACACTAAAAACCGTACTGATTTTGTTACATATATTTCAAGGCACTTAAAACCACATTTAATAGTTGTTCGAGAAGAAACCGGGAAGGACGAATACGTATTTTCAGGTTACGGCAAAAACAAGGTCATGGATCAACCAAGGTGGCATATCGATTTGATCACGAAAACAACCGGCATCGAGTTTTCTAGCCATGATTTAAGGCGTACTTTCGCCACAATCGCTGAAGCTGCATTATTGCCGGAGACAATTATCAAGCGCTTGCTCAATCACACAACCGACAACAATGTGACTACCGGCTATATCAGGACGGAATCAAATACACTCCGACAGGCTATCGAAAAGATAGCCGATTATATCTGGGCTTGTGTTTCAAATGATGGAAAAAATTGATCGGCAGTGAACGGCCAAGTGCAGTCAGTCGAGTGTATTCTGGGTATGTCAGCTTACTTCCAAATCGGTCATTCAGCATTGCCATTAACCGCGCTGTACCCACCCACAAAGGTTGACCAAACAAAAAAGTCTGATAGACACATCGCTAGGTTTAAGGGGTTGTTGGCGTAATAACTGGTCTTGGATTCTTTTCCGTAAGTTAACTTCCCATAGGTTCGGCAACACCTATTGAATACCTTATAATCATAAAATCGACTTTAGCGTTTTCACAATCTTGTCAATACCGTCAGAACGTCTGGCCTCCGGAAATAGATCAACATACTGTAAATCGTCGAGAGATCGTGTACTATCAATTCCAATCATCGGGATTTCACACGGTGTTAATCGTACTGGAATGATAAATACACTTCCTGGCTGATATTCCCGATATTGGGAAATTGCATCGTTCGCCTCTGGAAAAAGTCCAGATTTTTGACGTGACAGAGCTTCGTTAGACAAGCAAAGGATAAAAGCCCCCGCAGTTCGCAATGACTTTTTGATTTCAAATTTCCAATCTTGGCCAGGCTGAATTTCTTTGTCCCACCACACCTTAATACCAAAGGAGGTAAGATCGTCGCGAAACCTTTGGACTTCTTCTGTGTTGTCGTGACAGTATGAGAGAAATACATGTTTGCCGCTCACTTTCTCCTCCCTTTGTTGTCGACCTGATTGAGTAGCATCATTTATAGCAAATGCTTCGACCCTTCGGACATCGAGTCGGCAATCCTGAAAAAGTCGGCATTGTTGATTAAGGATGCATACATCCAATATGTCTTCATTTCGGATTATCAGCATACCGCCGATACTCTCGATAATAGATCGATAAAGTAAGAAGCGATAATTCGCTAAGAAAATGTGGGCTTCTAAAGAATAAGCTAAAAAAAAGAGTTTTAAAACATACTTGATCACCATTTCAGCATTTTCAGCGAGTGGCTGACGCGAGGCAATATACCTTCTAATTTCGTGCTGCACTGCTTTATCATTAGTAGCTTGGTCGCAAAGCCCGTTGACCAACTCGAAACCAATTCTACTCGCATTTTCATAGTCGGTGTGCTTAACAATATACAGTTTGTCTCGAACCGTTTCTCTTTTCAAAAGGGCACCACGGAGTGCACTCGCTCCTCCTGTTTCCACTGCAATGACATCAAACTCAGACAATTTGCGGTCAACTATCACAGTTGCTGGTCCACATGGAAGAGCTAGTTGAATCAACGCTCCTCGATCTACTAAGAGACTCTTACTCATTGTCACTGACCACCGTACTTGAGTGCTTAATGCGATCCTCGTCTAACGCTTGTGCGAAGCCAAAAAAGATGTCCTGTCTGGAATGTTTAAAGTTATTTCCCATAATATCAACCTCAAGGGTAACATAGGAAAAATACTCTCGACCAATACCCATAAACTGTAAGCAAGATTGTACTGTAAGGTTCTCGACCGAAATTTTAGAAGAGATTTCTTTCGCCCACTCTGCTCCCTTGATAACGAAATCCGGTGCACCACCCAATACCGTCTCAACTCCAGAGCGTTTGGTTTGTTTAACAATGGTTAACAATTCCTTCTCAGAGCACATGCGATACTGAAGGGCTGACAAGAGCGTTGTAAGTAATGCCGACGGAATATTTTCCTCCGCAGGTAACATTAGTAGTGTATAAAAAATCATGAGAAGGCACTTACGATTAGAATCAATAGATGATATGCCAGCTTGCCATGCAGGCTCGTAATCGCTTATTGTAATTGCCCGCTCTAGAGTCTTAACTAGCAATGTCCAATCACTGCACGCTGCTTTGTGGAAAAGTATGGAGAGTTCAAGTCCAACGTTAGCGGTTGGTATTGACACCTTGTGAGGACCCACGGAAGTGTATCCTTCAATAGATCCAAATATCCGCCAGCAAGCGAGATTGTGGTTTTGCAGTTCTTCCAGAGTTGCTTGGGTGCTGCCAGCGATTGAGAACGCAATCGCGCAATAAGTTAGTGCAGTCCCTGCATCGTTTGAATGCGTCCTGCTAATCTTAACCAGCGCCAAGATCGCCAATAGAAGGCACATTCTTAGGTATTTACCACTATGTTCTTGTTCGATTATTGAGTTGATAAACGATCCTAGTAATGCGGAAGCAGGGCGCCCGATTGGAGAGAGCATTTCCATTCCGGATGATGTGGACAATGGGCGTCCAAATTGTAGACTACCGGCTGACGAGATCAGCTCCTCTGACCCAAGCTTACTTACCGCATCCTCTAGACTTATGCTATATGATGAATAATTTAACTTCTTCTTCTGGTCGATTAAAGCCAAAAAAGATGAGATGTTTGGTGCGGATTTATACTCCCAGTTAGTGGATGAAATCGCCAGCAAAAGAAGTGTAGCGTCTATAACCTGGGATTCGAGCTCTTCGGGCTCAATTGGTTTTCGGTCTAGGATGAGGCGCACTATGATTTCGGAGAAGCGCATGTAAGGAAGCGGATCGTATCCTTCAAGGCCGAATAGGATATGACGTAGATCAGAGCAAAAGTTTGGGAGCAAGGGATCAATGAATTTATATGACTCCAAGAGGTAACCTTGCCAGAACGCAGCGAAATCTTCCGAATTAAACTCAAGGCAGGGGACAACAAAATCTCCTGCACATGTTTGCGGCGTTGTTGATCGATGGGAGAAGCCGCCCGGGTCCACTAAAATTAGCCCACCAGAAGGTAAGATACCCACATTGCTCGGATGTAAATCGGAATATCCATTACCCCCTTTGTGAATTTGCGCCAAAAGTATACCGAGGAAAAAGGTATATCTAGCTCCGATGCCCAGTTCGGAAGGGGGAGTGTCTGCTAATGCTCTTAGCTTACTTGCATATTGAGGGTTCCACTCAGGACTCTCGTCGTCGCTAAACATATCTCATCAGAAATCAAATGGCACGAATTAACATTGGCCGTCCATGCTCGCCAAGAAATGATTATAAATTTTTACTCATATAGAATATCTAAAGCCACATAATTACAATTATATGATATATCTCCTTTTTTATATGGGTATATGTCATCCTAAAATCAAATGATACGCCATTCTGAAAATCATGATGATGCTATCTATTCCGTCCGATTTAATTATTAAGATTAGAAATGTTGATAGCGTAAGGAGGCGTTCCGATCAACCAGCGCACAGACTATAACAATTGGTTGCGATTCTATCTCGATTATTGCGATAAAAATCGTTTCGAATTCTCCAAAAAGCAAAGCCTTTGACGATAAACTGATGCCAAAATCAATCGAAAATTCAGAGTCAGCAGGCTAATAGACTATTGAATATTAAGCTCAAAGTTTTTTTGGATGTCCGCTAATAATTGGGTTGAGGTCATTACTATCTTTGACGCCATATACTGCTTTGGGTCGGATTATACTGCTCAACTAATCAAAAAATATCTTGGTTGTCACAGGCTGCTTTCAAAGGAATTGGTTGAATTTTCTTGTTTGCTATCTATGTAGGTCTTAAGCGTTGATTGCAGGCTGCTACAGCTCCCACTATTTACAAGCTCACTTAGGTGGCTTGATACGGTAAATGCCTGAAATATTTTTCCTGTTCGGTTTAGGTTTGGCTTACTTGATTAAAAATCAATAGCCAGACCAAATACCTTTGGTTCCAACTAATATAAATGTTATGAATTGAACCAATAAAAAAAGCAGTCCAAGCGCTAACAAGAGTTTTTTCACATCATTCATTATGTACCACCTCAGATACAGACATCCTGTCTCGCCGTAAATTACCTTATTTAAAGTAAGAAGTTGAGAAAAGCCTGTTCATTCAATCAGATAAAAATATTTGGTATTTATACTGCTTACCATAGGTTTATCATATAACTGTTAGGGTGACATATTTAGTTTTTTTGGCTTTAGAAAAGTAAACTAATGAGCGCAAGCCCTTTATTGATGTGCCTGAGTTAATCCTATAATAAATGAGGTGCGTTTGTAAAAGACTAAATATCTATGAAAACATAGGTTTTATCTATGTATTAAAACTGCAAGCAAGTTCTTAATCTCAGTATTTTTCTGGTTCTGCGGATAATAAATCGCATATATCTGGCGGCTGATTTCGGGATTGCTCAAATAACGGCAACGCACGTCATCGGCGTTTGCAGGCAGGCTGTACTCCGGCATCAGCGCAACGCCCATGCCAGCACGCACCAAGTTGACGATCCAATCCTCGCTGTTGCTGCGGTACGTAGCGTATAAGTTGACTTCCTGGTTTTGGCATGTTGTCCGCAGAACATCCCTGAGTTCGCAGTTCAAGCGATCCAAATAAGGCTCGGACTGGATTTCCTTAAGGTCGATTTGGCTCAAGTGATTAAAGCGGTGCTTGTTGTTGAACGCAACCACGTACTTTTCGGTGTACAGCAAGGTGGATTGATAGGGCGAACCCAGCAATTGCACAGGGGCGCTAATCACCAAATCCAGCAATTCCGATTCCAGCTGCTGCAATAACACCGTTTCACAGTCGATAATCAATTCAAATTCAATGTTGGGGAACTCATGCTGGTAATGGGCAAATATCGGGCTTAAGCGTTGTGCGCCTACTGTTGCCATCAGTCCTATCCGCAACGGGATATTGTTCAACTGGGTAAA
>DLHW01000004.1 GCA_002483425.1 Methylococcaceae bacterium UBA7658
GACCACACCGGCTATTACAACGAAGTCGATGAGTTTCCGGTTTTTACCATTGAAAAAATCACGCAACGCTGCAACCCTCTTTATCACAGCACTTATACCGGAAGACCGCCCGACGAACCGGCCATTTTAGGTGTCGCTTTGAACGAGGTGTTTGTGCCTATTTTGCAAAAACAGTTTCCCGAAATTACCGACTTTTATCTCCCGCCCGAAGGCTGTTCGTACCGGATGGCGGTTGTCGGCATGAAAAAACAATACGCCGGTCACGCCAAGCGGGTTATGTTAGGCACATGGTCGTATTTGCGTCAATTTATGTACACTAAATTCGTCATCGTGGTGGACGAAGATATTAATGTGCGCAGTTGGGAAGATGTCATCTGGGCGATCACCACCCGGATGGACCCGGCTAGAGATTTAACGCTCTTGGAAAATACCCCCATCGATTACCTTGATTTTGCATCGCCGGTATCGGGTTTAGGTTCGAAAGTAGGCTTCGACGCTACTAACAAATGGCCCGGTGAAACCACCAGGGAATGGGGAAAACCCATCGTAATGACGCCCGAGGTTTGTCAAAAGATCGATAACCTTTGGAGTTCATTGTTCTCGAACTCTTTTTGATATGCCCGCTGATTAATGCCGTCATAAAATGAAAAAAAACCCAGCAAATGCTGGGTTTTTTAATCTAAAAAATTGAGGTTGCGTAATTATTCTAATAATAAAAACTTCACCGTAACAACTTTACAAATTTTTAATATTCGCCAAACATGCCTTGACGTCCGCCGCCTTCAGTAGTGCCACCGAAAGTCGGTTTTGTATCGGGTTTATTCATTTCTACTCTTGCTTCCTCAGTCAGTGAGGTAGCCAAAGTAAAATCTCCGCCTTTTGCCGCCTTTTTGGCTTGCTTAAGCTTAGTGCTGATACGCTGTAAACGTGGCGAATTGCCTTTATTACCTTGATCTTTTGCTATATCCGAAGCTTCGGAAGCAGAAGTGGTAAAAGCAGTTATGTCTTTGGCTTTAGCCGCTTCCAGCATTTTATCAGAAGCAGCTAGAAGAGCTGTGTAATCTTCATGGATAGGCGAACCTGCAGCTTGCGCCACGCCCATTGAAAATAAAGACAGCATTAAGACTGCCAAAATATGTTTAAAATTCATTAATGTTCCTCACGAACGTCTTCGCACTCAGGCAATAGAAAAAGAACTAGCTCATTTTAAGATACAAATGTGTTAGTCCGTATAGCAATTAATCTGAAATTAATTCTCTACCGGAGCTTAACTGCACTCTGGCTTATAAAGCATACTCTTTTTCTAGGAAATAGTCTATTGTTTACCTATCACAAAACAGAATGTTACGCCTTGATCTAAATCAAAATAGCAAGGCAAAATTGACGGAAAAGCAAACTTCCTCCTTTCCAAGATGAGCGCTTTGGGTTTCAGCACACCACCTAGGCGAGTTCAAAGCGCTTTACCTGGACAGCCGAACCATGAAGCCTACGAGTTATAACAACTCAATCCAATGCACGACTGGAATATCGGCCTTTTCTTGTAAATGCAATAAGCAACCGATATTGGCGGTCGCTATTAATTCAGGGCAACCGTGTGTCAAGTTACGCAATTTCCGGGTGCGTAATCGATCTGCAAGTTCAGGCTGGAAAATCGAGTACGCGCCTGCCGAACCGCAACAGATATGAGCGTCTTGCACGGGCGTTAATCCGAAACCTAAACCGCTTAACAGCGTTTCAGTCACTCCGCTAAGCTGTTGCGCATGTTGTAAGGTGCAAGGCGAATGAAAAGCAATTGTTCTCGGCGTTATTTGAAGCTCCGCTAGCTCTAAACCGGTTAAAAGCTCGGATAAATCCGCGCACAAAGCCGCAAAGCGCTCTGCTTTTGCAGCGTAAACAATATCGCCGCGCAAAATAACGCCATAATCTTTAAGCATGGCGACGCAACCGGTCGCGGTCATTGTCACCGCGTCTACTCCCGATTCAATATGCGGCCAACAAGCATCAATAACACTCCGCATAAAATCCAAGCCGGCTTTTTGATCGCTCAGATGATAATTTAACGCCCCGCAACAATCAGCCCCGGCAAGACGAACAACGCTGATTCCCAACCTATCCAGCACACGGGCCGCGCTTACATTAACCCGCGGTGCTAGACTTTTTTGGACGCAACCTTCAACAAGCAATACCTTCCGGCGATGACGCGCCTCCGGCCAATGCACGTCCGGCCGACTTAGCGGAATTTTCTTTTTCAACGCGCGCGGAAACAGCGGGCGTATCCGTTGAAACAGCCGGATAAGCGGAATTAATCGTTTTGGATAAGGCAACCACCACAATACAATGCGGCGTAATACACGTTGTATCCCTGAACGGCCGGCCTTTTGTTCGGTAAGCTGCCGGCCAATATCGGCTAATCGGCCATACGCCACCCCGGACGGACAAGTGCTTTCACAGCTCCGGCATGTTAAACAACGGTCGAGATGGTGTTGCGTTTTTCGCGACACTTGACCGCTTTCGAACAGTTGTTTGATCAGATAAATACGCCCACGCGGTCCGTCGAGCTCATCCCCGGTTAATTGATACGTAGGACAAGTTGCATTGCAAAAACCGCAATGTACACAACGGCGCAAAATGTCCTGTGCTTCTTTATATTCGGAATCGTTGTTAAACTCTGGGCTGAAATTGCTATGCATGGCTTGCTAAAGTCCGGTTGTAAAACGATGCGGATTCAATATCGAGCAGGGATCGAACGCGTAGCGGACTTTCTTATGCAAATTCAACAGCCCGGGATCAAATCTGATCCAATCGTTCTTTTCGGCTCCGCGGAAGCAAACCGCATGACCATTGTGTTCTCTAACAATTTGATGAATTCGCGCAGCCGGTTCCGGGCTGCTCAACCAGCGTTGCGCTCCACCCCAATCCAATAAATATTGGCCGGAAATCTTTGACATCTGAGTTGCCGGCGGAATATTAATCCGCCATAAATTTTCAGAAGTTTTGAAAAAATCGAGCCGATGATCGCGCAGACCGGCCCAGAATAATCGCCCGTCAAGATCCAAGTCGCCGCCTAATTGATGCGCGGCTTTTTTAATCGCTGCCTCTGCGCCCGACAATCTAACGTGCAATATTGTGCCATCGTAAACCAATGCGGAAATCGGCCATGATTGGCCTTGCCAATGTTGCATCATTTCCAAAGCCCGGCTAACCTGGGATACCCGATAGCATAACGTCATTTCCGTTTCCGGAATAGGCATAACGCGCAACGAAACCTCCAGCAACACCCCCAACTGTCCCAATGCGCCGGTCATTAATCGCGCAACATCAAAACCCGCAACATTTTTCATGACACGTCCACCGAACCGTAAATATTCGGACTTGCCGTTAATAATAGAACAACCTAGCACGAAATCGCTTACAGATCCGGTAAAAGGCCGGCGCGGCCCGGAAAACCCGCAAGCGACGGTGCCGCCAACGGTCGCTTGATCGTTGAAACAAGGCGGCTCGAAAGCCAGCATTTGGCCTTGTTCCTCGAGCACTTTATCCAACGTTTTTAATAAGGTTCCGGCGCGAGCCGTCACTACTAATTCGCTCGGTTCGTAATACACAATGCCGCGATGACCGGTTACATCGAGCGTTTCATCCGCTGCAGCCGGCAACCCAAAAAACGCTTTACTGCCCCCGCCGCTAATTGTTATCGGCGTGCGATCTTGGAATGCCCGCTCGACTCTGGACTGCAGGTTCAAACTTAAATCCTGATCTATAATCAAAACCGTTCCAGGTCAGGATGAGACATTCGCCCGCCGTGGACATGCATCCGGCCGAATTCGGCGCAACGGTGCAAACTAGGAATAACTTTGCCGGGATTAAGAAGATTGTTCGCATCGAAAGCCGTTTTCAGGCGTTCAAATTGACCCAATTCGGCGGCTGAAAACTGAACACACATATAATTCAGCTTTTCCATACCAACCCCGTGTTCTCCGGTTATGGTGCCGCCAACTTGGACGCATAGCTCTAAAATTTGACCTCCCAGCTTCTCGGCCTTATCGTAATCGCCCGGTTTACCGGCATCGTAAAGAATTAACGGATGTAAATTACCGTCCCCGGCGTGAAAAACATTCACCACCTGCAAATCCAGTTCGCGGGAAAACTCTGAAATCCGGCGCAGCACTTCCGCAAGATGTTTACGGGGAATAGTCCCATCCATACAATAATAGTCCGCCGAAATTCTTCCGACGGCAGGGAAAGCCGCTTTGCGTCCGGCCCAAAAAAGTTTGCGCTCGTTCGTATCGCGGGCTATGCGTATTTCGCTAGCGCCGCTGGCCGTTAAAATCGATTGCGCCATAACGATATCCGTTTCGACTTGTTCGAAAAGACCATCGAATTCGCACAGTAAAATCGCTTCGGCTTCAACTGGATAATTCGCATGGACAAAAGCTTCCGTCACCCGGATAGCGGCGTTATCCATGAGTTCGAGACCTGCCGGAATAAGTCCTCCCGCTACGATTGCCGCAACAGCGTTACCAGCTTGCTCGACACTATCGAAAGCGACGAGCAAAACTTGAGTACAGGGCGGGCACGGCAATAAACGTACGGTGGCTTCCACTACAATTCCCAGCAAACCTTCAGAGCCAATTGCAAGCGCTAATAAGCCGTACCCAGGGGCTGCCAAACCGCTTCCGCCTAGGGTCAATAATTCGCCCTCAACCGTTACCATATTGATCTCCAACACATTGTGCACCGTTAAACCGTACTTAAGACAATGAACGCCGCCGGAGTTTTCAGCGATATTCCCGCCTATCGTGCATGCAATTTGCGACGAAGGATCGGGCGCATAATAAAGACCGTACGCTTTCGCAGCTTCCGAAATGGCTAGATTGCGCACACCGGGTTGCACCCTTGCAGTGCGATTCAGCGGATCGATCGCAAGGATTTGCTGCATTCTGCTCAAGCCTATTACGATACCGTCCGGCGCAGGCAGAACCCCGCCGGCCAAGCCGGTTCCCGCCCCTCTTGCAACCACCGGCACTTTATACCGGTAACACAAGCGCAGTAATGCTTGTACTTGTTCTAACGTTTCGGGTAACGCCACCAGTTGCGGCAAAGACCGAAGTGCAACCAAGGCGTCGCATTCGTAAACCCTTAATGCTTCAGGGTCGGTAATTATGTTGTCCTTGCCGAGCAGAGTTTTGCATTGCTCTACAAAGTATTTATTCAATAAAGACGGCATATTGATAAGGCCGAGGACAGTACCATTGGCGGCAATTTCGATTATTTAAAAAATCTGAGGTTGGTTATACGCCGTCATTTTCGTTGAATCAATTCGATTTTATAGCCATCCGGGTCTTCTATAAATGCGATTACTATGGCCGCATCGTCCTTCATCGGTCCCGGCAAGCGGGTGATGTTCACGCCCTGAGTTGCTAAAGCATCGCAAGTTGTGTAGATGTCATCGGTTGCCAAAGCGATATGACCGAACGCCGTGCCTAGTTCATAGTTATCTTTTCCCCAGTTATAAGTCAACTCAAGCACTGTTCCATGCGCTTCGTCTTCATAACCGATAAAAGCCAGGGTGTATTCGCCTTCCGGATAATCTTGGCGGCGCAACAATGTCATGCCTAGATGCTGGGAATAAAAAGCGATCGATTTATCGAGATCGCCTACTCGCAGCATGGCATGCAAGATGCGTATCGGATAAGAATTTGAATTCATTTGTTATTCTCCAAGATTAAACAATACAATAGCTAACACTAAAGGTCTCTTCACTTTGATGTCATATCTGCGATTATAAAACTATACTACAATCGAAAGTTTTGCTTCACTTGAATTTTGTTTAATGTCTTCGCTCTGAACCTGCAAGATTTTAACCGTCTGAATAACAATCACAGCACTTAGCGCTAAACACGTACATGGAAAAAAACCTAGCCTCCAACAAACCGGATTCAGAGCGCGTCCAGATTGACGCTAACCTTGCGGAGGATAATTCTCGTCAAGCCGAAAACGACGGCGAAAACCCGCATACTTACTCTCAAATTCTAAAATCTTCGGCGATTATCGGCGGCTCTTCGATCATTAATATCGGGATTGGAATTATTCGCACCAAGGCCATGGCGCTTATTTTGGGTCCTGCGGGGTTCGGGATAATGGGCCTCTACAGTTCTATCATCGACCTAACCCAAAGCGTCGCCGGAATGGGAGTCAGCAGCAGCGGAGTGCGCCAAATCGCGGAAGCGGCAGGTTCCGGGGATACTGGCAAGATAGCAACTACAACATCAGTTCTCAGGCGCACCTCTCTCTTTTTAGCGCTAATGGGCGCTGTTTTTTTATTCGGACTGTCAAAGCAGGTGTCGGCTTTAACGTTTGGCAGCGATCAATACTCTACCGGTGTAGCGTTATTATCCCTAGCGGTATTTTTTAATCTGCTATCCGCGAGTCAAAGCGCATTACTGCAGGGCTTACGCCGAATTACCGACCTTGCCAAAATCAGTATTTTAGGCGCCCTCTTCGGCACACTCATCAGTATTCCCACGGTTTATTTCCTCCACGAGGACGGTATTGTGCCGTCGCTCATACTGATTGCCGCATTAACTCTCCTTACCTCATGGTTTTACCGGAGGAAAATCAATTTACCTGATTTGCCGGTATCACGATCGTTATTAAGACTGGAGCAATCTGCTTTGTTAAAACTCGGTTTTGCTTTCATGTTTAGCGGGTTGATGATGACTGCGTCCGCTTATGTCGTGCGGATTATTATCGTCCGGAATGTGAATTTCGATGCAGCCGGATTATATCAATCCGCCTGGACGTTAGGCGGACTGTATGTGGGTTTTATTTTACAGGCGATGGGCACCGACTTTTATCCGCGCTTGACTGCCATTGCTAACAATAATACTGAGTGCAACCGGATAGTAAACGAGCAAGCGCATGTGAGTTTGTTATTAGCTGGACCGGGCGTAATTGCAACCTTAACGTTTGCTCCGGTTGTCATCGCGCTTTTTTACACGTCTAAATTCTATGGTGCGATAGAAACTCTCCGTTGGTTATGTCTCGGCATGACGCTTCGAGTAGTCTCTTGGCCGCTTGGTTTTATTATCGTTGCAAAAGGCGCAAAAAATATCATCATTCTTTCAGAGTTGGCTTGGGCTACCGTTTACCTCGGATTCGCGATGGTTTGCGTTAAGCTAATGGGCTTAAACGGCGCCGGTATTGCTTTCTTCTTATCGTATATTTTTCATGTTCTTATGGTTTATGTCATCGTTCGGCGGCTCAGTCAATTCCGGTGGTCGAGAGCCAACACACAAATCATCAGTCTTTATACGGCCTTAATCGGCATCGTTTTTTATTCGTTTTATACTTTACCGGCTTTAGCAGCAATCGGCATCGGGATTTTAGCGACCGTTTTAAGTATGATTTATTCGCTTCGAGTCATTCTCGTCCTGGTCTCAATCGACAATGCGCCGCGCATCGTTGTCAGTCTAATCAGACTGTTACGCCCCCTTCTGCCTAAAAATACACCGTCATCCTTACAAACCACGAAAACTGCGAGAAATCCGCTGTTAAAAAGCAATCTTTTTAGAATCATTTATTATTTGATCTGGCTACTCATTATTTGCGCTGCAGGGTATGCAGTAAACCATGAGTTTGCCGGTATAAACTTTTGGTTGAATAATTGGGCGGAACTGAAACAACGGCTACTTGAAAACCTATTTTCACGTGAATAAACTTATCAAAATAATGATCCCATCCTAATCTATTAATAATCCGTCAGTAATACCGTTTGTAGGTGGATCATGGTAACGTCGCTTAAATCCAGGAAAAACAAGCCCGCCGCCTGGGCGTGATCAAGGAAAAAGGAACGCAACGAAGCCCTGTACACCGAAATCGAGGATTTACGCAAAGGTCAGGAAGCAATTGAAGAATGGGCGCGGGATGAATTGGGGATGATTAAGGAAAACGATACGTTTTTTCAGGTGATTGAGGAGAAATAGGGGTTGCCCCCTGCTACGCTGATAGTTTAGATTGCTCATTTTTCCGTTTTTTGACTGTGTACTGATACCGGTGTCAAACGGTGAAATATAAAAATCTTAAAATCCATGACCAATCTTCGCAAACCATTGATCCTAGGCAAACACCGCAAAGCCCTAGCTGACAAACAAACCGCAGAAATGGCGCAGCAAGCGGAAGAGCTGGTGCGCATGGATAAAATCGTCGAAAACTCCTCGGAAAAAAACCGTAATTTCTTCATGGCTTACTTAGGTTTGCTGATTTACGTGCAAGCCATCATCTTTTCCACTACCGACTTACAATTGCTGGTATCTACCGATGGCTTAAAATTGCCGCTGGTCGATCTGAACGTGCCGCTGGTGGGGTTTTATGTGGTCGTGCCAATCTTCATCATAGCCCTTCATTTCAATTTTCTGCAAAACCTGGACAGCCACCATTACAAACTCATGCAGTGGCAAGCCCTGCATCAAGACGGCGTGGTGGAGCGCAAATTTATCTATCCCTTCTTGTTCGATTACGCCATCTTGGAGCGCGGCAGCCAGTTTCAAACATTGGTGAAAGCAGCCAATAGATTGCTTTGCTACAATCTCGCGCCAATCACCTTGGGGTTGTTACTGATTCGTTTCAGCGATCGGCAGGATTGGCTGGTAACGATCTGGCATTATTTTGCCTTCTTATTCGATTGCGGCTTGGTGCGGCGGTTTCACCGCGCTTTGCACAGCAACCAACAAAGCCAATCTCAAGCCGAAAAAAAGGAAGATGATAAGAGTATCGTCAAACGATTCATTACCATAATCTTAAGTCCATTCAATACGCTAATAAGCGGCTCCGCTTTTTTATTATGGGGTTTTTGGTACGGCATCCGGCGCATTTTTGGGCTACTGGTGCTAGCGGAAACCCTGTTAACCCTTGCTGTGGCCGCAACAAGCGATGACTATTTTGTCAAGCATGTGCAACCTTGGTTGCAGCCTGTGACCCAAAATGGTCAATTTGCAAATTTTCTTTTTGTGTTAGTTCCAAATAGAGCCGAAGAGATCATGCAAGCCTTTCATAATAAAATTGAATTAGCATTGCCACGTATAAAGATCGATCCGAACGAAACGGTCTGGCACATAAATCGGCCAGAACTGGAAGATGCTGCAAAACTAGCTCGATATGCGGACTGGGTGAAATATTTTCAAGAAAAAGGCCAAGGTTTTCTGCCCGAAACTCCCAACTTAAGGTTGATAAATATGCCAAAACAGTATCTACCGCGCGCACGGTTAGAAAAGGCTAAGATGCAAGGCTCTGATCTAAGTGGTGCTCAACTGCAAGGGGCTAATTTAAATTTTGCTCAACTGCAAGGGGCTAATCTAAATTTTGCTCAACTGCAAGGAGCTAATTTAAGCTCTGTACTGCATGGGGCTGAGTTGGTTTCCGCCATACTGCAAGGAGCTGATTTAGCATTTGCCGAAATGCAAGGAGCAGATTTAAGCGACGCCCAATTGCAAGGAGCAGATTTAAGCCACGCCAATTTGTATGGCACTAATTTTCAGTCAACACACTTAACAGGATCAATAGTGATTATTTCTGAATTTAAATATGCTCTCAACGTACCAAATTCCATAGTTTTCGATTTTAATGTTATTAAGGAAACTCAGATCAAAATTCCCATAGTTAAATTTTTCAATGATCCTAACAAAAATCCGGATTGGGATGTTTTGTTACACGAAGCCAGCAGCATTTTTCAACCTGCTGCTAAGAGCCGCTATCAAGAACTGATTCAGGCAGCAAAACAGCAAATCAATTTTGCTAGTGGCAGGCAGCCAGCCTTGATTCACCAACTGAGAGAAATTGCCAAACTCGCTGTGCCACAAGTTTGCAGTGATGATGAAATATTTAATTCTGCTCCAGTTGCATCAACGCAGGCATTCCGTGATTCATACCATTCTGAAAAATTTATTTTTCCTAATATTAGGAATGTCGATTATGAATATGTGCTTAAAGATACCGACCAAAATACTGATTATCAATTCGTCCTTAAAGACATCGACCGCAAACTCTGCACCTTGCCCGAATGCGCGGACATCCGCGACAAAATCGACGGCTTGGATTGCACACCGTTTCAGAAAGAAGCAACTCGCAAGATGGGTTAGTTGTAAATCCCATTGCAAAAAATCCGCTCCCTGTTAATATGACCATGTGCTGACCATAGCCATGAGGAGTAGCCATGACGACTGCAACTGAACGTATCCCTGTTCTGGTAACTAAATATCAAAAACAACAGCTTACTGCCAAGGCTAAAGCGGCGGGACTTTCGACAGGTGAATTCTTGCGCCGCGCCGGAGAGAGCTATTCCGCATCGGAAGACCAGGATTTATTGGAAGGCTTACTGGAACAGGTGATTAAAATCACCGCCAAAACCGAACAAGCCATTGACGATGCCTTGGCTTTCGTCGCTGCTTCGGAACAACGTTTGACGGTACTTGATGCTAAAGACAAATAATCATTGTAATTCCATTGTGGTTCGACGACCAAAGGAAGTGCCTGTGATACAAGCTCACTATTTATGCCCTTTGGGTATGAACGGAATTTGCCCAAATCAATCGAACAGATTTTTTTGAATCGAACAGAATCTTAGGGTTAAGCAATGGGCATTTCGGAAAAAGTGTGGGATGTATTAACCACCGTCATAAAAATGGACGATAAGGTGGAGCGCATGGCCGATACCATCAAAGGCCAACAAATGCGGATTGAAGATTTAACTATGCGGGTTGTGCGCCTTGAAACTGCGCTTGAAATTGCCTTGGCATCGCCAAAATCAATGCCATCTACTAAAAATATTCTTAAATAAAGCTGTTACGGCAGGTCACTTTCTTAGTCTATTGCTAAATAATACGATTAATAATATTATTAGGCGCATTATTAATTTGCTTATCAGGATTCCTTTATGTCCCACATCAGCGCCAACGACCTAAAAACCAAAGGAATTGCCGCTATTGAAGCAGCCCTGGGCGAATCACCTGAAGCCATTGTCTCTGTACGCGGCAAAAATAAATTTGTGGTAATGGATATTGCCCAATATCATTATCTTCGTGAATGCGAGTTAGATGCAGCGTTGGCGCAAACACAAGCTGATTTGACCGCCGGGCGGTTTGTAAAGGAATCTCCCGAAGTCCATTTGCAACGGCTAGACACCTTATAATGCCTTATACACTGGTTTTTACCGACCAATACAACCGCAAAGCGTCGCGGTTTTTGAAAAGGCATCCGGATTTGCGGCAACAGTACTTGAAAACATTGCAATTGCTGGAAGCTAACCCATTTCATCCGTCACTACGCTTGCATCCGTTGCACGGCAAATGGCAAGACTTGCATTCGGTTTCGATTAACCTGTCTTATCGTATTACCTTGGAATTGCTTATCCAGGACGAACAAATTATTCCCGTCAATGTGGGCGACCATGAAGCGGTCTATTAAATCATCACAATGAATCAAACAATTAACTTCTGGGCAGTTGTCCCCGCTGCTGGTGTTGGCAAACGGATGAATGCCGACAGACCCAAGCAGTACTTGGAGTTGGCGGGAAAAACCGTCATTGAACATACCTTATCACGCTTGCTACAAGCTAATATTTTTTCCGCAATTGCTGTAGCTATCTCAGAAGAAGACCCATACTGGCCTGAGCTTGATATAGCAAAAAATGACCTTATCATTACCGCGCCGGGCGGTAAGGAAAGGGCGGATTCGGTGTTATCGGGCTTGAAGTCGATACGCGAAAAAGCAAAAGATGATGATTGGGTGCTGGTGCATGATGCGGCAAGGCCGTGTTTGACCGTAATCGATATTCGCCTATTAATTGATACGCTGGTTAATGATGATGTCGGCGGGATTTTGGCCTTGTCGTCCCACGACACGTTAAAAAATGTGCAAGATAATGCCATCATCGGTACGTTGGACAGGCGCACAATCTGGCGAGCGTTAACGCCGCAAATGTTCCGTTACGGCATGTTAAAATCGGCCTTGGAAGAAACCGCTGGCGATCCGAGAATTACCGACGAAGCTAGCGCTTTGGAAATCCAGGGTTATACTCCGAAAATCGTTGAAGGCCGCCCCGACAACATTAAAATCACCCGGCCTGAAGACTTAGCCTTAGCGCAATTTTACTTGGAGCAACAATGATAAGAGTAGGTCAGGGTTACGATGTACACCGCTTTAATGACGGCCACCACATCATTCTAGGCGGTGTAAAAATTCCGTACGAACAAGGTTTGGAAGCGCATTCCGATGGCGACGTCGTGCTGCATGCTCTGTGCGATGCCTTATTAGGTGCGGCGGCACTGGGCGACATCGGCAAACATTTTCCCGATACCGACCCTGAATTTAAAGGGGCCGACAGCCGGGTTTTGCTCCGCCATGTTTACAAAATAGTCCAGGAAAAAGGCTATACGTTAGGCAATGCCGATATTACGATCATTGCCCAAGCCCCAAAGATGGCACCGCATATCGCTGTTATGTGCGATAACATAGCGGCTGATTTGCAAGTTGAAATCCATCAAATCAATGTTAAAGCGACCACCACAGAAAAACTGGGTTTTGAAGGCCGTAAAGAAGGTATTGCGGTCCATGCAGTGGTTTTAATTGAAAAATAAGGGTTATAAGGACTTTATAAAAGCAATTCAGTTATAAGTTTTCACCCCAGGACGTTTAATCCCAATCAGTTAATTTTACCGGCTCATAGAGTTTCCGATTAAATCTTTCGGCCCGATTAGAGTAACGAGGAGCAAAGAGACGAACGGCAAGAGATGGATTTCCCTTGTTACGTCAAAGGCGCACGTAACGTGGTTTATCCATCGGCAAAATTAATTTGCTCAGAAATCCCATCAGTTTAACGCCAATATTCAGCAACCAGTTTTTGACATTCGTTACTCCATTGACAACCTGCCTGATGCTCGCAAAATTCACCGGGTTTTGTTCTGAAACAAGGACGGTGCCGGCTTGCTGTTTGTATCAGTCGAATGAGTTTCAATTTAGAATCTACCCGCCCCGGTTTTTTAACGCCTATAGCTTTGGCAAGTTGTTGGAGACCGGTAACTGTCATAATACCGTCTTCATGACATACAGTTAGAAAAACGTCCACCAGCATTTTGATGTACGCTTGCTCCGCATCCAGCCAGTCGTTGAGTTCATGTCCAGGTAAAAAAAGTCTTTTTTCAGCATTAAAATAAGCCGCTTCCGAGATCCATTGCTGCCGGTAAATACGGCCGGTTTGTTCCTTAAACGAACGGAATATCGTTATTTTGCTCCTGGTATGTGAACTGTTGACGGTTACGGTATGATTTTTTTGGGGCAAGATCGGTTGGGAAAGATCGAAATGTGAATTGATTTTTTGCGCTTCAAGATCCGGTTTCATGGGCCGCCTCCCGGCGTAATGATTGATTATGTTGGTTTCTATGCTATCTCCTTGCCAGTAAAAAACTTAGATCCCCTTCACAAAAGTGACGACATGAATAGAGAAAAGTTCAAATCAATTTTATGGCTGCGGACCTGAAAAAATTTTCGTATCAATCAACCGGAAAAACGCAGGCGAAGGAACTTGTAATTTTTAGTTTAATCAAAATTCATCGTACAATGGTCGCACCAAAAGCGAAACAGACCTCGATGAATCAGAACATAAATCTGCAAACTCTTGTGGATTAAAAATACAAGCCATTGATATTTATCGCTTTCTTATCTAATAAAACACTGACCTTGGAATAACACGATGGAGTCAATTTTCCACAGAGCCTCTTGCCTTCATTGCAGGCTCAGTACCCTTTGTCTTCCTTACGGCTTAAAGCAAGAGGAGATTAATCAGCTCGAATCCATTGTTCAACGAAAACGGCCCATTAAGTCGGATGAAATTCTGTTTAGACAAGACGTAGAATGCCATAGTTTATTTGCGGTTAAATCTGGGTCTTTTCGAAGTTACATTAGCGATTGCGAAGGGTTAGAGCAAACGATCGGATTCTATTTGCCGGGAGAGCTAATGGGCTTAGACGCCTTAAAGGACGGTCATCTGCATTGTTCCGTTATTGCCTTGGAAACTGCATCGGTGTGCGAACTGCCCTTAGCCGATCTCAATGAATTATGCACGCATATTCCTAGCTTGCAAGCTCAATTGATGCGGATTATCGGTACTCAGATTGTGTCCGATCATGACAAAATCGTGCTCTTGGGAAACCGATCGGCACAAGAAAAAATGGCGACCTTCTTGCTGATGCTGTCGCAACGTTATAACGCATTGGGTTATTCAGGTACTGAATTTAATCTGACGATGCGACGCCACGATATCGCCAATTTTTTGGGCCTAACCATAGAAACGGTTAGCCGTCAGTTAGGCAATTTAAGCAAAGTCGGCATTATAACGGTTAAGCAACGCGGCATTCATATCAATAATTTGGATTCACTCAAAACTATCGTCGAACCGTGTTTGCCGAATCATTTTTCGTTTGTTAACTAACGTACTGCTAAAAAATGAACCATCCCGTCCGCATTTTAAAATCATCAAACTGCTACCCAAATTCAAAGGTACTTAATTATTAGCTTTCCTTGGCGGTAGCAGCTTGATTATTCCGTAAAATACGAACGAACCGGCCAGTTTCAGTTATTTCGTCACTTCGCCAGCGGCTTTGTTGCCTTGCATTTTACCTTCGTCCTTATCGATACAGCCTGCTAAAGCAGATACGGCAACAATTAACATCAATATTTTAGCGATTATTTTCATAGTATTTTCTCTAATAGTGAGTTGTAATCCATTCTTATTACCGGGTTATCTCCAGTAGCAAGGCGTCATGCTCCGAATAATGCCGGGCGCGTGTATTGTGCCCAGATTAGATAATCCCGTATTGATTTAGATCAAAAAAGGCGCATTTCCTTATAAAAAAGATGGTTTTTAAACCTTTGAGAATAGGATTAAGCTGGAGGCGGCGTTTTTTAGTTACAATCAAATAATAATCGAACGGCACATTCGAACTCAAAACCATGACTGTTGTTTTAAACAATTCAACTATAAAGCTAGCGATCCCGGCAGTGTTGCTCGGTGTTTTACTCTGGCTGGGTTACGCCGTATTACGCGAATTTTTTCTGATCATTACCTGGGCTTTTATCATTACTTACGTTACATGGCCGTCCTACCGTTGGCTCAAAATCAAATTGAACAACCGGGCAACGCTAAGCGCCGTTGTCATGACCGGTATTATTTCGGCTTTTATTACGTTGCTGGCTTTTTGGCTGATAAATTCTTTACAAAGCGAGATTAAAGTCATTTATCAAAGCTTCTTGCCGGTTTTTGCAAATCCGCCTAAAGAAATTCCTGAAAGTCTTAGCGAAATTCCCTGGCTAGGTAGTTATTTTCAACATTACCTCGATCAATTGAATGCCGATGAAGCCGGTATTAAATCCCAATTGCTGGACTGGGCTAAACAATGGTTAGGCCAGTTAGCTAAACTGCTCGGCGGCGTCGGCCGCAATCTTTTGTCGCTCGGTTTTATTTTAGTGACCTTATTTTTTTGTTTCCGTGACGGACAACAGGTTCTTGAACAATTACGGCTGGGACTGAGCCGCTTTTTAGGTAAATACCAGAATACCTATCTGCAAGCAGCCGGCGATACCACGCATGCCGTTGTTTACGGTTTGGTGCTAGCCGCCTTAGGTCAAGGCCTCATCGCAGGTATCGGTTATTCGGCCGCCGGCGTCAAAGCGCCGGCTTTACTGGGCGCCATCACGGCGTTGTTTGCTTTGGTTCCGATGGGCGCGCCTTTGGTTTGGCTTCCGGTAAGTTTCGGCTTGATATTATCGGACAATCTTTGGCAAGGCGCCGGTTTGTTTCTTTGGGGTGTTTTCGTTATCAGCACAATCGATAACATTATTAGACCGCTGGTGATCAGTGGAGCCGGGCGGATTCCATTTTTGATCGTTCTGTTCGGCGTATTCGGCGGTCTTCAGGCATTCGGCTTCGTCGGATTATTCTTAGGGCCGGTAATCCTATCTGTGCTGTTATCGGTCTGGCGCGCATGGCTGAAACAGCAAAGCGAGGGAACTAGGGAATAGCCGCCGGATGGTTTTCATCCGTACTTAAGACAAAAGCCGTTGCTTTTGTTATGATTCAAAGCACAAGCACCGACCGGTTTTTACTTTAATTTTAGGAGTCATTATGGCATCCGTCGTCATTCCAGCTAACGGCGCACGTATTACTTCCCAAAACGGGAAATTAATTGTACCCAATAACCCCATTATTCCCTATATCGAAGGCGACGGCACCGGCCCTGATATTTGGCGCGCCACGGTGCGGGTATTGGATGCCGCAGTCGCCAAGGCTTATAAGGGACAGCGTCAAATCCATTGGCTGGAAGTGTATGCGGGCGGCAAATCGTTCGAACTGTTCAACACTTGGCTACCCGATGAAACCATCGACATTTGCCGGGAATTCCTGGTCTCCATCAAAGGCCCGTTGACCACACCGATTGGCGGCGGCATCCGTTCGCTGAATGTCGCGTTAAGGCAATTGCTGGACTTATATGTGTGTTTAAGGCCGGTGCGCTGGTTTAAGGGCGTGCCCTCCCCCGTCAAGCGTCCCGACCAAGTCGATATGGTCATCTTCCGGGAAAACACCGAGGACATCTACGCGGGTATCGAATTTGAAAAAGACAGCGAAGAAGTGAAGTTGTTTTTAAAACTGATGCAGGATAATTTCCCCAAAGCTTACGAAAAAATCCGCTTCCCTAACACCTGCGGCATCGGCGTAAAGCCCGTATCACAGGAAGGCACGGAACGGCTGGTAAAAGCCGCCATCGATTACGCCATCGTCAACAAGCGCAAAAGCGTCACGATTGTTCATAAAGGCAACATCATGAAATTCACCGAAGGCGCGTTCCGCAACTGGGCTTATGCGCTTGCAGAAAGGGAATACCCCGCGCAAACCTACACCTGGGAGCAATGGGAACGCACCAAGGCCGCTCAGGGCGAAGCCGCCGCCAACAACGAACAACAAGCAGCATTGGACGCGGGTAAAGTCTTGATAAAAGATGCCATTGCCGACATCACCTTGCAACAAGTGTTGACCCGCCCAACCGATTTCGACGTGATCGCCACCTTGAATTTGAACGGAGACTACCTGTCCGACGCGCTGGCGGCCCAGGTCGGCGGTATCGGCATTGCACCCGGAGGCAATATAAATTACCAAACCGGCACCGCCGTATTTGAAGCCACGCACGGCACCGCGCCGAAATACGCCAACCTCGACCGCGTCAACCCAGGCTCGTTAATCCTGTCCGGCGAAATGATGTTGCGTTATCTGGGCTGGACCGAAGCCGCCGATGCCATTATTCATGCGATGGATGAGACCATCGCCAGTAAAAAGGTCACTTACGATTTTGCGCGCTTGATGGAAGGCGCGACCGAAATCAAATGCAGCGAGTTTGCGGATGCGATGATCGGCAATATGTGACAAGTGCGAAAATACCTAAGTTACAAAATCCCTTATGCCATAAACTTCATGCGGGCATTTACTAAAATAAGTAGGAGAAGAACGGTTTTGATAAGTTTTTCGACTATTTGATTTACTTCCCGGTATTGAAAAACCAGAGGAATATCCGCTTCCAACCTGACAAATGTTGAGTCTAGCTGCTCAACATTTTTTTCATTATCCGGATCCTGAATAGAACTTGCGGAATCTTGGCTTCCGCGGCGTAGATGTTATTGCCGGGATTATTCGTTTTGAATTTTATTATCGCCAAGCGAAAACATAGGGTATCTGGCTAAACGACAAGAGCGGCATTAATGATTCGCGCAAGACTCCGGACGGAAAATGTCTTTCGGCTAATGCCTTATCTTTCGGAACCCGGCTCGAAAAACCGTACATTGCAACAGACCGGGCTTGAGACGTTTGCAACTTTTCATGGTGAAAGGTATTGGCCGTATCGCACAGAATAACCGTGCCTGCTTTTCCATAGACTTGACGAAAGACGTTTTCAGGTACGATTTTCAACATCTCCGACTCTGTTATCAGGGCGTCCAAACCTTTCAAATGCTTATAAGTAAGTCCGTAGGAACGAGGTATATATTCAAACGGGCCGCCGCCGGCCATCACATCGTTCAAATAAATCACAACACGCACTAAACGAAAATCCTCTCCGTCTAAATGCCATAGCCGCGGCCCACTCTCTTTCCCGTCGATCAATGAACGCCTTAAAGCAACACCGTGATATGCCGCTGACAAACCAAGGTAATTCTCCACCAAATCGAGCAAACGGCGCGATAATCCCAAACAAAAAACCTTAGAATGATTGGCTATTAGATAATCCGGTAACATGTCGACGGAAGCCGCCATTCTCTGTAAATAGCAGGGAGCCGCCAAGTCAGTATCGATAGCAAGATCGTCCGCCGCTCGTTTTATACTCTCCGTAAACGGATCGTTTTCATTTTGAAATAACCTTTCAATCGATGTAACGTAAACCCCTTCTTGATGCAAGGCTTCGACAATCGCTGCGTCGTCCTCATGCAAAGTACGGTGTTGCGGGGCGACAAAAGCGGTTAAATTTTGCCTGGACTCCAGGCCGAACTGACGGACTTTTGTCCTTAACTTCTGAAAAGTAAGCATTTTGACTCTCTCTGCAAACAGTGATGCCATTGTCATTAACAACATCCGTTTTAATTATTGTAATTTTTCTTCATTGCGTTTTGGCAGCACGTTTGCAAACGCTATTTTCGCCGTAATACACACATGATTTTAACCGTAGCTCTCGACACTCGCAACGGAGTTCGACGGCTTCAATTAACTATCTCAAGAATGGCGCCGCATGCATGATTAACTTTACTGCTTAAGTTAAATACAGTAGCATTCGATCTGTTTTTGAAACCTGATCTAAATCGACAAAACAATTAATTTTTTTTGTTGCCGCCGACCGCGCATTGCTTGCATTTTAAAAAAATCGAAATTAATTTATCTCATCGTATGTCTCTGACCGATAACCAGCCCTCCCCTAATTTTATAAGGCACATCGTTGCCGAAGATTTTAAAACCGGTAAATACAACGGTAAAGTCGCCACCCGTTTTCCGCCAGAACCCAACGGCTACTTGCATATCGGTCACGCCAAATCAATTTGTTTAAATTTTGGTTTGGCGCTGGAAAATAACGGCACCTGTAACCTTCGTTTCGATGACACTAATCCCGAGAAGGAAAGCATCGAGTACATGGAGTCCATCGAACGCGACGTGAAGTGGTTAGGGTTTAACTGGAACGGTTTATACCATGCCTCGAATTATTTCGAGCAGCTTTATCTCTATGCGGAGCAACTCATTAAGCAAAACCAGGCCTATGTGGACAGTTCTTCTGCGGAAGAAATCCGGCTTAACCGAGGCAGCTTAACCGAACCCGGCAAATCCAGCCCCGATCGCGACCGCCCGATCGAGGAAAATCTCGAATTATTCCGGCGAATGCGGGCCGGTGAATTTGCCGACGGTCAGTATGTATTACGCGCCAAAATCGACATGACCTCGCCCAACATCAATATGCGCGATCCGGTGATTTATCGTATCCGCAGAGTGCATCATCACCGCACCGGCGATGTGTGGTGCATCTACCCTATGTACGATTATACCCACTGCATTTCCGATGCGCTGGAGCATATTACCCACTCGATTTGTACGCTGGAATTCGAAGATCATCGTCCGCTTTACGATTGGGTGCTGGAGCAATTGAACACTCCTGCCCCTCGTCCTCAGCAAATCGAATTCGCGCGTTTGCAACTAGAATACACTGTGATGAGCAAACGCAAGTTAAATCAACTGGTAACGGAAAGACATGTCACCGGCTGGGACGATCCGAGAATGCCAACGATAGCGGGATTACGCCGTGCTGGCGTAACCTCGGAAGCGATCCGCAATTTTTGCGAACGAATCGGCGTAACCAAACAGAATTCTTGGATCGAAATGTCGATGCTGGAATACTGCATCCGTGAAGATCTCAATGAAAACTCCGCGCGCGCAATGGCGGTGCTCAATCCCTTGCGGATAGTGATCGACAATTATCCCGATGGTAAAACCGAGCAACTCATCGTCGGTAACCATCCGCAAAAACCGGAACTGGGCAACCGCGACGTACCTTTCAGCAAAGTTATTCTCATCGAACAGGACGATTTCGCGGAGAACCCGCCGCCTAAGTATAAACGCCTAGTGTTAGGCGGCGAAGTCCGGCTGCGCGGCGCTTATGTCATTCAATGCAACGAAATCGTAAAGGACGGCAACGGTAATATTATCGAATTACGTTGCACGTACGATGAGAATACCTTAGGCAAAAATCCCGAAGGCCGCAAGATCAAATCGGTTATTCACTGGGTTTCCGAAGCACATTCTTACCCCGCCGAAATCAGACTTTATGATCGCTTATTCCGGGTTCCGAATCCCGACAACGAACCGGATTTTTTGCAGGTAATCAATCCAAATTCCTTGGAAATTTTGACTGGATGCAGGGTAGAATCGAGCCTCGCCGAGGCAAGTGAAAACAGCCGTTACCAATTCGAGCGCTTAGGTTATTTTTGTTATGACGCTAAAGATAGCGTGAACGGTAAACGCATATTCAACCGTACGGTCACGTTAAGGGATGTTTGGGAAAAGACTAATTAAACCGATTATCGATTAGGGTTTTTTATCGGGAATCGCTTTTTTTGCGAAAGTTTGTCTTGTCCCGCAAGGCATTAAGGCATTCCAATCCAAGCCAAGCGGCCTTTACTTAAATGGCTTCGCCGCCCCAGTTGTCCTATTACACGCATTNNCTTGTCCCGCAGGGCATTAAGGCATCCCAAGCCAAGCCAAGCCAAGCAGCCTTTGCTTAAAAGGCTTCGCTGGTCCAGTTGTCCTAATTACACGCATTTTATAATTTGATGGTCGCAAGGACCTAACAAGAGGTACAAACTAGTTATGCAATGATTCGATGTGCGATTTCGGACGGCTTGACTATTTCACTCCGTAAATCGCACACCACGAAATCGCCTAACCCAATACCTTCTCTTGGAACTAATCGGCTTCCCGTTTGGTAGCGAACGTTAAATTCCATCTAATCCCGAAACTGGGAGAACACATAATCTTTACCCTTTTCGGAGGCATGGCAGTCGAAACACGATTTTCCGTCATCCTTGACTAAACGTTCGGTTTTACTGTCGCCAGCAAAACCTTCAAAACCCCAACCGCCAGTTGCGGCATATTTCGATGCATCCTTATACATCACGCCCAGCAGCTTCCGCTTACCCTCTTGAATTGTCTTATCTTTTTCCTCATAATTCAGTAGATCGAACACCAATACCGCACCGTCTTCATAATTACCTTTTTTAAGTCCTGCCGCTGCCTTTCCGTTTGCATAAACATAATGAATACCTTGAAAAGGATTTTCCAGCGCATGACCCGGCTGAATCAACATGGATTTGACATGCAGCCAGTTTCGGTAACCGGCAGGGTACTGCACTTGCATTCCTTCTGCATAACAAAAGTTTGTAAGAGAGAATCCTGCCCATAATCCGATGAGTGTTATCGAAATTTTTGCTTTCATTTTTCGTTCCTCATTTTTAAATCAACTAAAGGTATTAAGCTAACAACATGTTGATATCTAATCTTTTCCACTATTGATTAACTTGCTTTGCCGGCATTAAATTTAATTTTAAACAATCAGTTACCCCCATCCCATGCTGCCGGAGTCGGCGTCATCATTGTTTTAGCTTCCTCAATAAATTTTACAGCCTCATTGAAGTCGCCCGTCTTACCCGCCTTTTTGGCTGCTCTTAATTTGGGCCGGAACCGGTCTATCGCCATTGAATTATCCCTTCTTAATGCTTCCGAAAGTTTTAACGCCGCATCCGCCAGTTCTATAAAGCCGTCTTTATTGCCCTTTTGAGCGGATGCAATCATCTGGTCGCAAAGACTAGCCACTAATGAAAAATCCTCATTAACGGGAGCTCCTGCCGCAAAAGCAGTTCCTGAAAACAAAAAAAATACGAGAGAAACGGCTATATTTAATCGGATAAATTTCATTACTGCTCCCATCTAATTCTTTTTATTGAAAAATATTTTTTAAAACTAAATAGCTAAACAAAATACGTACAGACCATTTAGTTTCGATTCAATATTATTAGTA
>DLHW01000024.1:0-12065 GCA_002483425.1 Methylococcaceae bacterium UBA7658
TACAGAACCGCGAGCGGTAGCGAACTGGCCGTGGGTCGTTCCGGGAACTCGCACGAGTTCTCAGTGGCACGGACGGAGTCTCGAGTCAATCTGACCCAACAACCTATAGCGCGGTGGCTTACCCGCCGATCGACTTCATCAACTTCTCGTGGATGCCGTCGAATCCGCCGTTCGACATGACCACAACCGTATCACCGGCGTGGAGGCGCGGTCCGAGATGCCAGACGATCTCGTCGGCCGTCGGGATGAAGATGGCCTCGGTTCCACGCTCACGTATGGCCCCGACAAGCTCGTCGGTCGACAGGCGATCCTGCTCGGCGAAGCGCGAAGGATCGAACAGATCCGCGATGACGGCGATGTCCGCGTCGACGAAGGCGGAAGCGTAGTCGTGCTGGAAAACGCGCTGACGGCTCGTCAGCGAACGCGGCTCGTAGATCGCGATGAGCCGGTCGTCCGGGTACCTCAGCCGAAGCGCCTGCAGAGTCTCGCGCACGGCGGTCGGGTGATGGGCGAAGTCGTCGTATAAGGTTACGCCGTTGATTTTAGCGATGACTTCCATACGCCGTTTGACGTTTTTAAATGCGGCTAACGCCTCAATTGCTGCACTCGGTTTTATGCCGATATGTTTAGCAGCAACAATTGCAGACATCGCATTGTAGACATTATGGTCGCCGGTTAATGCCCAATCGACCATGCCTTGTTCCTGGCCTTCAAAGCAAACTTTGAATTGGCTGCCGTCGATTTTCACCAGCTCGGCATTCCATTGTGAATCCCCGTTAATCGAAGTTCTTGATACTGGCGTCCAGCAACCCATCGCCAGGACATCATCGATATTAAGTTCACAAGCAGGGCTGATAATTAAGCCTTCCCCGGGAACAGTTCTAATCAGGTGGTGGAATTGTTTTTTGATGGCGTCGAGGTCAGGGAATATGTCTGCGTGGTCGTATTCCAGGTTATTCAAAATCGCAGTGCGGGGACGATAATGCACGAATTTCGAGCGTTTATCGAAAAAGGCCGAATCGTATTCGTCCGCTTCAATCACAAAAAAATCCGATTCGCCCAAACGGGCTGAAATACCGAAATTCATCGGTATCCCGCCGACCAGGAAGCCCGGCTTAAAGCCTTGATGTTCCAGTATCCAGCTCAACATGCTGGTGGTTGTGGTTTTGCCGTGCGTGCCTGCAACACCTAACACCCATTTGTTTTGTAAGACAGCTTCGGAAAGCCATTGTGGACCGGATACATAGCGGATGCCTTGGTTGAGCACCGCTTCGACTTCCGCATTACCGCGCGATAATGCATTACCGATAATGACCAAATCGGGTTTTACAGCTAGGTTTTCCGCTTTATAGCCTTCCATCAACTTGATGCCCTGTTCTTCCAGTTGGGTACTCATGGGCGGATAAACATTCTGGTCGGAACCCGAAACTTGATAGCCCAGTTCCCGCGCAATCAGCGCAAGACCGCCCATAAAAGTGCCGCAAATACCAAGAATATGAATATGCAATGTCTTAATCCTTTGTTTATTAAAGTTAGTGAATTATTTTTGACACATTTTGCGATAAAATGCCAAGTAGATAATGAACACCTTATATGATCCGATAATGCCAGAAAAAAACAAAATATTAGTTGAAGCAATCCCCCATTTCATCGAGGCGCAATCCTCACCTGACGAGAGCCGCTATGTATTTGCTTACACCATCACCATTACCAACGTCGGAATAGTGGCTGCGAAATTGTTGAACCGGCATTGGCTGATTACCGATTCCAACGGCAAAATCCAAGAAGTCCGCGGCGAAGGTGTGATCGGCGAGCAGCCTTATTTGAAACCCGGTGAATCCTTCCGCTACACCAGCGGCGCCATGCTGGAAACCCCGGTCGGTACCATGCAGGGCCAATACACCATGATTTCTGACGAAGGCGTTAATTTTAATGCGCCGATACCCAAATTCACCTTATCCATCCCAAGAACCCTGCATTAATCAGGCAAATGCGCTTTCGAACATTTTTATTTCGTTAATAGCCCCGAGAGAAACGCCTAATGTCGATATATGCAATCGGCGACGTTCAGGGCTGCTACGAACCCTTGCAACGGCTGCTCGAAGCGATTCAATTCGACCCCCGGCGCGATCAGTTATGGTTTGCCGGCGATCTGGTTAACCGGGGACCCGATTCCCTCGAAACCTTACGCTTCGTCAAATCTCTAGGTGACGCCGCAATTACTGTGCTGGGCAATCACGACTTACACCTTCTGGCTGCGGCCAATAAACCGGTCTCGGTCAATTCCAAAAAAGCGTTGGACCAAGTTTTAACCGCACCCGATCGCATCGATCTGATCGAATGGCTGCGGCACAGACCATTACTTCACAACGATAGCGGGTTTTGTTTGATTCATGCCGGATTAGCCCCGCAATGGGATTTCGAACAAGCCAAGCAGATGGCGCGGGAGGTCGAACAGGCTTTACAAGGATATCATTACCCGAGTGTGCTAAAAGCCATGTACGGCGATACGCCAAACCTCTGGTCGCCGGATTTAAGTGGAATGGCCCGCTTGCGCTTTATCATCAATTGTTTTACCCGTATGCGCTATTGCAGCAAAGACGGACGGCTGGATTTCGACCATAACGGACCGCCCGGATCGCAGCCCAGACACCTCGTGCCTTGGTTTCAAGCGCCGGAGCGCAAAAGCGAAGTGATAAAAATCGTCTTCGGCCATTGGTCGAGCCTAGGTTTTTACGCGGGCGATAATTGCTATGGAATTGACACCGGATGTCTTTGGGGCGGGCAGTTGACGGCGTTAAAACTAGCAGAACAAATGCCGCGATTTAGTGTTGACTGTATGGCTTAGCAGACTACTAATAACCTGAAAATAAGACTTCATTGCGCCGTTACGAGTGAGCGGCTTGATCTAGTGAAGGTTAATTTCTAAATCCGGTTAAATCAATCGTCATTTTTCCATGTAGGCTACGGCTTTAACCGCCTAAGTTAAGGTTATTTTTCACAAATCGATTTTAGTTAGTCGATTTTGGCCTTAAGAAGAGCATAGTTGTTGCTCTTCAAAAGCAACAGTAGCAACTCAAATTCCTGATCTAAAGTATTGGCAGGCATATCGCAACCGGCACGGCGATACCAATAACGGGCATTCGATAAATCGCCTTCGATCCGGTGCAAATAGCCGTGAATCCGGTAAGAGAACGGGTCTGAACAGTCTTGAATCAGACGGTGCGCAACATCCCACTTGTTTCTTTCGATTTGTTCCAGCGCTTGTTGGTGAATATTCATCGTTTAAAAAAACCCCGCCGCTTTCGCGCACGGGGTTTTCATAGGTTTTACGGCTTTATTGTTATTTTTATAAGCTGTAATACATATCGTATTCGACCGGATGGGTACTCATACGCAGACGGGTGACTTCGGCCATTTTGAGATCGATGTAGCCGTCGATAGCGTCGTTGGTGAATACGCCGCCACGGGTCAAAAAGTCGCGGTCTTTATCCAATGCTTCCAACGCTTGGTCGAAAGCGTGGCAAACTTGCGGAATCAATTTTTCTTCTTCCGGCGGCAAGTCATACAAATCTTTATCCATCGCTTCGCCCGGATGAATTTTGTTTTGGATGCCGTCTAAGCCCGCCATCATCATCGCTGCGAACGCCAAATAAGGGTTTGCGGTTGAGTCAGGGAAACGCACTTCAATCCGGCGGCCTTTGGGGTTGCTGATGAAAGGAATACGGATGGAAGCCGAACGGTTGCGGGCTGAGTAAGCCAGCATAACCGGCGCTTCAAAACCTGGCACCAGACGTTTGTAGCTGTTGGTTGAGGCATTGGTGAACGCGTTCAAGGCGCGGGCGTGTTTGATGATGCCGCCGATGTAGTACAACGCCGTTTCGGATAAACCGCCGTACAATTCGCCGGTAAACAGATTTTTTCCGTCTTTTGCCAGCGATTGATGCACGTGCATACCGTTTCCGTTATCGCCGACCAGCGGTTTTGGCATAAAGGTAGCGGTTTTGCCGTAAGCGTGGGCAATGTTGGCGACGACGTATTTCAGAGTCAACACTTCGTCGGCTTTTTTTACCAAGGTATTGAATTTGACGCCGATTTCGCACTGACCGGCGGTCGCTACTTCGTGGTGGTGAACTTCGACTGGCAAGCCCATTTCTTCCAAAGTCGAACACATGGCGGAACGCATGTCTTGTAAAGAATCGACCGGCGGAACGGGGAAGTAGCCGCCTTTGATGCCGGGACGATGACCGATGTTACCGTCGGGATAGACTTTTTCCGAGTTCCAACCGGCTTCTTCGGAATCCACTTTGTAGAATGAACCGCTCATGTCTGTACCCCAACGCACGTCGTCGAACACGAAAAATTCGTTTTCAGGCCCGAAAAAAGCGGTATCGGCCAAACCGGTCGACTTAAGATAGGCTTCCGCGCGTTTTGCAATAGAGCGCGGATCGCGTTCGTAACCTTGCATGTTTTTCGGCTCGATAATGTCGCAACGCAAGATTAAAGTTTTTTCGTCGTAGAAGGGATCCATCACGGCGGTTGATGCTTCCGGCATCAGAATCATGTCGGATTCGTTGATATGTTTCCAGCCGGCAATTGACGAACCGTCGAACATTTTACCGGATTCAAAAGTATCTTCGTCGATAGCGCTGGCTGGGAAAGTCACATGCTGTTCTTTACCGCGGGTATCGCAGAAACGAAAATCGACGTATTTCACGTCGTTTTCCTTCATCATTTTTATCACATTTGCTGCTGACATTGTTTATTAACTCCAAGGTTTTTTTTATACGTAAGGGTCTTTAAGTTTTTTTGCTAAACCTTATAACAATACCATTTTTTTTTATGACTTAGCCACAAAAAAAACAGTTATTTAGGAAACTCCGATAGGTTTTTCCCAGGGCAGCTATTTCACACCATATTGGTGCGAATATTTTTCCGTTTGCACTATATTTGTGCGCTTTGTTTTGGTGTAATTGTTGTAAAAGCCCACTAAATGTCACTTTAAAACAACTGGCATGTAAAGTGCTTGCTGTACAATAGGGAAAATTTTTAGTAAACAACAGAGGAAAACCTATGAAAAGTTACTCAAGAAAATACGGCTTTTTGATTAAGCCCCTCGTATTAACAGTGGCTGCGCTGCCAACCCTGTCTTACGCCGAAACCAAAGCATTAACCGAAGCCAGCACTCTGCTGGAAACCGTAGGCGATCCGAACGGCAGTGCATTCATGCAAAATAACGGTTTGAAAATCGGCGCATGGTTAAATACGGGCGTTACTTATAATGCGGCGAGTCCCGATAATAATTTTAACGGCCCGGTCACGTTCGGTGATCGCGCCGAAGAACTGCAATTAAACCAATTGAATTTATATTTACAACGCGCCGTGGCAACCGAAGGCGATCAATGGGATATCGGCGGGCGCGTCGATGTTATGTTCGGTTCCGACGCCATCTTTACCCAGGCCTACGGGGTTCCGGCGTATGATGTTAATACCGCTTTAGCCTTAAGAAGAAATCATTGGGATCTCAATCTATTAGGCGGCAGCGATAACCGTTTTTACGATATCGCCATTCCTCAAGCATACCTCGAAGCCTATATACCTATCGGTAACGGATTAAACGTTAAGGCGGGTCATTTTTATACACCGATTGGCTATGAAACCGTGCCAGCGCCGGACAACTTCTTTTATACGCATGCATACACGATGCAATACGGCGAACCGTTTACCCATACCGGTATCATGGCTAACTATGCGGTCGATAGCAACTGGTCCGTGATGGGCGGAGCCATCACCGGAAGCGCTACCGGCGGCTGGGATGGCGGCTGGGATAAACATCTGGGAAATTGGGCGGGATTGATGGGCGCCACCTGGACCAGCACCGACAAAAACTCCTCCGTCAATGTTAGCGGCACCTATGGGGGGACGTCAGAACAAAGCTCGAATTCATGGGGAATGTACAGCATCGTTGCAAAACATAACATTACCGACAAAATGCATTTGATGGTGCAGCATGACCACGGCTTTGCCGACGGCACTTATGATTTCGCAACCCTAACACCCAACGCCATCGATGCGGAGTGGTATGGTGTCAATACTCACTTGACCTATGATGTCATGGATAATTTAACAGCCGGCGTACGGGGCGAATGGTTTCGCGATCAAAACGGCTTCCGGGTTTGTTCGCCGGGCCGCGTAGCGGCAGCTACCTATGATGCCAACGGAATAACGGGAAGTTATGCGGCCGATTTTCTTTCAACCTGCTCCGCCGCCAGCTACTATGCCGTTACCGCCGGGGTAAATTGGAAGCCGCTAAAGTGGCTGAATTTACGTCCTAATGTCCGCTACGATTGGGCGGATGGTGCGCGACCGTTCGGTAATAACAAACAAGATCAATTTTTGTTCTCAGCCGACATGACCTTATCATTTTAAAGAGGGGGGGTGATGAATCATTTGATGTCTCTCGAATTCCGATAAGCTCGATATTTATGTCGAGCGAATACGGAGGCCGGTCGAAGAATTTCATCAGAGCTTCGGTAAGCAGTCTAAGTTATAGACTCAAGGTTAAAAAAATGCGCCTTCGGGCGCATTTTTTATGTGCTATATCAAAATAATCAGGTGCCTGTTTTTTGCTATAGCATCACAGCGGTAACGAACGATTCTAATTGCGCCTGCTCAATCTAAACGGCGATTTAAATTTATTCGGATTTGCATTGGTAAGCTTTGCCCACGGCAATACCCTTGTATTTATCCAAGCTTATCATTTGATCCCAAACCACATGACTGGCATTGATTTTCTTGGCTTGCTTTAAAGCGATATTTTTAGCAAGCTCTTGCCAGCCATTGATTTTAGCGGAGGATTGCACTCCCTCAACAATAGAGATGTATTTGCAAGGAGCGACTTGCTCTTCCGGAACGGCTTGAGGCAGCTGTTCGGCCGCAACCGAAGACCGCGCGCTTATTGCCAAAATAGCCGCACCCAAAAGCGTAATACTTGATTTTCTCATCAACTTTTTACCCAAATCATTGTTAACAAATACTCAGCGCTTATCAAACTAGTAATAAATCTAATCTTTATCACCTTGAAAGTAAAGCGGTGTCAACATTAATAGCGCACCAAAATGCGCCGTTGCTAAAGTAGGCGCACCATAATGAAGCAGGAATATTGCGGGGATATGAATTGCGGGCTTAAAACATAAGGCTTAAAGGATTTAATAAATTTGGCACAGTACATGCTTATATTCATGTTAAGCGAATCCCACACTTCACTTCGATGATGGTTTTTCGATCATCCATTATAGAAAGTTTGATTCTCTTAGATAACACCTTGATTTAGGAGCCTATATGAAACTAATAACCGCTATTGTTAAGCCGTTCAAACTCGACGATGTCAGAGAGGCTCTCTCTGAATTGGGCGTGTCCGGCGTTACCGTGACTGAAGTCAAAGGATTTGGCCGGCAGAAAGGCCATACCGAACTTTACCGCGGCGCCGAATACGTTGTCGATTTTTTACCGAAAGCAAAGATTGAAGTGGCTGTCGTAGACGCGTTGACCGACCAGGCGGTCATAGCAATCAGTAAAGCAGCCAATACCGGCAAAATTGGCGACGGTAAAATTTTTGTAACCAATCTCGAACAGGTTGTCCGGATTCGTACCGGGGAAACTGGCGAAGAAGCGCTTTAAGGAGAATAAGATGAAAAATAGATTTCCGGGTTTGATAGGCTTGGCTGCATTACTGCTTCTCATCATGTGTCCGCCGATGCTGTCGGCGGAAGAAGCGACCGCAGCCGCAATCACCCAAACCGTTAACAAAGGCGATACCGCCTGGATGATCGTGGCGACCGTGCTGGTAATACTAATGGTGGTGCCGGGGCTTGCCTTATTTTACGGTGGCATGGTGCGCGCCAAAAACATGCTGTCGGTATTGATGCAAGTATTCGTTATTTTCGCCATGATGTCGATTCTATGGGCCCTGTACGGTTATAGCGTCGCGTTTACCGAAGGCAATGCTTTCTTCGGCGGATTTAGTAAAGCTTTTTTAAAAGGCATTACACCCGACTCGATGGCGGCAACCTTTAGCAAAGGCGCTTACGTTCCTGAGTTTATTTACGTGGCGTTCCAATTGACTTTCGCTGCGATAACTCCGGCCTTAATCATCGGCGCATTTGCCGAGCGGGTTAAATTCTCCGCAGTGCTGTTGTTCATGTTCATCTGGTTTACGTTTTCGTACTTGCCGATAGCGCACATGGTCTGGTATTGGGCGGGCCCCGATGCATACACCGATGCCAAAGCCGCAGAAGCAGCGGGTGCAACGGCGGGTTTTATCTTCCAAAAAGGTGCGTTGGATTTTGCCGGCGGTACGGTCGTGCATATCAACGCGGGTATCGCGGGTTTGATCGGCTGTTTGGTGATCGGCAAACGCATTGGATTCGGAAGGGAATCCTTGGCGCCGCATAGCGTCACCATGACCATGATCGGCGCATCATTACTATGGGTCGGCTGGTTCGGATTCAACGTCGGTTCCAATTTGGAAGCCAACGGCTTGGCGGCTTTGGTATTCGTGAATACTTTATTGGCCAGCGCGGCGGCCACCTTGTCGTGGATGTGCGCGGAATGGATGATACGCGGCAAACCCAGCATGTTGGGCGGAGCCTCCGGCGCAGTGGCCGGATTGGTTGCGATTACTCCAGCATGCGGATGGTCCGGCCCGATGGGTGCGATTATGCTCGGTTTGGTAGTGGGCGCAGCCTGCTTTTGGGGCGTTACGGTACTTAAAGCTAAACTGGGTTACGACGATTCTCTCGATGCTTTCGGCGTACACGGCATCGGCGGAATCATCGGCGCGGTCGGCACCGGCATCGTCGCATCCCCCGCATTAGGCGGCACCGGCGTGTGGGATTACGTCGCCAACGGCGTTGCGGAGTTCAGCTTATCAGGGCAGGTGACTAGCCAGCTTTGGGGGGTCGGGGTTTGTATCGTTTGGTCGGGCATCGTATCCTTCGTCGCCTTTAAACTCGTGGATGTATTAATCGGGCTGCGCGTTCCTGAAGAGGTCGAACGTGAAGGTTTGGATATCTGCGAACATGGCGAAACGGCTTATCATATCTAATTTTTTCGCATGTAGACTGGGGCTGCTTCCGGCAGCCCCAGCTAAACACCGGGAAATGACTATGAGAGCATTCCAATCATCGCTTGTGATCGCACAATTTGCGCAGCCCTGCTTTAAAAATAACCCGGCGCTTTACTCTTCGCTCAAGGGTTGATTCGATAGATAAACCAATATGGTGTCGGCCTGGTCATCGTAACTATTCCGGTTATCGACAATTAACTGCGATAGCTTGTCGCCGATAAGCAACGGTAAATCCGAAATGTCAGGCGGATTATTGTATTCATCATTGGCAAGTTCAATCCGGCAGGTATTCAACCGGCATTCAAGTGCAATAATGCCCGCCTCCGGAATTTTTTGGCTCAATAAAGCACTTTTTACGGCAGTTTGCGTTTGCTCAGACCAGCCTTTATCGGTGGTTTCCTGACGGAATTGCTGGTCGAGTTTGAAGCCAAGGTCGCGTGCGCGCTGAGTTGTTTTGCTTTGTTCTTCCGATCGAGAGACATGCTGTAACTTGGTATGCGCATCGGTCGTAGAACCTGTTTTAGCCTTCTCGCTAGAAGATGTTTGCGCCAACGCCGCCTTAATAAGACTAATTTCGGTTTTTAAGTCTGTTATTTCCTGCCTTAGAACAGAAATTTGATCTCGTAAAACGATGTTATTGTTATCGCTGAATTCCTGGGTGCCTAACGAAGCTTGGGGTTGAATGCCAACCGTATTTCCATCCGTGAAACTTCCTGTAAAATGAACGCCCAGTAAGTAACCGCCAATAACCAAAAGGGTTAATCCTAATCCGATAATAGCTTTAACGCTTTTTTTCATAGCAAGTGTTTGATAAATCGATGACGATGTCGGCGATTGCTTTTACAAACGTTCTCTGTCATTCGAATAAGAGCCTAAGCCCCTCTTTTAATTAAAGAGGGGTGCGAGAGAGGTAATTCTTAGAAAATGCCTGCGTTTTTAAATCTACCAACCGGCTCGGCTTTTTAAAAGATAGTTTCGATAGTGACAATTTTGGCGGCGTTATTCGGCGGCAGATCGCAGGTCAATTCAAAAGACGATAGGGCGTCCGGAGTTAACACGCTGACGTTCGGAAAAGCCGTTGCAGCGCCGCCTGGCGCGGCTTTGATGGTCGCGCTGATCGATTGCACTAACCTAAAGGTTTTATAATGTCTTAGTACGCAAGAAAAGTTCACCGTTGAAATGTGGTCGATATACATCTTTTCGGGATTGTATTTGAATTCATGGCCTGCCGCCAAAGGACAGGAAACTTGCCGCTTGCTTACCGTGTCCCTGTTAGAGACGGCTCCGCTGAGGTAGCTGATAAAATTTTTATCGTCCGGGTTGCGGTAATGACAAATTGACCCGTGCATCACTTCGTAATCGCTCCAGGCAGTCTGTGAAAATAATGTCATACCGGCGAATACGGCAAAAATAACGCTTTTATAGAGTTTTAACATGTTTGATCCTCATTCAAAAAGACTAGGTTTGTTGCTTTAATAAAAAGTCCGGTTTGCTAAAGCGTGTAGCGAAAATCATTGTTCAACGCATAATGATTTCGCTTCTATAGCGCTTTTTCCGTTACTTAATTATGCAGGTAATAACTGAATAGAACTTGAACGCCCTCGTTTTCAGGTAAAAAATTGTTCGGGCAAATTAACGCTGGGGCGATTATGGACGATGGCGCATCAAAAGACTAAGCGGCGCTGGCGTTCTGTGACGGCAATACGCCTTTTGATTTTTAAACTCTTACCTTCGGTTACTGATATCGGTCAACATCTCTAGCTGAATGTCTTCTATTTGAGCCAAGCGATCCCACTGATGCGAAATGAGGTGATCAATCTTGTCATGAAGAAGCCGAATCTCGAGTTCTGCTTTCAGGTTGACTTGATAGTCATGTTGCGATCTAAGTCTATCTTTCGCTTCTTGCCGGTTCTGGCTCATCATGATAATCGGCGCTTGAATCGCGGCTAGACAAGATAAAATAAGGTTTAGAAGAATAAAGGGATAAGGGTCTGGCGGATGGGAAACGAAAACAAACACATTAAAGCCGATCCAAACTATCAAAAAAGCGGCAAAGCAGATAAGAAAGGTCCAGCTACCCCCAAAAGAAGCGATCCTATCAGCCAATATTTCTCCGAAAGACCAGTTTTGCTCGAATTCGGCATCGACGTTCCGGGCGAGAATTTCTTGATCGCGGATACTTTTCAAGAGTTCTTCTTCAAGCTTAGTCATCTCTCCTTTCTCGATTGCAAGCAGAGAGTGAACATATTTCGCCCGGTATTTGATAAGGTCGGCACGGCAAATAAATTGTTCGGGCGTCCAGTTAGAATGCTCGCGAACAACCTCTTTTACAATCGCTTCTCGAACCGCAATGCCGGGAGTCAGTTCTCTAACGGGAAAAATTTTTCCGCAGATTGCACAGGTATGCCCGTTTTTTTGTTTATTCACACCGGCATTTCCCAATAACGTCTAAATCAATAAGCAAAGACATGGACATGCATTAAAATTAGCTCTAAGAGCGCTGGTCTTTTTTCCATGCCGGGTAATCGGTATAACCCTTCTCATCACCGCCGTAAAAAGTCGCGCTATCGGGCGTATTTAAGGGTAGGTGATGACTAAAACGGAAAGGCAAGTCGGGGTTTGCGATAAATAATTTTCCGAACGCGACGAGGTCGGCGCGGTTTTCCTCGAGCGCGGCATTAGCGGATTCCAGATCGTAACCGTTATTCGCCATATAGAACCCGTTGAAATATCCGCGTAAAGCGCCATAATCAAGACGGCGTTCGCCTGTCATCATATCGCCCTCCAATACATGCAAATACGCTAGCTGAAAATTGGAAAGCCGTCCGGCGATAGAATTAAAGGTTTGCTGTGGATTACTATCGTTTATATCGTTAAACGAGTTTTCAGGGGATAATCTGACGCCCACGCGATTCGCTCCCCAAACCTTGACGGCTTG
>DLHW01000024.1:12095-42318 GCA_002483425.1 Methylococcaceae bacterium UBA7658
CTGTCCCGCAAGAATTGATCGATCAGGTAACCGTTGGCGGCGTGAATTTCCACACCGTCGAATCCAGCGCGTTGCGCGTTAAGCGCAGCCTTGGCGTAATCGGCGATAATGCTGGGTATTTCTTCTATTGCCAAGGCGCGCGGCGTTTCAAAATCTTGCAATCCTTGGTAGGTAAAGATCTGGCCGTTCGGCTTGAGAGCGGAAGGCGCAACGGGTAACGCGCCACCGGTTTGTAAAGAGGTATGTGAAATTCTACCCACATGCCAAAGTTGAAGAAAAATTTTACCGCCCGCTTGATGCACGGCTTCCGTCACTAACTTCCAGCCTTCGATTTGCGCGCCGGAATAAATCCCCGGCGTACCAGGGTAGCCCAAGCCTTGCTGCGATATTTGGCTGCCTTCGGAGATAATCAAACCTGCGCTAGCGCGTTGCCGGTAATAATCTACATTCATGGCTTGCGGCACATTACCTTCCGCGGCCCGGTTACGGGTCAGTGGCGCCATGACGACCCGGTTAGCTAGTGCTAAATCGCCGAATTTAATAGGCGAGAACACATTGGCGCGGGTTTCGTTCGATACTCTCATGGGTTGCTCCTTAGCAAATCGGCCTTATAAACCCCATAGCGGCTAATGCGAGTCCATCTTAATTAAGGGGCTAGCGGTCATTTTTATTTACGGTTCCTTATTTGAGTCTTCCGCTTCGAAATGGAATTTATGTAATAAGCGATGAAGTAACGGGCTGAAGAAAAGTCCTGCAGCCACCAAAAAGACTAAACCTGAAAACAGCGCGTATAAGCCGGCAAATAATTTTCCGGCTTCCGTATGCAGTTGATCTACCGGACCCATCCCGCCAAGGATCATGGATGCATTTAAAAATGCGTCTAGCCAATTCATCGCTTCAAACTCGTGATAACCGGCAATGCCGATTCCAAGGCCAAACGTTAACAATAAAATCGAGGACATCAAATAACGGCCTTGCCGAACTAAAAACTGTCCAAAAGGGATCGGTTTTTGATCACGATGTTCGAATACGCGGCGCATTCGGTTTAATCCACTTCCGAACCTGCTTTTTACAGAGGGGGCATCAACCGGGAGGCCAGGTCATCTGACGCCCGCCCAGCAAGTGGAGATGGAGATGGTAAACCGCTTGACCACCGTTTGAGTTACAGTTGAAAACCGTCCGGTAGCCGTCGTCCGCTATATCCAGTTGCTTTGCCAGATTAGCGGCGGTTTTTAAAATTTCGCCGCCAAGATAAACGTCGTCGAGTTCATTCATCGTTGTTATATGGCGTTTGGGGATAATCAGTACATGGACTGGCGCTTGCGGATTAATATCTTTGAACGCCAAAACATGGTCGTTTTCAAATACGATATCCGGTTCTATTTCGCCTCTGACCATTTTGCAAAACAAGCAATCGCTCATCATTTTCCCCTTCAATTCGATAGGTTCGAGCAAATGCGAACCCTTAGCTTATGATTCATGATTTTATTGTTACAACACTTTCCGTCCGTTAAACGCATGCGCTAAAGTGCCGCTATCGATAAATTCCAATTCTCCGCCCATCGGAACGCCGTGAGCGATACGGCTGGCTTGAACATGATGTTTGCGCGCCAGTTCGCCCAGGAAAAAGGCGGTCGCTTCGCCTTCCACGGTTGAGTTAGTTGCCAGTATCAACTCCTTGATCGCCCCCTGCGACATCCGTTGTTCGAGACGGTCGAGTTCCAATTCATCCGGTCCGACGCCGTCCAACGGCGACAATCTACCGTGTAACACAAAATAATGGCCCTTAAAAAAAGTGGCTTGGTCGATAATCCAAATATCGGACGGGTTTTCTACCACACAAACGATAGCGGGGTCTCTCGACGGATCGGCGCACACTTGACAAATGTCTTGTTCGGTCAAGGTCCGGCAGATACGGCAATGGCCGATTTTTTCCAAGGCTTCGATCAATGTTTCGGCCAATATTTTGGCGCCGTTGCGGTCCCGTTGCAGCAAATGGAACGACATCCGCTGGGCTGTTTTCGGACCGACGCCGGGTAAACAGCACAAGGTTTGGGTCAATTGTCCCAATAGGCCCTTTTTTAACATCTTAGAAAGGCATTTGAAATCCGGGCGGAATAGGTAAGCCGGCAGTGATCGAGGCCATTTTTTCCTTTTTCATTTTACCGACTTTGTTGACGGCGTCATTAATGGCCGCAGCCACTAAATCTTCCAGCATGTCTTTATCTTCATTTACCAGCGACGGATCGATCGTTACTTTTCTGGCTTCGCGCTTGCCTGTCATAAGGATAGTCACCAAACCGCCGCCCGACTCGCCTAAAACTTGTTGAATTTCGAGTTCTTCTTGGACCTTTTTGAAGTCTTCCTGCATTTTTTGGGCTTGTTGCATGATGTTGCCCAGTGGATTTTTCATCGCATTTTCTCCTTTTTTACACAGGCTCTATAGTACCGGGCATTATCCTCGCATCAAAATATTCTTTTAAGGCTTGGATGTTGACATCCGCGTTGATAGCGTCGATTGCTGCTTGTTGCCGGTCTTCTTGAGCTTTTGCGGACAACATAGCGGGGGTATTGAGAACCGATTGTTCGAAAACGATCGTCAATTTTACCGGTTTACCAAGATAATTCTGCAAAGCGTACTGCAGTTTTTTCTCCCGGCTGGACGTTAACAATTGCTGATGACTGGGGTCGAGAAGCAACCGGCACATCCGCTCGTCAATGTGATCGAGTACGCAATTGTTGGCCAGTTCCTTCGTTAAACTTTCGAGCTTCATCTTGTTTATCATCTCGACCCAAGTGACAGCTCCGTCAGTGCGGTCCGGTTCGCTATCGCTACGGTTGCTCTGATAATTTTCAGACACGCTGGCTGGCTGCGGGGAACCCGCCTCCGGAAGTTCTTTCATGGCGTTGTCAGCCGGGTCGCGAGATTTTTCCGCAGTCGTCTGCAACATTTCATTTTCGACGGGTTTAAACGCTAACATGCGTAACATCACCATCTCGAAACCCATGCGGGAATCGGGCGCTAACTCAAGGTCTTTTTGACCCAGCAGCGCTATTTGATAAAAAAGCTGCACATCCTCAGGCGTAAATTTTTGCGCCAGCGCGACGATCATCTCGGAATCAAATTCATGCTCGACTGCGGCTGGAATATGTTGCGCCAAGGCAATACGATGGAAGATATGCAAAATTTGCTCTAGTACCGTACTGAAATCGGAATGAATATTAGCGATCTCATTGATTTTAGCCAGCAGGGCTTGCGCGTTCTGTTCGTATAACGCCGTCAAAATATCCTCAACCGGACGTTGCGCCGCCGTCCCCAGCATGGCGTTTACTTCATCCGCGCCGACCTTGCCAGCGCCATGCACAATGGCTTGATCCAACAAGCTCAAACCGTCTCGCATGCTGCCGTCCGCCGCTCTCGACAGGAGATGCAAGGCTTGCGGTTCCGCTTCGATTTTTTCCTCTCTGAGTATGTTTTGCATCTGACCGAAAATTTGGTTCGGCAACAAGCGCTTGAGATTGAATTGCAAGCAGCGCGACAGCACCGTCACCGGAATTTTCTGAGGGTCGGTGGTCGCCAACAGGAACTTTACGTGCGGCGGCGGTTCTTCCAATGTCTTGAGTAAGGCGTTGAAGCTATGGCTCGATAACATATGGACTTCATCGATGAGATAGACCTTATAACGCGCATAATTCGGCGCGTACTGCGCATTATCGAGCAGATCGCGGGTGTCTTCGACCTTGGTGCGCGAGGCGGCATCGACTTCGATCAAGTCCATGAAGCGGCCTTCGTCCAATTCCCGGCAAACCTTGCATTCGCCGCAGGGGTTGAAATCGATGAGGTTTTCGCAATTGATGGCTTTCGCCAGGATTCTGGCCAAAGTGGTTTTGCCGACCCCGCGCGTCCCGGTGAACAAATAGGCATGATGCAAGCGGTTATGCTGCAAAGCGTTCATCAACGACTTGACAACATGGTCTTGACCGACAACTTGGGTGAAATTCGAGGGCCGCCACTTTCGGGCGAGAACCTGATAACTCATTGCAGGCTCATAAGGTTGTAACTGAAGTGGGCGGCGACCGTGCCAGCCGCATCCCGGCACACGAATCTGCTGCTACCGTTGCTCCCTTCCGGGCCTGGCGGGATTCACNNTCCCTTCCGGGCCTGGCGGGGTTTACAGCGTATCGTTGCGGGAGGACCAACACGATCACCATCGTAATATTCAGCCGTTCGATTAACTGCCACGGCTAAAGGCTGCGTATTATCGTTGAATAATGTAAACATTACAACACTGCATTATCAATATATATATTTCCCTCGATCAATAGCGATGAAAAATTTTTCAATCGAATTTTTCCAATAAAATATCTTGTTAATCAAGTTAGATATTGAATGGATTGCAAAATGTTGCGTTCGTGAAAGGACTCTCCTGATTATAAAGTTTATCTATGTAAAGGGCCTGGATTTAACGGCCAACTATCGGTTCGAAAGGGTGTAATTGGTAATTTATCTGCGCAGGAAATCATGCCGATTGGAGGGTTGTCTGACCATGCATAACGAACTGCGTAAGGCTTTTTAACTTTTTCGCTGAAAACTTGTACCGAAGAGCCGACTATTTTAGCCTGAGCTCTTTGCCATTTTCGATCGGTTGCTGCAATCAAAAAGGACTCTGCGAATCCGGTGCTTTGTTCTATGCATTGAGGGCCATTTTTAAAATCGATTCGTAAAATACCGTTATCTTCGGCTACGTTACTAACTGTAGGTGCTGTACCGAGAAGTTTATTTTCGTAGACTAATTGATTAGCAACTTCTGCGGCTCGTTCTCCAAATGGTAATTTGATTTTAGGATGTATATCGGTATCCCCTAAATCGAGGGTTACTACTAAACCAGCGGGTTGAGAATCGATTACTGCTAATCTTTGTGAATCTCGAATTCCGGCCCATTGACTATTACCATTCGGTCGAGCATTCGGTTGTCCGAATTTTGGTAACTGTACGATAACGAAGGGTAGCGCGGGTTGCCCCCAGCTTTTCCTCCAATCTTTCATTAGCAAAGTCAAATATCGCCCGTAATGATCCGCGTCTGAACGATTGCCCTCGCCTTGATACCAAAGTACGCCTTTTATCGGTTTACTTACTAATGGCTTTATCATAAAGTCGAATAACTCGGAGGGCGTATCCGTGCCAAATCTTCTGTCAGGTTTTTTATTAATTTTCTTAGCCTTATGAGTTTGTCTTTGTTTAAATCGATTTTCAGAGATAAGATTTTTTGGTACTTGAGAAAAACTAGTAGAACTAATCCACGATTCAATCCATGTGCCGCCTAAAGAAGCATCAATTAAACCAATCGGTGCTTTAAGTTTTTCAAATAATTTTGCACCAAAAGACAAACAAACTGCGGAGAAGTCTCGATTTCCATTGGCATCTGCAGGCATCCAGCGGTTGGCATCGGGTTGAGTCTTTTCTATTGTTTTAGTTGCTTGATAGATAGAAATTGGCTTTCCCTTCAATTGTTCGACAATTCGATTACTATCTTGTGTTAGCTTGAGTGGAAAAGCCATATTCGATTGGCCGCTACAAACCCAAAGTTCTCCGACATTTACTTTGATGGAACGATGCGGTTTATCGATTACTAATTCCGATGGTCCACTAAACACCTTAGGAACATTAAATTTAGCCGACCAAACGGTCGAAGCGGGTTTCACATTGACAGTTTGGTCTGCGAAAGATAATGAAAAACTCTCATTGTTAGTTGCAGTGCCGGTAACTAACCAATCAGTACCACGCTGAACGACCATTCCGTTTTGGATAAATGGGTCTAATACTATTTCAGCTTGTGCATGATTTGTTGAAAGCACAGCAATTAAGACAATTATTTGAATAGTCAATTTAAACCATACAACCACGTTAATTCTCCTAAAGCAAAGTAATATCATTTTTTTTCAAGTAACTCTTCATCGCAAGCAGCTTCCGAAAGCGCCATCATAGTATTAATAAAATCATCTTGGTCGGATTCCGTATTTAATTCATCTTTAACAGATGGTTCGGCATTGGTTAGATGACTCATAAATAGAGTCATTACACGATTAACACCTTCCTGAGTTATCGAACGTAAATCCTCACCGAAAAACCTGCCGCGGTTATGTTGCCCGGTTATAATTTCATAAGAAGGGAAATAGAATACGTTTTTGTGAGATTTACTTACCATCTCCGCCGACACACGAAGTACTGACTTAGAATAAGTCGTTGAAACAAACACGTGCCTATTTTCATAAGTTGCTGCTAACGGTACCGGCGATACAGTAAAAATAATTTTTGCCTTGGAATTAATAATGCGTAATTTTGATATAAACAGCTTCAGATCCGTGGTTATTTCGTCAACGCTAAAATTTACGAATTTATACTTAGCGGGGATATATTGACCGCCTGCAACTCCGGGCGCGATTGGAAATGCCGCCCCATCTAATCGGGAAATCCAACATTCTGTTAAGCCCAAGGTGAAAACAATAACATCCAAAGAGAGGAACATTTGTTTAACTGCTTTTAAATGGCGCTGCCTGTCAGTAAGTAGGTCTTTAACGCTTATAAAACCTTCAGGTTCAATTCTTGGTCTAAACGGATCGCAAAAACGATCATCTGACTGTTTCCAAAATTTATCAATTGGCTCAAAATAACCAAATGCTCTATCAAACAATTGCAATAACTGTCGCGCTGTATAAATATTTCCATAACGGGCTGTAAAGTCGTAAAAGCCTTTAGCTTCAGCGTTATTGGGAAAGTCACCGATAGGTTCTTCCGTAACTAAAAAGTTAAATCCTTGATCGCGTATTTTTTTTGATATGTGTTGTGCGAAACAGCTGCCTGCCGTCGCAACCTTATCCGTCTTTCGAATTTTAAAAGGCGCCTGACTTATCGGGTCGACTTCTTGCCATGGTAACTTTGATACTGATTGTTTCCAATAGGAATTATCCGGCAGGCCAATGTACGGATGCCGTATACTTGAATCATCATGCAATGTATTTTCTGAAGGATGAGCATTGGCGAAAAATTGATTATTTTTAATTTTTTGCGCCGCATATTCCGACAGATAAAGCAACATAAGTTTCCCGTATTCCTCATTAGCATGAGTAGGGTCCGAACCTATAAATTCATCACGCAAATAGCCGGTATCCGAATAGATTGACTTCGGCAGATCCAGAAATTCTAAATGGTTAGATTTTGTAACTTTTTTGATTAAGGTATTTTGATATTTCCATGCATTTAAGCGCAAGGAAGCTTTAGCGATACCGTACTTCGAAATGGCTAGATTAAATTTCCCCGGGTGATTTTCCAATAATTTCGCATTTTCGATAGGTGGCGAGGGCGGAAGAACAATACAGGGTATATTAGAGGGTTGGCAATAATCTCTTAATGCTAAAAGCCACCACACATAGGTTTTTTAAATATACTGTCTATTTTTTTATTTATCTTTGTCTCATTGATACCTTTTCTGTTAATTAATGAGCATATTGCATACTGATTACCGGTTGGTCATAAAATAATTAATGAAGAACCTTTTATGTTGTGACCGACATGTTCTCTAATTTTGTTTTGATCGCTCGCCTCAAACAATTCGAGTCCGGGGGCATTAGGATTAAGAACAAATATTTGCGATCTAAGTTGGACGAAGTCATAGAAATCAAGATAATCGTTCTTATAGACATTGCTGGCGCGTTCTAGAGAAATAATATGTCTGTGACCGATAAAAGTAATTTTCATATGAATTAAGTGATGTAAAGTCGGATTTAAGAGCAAGGCAGAATTGTTGCTTAAAAAATTTTCAGAGAGAACTATCTTTTATATGGGGCTTATAACCTAAAGATAACACACTAACAGCTTTTTAGTGAATTCTTAGTATCGTAAAAAAACGCTATCTGAAAACATACTTACCTTGCCCCGCTCTTGTGGAGAATTGACTAAAAACTGAAACCGTATCGCACTTAGTTAGAAGAAACAAATATGCGCTATTATTTTTTGCCGCCCAGTTGTGCCCTGGTTACAACCCTGAATTAAATCGCATAGAACTGCTGTGGCGTAAATTGAAATTCCTTTTAAACATTTACACCTATTCTATATTGACCAAGCCATTGATGAGACTTGTCTGGGATTTGGGTCATCAATCCTAACTGTTTGCCAAGCGCTCAAAGGTTCGCTTAACTGTCTTTTTTAAGCTGTTTTCTCTAAGGGTTCTTGACATATTTTGGGTATTTGTTGAGATAATAATTTGGCTTACAGCCAAAATATTATTTATTGAACTTGAAGCATATAGAAAATGAGTGTATCAATCGCCTTATGGAGCACATGCAGGCCTAGTTGACAGAGGATAAACCAATTTTTCTTAGTAACACCGTTCGGTGAGGTGTCATGCCATATCCATTACGCATATTTCTTGCATCACCTGGTGACGTTCCGCGCGAACGCAAATTAACTCGTGAAACGATCGAGTTTATCGCACGCATTCATCGCTTTCGCGAGTATTTCGATATTGAAACTATCGCTTGGGAAGCGGTTGCATTGGAAGCTGGCTTAACCCCGCAAGAAGCTATCATCCGAGGCTTACCTAAGCCAGAAGATTGCGATTTAGCCATAATCATTTTATGGAAACGCATCGGAACACCTCTACCTGCCGATTTTGAATTAAAAGAAGATGGCACTCCCTATTTTTCAGGTACCGAATGGGAATGCTGTAATGCTATAAAAGGATTTAATAGCATCCGTAAGAAACCGTCGGCAGTTTGGATATACCGGCGTAATGAAGTGCCGCAATTTGCTGCAAACGATCCTGAGTTAAAGGAAAAACTGCAGCAATGGGAAAGATTAGAAATTTTTTTTGCTAATTTCAACAACTCAGACGGTTCGATTAAAAGCGGTATTAATGTCTACGAATCGCCCGATGATTATCAGCGTCAATTCGAACAACACCTGGTTAATTTTTTAGAAAACTTGCTTGAAAGTCAGCCCCAAATTGTAGCCAGCGGCTCCGATCCGGAAACTGCTCAAGAACCGTTATGGCCGGGTTCGCCTTATCCCGGATTAAATGCATTTACCCCTGAACAAGGAGCGATTTTTTTCGGTCGCGGGCGAGAAATTGATCAATTATTGCAACAATTTAGCGACCCTAAAACGAAATTTATTGCGGTAGTCGGCGTTTCCGGCTCGGGGAAGTCGTCCCTAGTAAAAGCAGGTTTAGTTCCGCATTTACGTATAGGCACTGTAGGTTATGCTCCGTGGCTCGATTTAATGTTCAAACCCGGCGAACGGGGCGGAAATCCCTTTATGGCTTTAGCGTTCGCTCTAAAATCTGAACTTAAAATTGACGCACAAACAGAAAAAGAAATTGCCCGCAAGATCGAGGGTGACCATCGCATAGCTGCGGCATTACTTACCGAATGGCTATCGCTACATAACCCTAGGACTGAGATTTTATTAGTCATCGATCAGTTCGAAGAATTATTCACGCAATGCACACCGGATAACAGGCATAATTTTATTAAATTGCTTGACCATTTAGTTAACCTTCCGCGTATTCGTAGTATCGTGACACTACGCGCCGATTTTTTCGGTCACGCCATTAACGAACCGTTATTAGCCGGTTTGCTCAGGCAGGATCGAGGAACTTTCCCGCTCGAACCGCCCGGAATCGGCGCGTTGCATGAAATGATCACGCGGCCCGCGCAGGTGGCCGGTATCGAGTTGGAGGAAGGTTTGCCTCAGCGGTTATTAGACGATGTTAGCGGTCCCGGTTCAATGCCTTTAATTGCATTCACACTCAATCAACTTTATCAACAAAATCACAACCGCATTCTGAGTTTAGCGGCTTATAAGGATTTCGGCGGTGTCAAAGGCGCCATTCAAAAACGGGCCAATTCTGCCTTACAAGACTTAAACGTCGATCTGAATACGCTATTGCCGAAACTTTTTGCCAACTTAGTCGAAGTTAATGAACAGGAAGTCGCCACCCGCCGCCGGGCGCGGCAATCGGTATTCGTCAATGACGTAAAAAAAATTTCGGATGCCTTGATTGAAGCAAGACTATTAGCGAGTACAGAAGGCGAAGATAAGCAGCCTTCTATCGAAGTTGCGCATGAAACTGTTTTGAGCGGCTGGGATCGCTTACAACAATGGATACTCAGTCATGCGGGCGCGTTGCGCGCCCGCCGGGATTTGGAACAAATTGCGAACGAATGGAGTAAATCCGGACGACCATTGGGAGCCTTACATCCTTTAGGTTCTTTTTACAAACGCTACAATAATGCTGCCGAACCTCGCTCCCAAGTCGCCAACGATTATCTCGCCGCTTGTAAACGGCTAAGGAAATATATAGCCGTCTATATTGTTACCTTCGCTTTAATCGGTTTAATTCTTGCCGGCGTGTTATTCCATGTCACTAAGTCCGCTTATCCGCCGGTATTTGCAACTAAAGCTTTGTTTGTTCAAATAGGTTTATTGCCGCTGCCAAAACCGATCATGATCGCAATACCTGCCGGCGAATACCAAATGGGAGACCAATCCGGTCAGCAATATCCCAACGAAACTCCCGTTCATACCGTGAAGTTTACAAAACCATTCGAACTGGGGAAATATGAAGTCACTTTTAGAGATTACGATCTATTCGCCGCCGCAACTGGCCGGTTAAAACCGAACGATCAAGGCTGGGGACGCGACGACCGTCCAGTTATCAATATTACTTGGCTCGATGCAAAAGCTTATACCGAATGGTTAGCCAACATTACTGGAGCGCCCTACCGGTTACCCGCGGAGGCAGAATGGGAATACGCTGCTCGCGCTGGTTCAAATGAAGAAGCTTATTGGTCAAAGCCTCATGAGGGCCTTCCTTACTCTGCTTGTAATTATGCCAACTTGCTTGATATAAAAAATGCGGCTACCATCAAAAATGTTTATCCTGGCGTAAATTTTAAGCCTTATGACTGCGAAGATGATTACGCTTTCACGGCCCCGGTTGGAAAATTTCTACCGAACCGATGGGGGTTATACGATATGCTGGGCAATGTTTGGGAGTGGACGCAAGATTGTTATGATCTAAAAAATAACAAGGCGTCTGAGGAGGGTAAGGCGGAAAATAAGCCGGAAAGTCATAAAAATTGTTCTCGCTTTGTGATGCGCGGAGGTTCTTGGCGTGGCCCGAAAATAGTGCGGTTTTCGGTTCGTCCTCAACTCACAAAAAAATACCATAACAACCATATCGGGCTACGCCTCGCTAAAACTCCTTAGTTCGAGGCCGTTTTATAGAGCCGGTCAACGTAACTAAAATTTTAGTTGATGTTTAGCGATGGGTTATACTGAATTCCTTGTAATCCCCCCAAAGGAATTCAATATGCTTATTAACCCAGAATCCCGCCCGCCTTTTCCGCCCTTTACCCGCGAAACCGCCGCCCAAAAAGTACGCATGGCCGAGGATGGCTGGAATAATCGCGATCCCGAAAAAGTTGCTCTAGCCTATACCATCGATAGCCAATGGCGGAATCGCGCCGAATTTCCGGTTGGCCGGGAACAGATTATCGAATTCCTTAAACACAAATGGGCGACGGAATTGGAATACCGTTTAATCAAGGAGCTATGGGCGTTCGACGGTAGCCGCATCGCAGTTCGTTTCGCCTACGAGTGGCGGAATGAAAACGGTCAATGGTTTCGTTCATACGGTAATGAAAACTGGGAATTTAATGATCAAGGTTTTATGCAAAAACGCTACGCCAGCATTAACGACTTAACAATCGATCAGAAGGACCGGCTGTTTCATTGGCCGCAAGGATGCCGTCCTAGCGACCATCCGGGCTTGAGTGAACTCGGACTCTAGTAATCAGGTTAAACCAGCAGCTCGCTTGAAAAAGGTTAAAGCACAAGAAATTGTGCTTTGCTCAAACCGGTTTCTCCAGTTTGGGTTTCGGCAAACGTACGGCAACTAAAAAAATCATGACCAGCAACAGTCCTCCTAAAATCCGCATAGCAATTGCCGGTTCGATGGCTTGCGATGAAGCCAATGTATAAATACCGACCGACCCTACCATTGCTAAATTTTGGAAAAAATTTTGCATGGCGACCGCGCTGCCGCTGCCGATGCTGTTTTTACCCAGTTCTTGCAGCGCAGCGTTTACCGGCACAATAAACAGACCGCCCATCATTCCGATAACGAATAACACGATTTGCGCCGGTAACAAGCTCTGCATAAAACTCAATACGCCGATTAATATCGCCATTAGGTAGCCGGGCAGCCGGACCCGGCGCAAATGCTCAAGCGGTATCAATCGCGGCACGATAGCGGCTCCGGCGATGATGCCGAGCGCTAAATACAAAGTGAGTTGTGCAATTTCGCTGACGTTTTTCGATAACAAAACCAATGGCGCCCAAGCGACTAAAATAACCCGTAAAGCCGCTGCCGTGGCCCAGAAGATTGCTGCGCCCAAAAGAGCGAAACGGGCGCGCCGCGCCGTAAAAAACTGACCGATTTGTTTGCCGAATTCAATAAGCTGAGATGGGGGCGGCGTAGTTTTAGCAATAGCTGCCGGCAACGCCAAGGTTATTAGCGCCGATGTAACATATAAAGCCACCGTTGACCACAACGCTAGAACGATGGAGTAATCCGCCAATTTTGCCCCGGCGACAGTGCCCAGCAAAATCGCAAAAATAGTCGATCCTTCGATCCAGCTATTCGCCTTGACCAGCATTTCATGACTGCTAAGTTCAGGTAGAATCCCGTATTTTGCCGGACTATACAGAGCTGCGCCGGCTCCGACGACCCCGTAGGCAAAGAGCGGTTCGACGGTTAATAGTAACAACCCTGCGCCCGCGGCTTTAATAACATTGGCAACGAACAACACTTTAGATTTTGCATGGTTATCCGCTATGCCGCCAACCCAAGGCGCTAATACGACAAAGGCAACGAAAAACGATTCCTGTAAGGCAGGTATGTACCAAGCGGGCGAGTCTTTCGAGTGCATAGCCATGGCAATCACTGTAAATATGATTGCGTTATCAGCAAACGCCGACAAAAACTGGGCAACCAACAAGGTTAATATTTGTTTGTTCATGACGGCTCTGCAACAGCTTTAGAAAAATCGTTGCAGTTTATTGCGGTCAGAGGTTTCAAGCAATCTAATTCGCGTGTGCGATGCGACTTGGAGGCACTCCTGTCCCACAGGTTAGGCACACCATAAATCCGCTTTCATAAAGGAGCAAGCATCAGGCGGTGGTTCGGCCTTGATGAGTTGGATGAGGTCGCGTTTGGCAAACAGGTTCAGTGCCAATAGCCTAACCTCAGTCCGGGATAAGAACTTAAAAGCCAGACAACAAATTCGCGTTTCGCAGGTCGAGGGAAGGCTTTTTGTCCTGGAAGGCATCAGCGATCAAGGCGGCCACGATGTTTGCCAAGAAGTTGGGCAGGGAGCGGCGCCTGGAATGCTCCAGCTCAAAACAGTTTTTCAGTGTTCTCATAACCCGTTAAGCCCAACCAAAACGAAGCTTCAACGGTTGAGCTTCGCTGCCGTTCTGTCTAGCCTGCGAATTGAACAATCGGCAGGCTTAAAATTTATTTGGTCATGGCGACTCTGTAAAAGCTTTGGAAAAATCGTTGCAGATTATTGCGGTCAGCGAGTACAAGCAACCTAATTCGCTTCTACGATAATATTCAGATTTAATTCATAGTCATGGTTTTTTCGTGCGGAAAAGGTGCTCCTCACCTGCTCTACACGGCTGTACAAGCTACTCAAAATTTTATTTGTCATCATATCTTCATGTGTTTCTCTTTTAATGTACCCGGCATTTTTTTAAATAGTTAAAAGCGGGGTATAACGCATGATCTTGAATAAATATTTTGGAGTATTATCGTTGCTGGTGCTGGCGTTGCCTTGGACCGCTGCCGCAAACAACAGCCGAAGCTTAACATTGTCTTTTCCAAATGGCGTTGCTAGCGGCGATACTACTCACGATTCAACCATACTATGGACTCGAAGCGCTGTAAAAGGCGTGCTCCAGTTTGAGGTATTTCACAAGGGTAATTTAAAGGTAAAAGAAGACGTATTAGTCGAAGACGTTAATAAGCCGGTAAAACTTAAAGTTAAACAGTTAGATCCGGATCGCAATTACGATTTTAAAGTAACCGGTCCGGATGGAAAAGCGATAACCGGTCATTTCAAAACCGCGGCGAGAGGAACCAAACCGGTTGGATTGAGTTTCGGCGTAACCGGCGATTGGCGCGGCGAACTAGCGCCTTATCCGGCGATAAAAAACGCCAATGGGCTCAACCTTGATTTCTTTCTTAAATTGGGCGACACCATTTATGCGGATATCGCCAGTCCTGCGGAACCCAATGGACAAGCTAAGACATTAGCTGAATACCGGGCTAAACACCAGGAGGCCTACAGTTATCATAACGGCCTTAATAGCTTTGCTAGGTTACAAAGGAACGTTTCAATATTTTCAACCATAGACGATCATGAAGTAATCAACGATTTTTCGGGAGGCGCTTTGGCGTCAACCGACCCCCGGTTTGGCGAATCGACAGGATTGATCAATCAAACCGAACTCTATAGGAACGGTATACAAGCTTTTTTTGAGTACAACGCCATTTCGGACCGCCGATATAAGACCGAAGGCGATCTACTAACGGACGGACGTCCGGACTTATACCGGATGCAACGCTACGGACGAACTGCGGGAATTTACATTCTCGATGCGCGTTCGTTTAGAGATCAAGATTTACCAGGGGTCGGCAACATTACCGACCCTCTGCAAATCGGGGCTTTTATAGCACAGTCTTTCGACGCCGGATTAGATCATACCCGCACGATGTTAGGCAAAAAGCAGCTTGATCGGCTTAAAGCCGACTTGTTAACCGCGCAACAGGACGGCGTACTTTGGAAATTTGTCGCAGTGCCCGAACCCATACAAAATCTGGGCGTCTTGGGCGCATCCGACCGGTTTGAAGGCTACGCCTCCGAACGTTCCGAACTGCTCGGGTTTATCGATGATAACCACATTAAAAACGTCGTGTTCGTAGCAGCCGATATTCACGGCACGATTATCAACGACTTGTCCTACCAAAAACGTAGTGATGTGTTGCAAGCAATCGCCGCTACCGGCAATCCGTTATCGGCGCCGCAACGGCCAACCTCCGCCTTTGAAGTCACCACGGGATCGGTCGCTTTTTATCCGGCGTTCGGAGACGCTGTGCTTGATTTATTAACAGTTATTCCGGGCGGAAAAGCCATTTTAGATCAGTTATTAGCAGCAACGGGCGTTGCTAATTTAGAAGAATTTAGAAAATTGCCGATGGCGGTAAAAAATAGCGCCATGGAAGGGTTAATCAATCAGCAAATCAGCGGTTTGGGCTATAGTAAAATCGGTTTGCAGGACAATAATTTGATTAAAGCGGCATTAAAACAGGGCGGTAACACGGCGCTATTTTCTTTCGGCTGGACCCGCTTCGACATTGCCTCGCACGACCAAACATTGAAAATTACCACTTACGGTATCGAGCCTTATAACAAGGAAAGTCTCGTAAACCATAGTGCTGAAATTATTGCCCGGAAGCCTGCGATTGTCAGCCAGTTAGTCATCTCGCCCCAGCGCTAAATTTCCTCCGGAAGCCATTGCGCCAACTTAACGCGGCCGGGTTATCGACTCCCCCCGGCCGCCATTGTCCCCCGGCTCGATCCTGCGGCGGTTTTTTGCAATATTTTGTTAATGGAGTTGTCAATCTATTTTCACATTGTTGCGGTATGGTTTAAGACTACGTTTTGACATAGTTCGTACCGGCTAATCAGAACGGAAACAAGATGGGGTTAGCCGGCGCTGGGACGGGCTGGTTTTTCCGTCATTCTTTTCGCACGCTCCTTGGAGAAAATCAAATGAGAATACCGTCAATCGGCGCTTGTCTTCTGCTATCGCTTTGTCATGTAAGCATAAGTCAAGCCGCTACCCAACCGCCAGTTAAAGTTAAAATCGTTGCGATTAACGATTTTCACGGTCAATTAGAATCGCCGGGCACTTTGCGCAATGTGCCCGCTACCCCCGAATTACCGAGTCCGCCCACTACGCCGGTTGGAGGCGCCGATTGGATTGCAGGCTATGTAGCCGATCTCAAAAGCAAAAATCCGAACATGGCTGTCGTTTCGGCGGGCGATCTTATCGGGGCGTCGCCCTTGGTATCCGCCCTTTTTCACGACGAAGGCACTATCGAAACCATGAATCGCGTGGGCTTGGATATCAATGCCGTCGGTAATCATGAATTCGACGAAGGTAAGGATGAGTTGTTGCGAATGCAAAACGGTGGCTGCCATCCCGCAGACGTTAATAGCTGTCAAGGAGCTTCGGTTGGAACGCCCGTGCCTTTTGAAGGCGCGCAATTTAAATTTTTAGCTGCGAATGTTGTTGACACCACGACCGGACAAACCATTTTTCCGTCTTACACGATAAAAGAATACGACGGGGTGAAGGTTGCCTTTATCGGACTGACGTTGAAAGAAACGCCTACAATTGTAACGCCGACCGGCGTAGCCGGCTTGAAATTCAGGGATGAGACTAGAACCATCAACAATTTAGTTGGAAAACTGTATCAGAACGGCGCAAAAGCGATTGTCGTGCTGATTCATCAAGGCGGTACCGTTCCGGTCGCGCAAGCTATTTCAACGATCAATACGTGTGATGGTAACTTAGCCGGTTCGCCGGTAAAAACGATTGTCAATAAACTCAGCAACCGTGTCGACCTGGTTATTTCTGGACATACTCACCAAGCCTATAACTGCCAACTGACGACCCGGAACGGAACCCATTATATTCCGGTCACCAGTGCAAACTCACAAGGCCGGGTATTGACCGATATCGATATGGAACTCAACCCTGAGACCGGCAAGGTGAATGCTATCAAAGTGGTTAACGTGCCGGTTGATCGAACAAATACCGCAATAATACCGAATGCGGAAATTAAGCAAATTACCGAGAACTATAAACTGATTGTGCAACCCATTGCCAACCGGGTAATCGGCAGTATAACGGCAACTCTGTCGCGGACAGCGAATGCAGCGGGCGAGTCCGTTTTAGGCGACATCATTGCCGACGCTCAATTGGCCGCGACGGATAGCGCTGGATTCGGCGAAGCAGCGGTTGCCTTCATGAATCCCGGCGGCGTTCGTGCCGACTTGACGTATACCTCAAGCTCCGCCGGAGAAGGCGACGGCAACGTGACATTCGGAGAAGCTTTTACCGTTCAGCCGTTCGGTAATAGCTTGGTAACGATGACACTGACAGGTGCGCAGATCGAAACTTTACTCGAACAGCAATTCACCGGTTGTCCGAATAATCAGCCTTTTAACAGAATATTGTCCGTGTCGGAGGGGTTTGCTTACGAATGGGATCCGTTGGGACCGGCATGCGACAAAATTAATCCGGCTAATATCAAACTTAACGGGAACAGCATCGAACCGGCCGGAACTTATCGTGTAACCGTCAATAGTTTCATGGCGGACGGGGGCGATAATTTTACCGTTTTACCGCAAGGCGGCAACCGGCTCGGCGGTGCGCAAGATATTGATGCGTTAGAAGCATTTTTTGCCGCTAATTCCCCGCTTGCGCCGGGATCTTTGAGTAGAATCACACTAACGCCTTAAATAAACCTCAATCCCTTGTCTTCATGCTGCCGGTTTAATTTTACCGGCGGTATGAAGACGCTTTGCGTCGCATTGTCTTCATAAATCGTTAACAACACCGACATCAAACAGACATAAAGCTCACGTAATCTTCCATGTGCAATTTGGCGGATTTTACTGAGTTTCGATCCGGCCCAAGGATGTTTTAATCTCCGGTCTCCTGTACGCCTTATGGGTATCGAGTCCGCTGGAAGGCGTACGCGCTTCGGCTTGCTCAGCACTCGCGCCCAGTGACTGCAAACGGTTTAAACATCAAAGCCCGGATAACTAAGTTTTCCAAGTTGATCTTAATAACGACAATAATTCTACCGGAGGTTATCATGAGTTTACTTAAACCCTTTTTAGCCGTAGTTTGGCTGATTGCACTGTGCCCTTTAACCGGTTCGGCGCATAAAGATGAAAGAGTTTCGCCCCAAAATATTCAGCTTGGACCGAGACCATATTTTCTGGTCGAAGACATGCAAAAAAGTCCTCTCAAAACTAAATTACAAAAGTGTTCGGAAGGCCCTTTTGTTAAATCTGGTTTTTCAATCGGTCATCGCGGAGCCCCTTTGCAATTTCCCGAACACACCAAGCAATCTTATGAAGCGGCTGCGCGGATGGGTGCTGGTATTGTCGAATGCGATGTAACGTTTACTAAAGATAAAGAACTGGTTTGCCGCCATTCGCAATGCGATTTGCATACGACAACCAACATTCTAGAAACTCCTCTGGCTGCTAAATGTTCGGTACAGCCCGATTACAGCAGTGCAACGCCATTTAAAAACGTTCAATGTTGCACCAGCGACATCTCGCTGGCCGAATACAAGACGCTCAAAGGTAAGATGGACGCGGGAAATCCAAATGCTAAAACCTTGGCGGAGTATCTGGATTCAACAGCTAATTTCCGTACCGATCTTTATTCCGCCAATGGGATTTTGATGACCCACAAGGAAAGTATCGAACTGTTTAAAAAGCTGGGTGTAAAAATGACGCCGGAATTAAAACCCGCCAGCGTGTCAATGCCGTTTGACGGTTTTACTCAAGAAGCATACGCGCAAAAGATGATTGACGAATACAAAGCGGCGGGTGTGCATCCTAGAAACGTGTTCGCGCAATCGTTTAACCATGACGATGTCCGCTATTGGATTAATCACGAACCCGCATTCGGTAAACAAGCGGTTGCTTTGGAAGATTTGAATACTCCGGAACAAGTTACCGAAGCGGCTGCACGATTGCCGCAATTGGTTGCCGACGGCGTGAAAATCGTTGCGCCTCCGACTTGGACACTGGTTACGCTGGATGCAGCCAACAAGATTATTCCTTCCGGCTATGCGCTTGCCGCTAAAGCCGCCGGTTTGGATATCATAACCTGGACGCTGGAGCGTTCGGGATTGTTGAAAAACGGCGGAGGTTATTATTACCAGTCGATTAAAGACGGTATTAAAACCGACGGCGATACAATGGTATTGCTCGATGTGTTGGCGCAAGATGTCGGTATTCGCGGAATTTTCTCCGATTGGCCCGCTACCGTCACCTATTACGCCAATTGCATGAAATTAAAATAGTTAACTTAGAAAAGCGAGTTAAGCGTATTTATTGGTCCGGTCTTATGAAGTTTTAACTTCCGTTCGCCCTTGTACCCTTTGGGTATTGAACCTGCCGAAAGGCTTGCTGTGCTTCGACTTGCTCAGCATTTATAACCCAAAGGTCACAAGTGCCCTTCGGGTACGAACGGTTCAAAAGTTAAAGTGCCGGATCAATAACTCGCTTTTCAATTTCACTTGTAAGAATTCACAAGAGTGTTGCAGAGAGTTTTATTCGCATCGTGTAAGCGCTTATTTCATCGGGAATTGAGCTATTCAAACTCTTAAAGAGTTTAACCAGTCTATAAAATGGGCTAATAAAATCCCTTTCTTGCCCCGGATTCTATAAAGAATCGGAATATCAGGTTTTGATTGCCGGGAGAAAGAAGAAGACGTGCTCATTCTAAGGCTTGAAAGTCGGTTATATAACTTGTGCTTCACGTCCGCTCTAGTTCGAACGGTAGTCTAAGGACGACGTTATCTCTGTTCTCATAAAACCGCATGATTTTATCGTTCCGGTCAATTCGATTTTTGTATTATGGGCACCCGGCCCGATACCCGCCCGCGCTTTTCAAATTTAGCGATAAATAACAGTTCGCCGAATAATTAACATAACCAAGTTGTTTTTATTCAAAAGCTTTGACTTAGTGGTAAGTTCTGACTTAAGGTCTTCGACAAGGCGAACGGAAGTTAAAACTTCATAAGACCGGATTAATGGGCAAGACTACACCGTATTTTCTGCGGTCTTATCCGGCAGCTTAACTATGTGATCGCTTGCCAATAACAAACCGCATCAGTTAAACCGGGGCTGATGTTGTTGCTTAACGCGGGTGTTTTTATTAGTTATTTAAATCGTTGTGCTAAACTTGGCGCAGTTTCTTAAAATAATTAATCGCTAAACTCGAACAGCCGGACATCATTTGAATCCAAAATTGCCCGTTTTACTATCCGTACCTTTATTTCCGGCTGGACGGTTGTAAAACGGAGTAAGACGATCTATTGCATCGACTGATATCGAATAGCCAAAATCATGCGCATGAGTATTAAATCAGATTTACTTCAAGCCCTTTACCTCTGCCGGAAAGCCTTTATTGCCGCGGCGGGTTTCAGCATGGTTATCAACATTCTGCAACTGGTGCCTACTATCTACATGATGCAGTTATACGACCGCGTCGTACCGACCGGCAATATGTCGACCTTATTAATGCTGACTTTGATTGTTTTGGTGTTGTTTATCACGATGGGCTTGCTGGAATGGGTTCGCTCTCAAGTTTTAGTGCGCGTGAGTTCGCGCCTGGAAACTTTATTGAATGACCGGCTATTTCAAGTGGCGTATAAACAATCGTTGTACGGCGGAGGCGTTAGAGGCGGCGCGCAGCCGTTGGACGATTTAACCGCCCTCAGGCAATTTTTAACAGGACAAGGCCTGTTCGCTTTCTTCGATGCGCCTTGGATACCCATTTATATTGCCGTTATGTTCATTTTTCATTTCTGGTACGGCTGGGCTGCTGTGGTTACGGCGATAGTGTTAATCTTAATCGCCGTTCTTAATGAAAAAGCGACTGCTCAAAAGTTACAAAATGCGAATAAATTAGCCATTGCCGGACGGAACTTGGTCGGTAAAAACCTTAGGAACGCCGAAGTCATCGAATCGATGGGGATGCTGCGGAATGTACGTCAACGCTGGATTGACGGCACACGGCAAGTTTTAGTATTGCAAGCCACCGCGAGCGAACGCGCCGGACTTATTGGCGCGGTGTCGAAGTTTATCCGGCTGTCTTCGCAGTCGTTAATTTTGGCGCTCGGCGCTTATTTGGTTATCGAAAATGAAATCAGTTCGGGCATGATGATCGCCGGCTCGACCTTATTAAGCCGGGCGTTAGCACCGATCGACATCATGATCGGTTCCTGGAAAGGGTTTATTAACGCGCGCGATCAGTACAATCGTTTGAACGAGGTTTTACTGAAAACCCCGCCTGAAACGGAGAAAATGTCTTTGCCCGAGCCGCAAGGGGCATTTAGCCTCGAAGCAGCCGTTGTCGTGCCGCCCGGATCGAATGCTCCTGTCATTAGAGGGTTGACCTTTGCCATTGAAAAAGGCGATGTGGTCGGCGTTCTAGGTCCCAGCGGAGCGGGGAAATCCACTTTTGCGAGGGCATTATTGGGTATTTGGCCGACGGCGAACGGCAAAATCCGCTTGGACGGCGCCGACGTGTTCACTTGGAACCGGCACGAACTGGGACCTTATATCGGTTACTTGCCTCAAGATATCGAATTATTCGAAGGCACCATTAGCGAAAATATCGCCCGTTTCGGCGAAGTCGATCCTGAGAAAGTAGTGAATGCCGCTAAAATGGCCGATGTTCACGAGCTTATTCTGCGTTTGCCGAATGGCTACGATACCTTTATCGGGGCTGACGGAGGTACGCTGTCTGGTGGTCAACGTCAGCGGGTTGGTTTAGCAAGAGCATTATACGGCGATCCGGTGGTGGTGGTATTGGACGAGCCTAATTCGAATCTGGACGAACAAGGCGAGCTTGCCTTGGGCAATGCAATTCAACGGTTGAAACAAAAACGGGTAACCGTCATTGTTATAACCCACCGGAATAATGTTTTAGCCAACGTTTCAAAGTTGTTGATACTGAACGATGGTTTATTAGCGCTTTACGGCCCGCGCGATCTGGTCTTGGAAAAGTTACAACAGCAATCGGCGGCGAAAGCGGCGCAAGTCGTTCCTGTGCAAGCGCCATCGCCCGTCCATACCAATTAAATGCCGGACGCAACCGTTTAAACCTTGCCAACTATGATAGAAAAATTTGGATTGATTTCTAAACACGAAGAAATTGCTTTATTAACCGATGAACGTCCGATCAGAAATATCGGCTTGATTGTGTTGGCGATCACGTTCGGTATTCTCGGAACATGGGGGTATTTTGCGCCTATCGATAGCGCCGCGCTAGCGCCCGGAGCGGTCGCGGTAAAATCTCACAGTAAAACCGTTCAACATTTAGACGGCGGTATTGTCAGCGAATTGCTTGCCAAGGATGGCGACATTGTAAACGAAGGCGATGTCTTGATTAAACTCGACGGAACCGAAGTTAAAGCGCAATTGGAAATTTTAAGAGGTCAATTAATCACCTTATCCGCGCAAATGGCGAGGCTGGTTGCCGAGCGCGACCGGCAGGCGGCGATTACTTTCCCCGATAACATTCAGGATTTGTCGGATCCTCATATTGTGGAAGCACGGCAAGGCGAAAATCAAATATTTCAAGCCAGGAAAAACTCCCATGAAGGTGAAATTTCGGTATTAAAACAGCGCATAGACCAATTGAGATCGAAAATAGAGGGTTTAAAAGGCCAACGCGGCAGTAAGCAAGAATTACTTGCTTCGTATAAGGAAGAAGAGAAGGATTTAAGAGAAATGTTAGCGCAAGGCTTTGCCGATAAATTGCGTCTGCGCGATATAGAACGGAACCATGCGAATGTGGGCGGCGATATAGCGGCGTTGACTTCGGAAATCGCCAGCAGTGAAATTCAAATCGGTGAAACGAAATTGCAGATCCTGCAGCTCGAAAAAAAGTTTCAAGAGGAGGTCGCCGGCAAATTGGGCGAAGTGCAAGCGGATCTTTACGATGTCAGTCAGCGGGTCAACGCGACCGCCGACAAAGTCATCCGGACAGACATTAAAGCCCCGTCAAGCGGGCGCGTTTTAGGCTTGTCCGTACATAATATCGGCGGCGTTATCACTTCCGGTAAACCTATTTTAGACATCGTGCCGCAACAGGAAGAGTTGATTGTCAATGCTCAAGTCTCTCCCATCGATATCGACCGGGTGAGATCGGGATTAGCGGCTGAAGTAAGGTTCAGCGCATTCAATCAGACGGTTATTCCTAAAGTATTGGGGAAGGTTATCAATCTTTCCGCCGACCGGTTAACCGACGAGCGGACCGGAAATACCTATTACCAAGCTCAAGTCGAATTGCTGCCGGACAGTTACGCCAAGTTAAGAGGGTTCGAATTGGTGCCCGGTATGCCGGCGGAAGTGTTTATCAATACCGGCGAACGGACAGTGTTCGAGTATCTGATGCAGCCTATTACTAATTCCTTCGCTCGTGCACTCATTGAAGATTAACCGGTGTATGAAAACAGTTAAGTTCATATTGGCGGCGCTGTTGTTCGTTATCAGCCGGACTGGCATGAGCGACGATCTTTTGTCGGTCTATGAGCAAGCCTTGGATGCCGATCCGCATCTCAAAGCATCCGAAGTTAAAATAAAAATCGGAAACGCTCAAAAAGGTCAAGCGCTGGGCCAAATGTTGCCGCAAATAACCGCCAGCACGAACTGGTCCGCCAACAGTCAGACTCTAAACGGCCTTACCAGAGATGTTACCAATAGTTACGGCGGTTCGCGGTACGTGGTTTCCATAAACCAAACCTTGCTTGATTTTCCTAAATATTGGAATTGGGAGCGTTCAAAAGCCGTTGAAAGCCAATATACTTTGGAAAATATTCAAGCTCAGCAAACACTTTTATTTGATGTCGTGGAAAAATACTTCGGTGTTTTGGAAGCGGAGGACGAACTTTCATTTTATCGAAGCGAGACGGAGCTTACGGAACAGCAACTGGAGCAGATTCAGAAATTGTTCGACCGTCAATTGGTAAAAATTACCGATGTATACGCCATCGAAGCGCGCTTGGATCAAGTGAAAGCCAGTATCATTGAAGCGGAAGCCAAGCTGGTGACGGCAAAAGAAGCCTTGCGGGAGTTAACCAGCATCAACTCCGCGTCTTTGGCGAAGTTGCGCGACGGCATCGAGTATAAGGAACTTGAAGGCAAATTAGAGGATTGGCTCGAAGTCGCTAAGAATGAAAATCCTGCTTTAGCGGCTCAGCAATACGCTATTGTCGCGGCCGACCGCGACGTGAGTACGCAAAAGTCCAAGCATTTACCGGTCGTGGAATTGCAATTGACCTATTACAACACCAATACAGGGTTTCAAAGCTCAAGATTGACTACCGACACCGATATCGAAGTGGCGGCCATCAATGTCAACGTCCCGGTTTTTAGCGGCGGTACAACCACAAAACAAACCCAGGAAGCGCAACATAAGCTCACGCTCAACAAATTGTCCAAAGAAGCCCAACTGCGCGAATTGATCAAAGAAACCAGCGATGCGTTTTTAAATTCCAACGCCAGCGTCAAACGCATCAAGGCAACCCAAAAAGCGCTTGAATCCACCCGTAAATCCAGAGAAGCGATGGAAACGGGTTTTTCATACGGTGTGGAAACCATTAGCGACGTCCTGAATGCGCAAAAAGAAGAATTCAAGACGATGCGCGAACTGGCGCAAGCCAAATACGGTTATGTTAAAAACCGGATGCGTTTTTTGCAAGCCATCGGCACTATTAGCGAAGAAAACCTAGTAGAAGTTAACAATTGGTTAGAAGGCTCTTCTTCGCAAAATAATATAAACAAAGAAGACCTGAAAATGGAAACCGGAAAATCGCGTAAAATCAATTGATTTTGAGTCTAAGCTATTTTCACAAAAAGACTTTTTTGCAATCAGTTACGCTTACCTTGCAGCAACTCAATATGCATGTAAACGGAAGAGAGTTTTTGGATATGATCATAGATGAGTCTCAAGAACATTATCCGTAATTCGGAAATTTTCACGGATTCCGGCGAAGCTGCACTAATCCCTGTGCTTGTTTTTATCCAGCCTCAAAATAATCAATATGGATTTATATGGGCGAAATCGCTCGGGACAGGCGGAACGCTTTTCTTTGATTACCTTAGGTGATTTTACCCCGGTCTGTAACGCAATTGCGTCTGTGTTGTTGCAGGATTTGCGTTTAAACAGCCCATTTCAATAAACGTTAGAAGATGTTAAATATCAAGCTACCCTTTCTTGCGGCCCTTGCGCATCGTTAGGATCGCCCTCATAAGGTGTGGCGTATTTACAATCCTTTTGCGGACACGTTTTTTCCACCCCGCGGGCTTTTGTTTGCTTGATCACAAGCACCGGCCATTGACATTCGGGGCAGTTTTCATGGATCGGAGCATCCCATAAGGCATAATTACATTTCGGATAGCCGGAACAAGAATAAAAAACTTTTCCGTTGCGCGATTTGCGTTTAAGGATACTGCCTTTTTTGCATTGCGGACATTCGACCTGGGTATCCAGCGGCTTTTCCAGCGGCTCGATGTGTTTACATTTGGGATATGCGCTGCAACCGATGAATTTACCGTAACGTCCGGCCTTGATAATCAACGGCGATTCGCATTGCGGGCAAACCCGGCCTTCGATGGTTTCTGGCGCGACCGCAGCGGCGGAATCTTCGTTTAAGTTCCGCGTATAGGAACATTCGGGGTAATTCGTACAACCAATAAAGCGTCCGTTCCGCCCTAACCGGATCGACAAAGCGCTACCGCACTGCGGGCATTTTTCGTCAATAGCCTCTTGGGTAACATCCTTACGCTGGACCTGTTCTTCCTTTTCGTGGATCAAGTGGTTGAAGGGATTCCAAAATTTGCTCATTAGGGGGATCCAATCCATTTCTCCGCGCGACACCGCGTCCAGCTCGTCTTCCAGATGGGCGGTGAAGTCGTAATCGACGTATTTGGTGAAATGTTCGGTCAGGAATTTGTTGACGATCCTGCCGACATCGGTCGGATAGAAACGTTTGCTTTCCAGCGTCACATAATCCCGATTTTGTAAGGTCGATATGATCGTGGCGTAAGTGGAAGGACGGCCGATGCCGTGTTCTTCTAGCGCTTTAACTAAACTGGCTTCGCCGTAACGGGGCGGCGGTTCGGTAAAATGCTGACCAGTGACGATGTCGTTGAGTTTGACCGGTCGGCCTTCCTGCATGTCCGGCAAAAAACTTTCCTTGTCGTCGCTTTCCTTACTGTCGTCCTTGCCTTCCAAGTAGACCGCCATAAAGCCGGGTTTGGCGATGTTGGAGCCGGTCGCCCTGAATATGTGCTTGCCGTCGCCGCAGGTCAAATCAACCGCAACCAGGTTCAGCACGGCGTGAGTCATTTGGCAAGCGATAGTGCGTTTCCAGATCAGGTCGTAAAGTTTGTACTGCTCGGCGCTAAGATGGNNGCCTCGTGCGCTTCCTGGGCGTTTTTGGACTTGGTTTTAAAGACTCTAATATCTTTGGGGACGTTTTCCTCGCCGTAATTTTGGGCAATCAGGGCGCGAATTTCCTGCACAGCTTCCGTCGCGAGATTGACGGAGTCGGTGCGCATATAGGTAATCAGTCCGGCGGTTTCGCCGCCGATGTCGATGCCTTCGTAAAGCTGTTGCGCGACCATCATGGTGCGTTTGGTGGTAAAGCCCAATTTACGCGACGCTTCTTGTTGCAAAGTCGAGGTGGTGAACGGCGGCGCGGGATTGCGGTTTTGCTGTTTCTTTTCGATTTTTCCGGCAATCAATTGCCCGTCGGCGGCATTCAGCAAAGTTTGCCGGGTTTGTTCCGCCGTATCGGCATCGGTAATGCTGAACTGATTGAGTTTTTCTCCGTTAAAGTGCGTCAGTTTGGCTTTAAAGTTCTGTTCTTGGGCGGTCAATGCGGCGTCAACCGTCCAGTATTCGCGGGTTTTGAAGGCTTCGATCTCCAGTTCGCGTTCGACGATCATGCGCAACGCCGGGCTTTGTACGCGGCCCGCGGAAAGCCCGCGGCGAATTTTTTTCCACAACAGAGGCGAGAGCTTAAAGCCGACCAAATAATCCAAGGCGCGCCGGGCTTGTTGCGCATTAATCAAGTTAGTGGACAATTGTTCCGGATGGGCGATCGCCTCGGTGACGGCGCGTTTGGTAATTTCATGGAACACAACCCGGTGTACCGGCTTGTCTTTCAACAATTTTTTTTCTTTCAGCAATTCGTAAAGATGCCACGATATGGCTTCGCCTTCGCGGTCGGGGTCGGTCGCAAGATAAAGCGTTTCCGCCGATTTCAGCGCTTTACTGATATTTTGCACATGTTTTTGATTCCGGTCGATAATCTCGTATTTCATGGCGAAACCGTTCTCAGGGTCGACAGCGCCTTCCTTGGGAACAAGATCGCGGACATGACCGTAGGAAGCCAAGACATGGAAGTCTTTGCCCAGGTACTTTTCAATGGTTTTGGCTTTGGCCGGGGATTCTACAATAACGAGGTTCTTGCTCATTCGGTCAATAATGCAAGCAGGTAAGGTTTAATTCAGATAAGTCGGCACAAGGTCGTAAACGATGTCTTCCATCCGGGAAAACGCGATTTCCTCATCCGGCTGGCTGAGCAAGACGAGCAAGACGATCCATTTGAGTTTTTCGATGGACAGTTCTTCATCGTCCAGCGCCAAAGCCCGGTCGATGACCACTTCCCGGTTGGCCGAACTCAGGATTCCGGTACGCTCAAGAAACATCAGAAGGTCACGGCATTCCAAATCGAGCTTCACTTTTTCTTCCGTGCTGAAAATTCGGAACGATGTTGAAATAGTCGGCCTGATGGCGCGCTGCAAGCTAAGCGATTCTAGCCAGGCGAAGGCTTTATTGACTTCGCTTTGTTCGAAGCCCGCCCCCAATAATTCCGTCCTGACACTGTCGCTGTCCGGAACAAGTTCCAACTCGTCTTCCATGTAGTGCTCGAAAAGATACATCAAGACATCAAAAATAGTTTCTTTCATAGTTTCTTCGTTTTATTTCAAACGTGTATAGCAACCGCCAGCATTCGCTTCTATGTAACCTTGCAATTCCAAAATCAATAGCATGGATGAAATTGCTTCAACCGGTAAACCCGACTCTTCAACCAACTTATCGATAGAGGTTGGACTAAACATGATACGATTCAATAGTGTTTGTTGCTCCAGGTCAAGCGTTGATTGCATTGTGATAGCAGAATAATTTCCATCTTTTTGAATATATTGATTAAATTCTTCCAGTATATCCTGAGTGGTTTCGACCAGTTTGGCGCCTTCGCGGATCAAGGCATTACAGCCGCGAGCAAGGGGGTTATGGATTGAGCCAGGAATGGCGAACACTTCCCGGTTTTGCTCCAAAGCCATCCGGGCCGTAATTAAAGAACCGCTGCTTTTAGCGGCTTCTACGACCAGCAGACCTTGGCATAAGCCGCTGATAATACGATTACGCCGCGGAAAATGATTGGCTTTTGCCAGTGTGCCGGGCGGAAACTCGCTGACCATAGCCCCGGTATTGACGATTTCGGTTGCTAAATCGATGTGCCTTGCCGGATATACCCGGTCAAGCCCGGTGCCAGCGACTGCAATCGTATAGCCTTTGGCGTTGAGCGCTCCGCGGTGGCTGGCCGCGTCAATGCCGAGCGCTAATCCGCTAGTAATGACGAAACCCTGCTGGCTGAGTGTCTTGGCGAAAGCTGTGGCGGTTTCCACGCCCAGCATCGACGGGTTACGGCTCCCCACGACAGCGATTTGCGGCATGGAGAGCAAATCGGGATTGCCCCGGACGAACAGTACGGGCGGCGGGTCCGGAATTTCTTTGAGCAAAGCCGGATACCGGCTGTCATTGAGCGTAATCGCCGAATTATTGGTTTGCGCCAGCCATACCAAGTCGCCATCAATGAATGACCAGTCAGGGTTCTTGACGGCTTCAATAACTGCACTGTTCAGACCTAGTTCCGAATGCGCTATCGCCGGGTTTGCAAATAATTGCGGCGGGGTGCAGGTTTCGAGTAGCTTTAGAAAGGACCTGACACCGAATCCTGGCGTACGCAATAGCATAAGCCAATATTCGATGTCGTCATGGTGGGTATTGCCAGGAATTTTCAGGGCGTTTGGACTTTATCAAGCACGTGGATTGCTTGTGTGGATTTCATAACCAGCGCATAGCTTACACGATCGAACGGGCGGAAAACCATGAGTTTGCCAGCCAATTCATCCGGAAGTTTGACTTCATCGTTCCTGATAGCGCTGTATTGGTCTCTGGCGATTCTACCGCGTTTTAAAATATCGAGTTCGTGGCCTGGGAGCAAACCGTCTATAGCGCCTTTATCGATTACCACTACATTGTATTTGGCGATTTGATTAACGCCGTCGAGCACGTAAATAATGTTACCTTTGATACTAACTTCCGGCGGGCGCGGGAAATAATTTAAGATAAATTGTTCTTCGGCTTTCGGCATCAAGCGATCGCCGATCAAAATTTCGCTATTGGACTTATCGATAGAAACGGTAGCCGGATCTCCAGCTTGTACTAATGTCGTATCGGCTATGTATTTGGCTTCGTACCCCAGAATTTCGCCGGTTTCAGGGCTTTTAAACGTTTCTCCAGACCGGTAAATCATATAGGCCATAGTCTGAGGATCGACAATCGAGCGCACATAGAGTTTATCGCCGGTAGCGGCAACCAGATGCTCACCGGCAAAGTCGATGACATAAGGCGATCTATTGAGATCGTTAACCCCGACAACTCTCGGCGAAGTCAAATATTTGGCGATATTTTCAGTGGGAATCAAATCAATCGCTTTTTTAAAGTTGGTTTCGCGAATGCAAGGCGATAGTCTGCCGCCTTGCGCCATTGCAAAACTTGTCCGCCCTTGATGAATATCTTCTTCGCTGATAACACACGTATCGCTGGAAGACCGGGACTCGTAATAGTTTCCGGTTTGAGTGTTATCCGAGAAACTCAAACGGGGTCTGCCGTCGACGATTGAAAAATAAACCGTATCGCCCGGATAAATAAGATGCGGGTTTCTTATTTGCTGGTTGTAACGCCAGAGTTCCGGCCACTGGGTCGGGTTATTTAAAAATTTTGCCGAAATATCCCACAGTGTATCGCCTTGAACCACGGTATATTGGCTAGGATGAGAGGGGTTAATGGATAAGTCATCGCCGCCGCGCGCCCATATTCCCGTCGTAAAGAAAAAAGAAACTAATAAACCGATTATTGCTCGAAATACCATAGATTATTCCTGTGGCGTCATTTTAATCATCATGAATT
>DLHW01000024.1:42429-60759 GCA_002483425.1 Methylococcaceae bacterium UBA7658
GATGACATGCTGGAAACCATGTATGAAGCCAAAGGCGTCGGTTTGGCCGCAACCCAGGTCAATGTTCATCTGCGTGTAGTGGTTATTGATGTCAGCGAGCAAAAAGATAAGCCTTTATGTTTGATTAATCCGGAAATTATTGCACAGGAAGGCGTAGAAGAATCCGAGGAAGGCTGTTTGTCGGTTCCTGGATTTTTTGAAAAAGTCAAACGCGCAGACCGCATCAAGGTCAAAGCTATAAATAAAGAAGGCGAACCGTTCGAGTTTGAAGCGGACGATTTATTAGCTGTATGTGTTCAGCACGAATTGGATCATTTGGAAGGTAAGTTGTTTGTGGATTATATTTCCTCCCTCAAACGGCAGCGGATCAAGAAAAAGCTGGAAAAAATACACAAATTGGAACAAAACTGAACATGCGGATAATTTTTGCGGGAACGCCCGATTTCGCAGTGCCCAGTTTGCGTGTGTTACTGACATCCGTGCGTTTGGCGGCTAAACACCAGGTTTGCGCGGTTTACACCCAACCCGACCGGCCTGCGGGCAGAGGACGCAAAATGCAACCCAGTCCGGTCAAAGTTTTGGCGCTGAGTGCGGGAATTCCGGTTTTTCAGCCGGATAGTTTAAAAACACCAGCAGAGATCGCGCTGTTCAGTGATTTACGCCCCGACCTAATGGTGGTAGTTGCTTACGGCATGATTCTCCCTCAAGCGATTCTGGAGATCCCAAAATACGGCTGTATTAATGTTCACGGCTCGTTATTGCCGCGTTGGCGCGGAGCGGCGCCGATCCAGCGAGCATTGATGGCGGGTGATGAAATAACAGGTGTCACGATCATGCGCATTATTCATAAGCTGGATGCCGGCGACATGTTGCATAAAGAAGTTTGTGCGATTACCGGCAAGGATACGTCCGGGGATTTGTACGAGAAATTGTCGGAGCTAGGCGCTACCGGTTTGGAAAAAGTAATCTTTCAGATCGATTCTGGAACGATAAGCGCCGAAAAGCAGGACGAAAGCTTAGTCACTTATGCCGAAAAGCTGAACAAAAGCGAAGCGGTACTGGATTGGCGGCTACCGGCCAAAGAGCTTGACAGAAAAGTGCGGGGACTTAATCCTTGGCCGGTTGCTCAAACGGTTTATCAAGGCCAGATACTGAGAATTTGGCAAGCCGAACCGTTGGCGTCGGCCGACAAGGTCGAACCGGGTGTTATCGTCTGCGCTAATAAGACGCTGGACGTGACAACCGGCGACGGTCTGTTGCGCTTGCATGAAGTCCAACTTCCGGGTGGAAAACGGCTGCCGGTCCAGGCTTTTTTGAACGCTTACCCAGCGTTGGGAGTAAAACTCGGTTGATTAAATTGTGAATACCCGCTGGATTGCCGCTCGTGTTATCACGCGGGTACTACAGGAAGGACAGTCGCTGACGGCTGCGCTCGATAACGCCCTCAAGTCGATAGAATCCTCCCAAGATAGAGCGTTTATCCAGGCTCTTTGTTACGGCGTGTGCCGGTATTATCATCGATTGGATTTTATTTTAAACGCCTTGCTCGATAAGCCTTTGAGAGACTTAGAGGTCAAGGCATTGATTATGATAGGCTTATACCAGCTTAAATATATGCGGGTTAAGGCTCATGCCGCCGTTTCGGAGACGGTGCAAGCCGCGCGCGGCCTCCCTTGGGCGAGAGCATTGATTAATGCGGTGCTTAGAAATTATCTGCGTAAACACGATGGACTTGAACAACAGGCCGATAAAGATAAAACTGCGGCCTTTAGCCACCCTGCTTGGATAATTCAACAACTGGATAAGGATTGGCCTGGACAAGGCGACGCCGTCCTTTTCGAAAACAACCAGCCGCCGCCGATGGCGCTGCGGGTCAATTTGGCGAAGATGTCCCGCCAGGATTATTTGCAACGGCTTAACGATCAAGGTTTAACGGCCCAAGCCGTTACCGTATGTTCTGCGGGCATTATTCTCGACAAACCGGCGCCGGTTGAATCGTTGCCAGGATTCGCCGACGGCTGGATTTCGGTGCAAGACGGCGCGGCGCAACTGGCGGCGGGGTTGCTTGATGTCCACCCCGGCCAACGGGTGCTGGATGTGTGCGCGGCCCCCGGCGGAAAAACCGCTCATATTCTGGAGTTGCAACCGGACTTGCAAGAACTGGTCGCCGTGGATATTGACGAAAACCGGATACGCCGGATACAGGATAATTTACAACGCTTGTCGCAAAAAGCGTTGCTTGTGGCGGGCGATGCCTGTAAGCCGGAGTCGTGGTGGGACGGTAAGCCTTTCGACCGTATTTTGCTGGATGCTCCGTGTTCTGCAACTGGTGTTATCCGCCGTCATCCCGACATCAAATTATTGCGAAGGGTCGAGGATATAGCTGGGCTGACTGCGATGCAACTCAATATTCTAAACGCGATTTGGCCGTTGCTGGCACAAGGCGGTCTGTTGCTTTATGCGACCTGTTCTGTGCTAAAGCAGGAAAATGAACAACAAATCCAAAACTTTTTATCGGCGCATGACGACGCGAAAGAGTTGCCGCTCACCGATGCCGGTTGGGGTGTGGACGGTGATGTCGGCAGACAGATTTTGACCGGAGAATCCGCAATGGACGGTTTTTATTATGCGCGCATCGTCAAGCATTAAGAAAACCTTGGCATTGGGTCTGATACTATTTCTGATGTTCGTGCCGGTTGTTCCGGTTAGTGCCGGCGTGACAATAAAAAACGCTATAACATCTGTTCAGGGCGAAAATTACGCGATAACAGCGAACATTGAATACAGACTCAGTAAAAAAGCAATTGAAGCGCTAACGAACGGCGTGCCTTTGACTTGGACTTATCGCTTCAAAATTGAAGAACAACGGGATTATTTTTGGAACAAGACCGTAGCGGATAAAAGCATTCTTTACCGGATTCAGTACCATGCGTTATTAAATATGTACCGAGTGAAAAACGAAAGTACTGGAGTGGCCGATAATTTTTCAACGCTTCAAGCCGCACTCGACTTGCTATCGACGCTTCAGGATTACCCGCTGATTGAAAAAGCCGAAATTTCCGGTCAGAAAACCTATATCGTTAAAATGAAGATTACTTTCGAACGCGACGCCTTGCCCTTGCCTTTGCGTCCGAAATCCTATGTTAGCTCGCAATGGCAGTTGTCCAGTGATTGGTTGATATGGACTCTAAAAAAATAAAACCGCCTGCCGGTTTATCTATCGCTATTTTGTTCGGTTTAATTCTGCTGTCGTTGCAGATGATGAGTTCAGCGACGCAAGAATCTTCGAAATTAGGTGAAATGTATTCATGGCTATTGCTGGTCAATGCTGCGGGATCGGTGGTTTTATTAGGTTTGGTCGGCGCCAATATCTATTCCCTAATACGTCAGCTCAAAAAACGCGAGGCTGGTTCGAGATTAACCAACCGGATGGTGTCGCTCTTTGTCTTGGTTGCTTTGGCTCCGGCCGCGATTGTATTTTATTTTTCCATGCAATTTCTGCATCAAGGCATCGATAGCTGGTTTAACGTAGAAATAGACAGAGCCATGGAGGACGCCCTAGAGTTGAGTCAAGTCGCGCTGGACCAAAGAATGCGCTGGCATCTTAGGCAAACCCAACAGTTAGCCGAAAATATGGATTATTCGTCCGAGGCGATGGCGACGCTGGAGATGGAAAATTTGCTCATATTGTCCGGAGCAAGCGAAGTTACGTTGTTTTCAAAACAAGGCCGGATTGTTGCGTTCAGCAGCAACAATCCGGGTGATATTTTGCCGAATTTGCCGGACGAACACGCTTGGCTGCAACTTCGCCGTAACGATGAGTTTGTTGCCTTAGCTCCCATCAGTGATAACGATCTTATGATTCGAGTGATAGTCGTCATCAAAGGGCAAGAGCCGCAATATTTGCAAGCCTTATACCCTGTGCCGATCCGGATTGCCGACCTGGCGGATTCGGTCGAATTTGCGTTTGTACGCTATAAAGAAATGAATTACTTGAGAAATTCTTTGAAGTTAAGTTTTTCTTTGGCGTTGTCGCTTATATTGTTGATGAGTTTATTAGCGGCAATCTGGGTCGCCTTTATCAGTATTCGCGACATTATAGCGCCGGTAAAAAACTTGGTTAAAGGGACGCAAGCGGTAGCTTCCGGCTTGTACGACCAGCAGTTGCCAGTCATTGCGCAAGACGATTTGGGTTTTTTGGTGGAGTCGTTCAATGTGATGACCCGGCGTATCGGTGAGGCGCGCGATGAAAGCAGGCAAGCTGGACTCGAAGTCGAAAACCAGCGCGCTTACTTGGAAACCATCTTGGCTAATTTAACGGCTGGCGTCATCAGTTTCGATGCCGATTATAAGATCCGCACCGCCAATCAAGCGGCGTATAGAATTTTTCACATTCATGTTAGCCATTTTGTCGGTCAGACTTTGCTGGAATTGGTAGAAATCTATAAAGATCTAGCGGAACCGTTAAAATCGATACAACGCTTGCTGGAGCAAGCCGACGACATTTGGCAGCAACGGATCGCTTTCCTAGGACCGAACGGCCGGCAGGAGTTGCTATGCCGGGGTACGCCGCTGTTTTCGCAAGACGGGCTGCGGGTAGGCGCGGTAGTTGTTTTCGACGACGTGACGGATTTGATCCAGGCCCAGAAAAGTGCGGCATGGGGTGAAGTAGCCCGGCGTTTGGCGCACGAAATCAAAAATCCATTGACGCCCATTCAGTTATCGGCGGAACGGTTACAGGTGAAACTGGCGTCAAAGCTGGATACAAACGATGCCGAAATTTTACAGAAATCCACCCGGACGATCGTGCAGCAAGTGGAAGCGATGAAAGAGATGGTGGATGATTTTTCCCAGTACGCCAAGCCTGCTAAAAAACAGGCTGCCGAACTGGATTTGGCGGTATTGGTGCAAGAAGTTTTGGCATTGTATCCTGTAAAATCAGGCGTAAAATTCAACACCGGATACGGAACCGGTAAATTACTGATTAAAGGCGACCCCGTTACGATCCGGCAAGTCATTCATAATTTGCTGATTAATGCTTTGGAGGCTATTAATGGCAACGGTCAGATCGACATACATATGTTCCGGGTACAAAAAAATTATTCCGATTTTATCGAAATAACCTTTTATGACGACGGGCCTGGGATTAAAGAAGAACAAGTCGAACAAATCTTTGAACCCTATGTCACTACTAAGGCTAAAGGCACCGGTTTGGGCTTGGCGATTGTCAAAAAAATTATTGAAGAACACGGCGGGTCGATCTGGGTCGATACCCAACGGAAAGCCGGAGCGGGATTCATTATCCAACTCCCTGCAGTTTAATACGGAACAGAGTTTATGAATAAGCAAATACCTCACTTGTTAATTGTCGATGATGAGCCGGAAATTCGCCGGTTGGTGGGCGAAATTCTCGAAGACGAAGGTTATCGGGTTACTACAGCGGAAAATGCCCAAGAAGCGAAAGCTTTAAAGCTTTCCGTAAATCCGAGTTTGATTCTGCTAGACATCTGGATGCCTGATATGGACGGTATTACCTTGTTGAAAGAATGGGTTGCGGAAGATTCGCTGCTATGTCCCGTGGTTATGATGTCGGGTCACGGTTCCGTGGAGTCCGCTGTGGAGGCCACCAAACTCGGCGCATACGATTTCCTGGAAAAGCCTTTGTCGATGGCGAAATTGTTATTGATCGTAGCAAGAGCTTTGGAAGCCAGCAATTTGCAGAAGGAGAACGCCGGACTTAAACAACAGTTGGTGACCGACATCGAGCCGGTCGGCAAAAGCGCAACGATTGCCAGGACGAAAGATCAAATCAAACGCTTGGCGCAACACGATACGCGAGTGTTGTTTATGGGCGAGGCAGGGGCCGGTAAAGAATTATATGCGCGCTATTTGCACAACAACAGCACCCGGCGGGATGGTCCTTTTGTCGATGTTCCGGTGGGCAGTATCTCGCCGGAAAACGCTGCGGTGGAATTCTTTGGCAAGGAGCACGGTGGAAAAACTTATCCCGGTTTGTTGGAGCGGGCGAATCGCGGTACTTTGTTTTTGAGCGAGATTGCAGGAATGGATCAGGAAACCCAGTTAAGGCTGCTCAGCGCGCTGGCGTCCAGTTCGTTTTTGCGCGTCGGCGGCAGCGAAGCCGTCCGGGTAGATGTCCGGGTGTTGGCTTCGACCCGTATCGATTTGGCTGATGAAGTAAAGTTGGGCCGGTTCCGGCAAGACCTGTATTATTTGCTGAACGAAGTCACTTTGGACATCCAGCCGCTACGGGAACATAGCGAAGATATTCCTGGGTTATTGAATTTTTACGTGGATTATTTTGTTAGTCACGATAAGTTGGCGTTCAGAAAGTTTTCGATGGCCGCGCAGAATTTTTTGCGTAACTACAGTTGGCGCGGTAATGTCAGGGAATTGAAAAACTTGGTCCAGCGTTTGATGATTTTGGGCGTGGGCGAGGAAATCGAACTGGATGAGGTTAAATCGGCGTTAGGCACTGTTATCGCCGATTCCGCGCCTTCGGCGTCCGTGCCGGATTTCTATAATCTGCCGCTAAAAGACGCCAGGGATCAATTCGAAAAGGCCTACCTGGAATACCATTTCGAACGTTCCGGCGGCAGTGTGGCGAAATTATCCGCGGCTGTGGGTATAGAACGCACTCATCTTTACCGTAAGCTGCATTCCTTAAATATCAAATTATGACAAGATTGCGGCAATTATTTGCAGTCGTTTCCAAAATAGGCTTGTAAAAAACATAAACGTCTAGTAGAATTCCGGCTCTTTTTTGAGTCTTTAACAGTTAAATAAAGCAACGATGAAAACATTTAGTGCAAAGCCCGCGGAAGTAAGGCGCGATTGGTATGTGGTGGATGCGGAAGGAAAGACGCTGGGCCGTCTGGCTTCCGAGATTGCACGCCGTCTTCGTGGTAAACACAAACCGGAATATACCCCGCACGTCGATACCGGCGATTACATCATCGTCGTCAATGTTGAAAAAATCGGCGTAACCGGCACTAAAGAAAAAGATAAGCTTTATCAACACCACACTGGTTATATCGGCAACCTGAAAACGGTTAGCTTGGGCAAGTTAAGAAAAACATTCCCAGACCGGATTCTGACCACCGCGGTAAAAGGTATGTTACCGAATAATCCATTAGGACGCGCCATGTTCAAGAAATTGAAAGTGTACGCTGGTCCACAACATGATCATCAGGCGCAACAGCCTAAAGTTTTAGAAATTTAAGCGGAAAAACCATGGCATCAGCAGCTCAGTATTATGGAACCGGTCGTCGTAAAAGCGCAATAGCTAGGGTTTACGCCACTACAGGCACCGGAAAAATTACAGTCAATTCAAAGACATTGGAAGATTATTTTGGCCGTAAAACCGACCAGATGGTGTCTCGTCAACCTTTACAATGTGTTGATCTCGAAGGGAAATTGGATGTTAACGTGATCGTCAAAGGCGGCGGTCCATCGGGTCAAGCCGGCGCGATCCGTCACGGCTTGACAAGGGCGTTGATGGAGTATGACGAAACGCTACGTCCTGCGCTTAGAAAAGCCGGTTATGTGACTCGCGACTCACGCGTTGTCGAACGTAAAAAAGTCGGTCTACATAAAGCTAGAAAACGTCCGCAGTACTCAAAACGTTAATTTACTCCAGTCTTTATCCAAGAGGCCTGTGTTCTCCGGACAGAGGCCTTTTTTGTGCGCGCAAGTTTTTTGATTTATTCCACCTGAGAAAACGCGTTACCCTGTATCTGTGTTAACGGTTGGTTACCATTCCGATGATGGATTGTCTTAAATTCGTCTTGAGTTATTCCGAATCCAGTGTTGAAACTATACGATCTATAAAGTCTTAAAAACTCAACTTTATAATCTTGAAAGCAGTCGACGAAGTCCACTAAGTTACAACTAATTGAATTGGGGAAAACGACCCAAACCGGCCCTTGGCAACCTACTTAATATCATGATGCAATGCTGACATTCATTACTGGTTACTGAGTTTATTTAACGCATTCGCACATTCAGTAAGGATTAGAATAAAAATATTTTATTGCTTTTGCTGGGTTCGAAGGCGCCCGATTCAGAGGCTGAAGCCATCATTCTGCCGCCTCACTCTCAAATATAACCACTTGTGCTTTCAATGAAAGTAAACCTTGACATAATTCTTGGCTGCTTTACAGGTAAATTGCGAATAGAACACGAAAGCAACTAATTCAATTATATAATTGAAGATGACGGCAGGTTACCTTGCCCTCGACATTCTTTAACTAAGCATCCATAAAAATTAATAAGCATGATATTCACGGATCTAGACTACTTGATAAAAAATGATTTAGATGCCTTTACAACATTTTATCATTCACTTTATGAAGCTCAATTTCCCGACTATAACGAGCGTGAGTCGATTGAAAATATGTTGCAGTATCTTCGCCTTAAGGTGGACGGATGGTATGGCCTGAATAACTACCATATAGTTCTAGGCTACGACGAAGATGTATTAGTTTCGGCATGTGTAAGTGACTATTTTCATACTGGCAATACCGGGGTTATCGAATTTTTATTGGTATCGCCACAAACGCGAGGAAAGGGTTATGGCCGGCAGATGCTGAATGAGATGCATCGGATTTTTGATGCAGATGCAAGGAGAGCTAGTCATTCGGGAGTGGACTATATAATGGGTGAGATGAACGACCCATTCTTAACTGATTCTACAGAAGACAATATTGATCCCTTTGGCCGCGCCAAAATTTGGGGCGGTTGGGGTTTTGGGGTTTTGGATTTTCCGTATGTGCAGCCAGCTCTGGCAGATGACAAAACGGCAGTACGAAATCTTCTTCTCATGGCAAAATCAGTCGGGAAAGTTGCTCAAGAGAATGTGAGTAGTGCCACAGTGAAGTCTGTGACCTTTGATTATTTGAAGTGGGCAATGCGATTTGATGACCCAACCAAGGAAATAGAATATCGGAAAATGTCCGAATATCTTGATGCCAAAAAGTGGATTAATTTAATGAATCTGCAGGATTATGTGGGGGATTCGAACTCTAATCCTTTGGTCAAGTTTGAAATAAACAGCGCAGATCAATTAGATGCTGTCTTGCCCATTTACCACGCCAACTTTGGAAAAAAGCCCAACTTAGCGATTGATACAACAGAATTCCGTAAGTTGATCGAAGCGAGACCTACCAATAATTTTAAATACCACTTATGGGGTCTTGCGGCAAATGAAACTAACAACGTAGAAGGAATGGCCTCATTCTTTTCCTTTCCATGGGGAGGCTTTGGTGGTTACATTGTTTTGGATGGCACCCTAAGAGGAACAGGGAGGCTCCGACCGCTAATAGCGATGATGGAACGTCAAATGCTCACAGACTATCCGAAAGCTACAGGCTGGTACATTGAATGTGATCCAGGTAAAATCGAGAACATCATCTTTGATAAGGTTGGGTTTCATAGAATATCTATCGACTATAGGCAACCCATATTGACAGATGGTAAACAAACAATAGACCCATATCTTTGTCCTTCACTCGAACTTCGGTATAAGCCTTTTGGTCGCGTCTATGAGAGTGGCTCAATCACCGCTACAGAAGTTCTGACCGCTGTGAGGGACATCTTTCGTGTAGTTTATGGTATTGCTGATCCTAGTGAGACAGCGGCATTTAAGCATCTTACGACTGAGATCCGGCAACGTGGTGTCGAACGGTTGATGCTAATGTGAGTGTCATTTCAATACACAACCGTTGTTGTTGCTAAGATTCTGTAGTACAAATAAAATTACTATCCAAATTAATATTTCATACTGGAATTCGGAGTCATTGTGGATATTATCAATGAAGTTCTGACATGGCTGGCAACTCTAAATTGGAAATGGTGGACGGAGGGTAATAACGCAACCGCTGTCGGAGTAATAGCGGGTATTGTCTTTGCTTTCATAGCAGCATTCTGGACACTTTATACTTACATACGAGAGAAAAGGCACAACCCTCCTGTAACACCGAATAATCCGACGATTCCAAATGTTTCTGAAGAGAACTCCGAAAACTCCAGTAAAACCACTGAAAAGAACAAAGAATGGCTAAAGAACTGGAATGCTTATGTGCAGAAAAATCAACGGCAAAAAGGATTTGATAATTTCATCGAGACTCAGGAACTAAAGCTGTTGCCTGAGTCAGGACAGGATGCTTTTCAATATTTGCTCTGGGGTAGCGATATAGCTGGACGAAATAGTGAGAATGAAACACGGCGGGATACTGGAAAGTGGAAAGAAATTGCACGGAATGAAATACTCAAACGAATGAAGCCTCAGTGTAAAGAAGGTGAATTACATCGGGTTGTTGTAACAGCTGATGCGGGCGTTGGCAAAACAAGAAATCTTAATTGGTTTTGGAAGCAACTGAATAATGACAATACGTTAGCGTTGTATATTGTAGCTAGCGAATTAGCGGAATTCGATTTGCAAAAACTAGAATCCGTTAAAGAAGAAAAAAAATTCGTAAGAGCATGGTGTAATGAACTATCAAAGTATTGTAAAAAAGAGTTGAGACACCCTACTGTTTCTTTTCCTGAAGAAAATGCAGTTATCGATTTTATTGAATGTCTTACAGAACAAGGGGAGTTAGTTCTGATCGTTGATGGCTTAGATCAAACTGTAGATGAACAATCACTTAAATCCTTAGCTAGGTTCCTGGAAAATTCTAATAGTCGTGCAATTTTGGGTGGGCGACTACACTCTCTTGCGACATATAAAGAAAGCCTAAAATTAAAAGATAGACGTTGGAGATTTATTAGAGTCTGCGAATTTAAAGAAGAAGAACAAAAAAAATATCTCGGATATCAATGTTTAAAAATCATCGAAAACGAAATAAGGGACAAGGATAATACGAGTGAAGAACAAATTAATAGCATTGGCAAACTAATCCTAAACCTTATTGCTCAAGATAAAGGAATTGAGACAGTGAGCGAAAATGTGAAATTTGAATATTGGGGGAACTTAATTGTAAGGCTTATCCATAGTAAACAAGAATCAGATGCTGATTTCAATCGAATTGAATATGACGAGTATTTTAAATCTCAAAACAAAAAACTTCATGAGTTAACTTCAGAAGAACTCATTACATATCTTGGAGAGCAGCGTATAAATAAAATCCCTGCAGATGCTAAGTCATTATTATCTGTTCCAAGAATTTTAGAAATGTTGGAAAAATTATCCTCTGATCAATTGAAGAAGATACATACTGACTGTGATGTGTTTTATTTTGCAACCAAAACATTAGTTATCCAAGGCTTAAAAAATTCTGTTGCTGCAAAAAGAATCTCCCCTGATGAAGGTTATGTACATGCAATATTAGGTGCAATTGCTTATACGATGACTAGCGACCCAAGGCGACTGAATGAAGAGATAGAGTTTCATAATCTTAACGAACTGATACCAAATTTTGAGGGAGTTACTAATGATGAGGATGTTAGAAAATTTAAACAAAATGTCATTGCGCGTTTAAAAACTATAAAATTGTTCTCAGAGAAAAGTGATGAAGAATTTCATTGGGATCTTGATCAATTACCTGCACTAGGGATAGCATCAGCTCTTGAGCATCCTATAGCAGACCCAGAATTAGATCAAACACCACACAAAGAATTAAATCAAGTGGTTTGGAAAAATCGATCTTTCCAGGAGTTTTATACGGCTTACTGGTTAGCCAACTATGCAAGCGAAGCAGAATCAGATGATTTCAAGAACTGGGTATATTTTCATGAAACCATAGAAAGCGATTGGTACTATTATATTAATCGCTTTCTTGCAGAAATGCATATAGAAGCACTCAATACAGACGTTTGGGTTAAGTCAGCAGCTACTTGGTATAAATCTAAAAGTCCTAAGCGTTCTTCCGAGATGATCTATCGATCCTGGTGGCGAATGCACGAAATCGCTGGACTAAAAGTAAAAGTTGACGACTGGTGGAATATTTCTTATGAATCGCTTTGCAGCAAGAGCTTATCCTATCCGAATGACGATTCTACTCCGCAAGAAAAACCAGCACGAGAGGTGCTAAAATCTTATTGGAGCGAGTTTCAAGGGATTCTCGATGATGGAAATGAAATTGCCAAGTCATTTGTATCCAATGAATATTGGGCAAAAATTCCTTCTGCAACCTTTAAAATGGGTTCTTCAAAGGACGAACAGGGATTTCCCCCCAAAACAAAAGCTTATTGGAATATACAGATACAAGAAGTTACCCAAAAGAAAGAACACCTCAATGGAGAAAAATTAAGAGAAGAAATTCGTAAAATTGCTGATTGTTGCATTAAATCAGAGTGGTTTTGCGGTGAGCAAGGAAAAGTAATACGTAAAGAAGATATTGATGATTTAACGGAAGACTTTTTATTGCCTACTCCACAGGCTGTATTAGATGCAATTGAAAAACGATTCCGTACTCCAGATGAAACACCACTTGAACCTGATCAAGAAATTAAAGAATTTGAAATTCATACATTACCTGTATTGAATCGAACTTTTCGGCTTTTTTATCCTGGACATAAAGACGCTCAACGCCTTTCTTTGGCAAATTTTGATAAAAATCAAATTGATCGTGAATACCCTGCTCCTGAGCCAGATCATCCGGTAAATTATGTCAGTTGGTATGACAGTTGGGCTTTTTGTCAATGGCTTCGGTGGCAAGATCCCGACACAAATTTGTTTTACCGATGCCGACTACCCCACGAACCTGAATGGGAATATGCGGCGAAAGGATGTGTCGGCAACTCTTTCCCAGATAATCAACGTTATTGGTGGGGTAATGATTTCTACAGGAATGAAGATCCTGCCGATCCTTTAAAAACTAGTGAACCCGAACATATCTCTGATGATAAAAGAGCCTACGCAGATGGACGAATTGGACGGAGCACTAGAGCACCCAAAGAAGCAGATCCTAATGGATTTGGACTAAAGGATGTTTTGGGGAATGTCTGGGAGTGGATGGCTAATCCTTACGAAGAAAAATATTCCCGCAAATTTCCAGACCCCTCAAAGACGATTGCAATAAATTGTAAACGAACCATGCGGGGTGGGCTGTGGTATTTTCTCAACTTGCTTTCAACCTGCACCCAAAGGTATAAGCTAGTATGTAACGATCGAGACTATAAAATGGGTTTCCGAGTGATTCGGGAAGAGGTAAGGAAAGGCGATTAATTAAAGTTTTTCACTATCCTACAAATCTAGTGGAAAGGAAATCGACAATCTAATCGTTCTATCTATTTTTAAACTTCTGACTGTCCGTTCCTAACAAACTTCAACGCCTGCTTTTGGCCGATAGTGCCAATTCCATCACTATCTATTCGCAAATTGCCACTGGCTGTTCCGAGTTTCGGATGGGTGTTGAATCTATGGTTGAATTTGCTATAAGCAAATTTTGTAACCAGCGAAGCTATACGCTGTGTTTTAACATCGTAATGATGCCTGCCTGGGTGGATTTTTCACTGGTTGAATTATTCTTTCTCAAAGACAGATTCAGATAGACTGCCCAAAGCGGGAAGAATTAAATTTTTCCCGGTCATTTTCCCCATTTTTAAATGGCTAAAAACGTCATTCATATCGAGCGGTATTTTTAGAGTAGACTCTGGGCAAGCCATGCGGGTTGAAGCGATGCTGCCGGGTTTATCGAGTTGCCCCCAAAACCGGTTGCAACCGTCAAAACCGTTGATAGTCAGGTCTTCGATAGAAAATCTGGGCATTAAATCGGGATCGGATTGACTAACCACCGCCTGTCCGCCGATGGTCACGAGCTTCCATTTGCCTTGCAAATCGTCGAGAGTTAATTCGCCGGCAAATGAAAATGACGTGCCGGAGACAAGAAAAAGACAATAAAATTTAATAAGCGCTTTAAACATGATTAACTCCTTATAAAAAAGAAATTGTTAAACGCCGGCAATAAATCCGGCCGATTCAATCCCGGCAATGGCGCAACGTTCATCTTGTTCGGAAGAATCGCCGCTTATTCCGACAGCGCCTATAATGGCATTACCCTTATCCCGGATCAAAACGCCGCCGGGTACCGGCATGATTTTTCCTTCGGCTAAGCCTATTAAGGCATTCATAAAATCCGGGCGGTGTTCAGCGACAGCGGCCAAATTACGCGAGGAAATTCCCATATTCACGGCCCCCCAAGCTTTGGCCGTGGCGATTTGCTGTCTGATGACTGTCGCTCCGTCTTCTCTTTGCAAGGCCTTGAGGTGGCCCGACGCATCCAAAACCACTACAGTTAGAGGCGCCATATTTAAAAATCTAGCTTTTTGAGTGGCGGCGTTAATGATGAGGTTGGCTTTTTCAAGGGTGAGTTGACTCATGAATATACTCCTTTCAGTTTATTTTTCTTCCAATAACTTTGCTAAGTGAGGCCATATTTTTTCGACAATCAACGCTTGCGCTTTTTCATTCGGATGTAGACCGTCTTGTTGCATTAACTCTTTAACGAGTGCGACATCCTCGAGAATGAATGGAACATACGGGATATTCAACGTCTTGGCTAATTGCGGATAAACATTATAAAACATCTCGGTATAGCGTTTTCCGTAATTGGGGGGAATACGCATACTAAGCAGTAAAATTTTTGCGCCCGATTTTTTTGCTCGGTCTGCGATTTCGGCAAGGTTGCTTTTAAGAATGGCGGGCGATAAACCTCGTAAGCCGTCGTTGGCTCCAAGTTCAATAATGACGATAGCTGGTTTGAGACGGCCTAATATACCGTCAATTCGCGCTAGCCCGCCCGCGCTGGTATCGCCGGAAATGCTTTCATTAATGACAACGTAATCGCTCCGGTTTTCCTTTAGCTTTTGCTGAACCAACGATACCCAGCCTTGTCCTACATCAAAGCCGTAGGCGGCGCTGATGCTGTCGCCGAGCACTACAATTGATTTCCCCATGGCTGCCGCTGATACTAATGAAATCGCAAAAGCAATTAACCATTTAAGCATGATGCAAACTCAACAAGAAAGAAAGCTCATTGTAACTGAAAATCTAACTAAATCGGTGAAGACAGCGGACGGTTTTCTGCAAATATTGTCGAACATTAATCTTCAGGTCGAATACGGAGAAACCATTGCCGTTACCGGCGAATCCGGCTCCGGGAAGTCGACCCTGATCAGTTTATTGGCGGGATTGGATACACCGACAGCCGGGACGATTACCGTGGACGGTTTTACGCTGACGCGTATGGATGAAGACGGCAGAGCAACGCTACGTAACCGTTTAATCGGATTCGTATTCCAGTCGTTCCAGTTGCTGCAAGGGCTGACTGCGCTGGAAAATGTGATGCTGCCGCTGGAGTTGCGGGGCGATAAACACGCTAAGGATACCGCCGTTGCTTTTTTGGACCGGGTGGGATTGTCGGGACGTTTAAAACACACGCCGAGACAACTTTCGGGCGGCGAACAACAACGGGTGGCGCTGGCGCGCGCTTTCGCGACCAAACCCGCGCTGTTGTTCGCCGATGAACCGACCGGCAATCTCGACAGCAACACCGGAGCTAAAGTCATCGACTTATTATTTGAGTTGAATAAAGAAAACAACACCACGCTTATTCTAGTGACGCACGATCAAGCGCTGGCTCATCGTTGCGGCCGCACGATAAAGCTGACGGCAGGGAGGATGTCATGAAGCACCTAGGTCTCGCCCTGCGTTTCTTATGGCGGGATAGCCGCGCCGGCGAGTTAACTATTCTGTTTTTAGCTTTGCTAATAGCGGTGACTTGCTCTACTGCAATTACGGTATTTTCAGACCGTTTAGAACGCACAATGACCGGTCAAGCCGCCGAATTTCTGGCGGCGGATATGGTCATTACCACCCATGCCGGGCTTCCTGAGTTATGGTTACAGAAAGCCGCCGGTCTGAGTCTGAAGCAAGCCCGAACTGCTGAGTTTTCGAGCGTTTTGATGGAACACGACGAACTTCTGCTGGCGGGCGTCAAAGCGGTCAGCGCAAACTACCCGTTACGCGGTTTTCTAAAAACGACCGCTTCGGATTATGCCGCCGAAGCAGTCGAGCATAACGGTCCGGCGCCGGGTTTTGCCTGGGTCGAAAAACGGGTGTTGTCTGCTTTAAAACTTAAGCTTGGCGATACGGTTACGGTCGGCGAAAAACAGCTTGTCATCAATAAAATTGTTACCTACGAACCCGATAAACAAGGCGATTTTTACAGCTTTTCGCCGCGTTTGATGATGAATCAACAGGATCTGAAGGCAACCGGCGTTATCCAGCCTGGCAGCCATGTCCATTATTTTTATCAATTCAGCGGAGAGCAAGCGTCACTGTCGGCTTTCAAGCAATGGGTCAAGCCCCAACTTAATCTTGCCCAGCGCATTATGGATATCCACGAAGACCGCCCGGAGGTGGGTTCGGCGTTAAATCGAGCCGAACGCTATTTAGGTTTATCTACCATTGTGGTTGTCATTATGGCGGGCGTCGCCATTGCGATGGCGACGCGCCGTTACACTGAACGGCATTTGGACGCGACCGCCATTTTACGCTGTTTGGGCAGCAAACAAACCGGTGTGCTTTGGTTGTTCGTCAGCCAATTCATTATCTTAGGGCTGATAACCGGCATTTTAGGTTGTTTACTGGGGTGGTTTGTTCAAGAGCAGTTGTTTACTTTGCTGCGGAATTTACTGCCGCAGACCATTTCTGAACCGGGCTTTTTAGCAACTATGCTTGGGCTGATAACAGGCATGACCGTGCTGGCCGGCTTTGCCCTACCGCCGCTTTTACAGCTTAAAAAAGTTTCGCCCGCCAGGGTGTTACGCCGCGATTTAGCGCCGCTGCCAGCAAACGGCTGGTTGGTTTACGGTATTGCAATCAGCCTCGTGGTCGCGCTCATCTGGCGTTATACGGAAGATATTAAATTAACTTTAATTGTTTTTACTACGGGATTTTTATTATTAGTGGCATTAGGCATCCCGGTTTATTGTGTGATTGCAATCGCACGGCGTTTTTTACATAGGTTCGAATTGACTTGGCGATTCGGTTTACAAGGATTAGTGAGGAACAGCCATGTAACCTTGAGCCAGCTATTGGCGTTTACCATTACCTTATCCGCTATGGCGCTAAGTATTACGGTGCGGAACGAGTTGATTGTAAACTGGCAAGAGCAACTACCCGAATACGCGCCTAATTATTTTGCATTGAATATCTTTCCGGCGCAATTGCCTGAATTGCAAAGCGATTTGAAAACACAAGGCATAAACGGCAGCCGGTTTTACCCTATCGTAAGGGGCCGGTTAACCGAAATTAACCGAATGCCGGTGCAAAAAATAGTTACCAAAGATTCGCAAGGCGAAGGCGCGACGCACCGGGAGCTTAGTTTGACCTGGACGGAAAACTTACCGGCGGACAACAAAATGGTGGCGGGAGCCTGGTGGGTATCGAATCAAAAAGGGTTGGTTTCGGTCGAGCAAAAATTGGCCGATAGCCTGCAAATCAAGTTAGGCGACCGGTTGGATTTTATTGTAGGCGGTCAGCCATTGACGGCTACGGTCGGTAGCATCCGGTCGCTCAAGTGGGAAACCATGAGGCCAAATTTCTATATGATTTTTTCGCCCGGTACCTTGGATGCCTTTCCCGGTACCTATCTCACCAGCTTTTATTTGCCGGAAAACCATAAAACCTACCTGAATCAATTAGTCAAAAAATACCCAGCGATGACGGTTCTGGATGTGGATGCGATCTTGAAACAATTCAAAACCATTGTCAGACAATTGACTGCGGCCATCGATTACGTACTCTATTTTGCGCTGATCGCAGGCTTTACCGTTTTATTTTCGGCAATTTATTCAACCTTGGATAGACGGATTTATGAAACGGCGCTGTTACGCGCTTTCGGCGCTCAACGAAACTTATTAAGCGCGATGCATGTCGTAGAGTTTTGTATGCTCGGATTGGTATCGGGAATATTGGCGGTTATTTTGACCGAAAGTTTGCTGTATCTTTTGTATATTAAAGTGCTGGTCATAGAGTATCGTCCAGCTTGGCATCTATGGTATGAGATCCCTGTCTCGGCTGCGCTTACAGTGGGTGCAGCAGGTTTTCTGAGTGTTCGCCGCTTTGTCAATACGCCTCCGCTAAGAGTCTTAAGAGATTTCTAATCCCGATCATTTATCGTGTGCAACATATTCAGGAGTCATTCATCATGACTGCATAAACTAATGAGCAACAATTCATCAATTCAATTTAACAAGAGGTTAAAAACAATGAAAGTAATGAAATTAACAATATTAACCGTAGCCGCTTTACTATTATCGGCATGTTACTCTTACGGCGGTTACCAGCCTACCGTCGATACTTAT
>DLHW01000033.1:0-2425 GCA_002483425.1 Methylococcaceae bacterium UBA7658
CATTTTAGCTTTCGCGAAAAATAGTGGTGCGCTTGGCCAAGCGCAATCAACCGCTAAGCGACCAACAAAACCGCCAATGGTCAAGCAACCACAGCACCATGGAACGGGTTTCGGCATCCTCCAGCAACACACATATGGCATTGGGAAAGCGCGTTACCTAGGCCTTAAGCGCAACCAAGCCCGCTTCATGTTGGTGGCGATGACCAACAAATAATCAAGATTTTATGAAATATGGCGAGATCAATACCCATTTCAGCCAAATATAGGACATTAAGGCAAAAGACTATTTAAAAAATCAATTTTTAAGCCGTAAGCAGAGGTTTATAAGTGCTTCGCATGAAGTTCGTTTGCAATGGTTGAATGTAAAATCAATGCCTTATATTGTTCAAATAATGCAAATGAATTTTCCGTTACTCACTTACTGTCCGTGCAAATGTCTCAGCTTGTTGGTGAGCTTTAACTAACATTTTGAATTCCATAACCTGTAGAAAGTAAATAGCCATGTAGTTTTTTCACCTTTACAAATTTAATATTTCCACTGGAGTCAAATCATGTATCAATGTATTACTTGCCAAAAAAAACTGAACAACACATTAGTTGATTCTATTATTTGCTCCACTTGTGGAAATAACTATCCAATTCTTGATGGTATACCTCTGTTTATCCCTGAAGCAATATCTTCAATACAGGGTTATAAGATAGAAATGGAAGAGGCTAAAACGGGACTGACAGAAATGGCGGATAATCTGGACAATCTGCAGAAACAGCTTGAAGCAACCGAATTTTATAGCCGAATTAAAAATACTCTAAAAGCAGTACAGACAAATCTGAATGTTCTGCAAGAACCCTATCTTCCTATTATTGAGTTCCTACAAAAGCAACCGGAAAATGCTAATTTACTGGCTTGGAGCATGGTAAAGACGGGGACAACCTTTCTTGATATGTTGCCTTATTTTTATCAAGACTGGTCAGGTACTTCAGATTTTGAAAAGATTAAAAATCGAGTTTGCAAAACCATCACGGAAAATGCTGTTGATCGAGAATCAGTTGCTGTATTAGGTGCAGGGGCTTGTGGTCTATTGCATAGTATTGCCGATTTTTTTGAAATCTCCTATGGCGTTGATCTATCGTTACCCACACTGTTGGCAGCAAAGGCGTTTATTGGAGGAAAGCCTTTAACATTTCATTTATCCGATGCCGACTGGCAAAAAATCACGCTAACGCCACCCAAAATATCCACTAAAAACATCCATTATCTGGCTACTAATGTGAATAACATGCCATTTAAAAATGGTTCGTTATCACTGATAATTACCCAATATATGCTGGATATTGTTAGCAATCCAATCGGTTTGGCGCAAGAAATTCGACGGGTGCTTAAACCAGAAGGTCTATGGATAAATTTTTCCAAACCATTCAGAAGTGCTGGTGATCCATCAATATTGGGTATGCGTAAATTGGATGAATTGCCACCGTTATTCAACAGCCTTGGCTTTGAAGTTATCAACTTGGAAAATGAGCGTTTTAATTACCTCAATCTGGAGAAAGTTTCTGATGAAGTCGATACTGTAAATCAACTAGTCCATTTTTTCACTTTGAGGAAAAACAAATTGTTTGAGCAAAACGAAGCTTCTAAACAAATAAGTAGATTTTTTGATCCAAATTGCTCAAGTGTATGGAATGAAAGACCGAGAATCGTAAATGATCGGAACTTGATATTTTCACAACAAAAATCATTCGATGGCACAAGTAGTGTAAATGAATCTCTATCAATTAGCATTATGGGTCACACGTTCTCTATTCCACTTGATTTTGCTTTTTTGCTGGAAACAATTTTTAGAGCCATTGATGGAGAAAAAAATTTACGGGAAATTTACTTAATTCAAAAAAATACTATCGGATTGGATGAAAAGTCCTTTTTATTGCTGATTTATATACCGACATTTCCAAGCGTGGGTTTTTATGTTGGGTGGTATGTTTGGAAATGGTGCATTGTTTGGCATGGTGGTTTGCTGCAACTTCGTGTGCTTCATGTTTTTCGTAGTGAACAATCGCGTATGTTATTTTGATTATGTCCGTACGACGGCTAAATTGTATCGCCGTTAGATGCAAACGGTGGGCAAGACTGCCTGGCCTATTCGCGACTAAAACCGGATTTGTCATGGATCCGGTTTTATTAAGCCAAATGATTTTTGGCAGATCGTAGATGTAGACAAAGGGTTTATTGTCCACGACTATTAGCCTTATTTTAGTCCCCAGCATCATTCTTCATTTCCCCACCAAAAGAGCACCTATTTTGGCGTTCTTTCGCGCTTTGTTATTCCAAATTTATTTATGACAATTACATTGTTCCGAGTTCTCTCGGAATCATGCACAGTTTGCTGTCATCAAGCGGCAAACTAATCAATAAACCTGTTTGTGGAGT
>DLHW01000033.1:2479-2919 GCA_002483425.1 Methylococcaceae bacterium UBA7658
TGTTGCAACGCTTATGTTGCTTGCGGCAATGATACCTGAAGCAATGGCGGGTACGGGTGGCACCGAGTTCGATGCGATTTACACCCTATTGGTTGGCTGGACACAGGGTACGTTAGGCAAGATCATTGCGCTGACCATGTTCCTGGTGGGCTTGTCTGGCGGAATTATCAGGCAATCCATCGCTGCCGTTGTTGTCGGTGTGGGTGGCGCTTTGGCGCTGTTCTATGGGCCAACCGTCATCGGCGGGGTCGTGTCAGCGGTCATTTAACCGAAGGATTGCACCGTATCTAGGTACAGGCAACAGGCCATATTAATAGGCCAAGAGGCCGGATGTCACAAATTGTGTGGGCTATTTTATAAAAATAGGATGCCAAATCCAAAATAGACTTTTTTTGTGCGTCTTTCAACCGCATGTAAACAAGCACGCCGCCCTAAAATAG
>DLHW01000033.1:2945-17477 GCA_002483425.1 Methylococcaceae bacterium UBA7658
TTTTCAACGTTCGGCGGTCGGATTGCCGCCCAATGTTGGGTTATACCCTCTGGGGCACAAGCGGCGCACGGGTAATTCGGTCGAAATCTTGGCGTGATTTGTTTTGTGCGCCTTTTATGCCCTTCGGGTAAACCCAACCTACAAAAACTACTGTTTGGCAACCCAACATTTTTGAATTGTCTTGTGTTGGGTTGGCTACCGCCAACCACAACCTACCCCACGCGGGACGGAACGGGGATGGATTACAACTTTTCGCAACCCAACATCTGATGCCCCGGTTTGTTGGGTTAACGATACCAACAGTAGGCGCTTTAGGCGAAGCCGTTAACCCAACCTACTCGTATCCGGTGGCATCAGGCATATCAACAACGCAACCCACACCCCAATCCGCTGTCAATATGCCTTGTTGAATATACCGATGAATGCTGCTGTATTGCCAATCAACGGGACGCGTGACCAACCCATGTTTGACGGGGTTGTAATGGATGTAATCGACATGACGGTTAAAATCGCGTTCGCTACGAATACGGTGTTCCCAAAATCGGCGCTGCCATATCGCTTGTTCGCTTTTACGTTGACGACTTCCAAACACGCTGGGACGCTTTGCGGGTTCTATTTGCCGGGTGAATGAGCGTTTGATGTTTCGCCATCGGATTGAATAATCGGCATCATCTGGCGGCAATGTCCATAAGGCGTGGATGTGGTCTGGCAAAATAACCATGGCATCAATCTGAAAGGGTCTACGTGACTTCTCGGCACGGATCGCTTCGCGCAACATGGCTACCGCTTCCTGGCTGCCCAATAATGGTAATCGGCGGAATATGGCCACGGTGAAAAAATAGCTGGCTCCTGCCGTGTAATCTCGACGATATTGCATGACGAACATTATAACTGGTGAGTTTGGTGGGCACGACCGTACGACGGATCAATTGCAAGGTGGATTCGCCGCTTGCGCGGCAATCCACCACTTGTGCCCTTGGGTATAAACGAAGCCTATGATGCTGATTTATATGTCACCATTTCCAAAATTTTGGGTTTTGTTGGGTGGCATGTGTGTAAATTTTACTTTGTTTGGCATTGGCGGATTGTCGCTTTGCTCCGAATCCACCCTACAAATTTTTTCCCATCCTGGTGGGGTTTTGTAAGTCCAAAACGTCTTATATATTGTAAAGAAGCGTTTGATAATCGTTGTGTTAAAACTCAGCAGCATTTCTTAAATTTCAATGCAGATTTTATTTAAAGGCTAACTAACTTGTTAGCCAGATCTTCTATTGATTGCAAATAGCCTACAAAGGGGAATCCTGAATGTTAGAAGCCCAAAACCTGACCAAGCATTACAACGGCACTTGTGCGCTGGATGGCCTTAACCTTAAGGTCGAAGCGGGTGAGGTGTTTTGCCTGTTGGGCGCTAATGGCGCAGGGAAGACCACGACCATCAACCTGTTCCTCAACTTTATTACCCCAACCGCAGGACAGGCTAAAGTTGATGGCGTTGATGTGTGCCTCGATCCAAGTGCGGCGCGGCGAGCCATTGCTTACCTGCCCGAACAGGTGATGCTGTATCCCACCTTTACCGGGGTTGAGAACCTTGATTACTTTAGCCGTCTAGCCGGACATCGCTACAACCCCGAACAACTCCATGAATTCCTAAAACAAACTGGGTTGCCAGAAAAAGCCCACAACCGCCGCATCAACACTTATTCCAAAGGTATGCGCCAAAAAGTTGGCTTGGCTATCGCCCTTGCCAAACAAGCCAAAGCTTTGTTATTGGACGAGCCTACTTCCGGCCTTGATCCCCAAGCTTCCTTTGAGTTCTCGGAAAGTGTCGCCCAGTTAGCAGCCTCCGGCAAAGCCATCCTCATGGCGACCCATGATTTATTTCGCGTTAAGGAGTCGGGAACCCGCGCCGGGATCATGAAGCAAGGCCGCCTGATGGCGACCGTTGAAACCGACAGCTTGAACGCCTCCGGCCTTGAACAACTGTACCTGCACCACATGCGCCACGACCCCAAGCAATCGGTAACGGCATGATACTGACCATTGCCAAGCAGGAATTTAAGGGATTGTGCCGCGATGGTCGTTACCGCCTGACGGTGGCTTTACTATTAGTGCTGATCCTGGCCAGTACTGCCTTCGGTTGGGCCAATTACCGAGACCTTATCGAACAGGCAGAACACGCCGCCGAACATGATTACCAGCGCTGGCGCAACCAAGACCCCACTCATCCGCACAATGCCGCCCACTACGGCAATTATGCTTTTAAAACCCCACGTCCCTTAGCTATTATTGACGGCGGGATAGAGCCTTATATCGGGGCTTCCCTTTACTATGGCGCCCATCAACCTTCCGAAGTGGCATTCCCACCTGCCCTTGATGCCACGGCTTTACAACGGTTTGGCGACCTTGGCGTTGGGGACGTGGCACGGGCATTGTTACCGCTGTTGGCAATCCTGCTCAGTTTCGGCGCTTTTGCCGGAGAACGTGAACAAGACACCTTACGGCAACTGTTAAGCTTGGGTGTCGAACCTTCCGCATTGCTTTGGGGCAAGGCATTAGGTATTGCTTCCGCATTGGCGGTAGTGTTAATCCCTGCCGGGCTGTTTGGGCTTGCTGCGGCGATTGCGCTCTCCCCAGCAGAATACCGTTTGGATGAAATCGAACGTGCAGGACTATTAGGGTTAACTTACACGCTTTATCTGGGCATTTTCCTATTTTTGTCCCTGGCTATCTCCTCCCGTTGCCGAACAGCACGAACTGCGTTGACGGTCTTGTTGGTGTTTTGGGTAGTCACCGTGTTTGCCCTGCCACGCGGATTGCTCGACCTAGGTGCGCGATTCCATCCTTCGCCATCATCCGATTTTGAGAAGGCGTATGCTGCCGATATGGCGAAAGAAACCGAGGCGCATGTAGATAAGGTTTTCAAACAAGCTTTCGCACAGTATAAGGTAAGCAAAGAAGACGAATTGCCGTTCGATATAACCGCCCTGNNCCCCTGTATATGAAAGCCTCCGATGAAGGCAGTTTGCCCGCCATTGACCGCTACTTTAACAAACGCTTCGATATTTACCGAAGCCAGAACCAGTTTCTGGAATGGGGAACGTTACTCTCACCCGCTGCCGGTCTTACGCTAGTGTCGATGGCATTGACCGGAAACGACCTCGAACAGCACCATGATTTCGTACAGCAAGTTGAAACCCAACGCCGCGACATGAACAACCTGATGACCGGCTACATGCTCCAGCACCAGGAAAAACGCAAGGAAGGCGATGAACTGAAAGGCGATGCAACGCTCTGGGGGAAATTGCCGCCTTTCGTCTACCACCAGCCCAGTTGGGAAGTGGCGCTCAAACCTTATGCCATTGCGCTGGGTACATTAGGTTTATGGTTTGTGACGGCTTTGTGCTATGCCCGCCGTTCTGTTAATCAAATAACGGTACTTTAACCCATGAAGACATCCGAACTAATTAGCCTGGAATGGCGTTTGCTCAAGCGTGACCGGGTATTTTCGTTGACCACACTGGTGGCTGTACTGATTTTGCTCTATGGTTTTAGCAATGGATATTCGTGGATGCGTTGGCAAACTGAGCGTATCATCGAACATGAACAGGAAGGCAAAAGGGGTTATAACGAACTTCTTGGCATAACGGAACAAGTCCGTAAGGACAAAGCCCCACTACCCCAGAACTTGGCTGACCGCGAACGCGATCCCCGCTATGCGCTGGGTTTTGCCGCCAACCACCATCAGTATGACTGCCGCCGTCCCAAGCCCTTGGCTTCCTTGGCGGTAGGCCAAAGCGATCTCTACAGTAATTGCCTGCCAGTGACCGTTTGGGGCGTGGAAGGGAGGGAAGATGAAGGCAACAGCACAGGGCTTGAGAATCCGCTAAGGCTGCTTTTAGGCCGTTTCGATGCGGCTTTTGCAATCATCCTGCTGATGCCGATCTGTATCCTGGTCATCAGTTACGACTTGTTGTCGCGTGAACGTGAACTGGGCACTTTACCGCTGCTGATGTCGCAACCCGTGGCATTACGGCAGTTGCTGTCCGTGAGATTTGGGATGCGTGCCTTTCTATTTGTGTCCTTGTCACTGCTGGCAATTATCATCAGCCTTACCTGTATCGGTGCTGATTTCACTGATCAACGCACCCTAGTTGAACTCATGTTATGGTTGACCATAACAGCCGTTTACCTGTTGTTCTGGTTCGCTTGTGCCTTTTGGGTCAATAGCCGAGGCGGCACGAGCGCCGAGCATGGCCTCCAGCTTGCGGGGCTTTGGCTGCTCCTGGTGGTCATCATGCCCGGCTGCTTTAATCTAGCCCTAAAGCAGATATATCCCTCACCCTCGCGTATGGACTATATCGACAAGGTGCGCGGGACTTCTGTTGCCGTTGAGAAGAAAAAATCGGCGCTACTAGGCAAATACCTGGGCGATCACCCCGATCTGGTCGCGGGAAACAAAAAGGTTAACGCCGATGATTTTATCCAAAGCCGTATCCTGATTGCAGATGAGACCGAACGCACGCTTGTGCCGATCAAGGCTAATTTCCGTCAGCACTATGCCAAGCAACAAGCCTTTGTTGAGGACTTAAGGTTTATCTCGCCCGCCATTACCTACCAGCATATTGCCCAACTCCTGACCGGGCAAAACCGCGCCCGACATCAACGCTTTCTCGATGCCACTGAGGCGCATCACCAAGCCTTGCGGTCATTTTATTTCCCACGTTTTAACCAGGATGGGCCAAATTTTGATGCTTACGATGCCATTCCGACGTTCAGTTTTCAGGAACAACCGTTAGCGGCACTGGTAAAAGCCACATTAACTGCCTTGCTTGGCGTTGTCGTGCCTAGTGCCCTATTGCTGGCTTGTGGAATGCGAAGATTGCGAAAACCGCTATTTGAATCCCGATGATTCAACATGCCCTACTTAGCTAAAATTAATAATTGACCACGGAGAACGCAAAGGAAATGACCCCATTAATTCAAATTATTGAGAACTTCGTGTTTGTTCCTTAAATTTATAGCAGCACACTACTTTCAAGTCTCATAAGCGAACCACCCACAACGACAATATGATTAAACAGCCCGGATCTTCCAGAACCAAAGACTTCGTATTGCCAATCGTGGTTTGTCTGCAATTGATTTGGGCTACCGTTGTTTGCCCCTTAGTGTTAGCCGACGAACCCATACCCGTGCTGATCCAACCGCTTTACGAACTGGCGCTTTATCCTGAATCCACCGCCGCCGCCCAGGTTGTGAGCTTGAACAATACCGCCATTGCCGCCCAGGTTAATGCGCTGGTTGCTGAAATCCCGGTGCGGGTTGGCGATAGCGTCAAAGCCGGGGCAATCCTGGTCAAGCTGGTCTGCAAAGATTTCGAGCTTGAACATGAGAAACTCAAAGCCGAGCGCCAAGCCACCCAGTCACGACTGGAACTGGCGCAATGGCACATAAAACAATCTGAGTTGTTGGCATCCCAACGCACTTTGCCCCTGGAAAAAGTCCAGGAACGACGCGCCGAACTTGCTGTTTTGCGTGGCGAACTTGCCGCCCATGCCGTGAGGATCAAGATCGCCGAACGGCAAATGGCTTCCTGCCTGGTCAAAGCGCCGTTTGATGGTATTGTCACCGAACGCTCCCTATCGGTTGGTCAGTTAGTCTCCAGCGGCACGGCCTTGGTGCATTTGCTCGACCTCACCCGTGCAGAAGTCTCCGCGCAGGTCGCCAGTCGGGACATCACTGCCTTGCATAAGGCAGGTGATTTGTCCTTCGAGCATGAAGGCCAGCGTTATCCCTTGAAACTGCGTGCGATATTACCTTCCATCCAGACCCAAACCGGCACCCAGGAAGTCCGGCTAGATTTTAGTGGGAAACGAAGCCAACCGGGTGCTGCCGGACGGTTGGTATGGCAAGATCAAACCTTGCATATCGCTTCTGAACTGTTGGTCAAGCGTGGCGAGCAGTTGGGTGTATTCACCGAACAGGCTGGCGTGGCGCATTTTCACTCCTTGCCCCATGCCCAAAACGGACGACCCGCCATTATTGACTTGTCGCCTGATACACCGATTATCGTTTCTGGGCAGTATAGCCTGAATGAAGGCTCAAAGGTTAAGGCCCAAGTGCTGACCAAAACGGCACCTCAATCCGCCAACAAACCTAAACCTTGACTTTAAACCATGTGGTTAAACCGGCTTTACCAAAACAACGTTTTTGCCACACTGGCTTACCTGTTGATATTGCTCATGGGCATATTGGCCTATCCGCAATTGCCCAGGGAACAAGCACCTGAGCTAGACTTCAAAGTTGCAATGATAACCATCACCTTGCCGGATGCTTCCGCCGAAGATGTCGAAAGGCTGGTCATCGACCCCATCGAGCGGATGTTGCGTGAGAAGATCAAGGATATCGACCATGTCAATAGCAATGCCGCCCCCGGCTCGGCTACAGTGAACATCCAATTCAAAGACATCAAGCAACCCCTGTACGAACGGCGGATGCAGGAATTGCGGCGTGAAGTGCAAGCCCTTGCCCTAGCCAACTGGCCTAAGGCACAGCCGCCGGATGTGCAGGAGGCTAATAGCTTTAGCCAAGACTGGTACAAGGTTCTGGTCTACGGCCCTGGCAACGACGACAACTTCCGCCGCCAGGCCCGACAAGTACAGCGCGACCTACAGCAGCTTCCTGGTGTTTCTAAGGTGTTTAACAAAGGCTTAGAAGATGCCGAACTTCAGGTCGTGTTCCAGACTGAACGCCTGGCAAGCTTAGGGATTGACCCTAATGCGTTGACAAGCACCATCCAGGCTTATTTCAACGATACCACTGCCGGTAATGTCAAGGTCGATAATCGGGAATGGCTGGTGCGGATCGCCGGTAAGGAAAATCCGGCGGCTAACTTGGCTAGCCTTCCCATCCTATCAGCGAAAGGCTTGGTCAAACTGGGCGAAGTGGCCGAAATTACCCGCACCAGCCAGACCGCATTGCTGGGTGCACGCTTTCGCGGTCAGCCCTGTATCGTCCTGATGCCGTTTAAGCAACCCGGCGCCAATGTGCTCCAGCTTATCGACCGGATCAAGGCTTATATTGACACCCGCAATCAAGTCAGTGCCAGTACCGGGGTGAAGCTGTATTTGTTGATCGACACCTCCGACACCATCCGTAACTCCCTCAAAGTCATGGAAGAACACGCCTGGTCGGGCATGTTGCTGGTCTTGGCGGTGACCTGGCTGATGTTGGGGACGCGCTTGTCATTATTGACAACCCTGGCTGTGCCGTTTTCCCTGGCCGGGGTGTTTATTGCCCTGCAACTCACCGAAAAATCCCTGAATCTAAGTGTTTTGTTAGGCGTGGTCATTGTCTTAGGGATGCTGGTCGATGATGCGGTAGTGGTGATCGAGGCCATCGGCCAGCATTTACGCCGAGGGCTGTCTTCGATAGATGCCACGGTGGCAGCATTAAAGGAAGTTTGGCTGCCAGTGGCGACTTCATCACTGACCACCATCGCCAGTTTTATTCCCCTGATGTTGGTCGGCGGCTTTCTCGGTGAAGTCATGGGCATCGTACCGCAAGTGGTCTGCTTAGGGCTGCTGGTCAGTCTGGTACAAGCCTTATGGATCTTGCCTGCCCAGGCGGTGGTCATCGTCAAACCCGAGCAAAAAGAAAATTGGCGGGACAGGTTCAGGCAAACGATCCAAAAATCCTATACTTTGCTTCTAATCCGCATCTTCCGCGCCCCGAAACGGGCATTAGCTGGGTTAACAGCGGTCTTTCTCCTCGCCGGGTCGACCTGGGCGTTTGATTGGGTCAAGGCTGATTACCTGCTGCAACCGCCTAATTACGGTTTTTTTATAACGCTCGAAATGCCGGTAGGTACAGACAAAGCAAAAACCCTGGCGAAAATGGAAGACATCGAAGCCCTGGTCACCCCTTTGTTCCGCCCCGGCGAGCTGAGGGCCAGCGCCATTGAGAGCGGTGTGGTCAGTATCAACGGCAAAGAGCTTAGTGGCCACCAATACGGCGACATCTGGTTCAGCATGAATTCCGAAGCTGGGCGCGATGCGTCCGCCTTGTTGCCGGAAGCCAAAAAGGCGATGGCAAAGCTGACCGGCATCGTCGGTGTCTGGGTGGAAGGCGAAAGCTCTGCCTTATCCATGATCGGCAAACCCATCAACTTGATGCTGAGCGGTGCCGCAGGCGCAGAACTGGACGCGGCTATCGCTGAACTCAAAGGGATTCTTGCCGCTATCCCAGGTGTCCATGATAGCAAACTGGATATTGTCACCGGTTTGCCGGAACTGCTTATCCGCTTGGATAGCGAGGCTATCCAGCGCGCCGGACTGAACCCCAGCGCCGTCACCCAAACCCTGCAACTCCTCACCGGAGGCGAAGCGGTGGCCAGTTATACAGAGGAAGGTGAGACCGTGAGTGTTCGGGTACGGGCGCAGCGCGATAACTCCCATGACATCACCGCATTGTTGCAGCACACCGTCGTCACCCCCAGCGGTGGCACGATCCCGCTTAGCCAATTGGTACTTGCCGAACAACGGCTTAGCCCTGCCAATATCACCCATATTGATTACAAGCGCATCCTGACCCTGCAAGCCGACCTCGATAAGGAAAAAATGGATACCCTGGCTGTCAACAAGCTTATCCAAGAACGTTGGAACCAGGCCAAAGCGCGTTACCCCAACATCAAAGTCGATTTGGGCGGGGAGATGCTGGCCATCCAGGAAGGGCTGGGGCAGCTTTGGCAACAATTCGTCTTAGGCCTTGGGCTGATCTTTATCATTGTGGGTGCCCAGTTCCGCAGTTACGGCCTGCCCTTCCTGGTGTTGTTTAAGGTGCCGATGGCTTTTACCGGCTTGATCCTGGGGCTGCTGATCTCGCGTGAACCGATCAGCCTTTATACGCTTTATGGGGCGGTGGCCTTGGCAGGGATTGCAGTCAACTCCGCCATCCTGATGATCTCGGCCGGACATGACCGTCTGGCGGGGGGGATGGGTGTTGTTCATGCCAGTGTGTACGCCGCGCGGCGGCGGCTGCTGCCGATCCTGATTACCTCGTCCACCACCTTCATGGGCTTGTTGCCGTTGGCTTTGAGCAGCGAGCAATCCTCGACCCAGTGGCGGCCAGTTGCCACCGCCATCGTTTGGGGAGTGGGCTTTTCTACCATACTGACCTTGTTCATCGTACCTTTACTGTACCGGTTGGCGATGGGTTTTACATACCGAAATAAGAAACTGGGTATATGAGAACAATCCCAACACAGTTACCGATGCAGGTTTTGTTAAGTAAACAAAAGAGATTTACAGGCTTATAGCTGAAATGAACCTAACTAACATCAAAGCATTCCATAGCAACGCCAAAACCTGTAGCAAATCCAGTATGTTCCTGGCTTTGCTAATGGTGCTTTACTTGCCCACCTTGCAAGCCGAAGACTTGCTGACCGTCTACAACCAGGCCGTGCAGGAAGACCCGCAACTGGAAAAGGCCAAAGAAGCCCTGGAAGCGGTGAAGGAAACCCAAACCCAGGCCAGCGCTAACCTGTTCCTGCCGGAAGCCAGCTTTTCAGCGAATATCAATACCGATTGGCAACACATCAAAAATCGTGGGGATGCGATCATCGCCGGAGATCTATCCCAAAGCGCTGTAACCAGCGAAAACTTTAATACCATGAGTTACACCTTAAGCGTCACCCAACCCATCCTGCATTATGACCGCATTGTCCAGTGGCAACAGGCCGACAGCCGCATCGCGCAGGCCATTTCCCAGTTTGCGGCGGCGGAAAGCGAACTGCTGCTACGGGTGGCGGAACGGTATTTCGGGGTGCTGGCAGCGGAAGAAAACCTGGGCTATGCCAAGGCTCAACAAGAGTCCCTAATGCAAAAGCTGGAAGAGACCAAACTGCATGAAGCGGCGGGATACCTAGCCATGACCGATGTGCAGGAAGCCCAGGGCGGCTATGACCGAGCCGTTGCCGATGCTATCCAGGCGGAACATCAACTTCGCAATGCCCAGGAGAGTTTGCAGGAAGTCACCGGTATCCAATACAACCAGCTTGCTTCACTCAAACAAGATATTCCGTTAGTACAGCCTGAGCCAGCGATTGAAGGCACTTGGGTTGAGCAGGCTTTGACCCAAAACCTGGGGCTTAAGGCCAGTGAATATGCCAGCCAAATTGCCAAAGCAGAGATCGATGTGCAAAAGGCGGGGCATTGGCCAACAATAGATGCCACTGGCAGCCACAGCTTTAATGCAACGGGTGGCCGGTTTGGGGCGGCGGACATCGAGGACAATACCCTTGGTCTGTCGCTAAATGTCCCGCTGTTCCAGGGCGGTAAAGTGAGTTCGCGTATCCGGGAAGCCGAACATCGCTACCGTGAAGCCAAAGCAGCGCTCAAACAAGAACAACGCTCAGTACACCGCACCGCCAGCCAAGCGTTTTTGGGCGTGACTGCAGGGATCAGTCGGGTCAAGGCTTTGCAGCAAACCTTAAAGTCCAGTGAAATCGGGGTCAAAGCGACTGAATCCGGTTTTCGGGTTGGCTACCGAACGCCATTGGATCTTATCGTCGCCGAACGCGAACGTCTCAGCGCCCAGCGCGATTACACCCAGGCCCGCTATGACTATATCCTCAGCACACTTAGGCTAAAACAGGCCGTAGGTACGCTGTCGCCCGAAGATTTGGCTAAGGTGAATGGGTGGTTAGCTAGTGCCACAATTGATCAAAAGTGATCTCGGTTTCTTAGGACAGATTGATAGTTGCCCAACTATAGGTTAAGCATTTTTGAATAGGAACGAAAGGATTTATGAACAGAGCAGAACTTATTGCGGCACTGGCTAAAAAGCAGCCACATTTAACTAAAAAAGACGTTGAACTTGCGGTTGGCTGCATCCTGACGCAAATGGAACGAACCCTACTAGAGAAAGGGAGGATCGAAATCCGGGATTTTGGTTCCTTTACGGCACGGCAACTCCAAGCGAGGTCACGAAGAAACCCGAAAACAGGGGAAGAATTACACAAACCTTCCCATTGCGTCTTCCGTTTTAAACCTGGCAAGGAACTGAAGCTAAAGGTTGATAAAGCAAAAGAAAAATACCAAATCAACGATTAGCAAAAGATATACCTTATCAATACAACACCACATAGCGTTCACCCAAGGCAACGGATTTAACAGGCAAGGTTTTGCCAATCACCCCCAGCAGGTTGTCAATTTCCTGGACGCTGAATACCCCACTGACCCTAAGCTCCCCTAAAGAGGGACGGCTCAGGAACACATGGCCGGGGCGGTAGCGGTTGATGTCCTCAACCACTTGGGACAGGGGTTCAGACTCGAAGATTAGCCGGTTAGACCGCCACGGGCTGGCGTGGCTTATGTTCATTGCCTCTACCATATCAGGGCGTTGCCCTGTTGGGATGTTGACTTGTTCGCCCGTATGGACAGTCACAGGTTCAATGCTCGTCTGTCCAGGCTGGCTCACTTGCACTGCGCTTTCAACCACGCTGACCTTGATACCGTTCCCCGTCATTTTCACCACAAAATCAGTACCCAAGGCTTTAATCTCCTGGTTATCGGCGACTACGATAAAAGGTCGGCCTTTGTCTTTGGTGACCTTAAATTCCGCTTCTCCCGCCAGTAATTCAATTCGGCGCTGTTCCCGGCTGTAAGATTGGTTTAAGGCACTGGCAGCATTCAGGTAAACGCTGCTGCCGTCTGCCAAGATGACGGTCTGTTGTTCGCCGGTTGCTGTCTGGTAGTCGGCATTCCATAAGCGCAATGTGCTGGTCATCGTTGGGCAAAGCACGGCGACCAGCGTCAAACAAGCGGCTGCCAACGTTAGTTGGCTGAGTGGGAAGGTGCGCTTTGCATAAGTTGAGGGCTTGATTAGATGGATGGTTGCGTTGGCAGGACTTACACGCTCTACTTTCATCTTTGCCAAATTATCAGCGACAACAGGCCGATCCTGTAATTGGCCTAAGCCCTGCCAGAGTTCCTGCGCTTCGGAATAAGCTAGTTGGTGGGCTGGACTTTGCGCCAGCCAATCAGCTAATGACCGCTCCTGTTGCAGGGTCATCTCGCCGGATGTGGCCCGTATTAGCCAAGCCAGGGCTTCATCTTCAATCTGTCCGTCATGTTTAGATGGCATGTTTGTTTGTCATTATAGTTTTTAATGGTTTATCGGCAGCATCGCACCAAAAAGACCGGGCTACCCTCTCAATGTAGACCCGACAGTACGCAGCCAATGGCTGAAATGACTCCGAATTTTTTACCGCTTACAATTATTAAGACGAAAATTTTTTCAAATCCCGCACTAAGGTGTTTCATTTTTGATGGCATTTTTCAAAAGTTTCATCGTCTTGAACAGGCTTTTCTCCACCCAACTCACGCTGACATTCAATTCCTTGGCGATCTGGGGGTGGCTATAGCCTTCATAACGGCTTAACAAGAATATTTTTAATGCCGACGGCGACAAACTCTTTAATGCCTGTTCGCACAACTCAAGTTGCTGCTGTCCGAGTACGATCTGTTCAGGGCTAGAGGTTTGGTCGATAAGGTCGTCGGCATCAGATTCCGGCAATTCCACCAATACCATCCTGTTTTTCCGCAAATGGTCGGTCGCAATATTGTCAGTGATGCGGTAAACAAAAGCGCGGGGATTGCCGACCGGCTCGCTGCTACGGTAATTGACCAGGCGCAAAAACACATCCTGCAACAAATCATTGGCGGTGTCGGGGCAAGTGACACGGCGCAGCAAATGCCTAAACAACTCCTGGCGGTGTTGTTCAATCAGTGTTGAAGCATCGTCTGGCGTAAATCCAAGCATTCAATTGAGGCAGAAATTCAGATAGCATAAATTACCACGAAGGGTGTATAAAACACCAAATTTCAATATTATTAATGTAAATAACGAATAATTCATGATACTGTATTTGGTATGATTAAAGTCGTATTAGATACCAACATTCTGTTCGCAGGACTTTATTCGGCAAATGGCGCATCCTTTAAAGTATTACAACACTTAGCTGCCGAACGGCTACAAATAGTGTTGTCAACACCCTTATTGTTCGAATATGAGGATGTGTTAAAACGTAACCAGTTAAAACTTGGCTTGGACGATGCAAAAATCGAAACCATACTGGATAACCTTTGCGCCTATAGCCAATTTCAGAAAGTGTATTTTTTATGGCGGCCTTTTTTACCTGACGCTAAAGACGATTTAGTGCTTGAATTAGCTGTGGCCGCGCAGGTATCCACCATCGTCACCCACAATCAAAAAGATAAGGTGGGCATCGATAAATTTGGGGTCGAGGCCATCACCCCTAAAATGTTGTTGGAGCGAATAACATGAGTGCGTTAAGTTTACGGTTGCCGGATTCTGTCCATCGGCATATCAAAGAATTAGCCCAAAAAGAAGGCGTGTCCATTAACCAATTTATCGCCAGTGCGGTGGCGGAAAAGGTATCGGCCATTGCAACCGAAGAATACTTATTGTCACGGGCGCAACGGGCGGACAAGAAAGCATTTGCGGCAATTCTTAACCAAGTTCCTAACCGTCAGCCAATGGCGGATGATGAGCTTTAATCCTCACGGGCAACCGTCCCTCTGCGTAATTCCGCACCGCAGTTCGAGCAAACAGCAAATATCACGATAAGTTCCTATCCGTTTCTGGAACACTCAAAAAAATATCGCCAAGGATACGGGTCTTACCCGCAATATCCGGGTGCGGTTGGCGTAAGCCTTGAGTGTGTTCATCCATCATCAAAAATATCGCCTCGATGCGCGAGTTTACTGGCAGTAATGTAGGTTGGGTTAGGCGCACATGGCAAATGTCTATAAGATTACACCAGATTGTCCGTGCGCCGTAACCCAACATAGACCGCCAACTGAAACCCCGATTGTTGGGTTACGGCGCGCCCAAGCGTCCTACACGTTTTATCATCCTTAGATTTTGCGCGTCTAACCCAACCTACAAAATATTTTTTCAATTTTTTTTCAAAACAGCACTGCGGGATTTGAAAGTTTTTTCGTCTCACTAAATAAGAACAAAAAACATTAATGACGAAACGAGGACAACCATGCCCCTTATCAACCGCACCATCCCATTACCCATCCAAGTGATAGCCATTGGCTTGTTGGCTTGCCTGGTCTTTCCAAACCTTCTCAAGGCTGAACCTGCCCAGAAAGCCGCCGTCCAGTTCCACATCCCCAAACAGAAACTGATCCCTGCCCTGACCGATTATGCCCAGCAAACCGGGGTGCAATTATTGTATAACGCCGAACTCGCCGAAGCCCTCAGCACCTCCGGCATCAGCGGCAGTTATGCCCCGCAACAGGCACTGACAACCCTGCTTAAAGGCACCGGCATAACTTACCGCTATGTGGACAAGAACATCATCACGCTGGAACGCAAGCCTACTCACCAGATTGAAGATGGCGGGGCTAATGCAGGCATGTTGCCACTGGTGCAAGTGACGGCGAAAAATGAAGAGAATAGCAGCGACACCAGCCTCCCCAAAGTCACCGTAGAAGCCGACTC
>DLHW01000033.1:17538-17679 GCA_002483425.1 Methylococcaceae bacterium UBA7658
ATTTCCAAGCAGGTGTTGAAGGAGCGGCAGGTGATAAGGCTGTCTGATGCCTTCAAGAATGTCAGCGGGGTGACCACCAATACCAATAGCTCTGGCTTAGGAGGCGTATTGGGAGGGAGTACACAATCCATTTTTTTGCGC
>DLHW01000069.1 GCA_002483425.1 Methylococcaceae bacterium UBA7658
GCACCCCTAACGGGCTATTCCCGATAAATGCTCCGATGCTCGGCGCGGCATACGGGAGATGGGGGATAATTGTAGATTGGAGTAAACTTACAAACCCCAATATACCATGCAGGTGTGTTTAACATTTTTTTAAAATTTAATTTTGATTACAAAGAAAACTATAGAGCTTGCCCTTGACCATGCTAGTGATACCTTTGAGGTATGTTGGGTATTTTTGTGCGACCTTAAGTATCAACGTATTGATGAAGGAAATTTCGAAGCTATGATTGAGTTTCAACCAAAGCTAGCAAGCACTTTATTCAGATTATCCAACCTATACAGGCAAATATTTCAAGAAAAGAAAACACTTATTTCAAGGAAAAAATGTTTATCTAAAAATTGGTTTAGACAGCGAATGAATCATTTGTCTAAATGCCAAGAGGCAATAAATAACACAATATCAATTGGAAAAAGCTTGGGTGATGCTTTTGCTTGGTTCTTTTATCAAAAAAGTAGACACTATTTGATCGAACATATAGGTCATGAAGAAATATTTCATTCACCTCCGGGCATTGGCGGGGCAGGTGAAATGGAGTTCGTTAAAAATGTTCATCATATAAATGGCTATCTAATTATATATCACGGAACTACGAACATATTAAGGCTAGGTGATATAAGTTTGATTGATTTAGAGCGATTTGAAGTTGCTGGTATTGGTGAAATTAAATCTAACTCGACAAAAAATAGCACAATTGAAATCAAATTATTAATTTCAACGCCAAGAATCAATGCAAAAAAATTTGAATCTGGCTTTACAGATTTAGCGGGTTCATCAAAAAAAGATAATTTTTTAAATAAACTTCCACCGAAGCTTAAAACTCGTCTTCAGCGTCAACTGAGCCGTATAGGAAAATCTTACGACACATTATTAAGCCATTCGCCAAAAAAACTCAATATCGAGATTGATGGTGAGCTTGCAACTTTAGAAAACATTATAATTAATTCTAAACGAGGAAAATTCACTTATGAGCAAGCTACCAAAGGATTGCTGCTTGGCGCATATAAAAATACCTCAAAAAATTTTAATCGCAGAGTATATCCAGCTAAGAATGATAGCTTTATCAATAAGATTGCTGGCGTAGAAAAACATGTGCAAAAGCTTATTCATCCTGATCGACAGGATAATTCACTATTAGTAGGAACATTTTTTTACAATGAGGAAGGACGAACTTCATATTTACTTGGCATGAGTCATTTATTTTGGTGGCCAATAAAACTAGCTACATTGAAGGATATATTTTTTCAAGAAGTCGTAGTTTTTACCTTTTTTAATCCGTCACACTTATGCCATGAATTGGAACTAGCTGGTTTTACTGTAAAACAAAAAGAAGCATTCAATTTTTTAGTATCTAAAAAATACGGAGATAAAGTCTTTCAGATTGAAAGCATGCACTACTATTTACGAATGGTACAAGAGCATCTTATTGCTGAAAAGTCTATTGCTCGATTGATTTCAGAAATGGATAAACATGTAAATAGCAAACAAATTTTAGAACCAACCCGAATAGGTATGCGAATCCACCAAGAGTTTGGGAAACAACGATAATGTGCGCTAAGAGCCATAGGATGTGCCGAGGAACGAGGCGCATCGTTCGCGATTGATGCGCTTTACTTCGTTTAGCACATCCTATCAATTTAAATATAAACAATGGCTTAAATAAGCCACCTATTCCCGTATGCCGCGCCGAGTACCGGAGGTTTTGGCGGGAATAGCCCGTTAGGGGTGCGGCAGGGATGCCGCACGTTGCCGAAGGGACAGGAAGTCCCTTCCGGCAATCCCCGTCAAAACTGAGGAACGCAGGAAGCAAGCGGCATCCGGGGGGCGTTTCTTTTGGATACTTTTCTTTGGACAAGCAAAGAAAAGTAGCTCGTCCGTGGGTACGAGAACCCACATTTAAATAACCGTCGCGTTAGCGACACTTTAATATTCACATCCCTGTGTTCTGGATTCCGGCAATCCCTGCCGGAATGACGGTTTTCTAATTTATAAGGCCTTCAACTTATTTAACTCTTTAATACACTTATACTGTTCCAACGCATCAGGATTAGCCAAGGCATCCTGATTTTTTACCGGATGCCCGTGAATGATATTGCGTACCGCCAGTTCCGCAATTTTGCCGCTTTTGGTGCGCGGAATATCGGTCACTTGTAGGATTTCTTTCGGTACATGATGGGGCGAGGCGTTTTGCTTGATCTGCTGCTTGATTTTCAGCTTCAATGGCTCAGTTAATTCCACACCTTTACGTAGGATGACAAACAAAATGATTTTGCAATCGCCGTCGATGTCCTGCCCAATCACCAGGCTTTCCAGGACTTCATCCACCTGTTCCACTTGCCGGTAAATTTCAGCCGTGCCGATTCGGATTCCGCCGGGGTTGAGTACGGTATCCGAACGGCCGTAAATAATCATGCCACCGCTCTTGGTCAACTCTACATAATCACCATGCCACCACACGCCCAGATATTTTTCAAAATAGGCCGCATGATATAGGCTTCCGTCAAGGTCATTCCAGAAACCTATCGGCATGGAAGGGAACGGCGACTTACAGACCAGCTCACCCTTTTCGCCCCGCAACGGCTGGCCGTTTTCATCATAGACATCCACGTCCATTGCCAGTCCACGGCACTGGATTTCACCTCGGCGTACAGGCAAGATAGGGCAACCGAGCACAAAGCAGGAAATGATGTCCGAACCGCCGGAAATGGATGACAGGCAGACATCGGATTTGATCGATCCGTACACATAATCAAACCCTTCCGGCATTAAAGGCGATCCAGTAGACAATATTGTATTGAGCGACGACAGGTCGTGGGTGTTTACAGGGCTAATGCCGGATTTTTTAATGGTGTCGATATATTTGGCGGAAACCCCAAAGACGTTGATTTGAAATTCGTCAATTAAGTCAAACAACGCATCGGCTTTGGGATACAACGGCGAACCGTCATAAAGCACCAGTTCCGCACCGGACGCCAAGCCGGAAGCCAGCCAGTTCCACATCATCCAGCCGCAGGTAGTGTAATAAAACAGGCGGTCGCCGGGGTGGATATCCACGTGCAATAAATGTTCTTTCAGGTGTTGGAGCAAAGTCCCGCCGACACTGTGCACAATACATTTCGGCAGTCCGGTAGTGCCGGATGAAAAAAGTATAAATAACGGGTCGTTGAACCCCATAGGCGTAAATTCTATGGGCTGGTCTTCAGGAAAATCAGCCAAATAGTCCTGCCAAAGCGTTACCTGCTTGCTGACTGTTGACACTTCGCTGTACAGATAAGGAATTAACACGGTTTTTTGAATCGATGGCAACGCTTTGAGTAAGGGTTCAACCTGATCCAAACGATTAAATACCTTGCCGTTAAAGGTGTAGCCGTCGCAAACGAATAATACCTTGGGCGCTATTTGCCTGAAACGGTCTACGCTACTGGGAACGCCGAAATCTGGGGAACAACTGCTCCAGATTGCGCCCAGGCTGGCGGTTGCCAGCATGGCGATAATCGTTTCGGGCAGGTTGGGTAAAATGCCAGCTACGCGATCGCCAGGTTTGATGCCTTCATTGCGCAAGGCTTGAGCGAGTTGTGAAACCTGTTTATACAGATCTTCGTACATAAGCCGTTGTGATTCGCCGTTCTCATTATGAAAACTAATGGCGAAGTTGCGTTTATCACAGCGGCCCAATAAGTTTTCCGCATAATTAAGACGGGCATCAGGAAACCAACGGGCTCCGGGCATTTTGTCGCCATCTAGTAAAACGGCCTTTCCTTTCTGGATGGCTTTTATATTGGCAAAATCCCAGATCAAATCCCAGAAAGCTGCTGGGTTCTCAACTGACCATTGGTACAGTGCAGAATAATCCATAACATCAACGCCATACTCCTTTGTCAAGAGTCCCATGAAACGGGTAATATTGGCGTGAGCCCGCCGTTCTGCCGAAGGTTGCCAAAGGACTGGATTCACGTTGTGCTCCGGTTAACTAACCCATCCTTAAGAGTGACTTCAATTTAAGTAAGTTCAGGCCGTTTTTTTAGTGCTATGGCTAGCCCATAGTTTCATCTGGTTCCATAGCTAAAGGCCAATTGCCTGATAGCAATAGTAGTATTACGCTAGGGAAACTGGCTGACGCGAAACTTCCTAACCTAATAAAAATGAAAAAATACACCGGACAAATTGGTGATCTTTTACAAGTGTTGGATATAGCGCAATCTTGCTCTGAACCAAGATTTGCAAGGACTTCTTAAACAAATTGAACAAGTCGCTGTTCAGTTGCTGAACTGCAACGAGCCACGGTTTTCGTTTAGGAGAAAACTATCGGCAAACTCTGCACCCTGGTTTACGACCGTAGCGAAAAATTACGAATCCCAGCCGATTCCGGCATTGCGGGACAGTGTTTTAACAGTGGTAGACTGGTCAATGTGCCCGATGCCTATACAGAGCCGCACTTTAATCCTTCAGTTGATTTTTTGATCGGATTTAAATACCCGGTTCAACGGCTGATAGCCCAGGATGATAAGCAACATACACATAAACTGGGATATCAAGTCCACCTAAGTTGTTTTCAATTAATGGCCAAACATCATCCCAGTCCAAATCGCCCAGGCCCGTCCCTATTTTCGGCAAAGCAATCGAGCTAAGTTTCTCGAAAGTGACAATCCTTACTAATGCGGCTAATGCATGCCTGATGTTGCCCAAAGTTGCTTTGTCGTAGTGATGGTCATTATTTTCCCTATTTTCATGGATAATCAAGTTTACGATTCGGGCGTTATTCTGGCCAACCCACAGCCAAGCTTCGCCTGGCTTGGTGTCATGTTGATAACACCAACGATTGAGGTCTTTTTGTAAGGATGGATATTGGTTGCGCAATTCCAGGGCTAAACCTTTGTCCATGGGATCATTTACCCCAACCCCGTGGACAATCGCTTGCGCTTTACTCAGTAAGATGTCACCTTCGACTTTGTATATCATAATTTACTTGGCGATAAATTTTTATAAATCAATTAGTTTGACATGTTATATTTTATTTCCAACATGAGACAACACTACTAATTTTATCTTTATTTAGTTAATTCGGGGAGTCTTTCCTTAAAAACTGACAAATCATTAATTTGTACCAAATGAAGTATAACTCCCAGTGTTTAACTTCCCATAAAAATACTCTGTCAATAATCCTCTAAAGGAGGGCAAGAACAAACTACATGCCGGTCTCCATAGACATTATCAATACGTCCAACGGGCGGCCAATATTTATCGTCTTGCTGAGTGTTGTCAGGAAAAAAAGCCTGCTGTTTGGAATAGGGAAACAGCCATTCTTCAAACAATAAGCTGTGAGTATGGGGTGCATTGCGCAAGACGTTATTTTCGACATCAGCGCTACCGTTTTCAATCGCTTTAATTTCCTGGCGAATAATAATTAAGGCATCGCAAAATCGGTCTATTTCGGCCTTATTTTCGCTTTCGGTCGGTTCGATCATCAGGGTGTCAGCGACGGGGAAAGCCACGGTCGGCGCATGAAATCCAAAATCGATCAGACGTTTAGCAATGTCGTCCACGGTGATGTTACAGTTCTTCTTGAATTCACGGCAATCGATAATGCATTCATGCGCGACCCAACCGTTTTTGCCCGTATATAAAATCGGATAATGCGGCGACAAGCGTTTAGCAATATAGTTGGCGTTAAGGATGGCGGTCAGTGTTGCCCGTTTTAATCCTGCCGCGCCCATCATCGCAATATAAGCTCAGGAAATCGTATAGATACTGGCTGAACCCCAGGGTGCTGCGGATACTGTCCCGATGGTGCCATGCTTACCTTTGGCCGGATTGATGCCTTTAACCACGGGATGATCCGGCAAGAACGGAGCCAAATGGGCTTTCACGCCAATCGGGCCGACACCTGGGCCACCGCCGCCATGCGGAATGCAGAAGGTTTTATGCAGGTTAAGGTGGGCGACATCGGCTCCGATTTTGCCCGGACGGCTTAATCCGACCAAGGCGTTAAAATTGGCGCCGTCCAGATACACTTGCCCGCCATGCTGATGAATAATATTGCATATTTCCCTGAAAGTCAGTTCAAACACGCCGTGTGTGGACGGGTAGGTAATCATCAATGCCGCTAGCACAGTGCTATGTTCCATAGTCTTAGCTTTTAAGTCGTCTAGGCTGATATTGCCGTTGTCGTCACAGGCGACAACGACGACTTTAAGCCCCGCCATGACGGCACTGGCCGGATTGGTGCCGTGCGCGGAAGCGGGGATCAGGCAGATATTACGTTGCGCTTGGCCATTGACTTCATGATATTTGCGGATAACCAACAGCCCGGTGTATTCGCCCTGCGAACCCGCGTTGGGTTGCAACGAAAAAGCATCGAAACCGGTCAAGTCGCAGAGCATGTCTTCCAGTTCGGCAAATAACTGCTGATAACCCAGTGTCTGGTAAAGCGGCGCGAACGGATGCAAGCCATTAAACTCATGATAAGAGATCGCTTGCATCTCGGTCGCTGCATTCAGCTTCATGGTACATGAGCCTAACGGAATCATTGAGCGGTCGAGAGCTATATCGCGCCGCGCCAAACGTCGCATGTACCGCATCATTTCGGTCTCGGAATGGTAGCGTTCAAATACGGGATGTTGCAGGATAGTGTCGCGACGTAAAAAAGCATCGGGTATGCATTCTTCCAGCGCGGCATTTATCCGGTTGATATCAGGAAATTCGGTTGCGTACGTGGAAAAAACTTGCCATAGTTGCCGCAAGTTTTTTCGTGTAGTCGTTTCGTCCAGGGCAATCCCGATATGGTCGCTATCGATAAATCGCAGGTTGATATTGGCATCCGCCGCCTGCGCCAAGTACCGTTTTGCACGGTTTGGCACACGTACGACGATAGTGTCGAAATAGCATTTGCTGACAACCTCGTGGCCTAATAGCGTTAGCCCTGCCGCCAGGATTTGGGCATAACGATGCACCCGTCCGGCAATCAGGCGAAGTCCTTCAGCACCGTGGTAAATGGCGTAGAAGGCGGCGATAACTGCCAACAGGACTTGCGCCGTGCATATATTGCTGGTGGCCTTGTCGCGGCGTATGTGCTGTTCACGGGTTTGCAGTGCCATACGAAAAGCAACTTGCCCGTGCTTGTCTTTTGAAACGCCGATAAGCCGACCCGGCATGGAGCGCTTAAATTCATCTCGGGTGGCGAAGAAAGCGGCATGTGGCCCGCCGTATCCCATAGGCACACCAAAACGCTGTGCGCTACCTACGGCTATATCGGCACCAAAGGCACCCGGAGGCTTCAACAAAACCAAGCTTAGCAAGTCGGCGGCAACAGTCAATAATGCGGATTTTACATGTGCGATTTCCGCTATGTCGCCCAGATCCTTAATTTCACCGTGCGAGCCGGGATATTGGACGACAACGGCAAAGAACTCATAGTGTTGTAAATCGCTGTATGGATCGGCAACGACGACTTCATAACCCATAGAATGGGCACGGGTTTGGACGACGGCGATGGTTTGCGGATGGCAAGCCTGGTCGACCACTATTGCGTTGGCAGTGCTTTTGGATAACCGCCTTGACATCGTCATCGCTTCCGCCGCTGCTGTCGCCTCATCAAGTAAAGAAGCATTGGCGATTTCCATGCCGCACAGGTCGATAATCATCTGCTGATAGTTTAATAAGGCCTCCAGGCGTCCTTGGCTGACTTCCGCCTGATACGGCGTATAAGCCGTGTACCAGCCAGGGTTTTCGAGGACATTGCGCTTTATCACGGCAGGCATGATAGTGTCGTAATAACCCATGCCGATCATCGACGTGAAAACTTTATTGCGCTCGCGCATTTTACGTAAGTGCTTGGTGACGGCGCTTTCGCTGATCGTTTCAGTGAGTTTCAACGGTTCTTGGTTGACTATATCGGCGGGCAATGCCTGCCCAATGATTTCATCCAATTCATTCAAGCCAAGTTCGGCCAGCATTTCATGGATTTGTTGTGGAGTTGGGCCAATATGACGGTGAATAAAATCACCGCGCATTTCCAATTGGTTTAAGTTGTTGGGTGGGGTGGTCATGGGCTATCTGTAATAGCGATGAGGAATGAAAGGTAATTGGGTGACAGTGACAGTTATGGATTGCCCGCGCACCTTAGCATAAACCTGGATACCTAAGGCGGAATAGTGACGATCCAGCAAGGCCATTGCAATCGGTTTACCCAAACTAGGCGCATAACTGCCGCTGGTGACATGGCCTACGGCCTCATCATTTTCATTCAAAATAACATTGCCTTCGCGTACTGGTTGTTTGTTTTCAACTATTAGGCCAACCCGTTTTTTTTCAGCGCCTTGTTGAGATTGCAGGTTGATTTTGTCGGCGCCGGGGAAATCGTTGCGGCCAGTATTAATTAACCACTTCAATCCGGCTTCTACTGGCGAAATAGTTTCGTTAAGCTCATGCCCATATAAACATAATCCGGCCTCCAAGCGCAACGTGTCCCGCGCACCCAAACCAATGGGAATAACGTCTTTTTCAGCCAGTAATAAGCGGGCCAATGCCTCTGCATTGGTACTCACGACGGAAATTTCAAAGCCGTCTTCTCCCGTGTAACCGCTCCTGCTGATTGTGCATGTGATACCCCCAAGTTCGCATTCGCAAGCCGTCATAAACATCAAATCGGCAGCGTATGAAGAATATTTCCTGATGATAGCTACTGATTTTGGTCCTTGTAACGCGAAAAGCGCCTGATCATTAAGTCTAAAAAACTGGCAATGATCGGACAGGTGGCTTGTTAAGTAATCAAAATCTTTATCTTTACAAGCTGCATTGACAACGATCCTCAACCCAGAACCGATCCGGGTAATGATGATGTCATCTATGATGCCGCCTTCTTCATTTGTCAGCACGGTGTAACGTTGTTGGCCGGGTATTAGCCCGGTTATGTTGCTGGGACTAATCCGCTCTATTTCATCCGCGGCATCTTCACCTAAAATCAAGCATTGTCCCATGTGCGATATGTCGAAAAACCCGGCATGGCTTCGGCAGTGCAAATGTTCGTGAATAATCCCGTGTTGATAGTGGACTGGCAATTGATAACCTGAAAATTCGGTCATTTTGCCGCCCAGGTCAAGATGAAGCTGATGTAATGGCGTTTGTTTTATTTTATTATTGCTATCTAAAAAACACATCAGTAAGGCTAAAAAGGGGCTTTAAAAATGGTTTTTGCCTATCCCTTAAACTCAGCCAATTTGTCCAGCAAAAATTGCAAATCCTTTTCCGTATGGTCGGCGCTTACCTGCAACCTGATTTCTTGTTCGCCTTTGGGGACGACGGGATAATTCAGTCCTGTCACGAGGATATTCTGGGCAAATAAATGGTCAACCAGAGCTACTGTTTTGGCTGTGTCCCGAATAAAGATTGGCACGATGGGGTGGTCTCCCGCCAAGCTTTCATAGCCTATGCGTTCCAATCCGGTTCTTAGGAATTGACTATAACCGCTCAACTTTTCTAGCAATTGCAACCCTTCATTGCTATCCAAAATATCCAGTGCAGCCAAAGACGCCGCCGCTTCGGCGGGCGTAATCGGGTTAGAATAAATATAAAACGGCGAAGTCTCACGCAGGTAATTTATCACTGTGGAACTGGCGACCACATAGCCTCCATTTACCCCAAGTGACTTACCCAGTGTCGCAATCAATATATCCGTCTTAGCCCCCGTCACTTCTTCGGTGCCTCGTCCGCTTCGACCAAAAGCGCCTACGCCATGCGAATCGTCAACGATGGTAATAATCCCTTCTTCATAGTTCGTTTCATGCCGCTTACAGCAATCGTTAATCTTGTCGAGCCGGGCATGATCGCCGCGCATACTGAAAATGCCGTCTGTCACTACGCACACCCGCTTAAACTTTCCACTATTGTCAGCAAGAATTTTATCGAGGGCATCAAGATTGGCATGGGGATAAACGGCTTTTTTGGCGGGCTGGGACAGACGAATTGCATTGATGATACAACTGTGGTTAAGCGCGTCACTGACGACTAAGGTATTTTCCGTTATAAACTGCGGCAGGACACCCATCATCGCGGCATAAGCGGCGCTGAACAGCATGGCGGATTCACGTCCGTGGAATTCGGCCAACCGTTTCTCCAGGTCTTTATGGGGCTGGTAAGTGCCGCTGATAAACCGTACTGCTCCGGGTCCTGTGCCATATTTTTCGGCGGCTTCGGCTTCCGCTGCTATGACTTTGGGATGTAACGATAATCCCAGGTAGGAATTTGAATTCATCCGCAGGAAAGCCCTGTCGCCGTAACCTTCAAGCTTATATCGCGGGCCGAAGCCGTCATCAGCCATTTTGATAGCAGAGATGATTTTTTCATTGCCTTTATAAGTGCCTTGTTCTTGCAAGGCGGTTAACTTGGCATTAAACAAGTGCTCTACTTTAGCCAGCGACATAATCGTCCTCTTTTACTTTTCGGTTTTTAAACTCTATTTGTTCCAGCATATCCTGAACGGTTGCCTCCAAGTCGTACTTGGGTTGCCAGCCCCATTCAGATCGAGCGGCGCTGTCATCCATGTGCATGGGCCAGGAATCGGCAATGGCTTGCCGGACTGGATCGATAGTGTAAGCAATCGTAAAATCAGGCAGATGTTTTTGTATTTCCGCGGCCAGCTGCGCAGGCGTAAAACTCATGGCCGTCACATTGAATGCATTACGATGATTTAATTTGTCACTGTCCGCTTCCATCAGGGCGATAGCGGCGGAAACGGCATCCGGCATGTACATCATGTCCAATTGGGTATCCGCCCGAAGAAAGCAATCATAATGCCGGTTTTTTACCGCCGCATAAAAAATATCGACCGCATAATCGGTTGTCCCTCCGCCCGGCAAGGCTTTGTTGGAAATCAGCCCCGGATAACGCAAACCGCGTGTATCTATGCCATAGTGATGGTGGTAATACTCGCATAGCAACTCGCCAGACACTTTGGTGATGCCATAAAGTGATTTTGGCCGTTGAATAGTGTCTTGCGGCGTATCGAAACGGGGCGTTTCGGGGCCGAATGCGCCTATTGAGCTTGGAAAAAATACTGCACAATGGTAGATTCGAGCAGCTTCTAAAACATTAAGAAGTCCATTTATATTGATGTCCCAAGCCTCAAGCGGTGAGGTTTCTGCCACGGCGGAAAGCAATGCAGCCAAGTGAAAAATCGTGTCGCAATGATAGTCTTTAACGATTTGAATGAGTGCGGAAGCATCACGAATGTCGAAATGAAAATAAAGCCCTGACTGTGACAAGTCAGTTGGTGGCTGGCTGATATGCCCGGCAGCGATTACATAAGCCGCGCCATAGCGCTCACGCAGTGCCTGTGTCAGCTCAACGCCAATTTGGCCGGTTGCCCCGGTTACCAGTATTTTTTTCATCAAGGCACACGCCTTTTTCTATTATTATTTCCCATTATTGTTTTTTATCCTGAGAAAAACTTGTGCCAGGAGCTAGGAAGGTTGGTTTCGCACAACTTAAATTAGATATGTTGTTGGCTGTCGTATTCTTTCCCATTTTCATTTATGACCGAAAAATTAAAGAATTGTTGCGATACCGATTTTTTTATAAAAATCATCTGCAAAGGCCACTGACGGTCAAAAGGGTTTTCATTATGGTTAAATCAAAGCCGTCCACTGAGCATTAATCGGCGGGTAATTTGCCAATGGTAGATTTTGGCGATCATGGGACAGAGCAGCGGCAAACCGATCAACCAAGCCAATGGTTTCAACAACGGCACTTTGCCCATCAATAGGATATAGGCATCCAGTTCGGAAAGAATTCTTTGATTTTCATCCTGGACGTGCAGTTCAGTCAATGCCTTATGGGGATCAATTCCGACTTCACGTAACAACTCTTCTTGCCCAGTGATGTCAGTCCAGCAGACATAAGCGCCTGACTTTCCAGCGAGTTTTTCGTAGGTAAGCCTGTCCTGAACACATTTGGGGCAAGCGCCGTCGTAATACACAATAATTTTAGGTTTGTCTTGACTCATCTCATCTTTTTTGGGTCTAAACAATAACAAATTAGACAGGAAAGTTTCCAGTATTCTCAAAAAACATTGGGTTGAGGTTATCTTATGGTTGCCGTACAAACTTTAGGCGTAGTTTCATGCTTGGGCGGGCCGATGCATTACTGTGGTTTTGCGGCAGAAATGTTACGTGACCTATTTAATGAATCTTTGAACAAGTTGACTCCGTTCGTGGTTCGACAAGCTCCGTACGAACGGAATCAACAGCTTACCGTTCGCCCTGAACCTGTCGTAGGACTTAATCAGAGATTGTTTAAGGTACAAAAACAAAACCGTTTGCAGCTCCAGTGGCAACTACTCTATCCTGAATCGCAAGGTTCAAAAGAAGACAAATTAGCCAATCTTAACAAGGCTATCAGCCAGTTTACCGAAGGCCGGACAAAAGAGAACCAACGCTTTCTTGTCATCGGTGGCGACCATTCCTGTGCGATGGGGACATGGGCTGGTGTTTTAAATGCTATGCAACAATCCGATAAATTCGGCTTGATCTGGCTGGATGCACACATGGACGCACATACTTTCACTACGTCGCCATCCGGCAATGTTCATGGTATGCCGGTGGCTGCGCTGTTAGGCAAGGCGGATGGTAAGCTGGCAGCGCTTTACCCAAGTTCTCGTGTTGTCAATGTGGCTAACCTTATTCTGATCGGGATTAGAAATTATGAACAGGAAGAATACGGCTTATTAAAGCAAGCAGGCGTAAAAATTGTTTTTGCCAACCAAATGAATGGGATTGGTTCTGCGTTAATTAAAGCTATCGACTTTCTAAGCCAAAAATGCCAAACCATTGGCATCAGCATTGACTTGGATGTTATCGATCCAACAGATGCACCCGGCGTTGAAACACCCGTGTGCGGCGGCATTAAAGCCAAAGAATTGCTTGCCGCGCTATCTTTGATTCACCGGCATCCAAAGGTCTGCGGCCTGGAAATAAGCGAATTTACGCCCGAACATGATGTCAACAATCTTACCTTGTACTTGATGAAGGCTTTGATTGAGGCTTTCTACGGTGAACCTGAACGCTCGCCTGTTTCAAGCAAACCAAATAAGTTTTTAGGATCTATAAGTTCAGGAATTAAAGGCAAAGCTGTCCCTAGCCGATATTCTTGTGCCAAGTCAAAGACAGTACGGAGTACCGAGTAATCTTCTAAAGCAAAACCAACGGAATCAAACAGAATAATCTCATTAATATCTTGCCTTCCAGGCTTATGCTTGCAGACCAATTCCCACAATTCGGCATAGATGCGATTGGTTGGACATTGTTGCACTTCGCCTTCTACCAGGGTTTGTGGCCCGTATTCGACGACCACTTTGACTTGATTTAAGAATTCAGCGGACAGTTCGGTCTTCCCCGGACAATCGCCGCCCATCGCCAATATGAAAGCACCTGGAGCAATGTCTTCAAAATTCAACAAGGATTGCCGCTTTTTGGCGGCGGTCGCCGTAATCACAATATCAGCATGACGTACGGCTTCGGTAATACTACCGCAAGGGATTAGTCTAAACTGCCGTCCGTCAAGGTTTTTGGTAAACTTGCCCATAGCCTGGGGATCAATATCATAAAAACGGACTTCCACAAGCGGGAAAAAAGCGGCGAATGCTGTCACCTGGAATTCAGATTGCGCGCCAGTGCCGATAATAGCCAAAGTTTTCGACTCTTTACGGGCGAGATACTTTGCTGCCAGGACTCCGGTTGCCGCTGTCCTCATCGCGGTCAATAAAGTCATTTCGCTGATCATTAGCGGATAGCCAGTCGCAACTTCGCTTAATAAGCCGATGGCAACAACGCTGAGCTTGCATTTAAGCGGGTTACCAGGATGGCCGTTGACATATTTGAAAGCGTACAGTTGTTGATTGGCGCAGGGCATCAATTCGATAACGCCATGCGGATAATGCGTCGCGTGGCGCGGCGATAATCTAAATTCTTTCCAACGGCTAAAGTCTTCCTCTAATGCGGCTGTAACACGCTTAAAAAAACGCTCCAGGCCAATATGTTCGATCAGTTTTTGGATGTCTGATACCGTAATAATTTTCATAATTAATAGCGTTTAGCAACGTATAAATTTTGGGCTGCCTGCGCCCTTGGTCGCAATCGGCTAAGAAGATAGCAATCATTATTCTTAATTAGATTGCGCTGTTTTTTTCTTAACGCTTTATTTGACAATCATTTTTAATTTTTGCTTAATATCGATACGTATATTTAACCTGCCTTGCAACCAGATGAAGAAATCCGCCAATTGATATTCTTTTGGGTTATTCCAAGTCCTCTGAATTACTGCATGCCTTATTCACAACTTTCAGCTTATGTTTTGCTATCAACCTTAACTCCGCCATGAATTTACACAGTGCCACGCTTGGATGAACGTTTCCAGCCTTACGAGAAAATCTGTTTTATTCTATTTTGATAAGCAGCCGAATTGGATTAAGTACGGCTTAACGTTAAGCTTGGTGATTATTGCCGCTGTTGGAACCCGGAATATCCCTGTGATCGGCCAACGCGCCGTGTTCTTATTGTTTTTTTTCGCGATTATTCAAAGCGCTTATTGGTTCGGGAAGGGCTCTGCCATCCTCGCGCTGATTTTATCCTTTATTGTGGTCAATGACCTTGTGATGCTGCCCCTTTGGGCTTCAAGCCCGCAAGATGCCATCATTCTAAACGTTGGTTTCAGCCTTTTAGCGGTTGTTTTCGTTGCTACAACCAGCTTCCACAGAAACTTGACTGTCGACTTGCTAGTAAAACAGCAGGATTTAGACCATGCGGAAATCATTGGCATGATCGGCAACTGGCGGATGGATGTGCTGCGTAACAAATTGGACTGGTCAGACGAAAATCACCGTATTTTTGGCCTCCCCAAAGGAAGGCCGATGACCTATGAAACATTTCTTGCCACCATTCATCCAAAAGACCGGGACTATGTCGACCAAAAATGGCAAGCGGCGCTGAGAGGCGAGCCTTACGACATAGAACACCGGATTATCGTAGCAGACAAAGTGAAATGGGTGCGCGAACGGGCTGAACTGGAATTTGATAATAAAGGAAATTTACTGGGTGGATTCGGCACTACCCAAGACATCACTGACCTTAAGCTGATTCAACAAAAGCTGTTGGAGAATGAACTGCGTTATATTGGAATTGTTGAGTCGTCAATGGATGCGATGATCACAATTGACGGCGACCAAAATATTTTGATTTTTAACTCCGCAGCAGAACTTATGTTTGGCTGTAAGGCGGAAGAGGTTCTTGGAAATAATATCGGGCGTTTTATACCTGAGCAGTTTCGTCACAGCCATGGCATTTACATTAGTACTTTCGGGTAAGCCGGCGTTACCAGCCGAAAAATGGGCAAATTGGGCGCTGTTTTGGGTTTGCGGTCCAATGGCGAGGAGTTTCCCATTGAAGCATCTATTTCGTACTGCGAAATTAATGGCAAGAAAATGTTTACCACTATCATGCGGGATGTTACCGACCGTCAGCAGGCAGAACTAGCATTAAGAGGGCAACTGAAGCTTCAAGATCAACTGGCCAAGATTGCGGCATCGGTACCTGGACTCATTTGTTCTTTTAGGATGGGCCCCGACGGTTCATCTCAAATGCCCTACGCCAGCCCTGCGGTCGAATCCGTTTTTGGACTTAGCACCGAAACCCTATCAGAGGATTTCAACCCCGTTTTTGCTCGTATCCATCCTGACGACATCGGCAACGTTAATGCAACGACCGCCGAGTCCGCCCGTACCTTAGAGCCTTGGCAAGGCGCGTTTCGTTATAATCATCCCAACAAAGGTGAAATTTGGCTCGAAAGCCATTCCATACCCCAACATGAGGCAGACGGTAGCATTCTTTGGCAGGGTTATGTTCAGGACATCACTCGCCGCAAACTTGCTGAACAGGCATTACAAGAACGGGAAAACGAATTACAGCTGATTATGAACGCTACGCCGGCCCTGATTTCTTACTTGGACACCGATTTCAGGTATTTGCGGGTCAATAAGACCTACGAAAACTGGTTTTGCTTGCATTCGGAACAGATCATCGGACATGCAGCGCAGAAAATTATCGGTGAAAAAGCCTGGGGCATCGTTAGCCCCAATCTCGAGCGGGCGCGGTCGGGCGAGCGGGTCAGCTTCGATTACCAAATTCCTTACGGGACAGGTAAGCCACGCTGGGTACATGGCAATTATATTCCCGACAAGGATGCAAATGGCAATGTCAAAGGGATCGTAGTGCATGTCACCGATATTGAAGACAGAAAACAAGCGGAACTGGAACGGCAAAAATTTGTCTCCCTCGCGGATAACAGCCAAGAATTCATTGGGATGTGCGACATGAACTTCATGCCGTTCTACGTTAACGCCGCCGGGGTACGCCTGGTCGGGCTAGACAGCCTGGAACAGGCTTTAAAGACCCCCGTACAGGAATTCTTTTTTCCCGAAGACCGGACTTTCATTATTGAAGAGTTCTTCCCCCGGGTCATACGGGAAAAACACGGTGAAGTGGAAATCCGCTTCCGGCATTTCCAGACCGGAGCTGCACTTTGGATGATTTATCACGTTTTTTATATTACCAACGACCAAGGGGAACCGATTGGGCTCGCCACCGTAAGCCGTGATATTACCTTACGCAAACAGGCGGAAGCCACGTTGCGTGAAACCGAGGAACGGCTTGCACTTGTCATCGAAGAAGTGAAAGCAGGTTACTGGGACTGGGATTTGACAACAAACAGGCTTTATTTGTCGCCCGAATGGAACCGGCAACTCGGCTTGGATGACAATGACTTGCTGCTGCAATGGGATCGGAGAAATGACCGCCTACATCCTGACGACCGTGCGTTGGTATTAGAGGCAACTGAAAACTATATTGCGGGCCGGCAACCGAATTTTGAATTACAGTTCCGCTTGCGGCACAAAGACGGTTCATACCGCTGGATTCACTCTCGCGGCGCCTTATTACGCGACCAAGATGACAAGCCTTGCCGGATGTTAGGGCTTAACTTGGATATTACGGACTATATCAAAGAAAAGGAGCTAAACACGCGACGCGGTGAGATGGAAAAATCATTCCAATTATATGTCGCCACCCAGACGGCGGCGGCTATCGCCCACGAGCTTAACCAGCCCCTGACGGCCATATCCTACTATGCTTATGTGGCGCAAGATGCATTGAAATCGGACAAACAGAATCCGGAAAAGCTCGCCAAAGTCATGGAAAAATGCGGCGCACAGGCGCAGCGTGCCGGTGATGTCATTAAACAATTAACGGCCTTGTTGCATAAAGGCGAGACCAGCAGCGAGCCGGTGGATATTAATAACTCGGTCAACTACGCGATTGACCTCGTGAAGGCGCAGGGACAATTGGGAGCTTGTAAAATTGAACCCAATCTTGCCGCCGGATTGCCGATGGTTATGGCCAATGCCTTGCAAGTCCAAAAAGTGTTGGTCATTTTGTTGAACAATGGTTTGGAGTCCATGCAAGAAAAGGGAAAAAGTACGGGAATAATAACAGTAACAAGCCGTCTTTCACCCCTTAACCCAGCGTTGGTGCTGTTATCGGTCTGCGACAGCGGGGTAGGTGTGCCCGACATCGACTCCTTGAATAAAATGTTCCAACCCTTTTACACTACAAAAAAGACGGGCTTAGGCATGGGGCTTGCCATCAGCCGAGCCTTGATCGAAGCCCATGGCGGAAAAATGTGGGCCGAACAAAACGCCGATTGCGGCATCAGCGTACACTTTACTTTGCCCATTGTGTCATGAAAAGCCAGCCCTGTGTTTTTATAGTCGATGATGATGAGGCGGTGCGTGACGGCCTTGCGATGGTTATCGAAACCGTCGGCCTTGACTGCCAGGCGTTTGAGAATGCGGAACGCTTTCTTGAAACTTATACGCCAGGAACGTCAGGTTGCCTGGTGCTGGACATCAACATGCCGGGTATGAGAGGTGATGAATTACAAGCGGAACTCAACCGCCGTAATATCCGTTTGCCTATCATTTTCCTCACTTCATACGGCGACATCCCTACGAGCGTCCGCACGATAAAAGCCGGTGCCGTGGACTTTCTGACGAAGCCCGTCAAAATTAACGAGTTGATCGAACGCATCCAAACAGAACTGCAAAACGAAGCCGAGATGCGCGAACAACATAAAGGCGAGATGGAATTACGTAACCTCTTGAATACCCTCACTCCCCGCGAAATGGATGTATTGCCGCTGACTATAGCGGGTATCCCTAATAAGGAAATAGCCCAGAAATTGGGCATCAGTTTCCGTACCGTTGAACTCCATCGCACCAATATCTTAAGAAAAACCGGGGCGGCCAATTTTCTGGAATTGGCGCGGCAGTGCGAAGCGATCCGGTTTTCATTTGAAACCAAGCGCGAAAACTCCTGATTAATCCATATCAAGTAGTTGTAGGGACGCAAAACCTAGCGTCTCTACATGCCTTCGGGTACGACAACCCCAGTCAAATGGGCCGCCGCAGTTACGACTCATCTATAAAAAATTAACCTGGAGGGATGTGGATGCCCACCATCAGTCGATAAGATAATGTAAGCAGGCTACGTGCCAACACGTAAGAGCTTGCCCGTATGTTAATTTGTTCCGGTATTTATTTTAATATCGACAAAGGCGATTCCCAAACAAACCTTTCCGAAAAGTATAACCGCTATAGGCAATAGGTTAATTACCTACCCCCTTAGGTATGGGAATCGCCTTTTCCATTTCGATGCCGCAGGTTAGCTTAAGTTGGCAGCATCAAGTTTTAATTCACTCTATCCAATAGGTACTACACAATGGATCCAGATTACGATATTCAAGAGATTGTTAAAGTCATCCCCGATTTCTGGCTCATTGATCCCGAATCCTATCAGCGGAGTTATTGCACCAATCACGGCAATCCTTTGACGCCTGGTTATTATGTGGTTACTTGGCCGGAAGCCATGCGGGTAAGGCGGTTTGACGGGCAGGCTGCTTTTCATGGCCCGTTTGAATCTCACTTGCAAGCGCAGTCATTTCTCAACAAGATGAAAAAGTACAGGTATCAGCTAATACCGCTACCTAAGCAATGGACATCTAGCGCCACTGCTAATAACTATAAGGGTGAGAAAAAAGTTGCCTGACAATTTCTAGTTAACTTAGCACCTGGAATAGGGAAAGATCAGTGAATTGTTAGCCGTCGCTTTGCAAACCCTTCGTTAAAGGCTCACTTTAAAAGTGTTTAGTTCCTTTTTGTCGTCGCCAAATCAGAAGCCAGTTATGTGAATGTCCAACCTTGTGTCTATATAATCGAAGATGACGATGCGGTTCGTGACAGTCTTGGGATGCTTATAGAAAGCGCAGGCTTTGCCCAAAAGTCATTTCATAGTGTTGAACATTTTTTTACAGCCCATGATCTTGGAACGCCAGGCTGCCTGATACTTGACGCCAACGATTCAGGATTAACTAATTTGGAGTTTCGGGACGAACTCAAGCAACGTCACATCCGTGTGCCCATTATCTTTCTCAAAAGCTATAGCGCGCCTCATAAGGAACTATCAGCAGCTAATTTTGGTAGGTTTGCTGTTCTTAATAAACCCGTCCAAATCGAAGAATTGATCAAAACCATCCAAGCGCTGCTGCAACCCGAAACCAACTTGACAGGCCAAGACGGAATAGCCGCTCCTTAACTAGGGATAACATTCCTACGTGTTATCACATAAGGGCTTGCACGTATTTTATTTTTCATTATTTTTGGCTTAAATGTATTTCAAGTGCATTCCAACAAACAGGGAGATCCAACAAAAATGGCGCTGATTCTTATTACTTCAAGCGATAGCAAGTTCCTGGCTGTAATGCTTAGGCATTTTTACGATTGCTTCACAAAAGAGGAAAGATAATGAATAGCAATCCAGTTGTCTGGTTTGAAATTTATGTAGAAAACATGGCGCGCGCCAAAGCATTCTACGAAGCCACACTGGAAGTTAAGTTGGAAATAATGCCCGCTCCGACTGAGGAAATGTGTAATGAAGCGGATATGGAGATGTGGAGCTTTCCGATGGCTAAAGAGGCTGCCATGACTACGCCTGGCGCAAATGGGATGCTGGTAAAAATGGAGGGTTACAACCCTGGCAGCGGTGGTACGTTGGTCTACTTTGGTTGTGAAGACTGTGCGGTAGCAGCCGCCCGTGCCGGCCAAAACGGAGGCAGTATATTTAGCGAAAAAATGTCTATCGGTGAGCATGGGTTTATTGCCCTGGTATACGATACCGAAGGCAATATGATCGGCCTGCACTCAATGCAATAAATTTATTGCCTATGCCTAACAGCAACTTCAAATATCAGATCGAACCCGCAAATTAGTGGGGGAAAAATGTTCAAGTCCTTAAATAAACAGCATAAACCGGCCTATCTGCCAGAAAGGGAAAACCAAGGTTTAAAGAAACCTTATCGGCGCATGAAAAATAAAGATTTTGCAAAAGGAATCGAATTGGACGGTCAGTTTGAGGGAGAAAATGAATTCAGCTATGGCGTTAGGGTACTGAACAACAATGCCAGAATAAGTTAAACGGCAGCCTGACAACCTGCTAAAGCCATTTTCATATACTATGTCCAATTAGGGGAGAGCAACCATGAATAACAAATTGATAATAGCCGCAACCCTACCTATATTGATTACCTTGGGATTACAGGCCTATATGTTGTATCAATTAAACAAGCAGGTTTCGCACCTCAGTGGGCAAATAAATCAAGCAAGGAGTCCGCAAATGGCATTGCCAACATTTTCAACTTTCACACCCGTAAATCCGGGATGTGAGATTAATCTTTATGACAGTCGCACTGATTTATTTTGGGCAACGTCAGGGGCATATTGAAACTGTATGGCTTGGGTTTTAAAACCAAATTGAAAAACAATATGCATAATTAATTGTATTAGGCATTAATGAAGCAAAGGTAAAGAAAAATATGTTTTTTAATTCAACTGGTTCATAAACAGTCCCTTGTTTATTGCTAAGGCAGTATTGATGGCTTTTTTGAGCTTATCTGCAACTATCTAAATTTGTTATGGAATTATCATGAAATACTATAAGGCTATGTCCTCTATTACGTACCGAGGTGTTGTAACAGAAATGGATAAAAAAGCCTTTTATCGTGTAGCAGGACAAGCCGTAGCCATATGCCATGGTAACAAACAAAAACAATTGCCTGCGGTCTATTTTGATATCTTGACCAAAACGGGAGGACTATTTAAATCCCGATCAAATCTATCGACTGAAAAATATATCCAGAATCCAGCAATAATTGCTGGCGGACGTTTGATACAAAGTTTGCCTTTTTGTTATGCCGAAGCTACAGATTCACTTTCTTGGTTTCATCAAGCGGAATACCGTTGCGCTTTCGAGGCCGACATCAGCAACCTTCTCACAGGGCCACTGGCGGAAGTCAAGTATATAGCTTTGCGCGATGGCGGAATATTCAACGCGCATTCAGTAAATTTGAGAGCGTTACACAACTATGCTGGTGTCCAAGAAATGGATCTTGTTAATGAATATATGGCGTGCTTCATGCCGAATAAGGCTGAACGCAAAGGGAAGCTGGCTGAGTTGTTGTTGGCGGCCTTTTACTTTGTCAACGACAGTTTAAACTGGCGCAATATAACGACCTTGGCGGCCTTTATTCAGGAGCGATCTGGAGACAGTAGTATCATCCATTGCGAAGACGTGATTTCATTGCTGGCTAACAGGGGTGAAACAGCGACATGTCAATAAGCATGAAAGTCAATTCCCAAAGAATTGGCATTTTTAAAGTTTTTACCAAAATGAGGTTCCCAATGAAAACCATGGATCTAATGGAGACGGCTGCGATAGGGGGCAGGTTGCAGCAATCGAAATCGACAAATTTTAAGTCGCCATATTTTTAGGCCAATAATATCCAAATATTGTCAAATGTTCCTGAAACCGGCTTAAGCAATCTTATGGGAAAAGCCAAAACTGTGCATTATCTCAGGAAAGATGTTTTAGGTTTGGAAACAAACAAGGCCAACACGGTATTGGTGATTTTTTCTGGCGAAGTGCGAGTAGTTAGCGATGATGGTAACAGCAAAGAAGTCACGATACGGGAATCGCACTCAGGCATTGGCGAAGTCGCCTTGTTGACTGATGATCTGCGGGCAACTGCCGAAGTCACCTTAAAAAGAACTGTGTTTGGGGTTATTTCAACGCATGATTTTAAAAATTGGCTGGTGAGCTACCCTAGCCTAAAAATCGGATTTTCTAATGGGTAACAGAAAACATAGTACGATTGCGCCACACCATGGCCATGATACAGGTTGATGACAGAAATAAATAATTGCGTTCATCGACCACTACCGCTTTTCCAAATAGAAAACAGCAACCAAACGCCGCCCACCGTAGCAAAAGTGTAGCCAAGGAAACCAAACGCAGGTAAGCCGAATAACTCCGGGCCGCCCTTTATGGTCATGATAATGGAAGAACCGATGATGAGCGCGGCGGTCACCATGCCCATGGTTAACCGGCTAATGGCGATATCCATCGTGCTGACATAACGGTCGAGATGCCTGACCGTGACATCAACCTGGATAGCGCCCTTCCTCGATGCGCGTATCAATTTACGCATATCTTTGGGCAGGCTCGACAGCAAGTCAGCCACGCTGAGCAGATTATGCCAACCCCGCTTGGCAATGGCTTCTGGCCGATAGCGTTCCATCATGATTTCTTGGATATAGGGGGAGGCGAATACCAAGGTATTAAAGTCAGGATAAAGAAACCTGCCGAGGCCGTCCAAAGTGATATAAGCCTTGATAAGCAATACAAGGTCGGGCGGCAAAATCAGCTTATGGTCGCGCAATAATGCCATCAAGTCGCTTAACAAGGCAGTGAGGCTCAAGTCCTTTAAGGAGAGGGAACTGTATTGATCGACGAAGGCTTCTATGTCAACGGTTAACGCATCTTCATCGGTATAAATGTTGTCTGACCAGTCTTCGAGTATTTCCGCCACTTTCGTCGGGGCATGGTTGATCATTCCGTACAGCAAACTGACGACTTGCTCCCTGCGTTCTTCAGTTAAGCGGCCTACCATGCCGAAATCAATGAACGCCAATCTGTTATCCGGCAGATAAAAAATGTTGCCGGGATGTGGGTCGGCATGGAAAAAACCGTCTTCCATGATCATTTTCATGATGGCTTTGCTGCCCCGGTCAGCCAGTAGTTTCCTGTCCAGCCCTGATTTTTCTATCGCTTTAAGATCCCTGCCCTGAATGCCTTGGATATATTCCTGGACATTGATCCTCTCCCCTGTCCATTGCCAATAAACCTTTGGGATGGCGATATTGGGGTCATCGGCTAAATTTGCTGCAACCCGCTCCGCATTCCTGCACTCACCGGCAAGGTCAAGCTCACGGCGCAACGATTGGTTAAACTGGCGGAGCACTTCACGCGGATGGAAGCGGCGAATATCGGGAAATTCAGATTCAACAATATCGACAATACGGTACAACAGCCGTAAATCGGCCTCGATGATTTTACGCAGCCCAGGCCGTCGAATTTTTAAGATAACTTGGGTTCCATCAGTTAATACTGCTTTATGGACTTGGGCAATGGAAGCGGCTGCAAGCGGTTGCCGGTCAACTTGGGAAAAAATTTCATCGATACTGCCCCCGATGTCTTCTTCTATCTGCGGCAGCAGTTCCTCAAAGGGAACGGGAGGCGCCTGGTCTTGTAGTTTTTCAAATTCGGCAATATACGGGGGTGTGAACAAATCGACGCGGGTTGCAAGAATTTGTCCTAACTTGATAAAAGTTGGCCCCAAATCTTCCAAGGCACGCCGGATTCGTTGTGGCGTGTCGAGCGCAGTGAAGTCTTCCACTTGTTTCCAATGCAATATCCTGCCTGTACGCTCCAATGCGCTGCCGACTCCCAGCTTACGGACAAAACCGCCAAAGCCGTAGCGTATCATTACGGCTGCGATATCTTGAACCCTGCCCAGATCCCTCGCCGCATTCAGCATTTCCCACAACATGGCGTTACCAGGACATTATTTTTTGGACTTTGATGATTGAAGGCTTTCTGCGATCCCCGATAAAATGCCGCTGCCTATTTGCGCCAAGGTAATGGTAGTCGCAACCGTGCTTGATACGACCGTTTCTTTGCTCAAATGCGGTAATGCTTTCAACGCATCAAGGGCTATTAAGACTTGTTTGCCGACAGCCGTCCCGCTTTGCCGGGCATGGCTAACAAAATCGCCGATAATATCGGCAACCATCTGGTTGCCGTCTTTAGCGGCTTTTTCCAGCGAATCCAGAAAGGTAGTTTCCATGCCTTGTAAGTCGTCGGTCGCACCGTTTAAGTCATGATGGGAATACTCATTCACTTTAGATGCAGCTTCCTCAATGGCTAATTTGGAGGCTTCCGCCGCAATCGCCAGGGCATCATCCAAAGCTGTCGCCGCATGTGAGAATACCTCTTTCGCTTGTTCGCTTTGTGCCGTCATGCCCTCATAAATCCCTTTACTCGCCGCTTCGGCAACATTTTTTATGTTTTCCTTATCCAATTGCCGCTCCGTCAGTGCTTTGAGGGTAATAGCCTTGATCTTTTCATGCACTCCGAAACCCGATTGCACCGCTTCCTTGATGTCCTCTTGAACCTTTTCGTATTGCTTTCGCTTAGTCATAGTCGGTCTCCCGGTCATTAGATAATCTATAGGCGTTATTCGAGGGCAATTTCTCCTTCGATAGAATGGCTTAAGCCGACTGTAGGTACGGTCAAAGTCATTTTGACGGCGAGCGTCTCTTCACCCGACAAATCCCCGGAATCAAACGCTTTGAGCACGGCGTGTTCGATCTCGCGTTGAGAGGAAACGCCGGCTTTTTTCAGGAACTTCCTGATTTCCATGTTCAATGTGTCTTCATTCATATCCACCTCCAAGACAGTTAGTTATGCCATTTGATAAGGTTCAATTCACATGGCCTGTTAATCATATTTGATATATTTGAAACGCGGGTCGTCGGGTGTGCCTTCCAGTGCGCCGCCTTCCTTGCCGGGTTGCCACATGACTACGTCTTCGATTTTATGCGCCAGCTCGAAATCCTTGTTGGTGATGCCTTTGGCGGCATGGTTCATCAGCTTGACGATGACAAAGGCGTATGAGACCGTCAGGTCGGGATGATGGAACGCCGCTTCTGCGAGATGCCCGACGGTATTGACGACCATCAACGTCCCTTTCCAACCGCTAGTCTTGTACTTACGCCGAATCCAGCCGTTTTCCAAATACCAATGCGGCAGTTCTTCTTTCAACCTTGCTTCCACGTCTTCATCGGAATAGGTTTCTTCATGTTTGCGTTCTCTCCAGCCCATAGTTAACTACCTCGCTCAAGTTAAGGTTAGACTTCACTCCCGATGCTTAGCTGCGGGATTATCCTGCTCATTTGTCATCGTTGATCAGCTTTTTTAACACAGTACGGAGAATTCCCCCGTCCCGGTAGTATTCCATTTCAATCGGCGTGTCGATACGGCTGATTGTCTTAAAGCTGATACGGTTCCCAAATGAGGTTGTTGCCGTAACGGTAACCTTTTGACCCGGCTTAAATGCATCGACCCAATTGACGGCATAGGATTCCGTACCCGTAAGTCCGAGGCTTGATGCCGATTCGCCGTCCATAAACTGTAAAGGCAATAAACCCATCCCAATAAGGTTGCTGCGGTGAATCCTTTCATAACTTTGGGCGATCACCACTTTCACGCCTTGCATAAAAGGGCCTTTTGCCGCCCAGTCACGCGATGAGCCGGAGCCGTAGTCCTTTCCCGCCAGGATACACAACGGAACGCCGTTTTCCTTATACTTCATCGCGGCATCATAAAAAGTCATCAGTTCCCCATTGGGATGATAAACCGTAACATTACCTTCCAATCCTGACACCAGTTGGTTGCGGATACGGATATTGGCGAATGTCCCTCGGCACATGACTTGATCGTTACCACGGCGGGAGCCGTAACTGTTCCAGTCCTTGCGGCCTATGCCGTGTTCCAGTAAATAGTGCGCTGCGGGAGAATCCGGGGCGATTTGGCCCGCCGGTGAAATATGGTCGGTTGTCACCGAATCCCCAAATAAGGCCAGCACCCTTAAGCCTTCAAGCGGCTTGATGACTTGTTGGTTGAGGTCTAAATCATCGAAAAATGGGGGTGGACGAATATAGGTTGAATTGTCGTTCCACGGGTAAAGTTCTGAACCCGTGATGGTTATTTTTTGCCAAGATTCTGAACCCGAAAATACTTGGGCATAGCGTTGTGTAAAAATGTCCGGGGTCACAAAGCGGTTAATGGTTTGTGCTATTTCGTCAGGGGTAGGCCAGATCTCTTTAAGGTACACCGGCTCCCCATCCATATCATAGCCAATTGGGTCTTTGGTTATATCCACAGCCGTTGATCCCGCCAGCGCATACGCAACAACAAGGGGCGGCGATGCGAGGTAGTTGGTTTTGGTCAGTGGATGTACCCGGCCTTCAAAGTTACGGTTGCCCGATAACACAGCCGATACCACAAGGTTATTTTCCAATATTGCCTTGGCGACCGGTTCTTCAAGCGGCCCAGAATTCCCGATGCAGGTGGTGCAACCAAAACCCACTAAATAAAAGCCGAGTTGTTCCAGATAAGGCAACAATCCCGACTTTTTCAGGTATTCGGACACCACCATTGATCCCGGCGCAAGCGATGTCTTAACATAGTTCTTGACCTTAAGCCCCTTTTCGACGGCTTTTTTTGCCAGCAGGCCAGCCCCCACCATCACGGAAGGGTTGCTGGTATTGGTGCACGACGTTATCGCGGCGATCACGACGGTGCCGTGGGTTATGGTTTCGTGTGTTTCGTGCAGTGAAACCACTGCATTTCGGTTCAGGTCGCCTTCTGAAAGCCCCATGCCTTTAAAACCGGAAGGAGCCATTAACATTTGCCGATATGTCGGGCCGACTTGGCTGAGCGGAATTCGGTCTTGCGGACGTTTAGGGCCGGCCAGGGCGGGTTCAATGCTTTCAAGGTTAATCTCCATGACCTGCGTAAAATCCGGGTCAGGGGTATTGTCAGTTCGGAACAGTCCTTGCGCTTTCGCATACCACTCCGTAAGGGCTATTTGTTGGGAGTCGCGCCCGGAAAGCCGCAGGTAGTTAAGCGTTTCATCGTCGATGGGAAAGAAGCTGACCGTAGAGCCTTGTTCAGGCGCCATATTGCTGATGGTGGCACGGTCAGGGATGGTCAGTGCCGACAGTCCTGCGCCATAAAATTCGACAAACTTCCCCACTACGCCGAACTCCCGGCAGAGTTCTGTTATGCGTAGCACCAAATCTGTAGCTGTAACACCCGCAGGGAGGCTTCCGGTCAACTTGATGCCAATGACATCGGGCATCAGCATGTAAATGGGTTGATCCAACATGACGGCTTCTGCTTCAATACCGCCCACGCCCCAAGCCAGTACGCCAAGGCCGTTCACCATGGGTGTGTGGGAGTCAGTGCCAACGCAACTGTCAGGGTAACAAAGGTTCTTTTCTTGGTTGTAAAAGACCACCTGAGAAAGGTATTCAAGGTTAACCTGATGGACGATGCCGGTGGATGGCGGGACGACCCGGAGATTTTGGAAAGCAGCCTGCCCCCACTTAAGGAATTCATAGCGTTCGGCATTTCTTTCGAACTCGACGGCTTCGTTTAATGGCAAGGAATTGGCTTTACCGAAATAATCCACTTGCACGGAATGGTCTATGACCAGGTCGCAAGGGATCAATGGGTTTATTTTTTTCGGATCGCCGCCGAGCCTTTTCATGGCATCCCGCATGGCAGCTAGGTCAACCAGCGCAGGAACACCCGTAAAATCCTGTAGGATCACCCGTGCCGGTTTATAAGGGATTTCCCACCTATTTCCCTGTGGTTGCCAATTGGCAAGGCTCAAGACGTGGTCTTCAGTGCAGATGTAGTTGTCGCAATTGCGTAACAAGGATTCGAGCAGAATTTTAATCGAATAAGGCAGGCGATCCAGACTGGCCACACGTGCTTGCTTAAGCCGTTGTAGGGAATAGTAAGCGAATGGCTCGGCATTACCGATCCTGTGTTGCTGGAGTGCGTTAAATGGATCAGGGTTGGCCATACACTGTTACTCCGCTGCCGATAGCTATGGATTCACGTTAAATTTACTGGCTATGAAATCGAAACGCGTCTACGTATGTTATAAACTGTGACATCAACCTTTCAGATTCTATCCAAACAAAAATAAGCTAGCCTGCTTCCCACGAAAACAATCTGGCTTTGAAAGGTTTTATGCCCCGTTAAGGAATAATTATTTCGAAAGTGGTAGTTCATAAAGATAAATAACTGGTCTTGCTAGAATAGCCTACGGCAAAGAACCCGATCTCTTCAAGAATTGACAGACCGGTTAGAATAAAACTTGTTTTGCAGGAATGAGCAAAGCTCTAAGTTTAAACTATTTCTGTGAGTTTTCTTGCCCATGTCGTGCTGCGTGAAGTCGATAAATATTGTGAAGAATAGGGATAATTTGAGATTGGGTATGGTCTTATAATTATTAAATTTATTGATTTATTTCTTCATGGGTACTGTTTCAAAAATAATATGACTATATTCATTGCCCCAAAAAAGTCGAGGTAGATATTTACAATTTATTTTGAGTTTAAGCACACCCTTCAGTCATGAATTCGGAAGGACGATGTATTGTTTCTATAGGATAAGCAAGATAGGCTTTGGTTATAAACCACGAGCAGTGATTGCTTGAAATAACCAATAAAAGTAATTACCCAAGGTGGTAGAGTGAATTTGGAGCTGGAAAAAATAAATGGTTATAGCGTTCTGACCGTCCAGGACGAAAGGATAGACGCGCACAATTCGGGTGAGTTGAAGGAATATCTCCTACAGATGATAGAAGGCGGAGAGAGCCGGATTATCGTCCGGTTAGGGAATGTCCGCTTTATCGACAGTTCCGGCTTGGGCGCATTATTGTCCGGCAACAAGGGCGTTATCGCGAAATCGGGGAAATTGGCTTTGACCAATATCCAGAAACAAGTCCTTTCGATGTTTGAACTGACCCGCCTGAACCGGGTCTTTGAAATTTATGCCGACTTGGATGAGGCGTTTAATAATGAAGTTTAGAGATTGTTTATGTGCCCATCATTTATACAGGTAGACGTTGTTGTCCCGACACAAACCAAATACCTTGACCTTATCGGCAGCATTGGCGAGCGTGTCGCCAAAGAACTAGACAGTTATACAGGCGACCGTGCAGCACTGGCTTACCAACTGAACTTGGTCTTGACCGAAGCGACCGTCAACGCCATTAAACATGGGTGTTGCGATAACGACCCCCAAAACTGCGTCAAGGTGACGATCCAGCTTCAGGACGACGACCTGAACATTAAGGTCTATGACCACGGCCAAGGTTTCGACTTGGAAAAAGTTCCGTTGCCGGATTTTGAACATCCGGGGGAAAGTGGCATGGGACTTTACCTTATAAGGAGCGTTATGGATTCGGTCACCTATACCAAAATGAAGGAGCACAATGTCCTTGAGATCATCAAACACTTAAAGTAATTGGTTTAAGGCTAAGTTAACCCATAATAAGTATGAACATGGATGAGCCTATACTAAAAAGAACGACGACCTGGCAAGCAAGATTAAAGAAATTTGCCGTTCGCTGTTTAGGCGAACAGACAGGCGGGCAATTGTGGCAAAAATATCATGGCTTGTTTCGACTAGACTACCAGACCCTGATCTCGCCCCGTTACGCCCTGAACGACATCCTGCATCTTGAGCGTTTGATAACCTCGAATTGCGAAAGCGTCAGCCTAGTCAAGTCCTATCCAAACCATCCGCATTGCCGCCTGCATTTTTACGGTCAACAAGAGCGTTACTTGGACGAGTTTATTCCCGTACTTGAGAACCTGCACTTACGGGTCATGGACCAAGTCCAATTCACTTTTGTAATTGAGGGTGTTGATGTCACTATCAAAAGTTTCACCATCAAAGCGGCGAACAACCAGTGCGCTTCGTTTAGCTTATTAAAAACGCGCCTATTGGAAGCCATTCAAGCCATCATGGTGGGAAAGGTAGAGAATGATGAGCTTAATAAATTATGTGTCCTAACGGGGATGGCTTGGCAGGAAATAGACGTATTGCGCACTTACCGCAACTACAATCTGCAAATTGGTTATCGGACGACACAGGCAAGTTTTCATCATGCCTTAATTAACAACCCTCAAGTCGCGCTTGATTTGTTCCGTTATTTTGAAGCGCGGTTCAACCCCAACCCTGAATGGGATGACCCTATGTCCAGGGAGGAGCACGCATTATTTCCGCTGCGGATACGTTTATTGGAAAGCATTGATTCTGTGTCCGACCTCAACGATGACCGGATTTTACGCACAGTCTTTAACCTGATAGATTCAACGGTAAGAAGTAATTATCATAATCGCCGCTCTCATCAAGATTATTTCATCGCCATTAAAATCAATAGCCTGGGTGTTATCGATATACCCCAGCCAAAACCCCATTGCGAAATTTACGTCCATGCGGTCGATATGGAAGGCATTCATCTACGGTGCGGAAAAATAGCCCGCGGTGGAATTCGGTGGTCAGACCGCCTTGATGATTTCAGGACGGAAATTTTGGATTTGATGCAAACCCAAGTCAACAAAAACGCCCTGATTATTCCAACAGGGGCGAAGGGCGGTTTTGTCGTGAAAGGGAACGGTTCTAAGCAAGATTTAAAGGTAGCGGGGGAAAAAGCCTATATCCGGCTCATCAGGGGAATCCTGGACCTGACTGATAATTATGTTGACGGATCGATTGTTAGCCCTGAAGGCATTGTCATCCATGACGCTCCCGACCCTTATCTGGTCGTTGCAGCGGATAAGGGTACGGCTAAGTTTTCGGATATTGCCAACGCAGTTGCAGCAGAATACGGATTCTGGCTGAATGATGCATTCGCCAGTGGTGGCTCGCACGGTTATGACCATAAGGCATTAGGAATCACTGCGCGTGGGGCTTGGAAATGTGTGAAACGTCACTTCAGGGAATTAGGCAAGGATATTCAGCAAGAACCTTTTACCGTAATCGGTATCGGTAGCATGGACGGCGACGTGTTCGGCAATGGCATGTTGCTTTCGCCTTGTATCCGTTTGTTGTCGGCATTCAGCGGCCAACATATCTTTATCGACCCTAACCCACCGGACAGTGAGGCATCGTTTAATGAACGCAAGCGCTTATTTGAAATGCCAGGGTCTTCTTGGGACGATTATGACCGGGCCTTGATTTCTAGCGGCGGCGGGGTTTATTCCCGGATTGCCAAAGACATCCCGGTTTCGGACGAACTCAGAAAATGGTTGGGTATCCGTTTCAAGTCGATTGACGGCGAATCCCTGATCCGTTATTTGTTGCACACGCCCGTCGAGCTGCTATGGCTGGGTGGAATCGGAACTTATGTAAAAGCCAGCACTGAAAAACATGAAGAGGTCGGCGACAAAAGCAACGACAACGTGCGCGTGGATGCTTGTGACCTGGGCGCTAAAGTCCTGGGCGAAGGCGCAAACTTAGGGTTCACCCAAAAAGCCCGCATCGAATATAACCTGCGCGGCGGCAAAATTAACACCGATGCAGTGGATAACTCAGGAGGAGTGGATACCTCAGACCATGAAGTTAATTTAAAGATTTTACTCAGCCAACTCCACAAGAAAAACCATATCAAAGACCATCAATCCTTGTTGATTGGCATGACGGACGCTGTTTGCCAGTTAGTACTGGCAGACAATATTACCCAGGGCCTTTGTTTATCGCTAGACCAACGCCGTTGTGCCGACAACCCTGCTGGATTTTTACAGGTTGCGGATCGCTTGGAAGCTGCTGGTTTTTTAGACAGGGCAGTTGAATCTTTCGCGCCAACGAAAGAAATCCTGTCCCGTCCCGGACAAACCATGTCCCGCCCAGAACTGGCCGATTTGATGGCAACCAGTAAAATGTATTTATCCCAGTCTATGCAGGTTCACGCGGGGCGACTCGATAATGCGATCTATGCACCGTACTTAAACGCTTATTTCCCTGCCCAACTTAGCGGGCCGTTCAAAGAGCGCCTTACCGACCACCCTTTAGCGAATGAGATCAAGGCAACAGTCATCAGCAATAAGGTCGTCAACCAAGCAGGCTGCAGCTTTTTAAACCTTGATGATGCTGGCGAAAACGGCAACATCTTGGTTTCCGTCAATTGCTACTTGGCATTTGACCAGATTTTGGATGCCGATTCGCTTCGGTATGAAATCGGGTCGTTAGACAACAAAATCCCATCAGACACGCAATATCGATTGTTAATCCAGTTGGAGAATATGTTGGCCGAAATGTGCCGCTGGGCGATATTGCACGGCAGTGCCATCCGCCCCGAAACTGAAATACTAGCCAGCTATAAAGCGTATTTGAAGGACTACGCGAATTACCTTGCCCGACACAAGCTTGATGCTTGGCAAATCTTGCTAAACCAATACCAACAGGATCAGATTCCCTTAAAACTGGCCGAAAAGCTGGCTTTAATTGCCGATAGTCAAGATTTTCCCTTCATCGTGTCGTTAGCGGCAGAAACGGGACAAAATATTGAAGTTGTTTTGGCATTATTGGATGTTATTGACCAGCAACTCGGGTTGAATGAAATCCGGCAACAACTTGATGGTATCCCTTTGCGTGATGATTGGGAACGGAAAGTCGCTTCTGGCCTGCAAGATGACCTGCAACAGTTTGCCGGAAAATGCCTAAAGAAAACCCTAACGGCCCAGGCCACCCAGTTGGATTTTTTTGAACGCCATATTGACCAACGACAAATCAAACAATATAAGCGTATGCGATCGGAAATCACCAACGGCCAGCCCATTCATCTGTTACCTTATGTAGCGTTAGTAAGGCAATTGGGAAACTTGTTTCAATAACAATAGGTTGAGCAATGCCTTGGCTTGATTGTCAGCAACTGTAACGCTGATATTGTTGGGTGGCAAACAGTATTCTTTGGACAATTATCTGTTTAAGAACAATGTATTGGAGGGTTAACGATGAATAAGCAAAATCGGCGGCTTGCCACGGTTATCACCGGACAAAATACCTCTGACGGTGCCGGTGTCAAACTCAAGCGCATCATCAATCCGCAGCAACACAAACTTGATCCGTTTATCTTGTTCGATGAATTTAAGTCGGATGAAGCCGCCGATTATATTGGCGGCTTTCCAGACCACCCACACCGTGGCTTTGAAACCGTCACCTATATGCTGGAAGGTGCCATGCTGCACCGCGACCACTTGGGCAATGAAGGTCATTTGCGGAAAGGCGATGTGCAGTGGATGACGGCGGCGCACGGGATTATCCATTCCGAAATGCCGGAACAGGAAAACGGCTTGTTGCACGGCTTTCAACTTTGGCTAAACCTTCCTGCCAAGGAAAAAATGAAGCCGCCGTATTACCGGGATATTGCAGCCAAAGACATACCCCATATAGAGTTGGCGAATGGCAGTTACCTTAAGCTCATCGCTGGAGATTATGTTAGTGAAACAGGGAAAATTTTCGGGGCGGTAACAGGGGTGACGACACAGCCTTTGTATTTGGATGTCTTGTTAAGCTCACAACAACAACTGGACATACCAATAAGTCCACAGCATACGGCCTTGGTTTACGTCTACCAAGGCGAGGTGGCTATTGGCACTTCTGATAAGCTTTTAAAGGCCGGACAACTGGGGCAGCTAATCGGTGGCGATAACATCCATTTGGCGACACAAGACCAGTCGGCACAATTTTTAGTGCTGACCGCCATGCCTTTAAATGAGCCAATCGTACAATCAGGCCCGTTTGTCATGAACACGATGGCGGAAATCGAGCAAGCTTACCGGGATTACCGTGACGGCGTGCTGGCGCAATAAACTTGTTGGCAACAAACCAGAATAAGGATACGAACATGCAGGCCAAGCCAGCGAACACTCGCGTAAAAATACACGATCTTATCCAAAACCGTTGGAGTCCCAGGGCTTTTGAGCCTGATAAGACCGTCAGCCATGATGACTTGATTGCGCTGCTGGAAGCCGCCCGTTGGGCAGCTTCCTGTTTCAATGACCAGCCGTGGCGGTTTGTAGTGTGCAATAAGGCGACGGACGCAGCGGCTTGGCAACGTGCATTTGAAACGTTGGTCGAAAAAAACAGGCGTTGGGCCAAAAACGCGCCGTTGTTGATATTATCGGTCGCTATGGAACATTTTGGCCACAACGGACAACCTAACCGCTGGGCGATGTATGATACGGGTGCCGCCAGCGCCAACTTATGCTTGCAGGCGGTGGCATTGGGTTTGGTTGTGCATCAAATGGGTGGCTTTGATGCTGACTTAGCACGAGAAATTTTTAAACTTCCTGCCGATTGCCATCCTATGGCGATGCTGGCAGTCGGTTATCAGGCTGATGTCGATGTGCTTGATGAGGATTTCAAGGCGGCCGAACTGGGCGAACGTATTCGATTTGAATTGGAGGAAAGGTTTTATGCTGGGCTATGGGGTAAACGAATGGATTGAGTTGCTTACTGGGGTTCAATCAGGGTTTTCTTAATTTACCTGCATTTAAAAACCATTAATGTAATATCATCACTAAAAGTGGTTTTTAGGCAAAACTGCTGAATAGCCCCTATTAGAGCATTTATGATATGTTGCGGGCTTTCCTGGATATTTTGTAACAACACGGACTTTACCCGCTCCAGGCCAAAGAATTCTTTATCCGCGTTTTCGGCCTCGATCAAGCCATCAGTATATAACAGTATCACGTCACCCTTTCCAAGCATTGTCATTTTCTCTTCAAAAACAACATCTCTTTTAACGCCTAAGATCAAACCATCAGCGTCCAGTTTCTTAAAATCATTTTCGTAGACGCTAAATAACAAGGGCGGAGGATGTCCCGCATTGGCAAATCTTAATTGCTGGGTATGGAAGTTGTATTGTAAATAAAACAAGGTAATGAAATAGTCTGATTTATCCAAATCTTCAAATAGAAAATTGTTAAGGACAGTTAGCGTTTCCGAGGGAGTCGCCAGTTGATTGGTCTGTGCCCTAATAGCGCTTCGGGCTTCGACCATAAACAGGGCAGGGCCTATCGAATGGCCGGAAACATCGGCAATGACGATGTCCAACTGGGCTTCTTTGCGAAAAAAATAGTCAAAATAGTCGCCACCCACCTTATCAGCTGGCAGGCAAAAACCCGCCACTTCAAAATCTTCCGATTGGATGGGCGCAGAGGGCGTTAAGGTTGCCTGAATCTGCTGGGCAATCCTGATTTCATTCTGCGCAATCGCCAAGTTGACATGCGCCAAGCGGATTTGTTCTTCTGCCGCTTTACGGCCCGAAATATCGTGGATGAAGCCGCTAAAAATATAACTATTGCCCAACTTCAGGGGCGACACGCTGAGTTCGACCGGGAACTCTGTGCCGTCGCGGCGCAGGGCGGTTTGCTCCGTCTGTTTGTTCAAAATAGGGCCCACACCCGTCTGTAAAAACGTGAGCAAGCCCTGGCGGTGCGCCTTATGGAAACGGGTTGGGATGATTAATTCATCAAGGCGTTGACCGATGGCCTCTTTGCTAGACCAGCCGAACATCTTTTCGGCACGATGGTTCCAGTCGATTATGATGCCGTAAACATCCATGATGACGATGGCGTTAATAGAGCTTTCTATAATCAGCCGTGTCCGCTTTTCGGACTCAATCAAGGCTTCCTGAAAATGCATCCTGGCAGTAACGTCGCGGTCTACGCCGCGCCATTTGGTCAGCTTACCCTCGGCATTGATGATCGGTAAGCCAGTCGATTCGGTTATTACCTGTTGTCCATTTTTATGCTGGTAATGGTTGACCAAGGCGAAAAAAGGGCGGTGGCTTGTAGAGTATGACTGTTGGTTTTTTTGGTCTTGCGCGGACAAGAACGCAGTGTACTGTTTGCCGATGACCTGATCCTGGCTGTAACCCAGGATTTGGGCCACGGCATTGCTGCTATAAAGGTAATAGCCATTCGGGTCTTGTTCCCACAACCATTCTCCGGTCATTTCCGCCATCTGGCGAAAGCGTTCTTCGCTTTCTGCCAAGGCCGATTCGGCTTGTTTCCGGCGCGTGATGTTTTCTTCAACGGCCACAAAATGGGTAATGTCACCGGCGCTATTTTTTATGGCACTAATGCTTTCGTACACCCAGTAAGTTTCACCGTTTTTCTTTTGGTTTAGGATTTCCCCACGCCATTCGCCATTGCCGATTAGCGTTTGCCACATTGCTTGGTAGGATTCTGTTGACATGCCGCCGGATTGAAGCAGCCTAGGATTTTGTCCGAGTAACTCATCGGCGGAAAAGCCGGTGAGTTCGGTAAATTTCGGGTTGACATATTCTATCCGCCCAGCATGGTCAGTAATCATCACCGCGCTGGCACTCTGTTCGACAACCCTGTGCATCCTGTAGAAGTCGTTGTCCGGTTCGATCGCCTGGATCAACAAGAAAATGTCCGTGTGGCACTGGTGTTGATGGGGGAACGGGGAAATGGATAATAAGACATGGTGTTTATGCCGGTCTTTTGTGATGATTTCACCTTCAAAACAATTGTCGGCTGCCAAGTTGCCTTTTTTTGAGATGGCCGATTGCCATAAGGCCATTTCTTTGTCAGTTGCGAAGATCAGGCTTAACGGTTGTCCGTCGAGTTCTTCCTCACTGTAACCCAAAAGGTTTGCGGCCGGCCGGTTGACTTGGTAGATATAGGTGGTTTGCGAATGTGCCTTCCCAGGATGCTTGATCCTGATGATAACCATATTGAAGCTGAGATTATCGATAATATGGTGCATGCGCCGGATGGATGCTGAGACTCTCTTATAAAATCATAGAAAAACGGCTGGGCATTACCAGTAAATGGAAAAGCCAGTGAAACGTCAATTAACCTGATGCCTTCTTGCCTTTGGGAATCATCTGAAATAATTTTCTGACCTTGCTTTCAGTTATAAACGCCAGAAAGAAAAGTTGCAAGAAACTTTCCGCTTCAAGAATATCCAGGCCGATTTTTTCAGGCACCGACTCTTTTCGAGTATCAAACAATTTATCCCAAAAAGCCAGGACGATGCCATAGTTGCTGTCATGTTCACTACGCAGGGTAGAGTGATGGGTGCGGTGCAGGTAAGGGGTAATGATATAGTTCGACAACCGCTTTTCGTCGTCGAAGCTAATGTTGGAATGGTGAAAAAAAATAAAAAATGACTGGATACTTTCCATTGCCAGCACGAGGTTAGCATCGACCCCCATCGTGACAACAAACGCACACTTGTAGAGAATTTCAAGGAATAGGTCGATTACGTGAAAACGGAAACCAGTGGACGCATTAAAACTTTTGTCGCTGTGGTGTACCTTATGGAAACGCCAGAGAAAATCGACATGGTGATTAATAACGTGCCAAGCGTAGATCGCAAAGTCATACAACAAAAAGGCAATGATCCATTTGAGCGGATGATTGTCCATAGCGCGCAAAAGACCAACGCTGGAAAATTGTTGTGCCACAAAGAACAACGAAGTCGCCCTTAGAATTGTCAATATGACGTTATTGAACAGGAATGTTGTGGTGTTGGTGACAAATGAAGCCTTGTCAATCGTGTCGGTGAAGTGCCGATACGGCTTCAGCTTTTCCATGACCACCAAAGCAATGAAAGCAAGTATGGACAAGCCGAATAAAACTTGGATCGGCAACAAATTTATAGTGTCGTTGTTCATGGCTAGACCATCCTTTATATTAAAGACTCCAATCCTGGTTAAATTCATTTACAATCCGAGGCGATATCCTATCGTTCGCATCATTTTAAAAAATCATCGCTTGGACAGCGCACCAACCATAAAACTTACGTTTTAGTCCCTTTAATTCAATGGTTAATGGGATTCATCGACCAATAAATTCTTGATATTTTCCACCGTGTTTTCCGCACCTTCTTTAATGGCATGGCGGATCAACTTTTCAAACGGCCACATGTACAGTTCCAGTTCCATAAGCTCAAATGAATATTCCAGCTTTGTTAAATCCTTACTGCCGTGGCTATAAAATTGATAAGTGTTTCGAATCGGCGCATCAACGCCTTTTAAAGTCACTTTCTGGGACGGTTCAAATTCAGACACTTCTAGAACAGACCTGGCTTTTTGGCCTTGTTCTAGCCGTGTTTGTTCCGCTTTCGCCCCCACAAAAACCTCATCCCCAGTAAGTGGCTTAAATTCCGAAACTTCCAGGGCCCATTTAGGGTAATTTTCAAAAAGCCTTTCACCTACAAAATGAAATACGCGGTCAACTGGCTTGTTTATTTCGACACTGGCCTTTCCTACTATCGGATGGGAAACGTCGAACGGGAACATCATCTTACTCCTTTCTTATTCTGGCTTATTTTGCCAGCTTCAAGATTTTTGGTTTCAGATTCAACCTACCCTTATTATTCGAAAACTTTGCAAAAGAACAAACAAAAATTACATTCACAATTAATTTCAAATCTTAGCCATTGGACGAGCATTTTTGTAAGTTAGTTCAGAATAAATAAACTTGTAAATAGTCGGTTACTTTTATATCTGGCTTATGTTTCAGATCTTTTAGAGTAAGCTGATTTTGTGTAAATTAGCTAACAAGAGGTGAATAAAATGATAGTTTTGGATTAATAGCTTAAGGAATTGTTATCGTAAATCTTTAGATAACAAACTCGCATTGCCGCCGATGGCTGCCGTATTTGTGCTTACAGTCTGTTCGACAGCGAAACGGCGCAAATAATCTGGGCCACCCGCTTTAGGGCCGGTACCCGACAGCCCCATGCCACCAAACGGTTGCGAACCGACCACCGCACCGATCATGTTCCGGTTGACATAAACATTGCCGACTTTCGCACCTTGTTGGATAGCCTTGATGTTGGAATCTATGCGGCTGTGTATACCCAGCGTCAAGCCGTAGCCAGTGGCGTTGACCGCGGCAATGACTTTATTTAGTTCATCGGCACGAAAGCGGATGAGGTGCAATATTGGCCCAAATACTTCACAGGTAAGTTGTGGCAAGCCTGATATTTCGATTAGAGTCGGCGGAAAGAAGCTGCCATGGCTTAAGCTGTCATCTAAGGGCAGTTGATAGAGAACTTTCACCTCTTTCTGTATGGCTTCCAGATGGTTATTTAATGGCAACAAGGCGGCATGGTCGATAACGGGGCCAATGTCGGTTTGGTAAACCCCTGGATTTCCCAAAGATAATTCCTGTATTGCCCCTATCAGCATAGCTATAGCCTTATCGGCGACTTCCTGCTGCACAAACAATACCCGTAACGCCGAACAGCGTTGCCCTGCGCTGTTGAACGCCGAGGTGATGGCATCCTGGACTAATTGCTCCATCAAAGCCGAACTATCGGCAATCATGACATTCTGACCACCGGTTTCGGCAATAAACGGCACGATAGCTTGATGGTGTTGTGCCAATTGGCGGTTGATGAACTGCGCTGTTGCCGTGGAGCCAGTGAGGGCGACACCAGCAATTCGAGGATCAGGCAATAAGTGCTGCCCGACCAAGCTACCGCTGGCCGGTAAAAACTGCAAAACGGTTTCAGGTATACCTGCTTGATGTAAAATTTCCACACAACGCATTGCCGTTAATGCCGTTTGGCTGGAGGGCTTTGCGATAACCGTATTACCTGCGGCAAGGGCTGCCGTTATTTGTCCGATAAAGATCGCAATCGGGAAATTCCATGGGCTGATACAAACAAACACGCCGCGGCCATAACGAAAAAGTAAGTTTTCTTCACCTACAGCCCTAGGCAACTTTAGAGGGGTTTCAAATAATTCAAGCCCAGATTGTGCATAATAACGGCAATAATCCACGGCTTCCCTGACTTCCGCTAAGGCATCTTTGATAGTGCGCCCGCCTTCGCGGATACATAAAGACATCAATTCCAGCCGGTTTTGTTCGAGCAGGTCGGCGGCTTTTTGCAAATATCCTACTCGTGTTGTCGCCGGACAAAGCCGCCATTCACTAAAAGCCTCTGCCGCACCCTCTAATGCCAGACCAATCGCTTTTTGATCGGCATAAGTTACACTTCCGACAACTAACCTATTATCAGATGGATTTCTTATAAGCTGTTGCTCACCGGAAAACTCTCTGCCATTGATTAAGGGGGATGCTTGCCAATGCTTATTAGCCAAAGCGTCCATGTCTTGCTGTAACTGCTGCAAAAGCCCAAGATCTGATAGATTTAAGCCTTGTGAATTAAGCCGTTGTTCACCGTATAAACTACTAGGCAACACAATCTGAGAATTCTTGAGTGATGTTTTTACCCGTTCTATGGGATCACCAAGCAAGTTTTCAATGTTTATATCAGGCTGGTCTACCTGATTAATAAACGAAGTATTAGCCCCATTTTCCAATAAACGCCTGACCAAATAAGGCAACAATTCACGATAATGCCCGATTGGCGCATATATACGGCAAGGAATTTGCCAGTGTTGGTTGTCCATGATTTCGTGATACAAAGGCTCACCCATGCCGTGCAGCCGCTGGAACTCGTATCCTGGATGCCGTGTACCACCCAGATAAATTGCCGCTAACGTATGGGCGTTATGGCTCCCGAACTGCGGATAAAAAACATCAGGCCGCAATAGGAGCAATTGCGAACAGGCCAAATACGATACATCGGTCGCAGACTTATGCGTAAAAACCGGATAATTGCCCAGGCCATTTTCTTGGGCGCGTTTAATTTCACTGTCCCAATACGCGCCTTTTACTAGCCGTAACGGAATTCTTTTACGTTGGTTTTCAGCCAACGCAGCAAGCCAGCGGATAACGGGCAATGCCCTTTTTTGGTAGGCTTGAACGGCCAGCCCTAAGCCTTCCCAGCCAGATAAGTCAGGATGAATGAAAGCATAGGCAAAAATATCCAATGACATCTCCAGGCGTTCGGATTCTTCCGCATCGACGGTCAGGCAAATATTGGCAAAACGGGCTTTCTTGGCTAAATCCAGCAACTTTCCGCTTAATTCCTGAACAGCCCGGAGATGCTGTAAAGGTTCGTAGCGTGGACATAAAGCCGATAATTTTACGGAAATGCCAGGGTTGGCATAAGTATCGGAAGACGTAGCCTGCCCTGACAAGATTTCGATTGCAGAACTATAAGATTGGTAATAGTGTTCCGCATCATCTAAGGTTACTGCGGCTTCACCCAACATATCGAACGAATACCGATAGGACGTATCTTGGCTGCTACGTTGTACAGCTTCCGCTATCGAATCTGCAAACACAAATTGCTCTGCAAGATAGGCCATAGCCTGCTTTAGGGCGGTGCGTATGAGAGGCGCACCCAGACGAGACAGCAACTGCCCAAACACCGGAAACCAATTCTGCTTAGACATCTGCACTTGTTCTTCAAAATGACGGGTAAATAGCAGGGCTTGGCTGGACAGATTGACCAGCAGTGAATCGCTGTGTTGCAAATGCTTTTGCCAATCAGCATGGGTCAACTTTTCCTGTAAGAAGCGGTCTTGGGTAGTACTATCGGGAATCCGCAACAAAGCCTCCGCGATCCCCATCAACACAATACCTTCGTGAGAATTGAGTTGATATTCGCGCAGGAATGACTCGATTACGGATTGCCTGCCCTCCTTTGACCTAACCGCATTGACCAGCGATTTAGCGCAAATACCCGTTTTAGCTGCATCATAAGAACCCAGTTGAGTTAACAGCCCATGCACAACTTCATTTTCATCCGCCAAATAAGTTTGGTTTATTTCGGAACGTAATACGGTTACTGGTTTATGGGTCATTGAGCACGCAATCAAGCCGTCAATAGGCAAGGGTTATTTATTGAATGATTCTTGTCCTTTACAGTCCAATGTGACAATGAATGATTTTCAAAGTTGCTAAACAATAATAATCAATAAAGGTTTAATGCCTGTGTCAATCGTTAGTGCTGTCAGTAAAAAAATACATGGGTGAGCCAGCATTCCAAGCAGCTGTCTCAAATAGCATGACATGGCTTGAAAACCTGCAGCCTCAACTTTGTCCTTATATTTTGCCGTTACTTTGTTTGTTGATCACCCTTTTGATCTGGCGGGCATCTAAAAACCGATCTATTGGTATAAAGTTAAATGCCACAACTGCCTATACCCCAAAAGCAAGTTTCAAATGGCATTCACTCTCGGCACAGGAAGCCCTCAATTATTTTGAGTCCGAAGCCAATCAGGGGTTGTTGGATAGTGCTATTGACCGGCAACGCACAATATACGGCTTGAATAGATTGCCTGAGCGCAAACCTAAGAGCGTATTTGTCCGCTTTATAGCGCAATTTCATAATTTGCTGCTTTATGTTTTGATCGGCACTGCCGGCATTACTTTAGTTTTAGGCCACTGGACTGACACTGGCGTGATTTTGACAGTCGTTATCCTTAATACCGTCTTCGGCTTTGTCCAGGAAGGCAAAGCAGAAAACGCACTGAAAGGAATACGGCAAATGCTCTCCACACAAGCGGTGGTCTTGCGTAATGGGCGGCGCAATACTGTGATTGCGGAAGCCTTGGTGCCAGGAGATATTGTGTGTCTACAAGCTGGCGACAAAGTGCCAGCCGACTTGCGTTTGCTGAAAGCCAAAAATTTGCAACTACTAGAAGCTGTGCTTACTGGGGAATCGATACCTGTAAAAAAATTTGCGGAACCCGTTGCATCGGATGCTGAGTTAAGCGATAGGAGTTGTATGGCCTATTCGGGGACTTTGGTCACAACAGGTCAGGCCTCAGGCATCGTTGTTGCGACCGGTGTTGAATCCGAGATAGGCTGCATTAGCGTTTTGGCCGCTAAGGAAAAAAAATTGACCACCCCATTGTTGCGCCAAATGGAAAATTTTGCCCGTTGGGTTACTGTAGCGATCTTGTTGCTGTCGGCCATGATTTTTTCATTTGGTGTGTTGGTGCGTGGTTTCAGCATGATTGAAATGTTTATGACCGTGGTGGGCATGGCTGTCGCCGCCATTCCAGAAGGGTTGCCAGCCATTCTTTCAGTGACCCTTGCTATCGGCGTTCAACGCATGGCAGAGCGCAAGGCAATTATCAGGCGTTTGCCGGCAGTGGAAACGCTAGGTTCGGTCAGCGTCATTTGTACAGACAAAACCGGCACTTTGACACGTAACGAGATGACAGTACGCACCCTCGTGACTGCCGAACAGCTTACTGAAGTGACGGGAATCGGCTATGACCCTCATGGTGAATTTTTGAGCAATGGGGGAAAAATAGGGGTTGAGCAGATGCCGATGTTGTTCGAACTCTTGCGTGCAGGCATGTTTTGCAATGATGCTGTAGTTGAGCAAGTCAGAAATGAATGGCGGGTTCATGGCGATCCGATGGAAGCGGCTTTGTTAATTGCGGCCATGAAGTCAGGGCTTAATGTGCAAGACGAATCAAAACAATATCCAAGGACTGACTTGATACCCTTCGATTCCGAGCATCAGTTAATGGCTACCTTGCATCACAGCCACGCAGGCGATGCCATGATCTTTGTTAAGGGTGCCCCCGAACGCCTTATTGAAATATGCCAACAGCAAAAGACGGTGTCAGGCGACCAAGCAATCGAAAGCCAATATTGGCATAATCAGGTAGACTCGCTAGCCAGCCAAGGGCAGCGGGTCTTGGCCGTCGCCTTTAAGCAAGGCCACAGCGATCAGCAACAGTTGCTTTTTGACGATTTGGGCAATGGCTTAATTTTGTTGGGCATGTTTGGGCTTATTGATCCACCACGCATTGAAGCTATTGGTGCGGTAAAGGAATGCCATACTGCCGGAATAAGGGTGAAGATGATCACGGGCGATCACGCGATAACCGCTTGTAGCATTGCCCAACAGTTAAATCTGGCCAATTCATCCATTGCGATGACCGGGCATGAGCTTGACCAAATGGATGACGAAAATTTACGCCGCGAGATCGGCGCTATTGATGTCTTTGCCCGGGTAAGCCCAGAACACAAGCTGCGCTTGGTCAGCCTGCTGCAATCAAACGGCGAAATTGTTGCGATGACCGGCGATGGCGTAAATGATGCACCCGCCCTAAGGAGCGCAGATGTCGGCATAGCCATGGGAAATAAAGGCACTGAAGCCGCCAAGGAGGCCTCGGTAATGGTGATCACGGATGACAATTTTGCGACCATAGTCCACGCAGTAAAAGCGGGTCGCGCTGTTTATGAGAACCTGAAAAAAGCGATTGTATTTCTTTTGCCGATAAATGGTGGGGAATCAATTAGCATTAATATTGCTATCTTGTTGGGTTATACCTTGCCGATCACACCGTTGCAAATACTCTGGATAAATGTCGTAAGTTCAGTCGCTTTGGGCATGACAATCGCTTTTGATCCCGCCGAATCCGGCAGCATGGCAAAACCGCCGCGCCCCGCGAATGAAGGCCTGCTTTCAGCTTTTTTGATATGGCGCGTAGTGCTGGTGTCCGGCCTGTTTGCAGCAGGAATATTTGGGATTTTTCAATGGAGCTTACTGCATGGTGCTTCGCTTGAAGCAGCGCGGACTTACGCTGCCAATACACTTGTGGTGATGGAAGTGTTTTACTTGTTCAGCGTCCGCTGCTTGCGTGTCACTCACTTGAGTTTTCGGCGTTTGTTTAATTCCTCTGCTGTCATTATAGGCGTAACTGTTGTGTTAACATTACAGGCGATCTTTACTTATGCCCCATTTATGGAAGAGTTTTTCGACACTCGACCAGTTGAATTTGTGCATGGACTTGAAATTCTTGCCATCGGATTAAGCATATTCATCATTTTGGAAATTGAAAAATTCATTCGGATAGCTTTAGGGTTTAAAATCCGCTGAATGTGTCGATCCCTCCGTGAAACAGGTAAACAAAATCACTTAAAATGACATAATTTCCTACTAGATTTCGTATAATTTTAATGACAAAAAATAATTGGTCGGTAGCGGATATTTGCGATGAGTTCCCAGACTATGTGAGTGTCCTGCCACAGGTTTTCCAGCCATACGGGAAAATAAAAAAATGCCAGGGTGGAATTGAAACCGTATTGCTGGAGGGAGACAACAGGAAACTAATCGAACTTCTCAACGAGGAAGGCGAAGGTCGCATCTTAGTCATCCAATGCCCAAAATTAAAATCGGCAGTATTGGGGGATCGACTTGCCAAACTCGCCATAGACCATCATTGGGGCGGGGCAATCGTCGATGGGGCAGTCAGGGATATAGCGGCGCTACGTGAAATGCCGATCTGCGTCTATGCTTCAGCCACTTACCCAGTACGCGGAAAGCTGAATGGTGGCGGTGAAATAGGCGTGGTGATTAAAATTGGAGATGTGGAAGTAAAGCCTTACGATTATTTATACGCCGATGAAGATGGAATCATAGTTGCGGCTACCGAATTGTTTTAGCTAAAAAACGACACATCAGCCACCAGCGCCAAGGCTGCGTCAGTGCGGTCAGTGGATATTGCTACCAAGGCAAACTCATCGTCGCGCTCAATAAAGCGGACACTACGGACACTGATACCGGCATCGGTAAAGCGCCTTGCTACTTTAGCCAATGCACCTGGCTGGTTTTTTAATTTAACCAAGATGGCATCTTCGGTGACAATCTGTATGCCTTGGATGTCCCTTAAACATTGCAAGGCACGGTCATACTGGTCAACATTAAACACAACAACGGCGTTATCGCCAACCTCCTCCGCATCAACCGATTCAATATTGATTTCCCCTTGCGCCAAGGCTTCTGTCAAATCGGCAATAAGCCCCAGGCGGTTAATGCCGACGATGTGGATTTGTTTCATGGCGTCACCTCCCCCTTCGCTTCGACCATATCGGTGAGCAATTGGCCAATCTGTTGCTTCGTGACATGCGGCATGACGAGGATATGGCCGATTTCGCCTTGCAACGCAATTTGCCATTTATTCATGACGGCTTCAGTCCCTTTGGGGAACACGACGGTAATGGAATTTTCATTGCGCCAAGCGGGGATGCCGTGGTCGTTGAACTGTTGAATGGCATAATCGGCCATCTTTAAACAATCTTGTACTCGCTGGCGAAAGCCATTAATGCCCAATTTGTGCATGGCATACCACAAGAACAAAGGCGTGATGCCATTACGCGAACCGCTGACGGTGGTATCAAAAGAACTGATGTATTCAACCGCCCTGGCGATTCGGTCAACATGGGCTTTTTTAGCTAAGGCAATGCCGCAAGGAATCGGCGAGCCGATCATCTTATGGCCGCTGATCGCCATGCTGTCGATACCGGCGGCAAAGTCAAATGGCGTGGGATTATCGACAAACGGGAGGATCATCCCGCCCAACGCCGCATCGCAATGGATGTAATAATGCTTTATGGCGTTGTCCTTTAGGATTTGCTTGATGCGGTCAATATTGTCCACGGCCCCAGTCATGGTCGTGCCAATATTGGCAAAGATAATCACCGGGACATCGCGGTGGATACGCACGGTTTCCGCCAAGTCGAGATAGTCTATCTCACCGTTGGCAGTGCTTTTTATCATGATGTTCCGCGCATGGACCATGCGGAGGATTTTAGGTACGCTGTAATGTGTCGCCTCCGAGTAATACACCAAGCCTTCTGGGTATATTTCCCGTGCCAGGTAAATACCGTACATATTGCCTTCAGTGCCCCCATTGGTCACATAACCCCAAATTTCTTCGGGCTGGGCATGGGTCAAGGCGGCAAAAAAAGCGATGACTTCACGCTCGAATTCGTGGGTGTTTAGGTGATAACGGCTGGGCATAAAAGGGTCGCCCACGTTATTCAACGGAAACGACAAAAAAGAATAAAGCGGCGTGTAATCGAACAGCCTGTTGCACGGATAACCCAAAAAACGGCTGGACTCTTGCTCGACAAAGCCCAGCAAGTCTTGTAGTCGTTGCTGTTGCTTGACGGTCAATTGTCCGTCAATCATTGCCACCTGCTTTTTTCTTGGATAGCCCGTCATTTTTCAGCGCTGCCTCCTGAGCATTGTCTGCTCAGGTATCGAAAGTAGGCCGGATTACCTAAACCTTAATCCGGCACACCCAATAGATACGCATTATTAAAACAAACACATTGCGGAAAAATTATTGGATAACAATTTTACCACTGGATTGACATTCTAAAATTGCGGCATCCCACTTTGCCCCAGCCTCTATCCTGCCTTTAAAACAGGTAATCCGTTCTTCGGAATTATCCGTTCCGGCACAGAGAGCGACAGCGTTTTTCCATTCCCATTTATCACTTGCCCCCCATTTTAAATGGCCGGTCATGACTTTTTGGAAACATTCTCCAGGTTCTTTAGGGTTATTTGTTCCCTTGCATAAGCTTTCCAAATTGGCAGATTCCCATTTTTGGGCGCTCTCATAAGGCGAATTATAATCCCAAGCGATTTTGTTTTGTATGTAATCCTTGCATGCGGCTTCATGTTCACTTGCTCCTACGGATAGAGGATACGCAAGGGCGAAAAGTAAAGGAACTACCGATAACAATCGGATTGAATTTTTACCCGTAAAAATAACCATCTTTTTCTCCAAGTTGTTGAAGGAAAATGAAACGGATTGTTTCAAGAATAACCTATCACCCGTTAGGGAAATGTCAACGAAAGTCAAATCACTCCCATCTCGTGGAGCTATACGCCATCCTTAACCAATTTTACGCACGGGATTGCGCGCGCAGAACTTTACCGGTGTATGAGGCGGCAATCGGCAAACAGGGCGCTATCGAAGCGGAAGTCAGGAAGCCCGACCTCATCATCCTCGACCTCTGCCTGCCCGATATGGACGGTGTTGAAGTCGTCAAATCTGTCCGCACATGGTCAAGCGTCTCCATCATGATCCTCTGGGCACACAGCCACGAGCAGCATAAAATCGATGCCCTGGATGCCGGTGCCGACGACTATCTGACCAAGCCCTTCAGCTTTGGCGAATTGCTCGCCCGTATCCGTGTGGCGTTAAGGTATTCGGCAAATGTCGGGGTAACAACCAATCCGGAAATTTTTACCAGCGGCGAATGGGGCGCAGTTGAGCGGCACCACCGCAGTACCACTGAACCCGAAGGGTGAAAGTGGTGCAAGTGTGGCGTAGCTGCGTAGCGGTGTCCACTCGAACGAAGGGATAGCCGACGCTATGCGGCAGCCTCCTGAAGTTCTGTCAACTGCGCCCCAATGGCGCGCCGCGTAGCGACGCACTATTTGGCTATAGATCTGCATAACCGGGAAGTTACGAAATCTGGCGAGGAACTTCACTTGACCCCCATCCAATATCGGCTTCTCTCTCTACTCATCAGGTATCTAGGGAAAGTGCTGACCACCAGCAAATCCTAAAGGAAGTTTGGGGATCTTCCTACCAGGAAAACGCCCATTAGGTGCGGATTTACATGTGCTAACTCAGGCAAAAACTGGAAGTCGACCCAAACCAGTCAAAATACCTGCTTACTGAATCTGGAGTAGGTTATCGGTTTAAGGAATAGGAGTGGAGTTAAGTGTCTGCTTATAAAGATATCCAGCGTTTTACAAAAATAGGTGAAGGTCTCTTATTGGCCCAGACCGTGTAAAAACGTCATGATATAATTTGGTATCCCAAAAGGAGATGGAGCCAAGTTGATGAAGCGTTTCATAGAAGGCGAATGTCGCACCCAAACCACCTTGATGCCAGAGAGCCTGGACGACTACGTTTCGGAAACCAATCCGGTACGGGTAGTCGACGTATTCGTTGATGAACTGGGTTTGTTCAAGTCTGGAGTTCATCCTGTGGGTAGTGTGCACTCAAGGCAAAATGCACGCCCGACAAGCAACGGAAAGTGACCTGTTGGGAACACGAAGATATCCTGAACGCCATGCAAACCCGATTGGATTTTGCACCCGGCAGTATGCGCATCCGCCGCCAGACGGTCGAGCACCCCCTACGGGACGATCAAGCTGTGGATGGGCTCCGCTCATCTCTTAATGAGGACATTAAAGCACGTCAGCACCGAAATGAGCCTACACGTGTTGGCTTACAACCTGAAACGGGTGGTGAAAATAATGGGCATCAAAAGGCTGTTGGAGGCTATCAGGTGCTGGAATGCTCTTGAACAACCCCAACTAGCCGTAACATAGTCTCTCCGAAGGACTTTTAAAAAATACCACTCAAAATCAGCGCAAAGTTTAAGTACATTTCTGCTGCTAAACAGCAACCGCAGTTTAGCTACCCGTTGGACTGACATTATTTTTTAAGTTTTTAAACGATCTGGGCCGGTTTCACCAATTCAACTTACAATTGAATCGCTAAATCTGAGTGGCTGTTAAATAATGTACGGCATAGTTAAGTAAGCATGCTAAGAGATTTCAAATTTTAGGTCAGCATTAAACCAGTCAAAAAACAAGGCTACGTCACCGTTAAATATTGAAAGTTTCCCAGTGCCGCGTTCAACAGTGTCTCCGGTTCCATGTGACGGTGCTGTTCAAAAGCCCGACGCCAGCCCGAGTAGTTCGGTAGGTATGGGTTGCCACGCCGTGGAAGCGTGCCAACCACTGCTTGAACCGACTGTGATAGGCGTTAACGTTTTGCACATGGTAAGCGCCATTGATGCGCTGGCCTTAGCTGAGGTTAACAATTTCATGGCCGAAGCCTTCGGCACTTGTGCCCCAGAGAGTATCACAGAAAGCCGTGTAAGTCGGGTTGGCATCGGAGATCAGCACAGGGCATCTGCCGCAAGTTTCGGTTTGAGGGCGGCGGTCAGCCGGGCCTTTGTCAGGGTGCCGTTGCCCAGCACGAAATCCAAGGTTTGCCCAACACGGTCACGCGCCACTAGCACACAGACCTGTCCGTCGGAGTCCCTCTTTTAGTTGCACTGCCGCCGCGCTTCCTGAGGGCACGTCAAGTTCCGCTTACCTTTGCCCGATTCCAGCAGGTAGGTTTCGTCGGCTTCGGTGATGCTTTTTAGCTCGGGCAGGCGATCCTGACTGATCCAGCTTAAGAACCGGTGCCGCCAGCGGAAACTGGTGTTGCGGTGGATGCCGGTGTCGGCGGCGGCTTGGCGTACGGTCAGCGATTGCCTCATCGCCGCCAATTAGGCCAGACATTTTGGCTTGTCGCGAAGCCGCGCCAGCGGAGTTCCGGTCAGGGCATTGAAGGTCTTGCGGCACTGCTGGCAACGGTAACGCTGTAGCCCACCAGCACAACCATTTCAGTGTAAATCGGCACTGGCACAATGTGCGGGCAGGTACTATTGGCCTCAAAACAGGCCTCTATCAAGTCAAAGACTTTGGCCTCGTCGCTGGCTTGGTTCAATGAAGCACTCAAGCGTTTACGCTGATGATGGCCTAAGTCACGAAGGGTACTGATTAACAGCATGAATTTGTAGTTGTTCATGAGGCTGCCCCGAGGAATACTATATAAATCATCCGGCTGGAAATGCAGATTAAAATTCAATATTTAACGGTGACATAGCCAAAAACAACGCATCCTTGCGTTGCTTCAACTACTTGAGGAGGACTGTATTATCTGATGACATTATGACCGCGCCCGCTCATGCATTGGTTGTAGGCGTTACGGAATCTGTCTTCCGCGGTAAAACCTTGTTTCGCCGCGCCGCCGAAACCGCCGGCCGCCGCTCCGATTGCCGCGCCGGCCGCCGGATTACCGGTAAAAGCGCCGACCACTGCACCGCCCGCCGCTCCGACAAGTCCGCCGACGCCGGCGCCGATTGCGGTCTCCTTTACAGTTCCGCCTGAAGATTGTTGGGCCAGAGCCTTACATTCTGCAGCATCTTGATTTAGCCGGTAAGCGTTCGGATCGTTATAAGTATCGACGGTAGGCTGGT
>DLHW01000013.1:0-813 GCA_002483425.1 Methylococcaceae bacterium UBA7658
TCGCCGTCGCGCAAGGTGGTGTCCATGAGTTGGATGGTTTTGGATGTAGTAGGCTTATTCATCAAAAGCGTAATTAGAACGACAAGGTATTTTGTCCAAATGAGTTTTAAGCTGCAGCATCCTGCCCAAACCGAACGACTTCAACACTCATTTTGCGCTCAACCGCGTGATGTTTGGAGAGCAAAGAATCAATCGCATCCAAAGTTTTCGCATGAAAATAGCGTTCCCCGCATTCGTTACAAACTTGGGCTTCAACGTCTTCGATAATGTACAACTCGCCCTTTAACCAATGTTGGCGCTTGACTTTTTTAAGTTGGGTATCACCCCCGCAAAACTCACATTTCATGGCTTTCACCGTTAATCGCGTAAACTGTAATGATTATAAGGTTATCTTGCTCCCGAAACCTGCAAATAATGTGGATAATTCGCCCGTCCAAAGCCGGGCCTTCAATCCTATAGCGTGTCCCGCGTGAGCCCAAGGTCAACTTCTTTTCAATGCGGCCTTTGAGTATGGCGTTTTCAATGTCTATGCGTTCAAGCTTATCATCCAACATTTCGTCTTCGGCATGTGACGAAATGAAATAATCTCGGTCAGTAATGCGTTGCCGGATTTTTTGCAGGGTTCTCATGTGCCTGTTGCTTTGACACAAATGTTTCGGTCAACCAACTTGCCAACAAAGGTAGTATCTGCGCGTCTATCCAAAAAATCACGCAACCAGCCGTTCAAGGTTGGCTCGGCGAGCCGCGTACAGCAAGCAAGCGCGGATATCGTCTTGTTTAAGGTCGGGGAAATCCTGCAGGATTTTCCCAGCG
>DLHW01000013.1:916-74364 GCA_002483425.1 Methylococcaceae bacterium UBA7658
AGGCGGGTCTCGACCCGCCCTACTGAACTAATTTATAAAAAGGTTAAGCATCTTCTGATGAACAGTGAAAGTCTTCATAAATTTCTTTAACTGTTTTGCCGTTGAAAGTCCAATGAGGCGAGGGTTGTAATGGATAATCATCAGGAAGACCAAGAACCTTCCTTGTTGCAGCGGTAAGTGAACATACTGTGCCATTAAAATTGACTTTCTTTTCTTCAACGACCGTTACTTGAGTTTGACCATCTTTCGAAATCAAAATAGAACCATTTGGAATCCCAATTTCGTAAAAATTCATGCGTGGACGTTTCGAATTTTTTAAGTTTTCAGCCGATTGTTTATCTACAGCTTCCACATCAGCTTCAAGCTGTTGTTCGAATTGGACTGTAATGTCATCAACTTTTAACAATTTCAAAACAGCAATTACACGCTCGGCTTCGATTTTAAAGAATTCTCGATTTGGGTTGATCCGTCCATTTCCAAAAGCAAAATGTAGAGCTTTTTCTACTTCTGATGCGTCTTTCACCTTACAAGCAAAAGCACAATCAAAAGGAACTGGTACTCCAGTTCCATAAAGTTGCTTCATTCTTTCTTCGACTTCTAACTGTGTGGTTTTTCCAATCTTTACTAGCCCCGGCATTGCTGCATTGGTAAGCACATAAACTATTTGTGAACTGTAATCTGCCATCGAGCTGGATTAAATATGATTCGTTATCTAATTAGCCCACAACCAAGGAAACGTTTTCTTATGTTTTTCCTCATAAGCACCAATCTTATCTACATGCTTCAAGGTCAGGCCGATGTCGTCCAGGCCGCTGAGCAGGTTGCCTTTGCGGAAGGGGTCGATGTCGAAGTTGAAGCCGTTGCCGCCGGGTGTGGTTACGCTTTGGTTGGCGAGATCGACGGTGAATTGAACACCCTCTTTGGCGCTGATTTCCGCCATTAACGCGGCCAGTTGCTGGTCGTTGACCCGGATGGGCAGGATGCCGTTTTTGAAGCAGTTGTTGTAGAAGATGTCGGCGTAGCTGGTGGAGATAATGGTGTTAAAACCGTAATCGGCAATCGCCCAAGGCGCGTGTTCGCGCGAGGAGCCGCAGCCGAAGTTGTCGCCGACGACCAAGATTTTTGCGCCTTTGAACGCCGGTTTGTTCAATTCAAATTCGGAGTTGTCGCTGCCGTCGTCGTTATAACGCCAGTCGTGGAACAGGTGGACGCCAAAACCGCTGCGTTCGACTTTTTTCAGGAATTGCTTGGGGATGATCTGGTCGGTATCGACGTTGCTGCGGTTCATTAAGGCCGCGATGCTGGTGTGTGTTTTGTAAGGTTCCATAATTTTTCTATGCTGTGGTGTTCGTCCTTCGACAAGCTTTTATGCCCTTTTGGGTACAGGACGAACGGTATTTATTGAAAGCTTAACCCAATCCGTTCGTGGAGAGTTTATCAAACCACGAACAGCCTTAACCGATTGATAAACAATTAATTTAGGGTTCTAATATCCACAAAATGCCCCGCCGCTGCCGCTGCCGCTGCCATTGCCGGAGATACCAAGTGCGTCCTGCCGCCCTTGCCTTGGCGGCCTTCAAAGTTGCGGTTAGAAGTGGAAGCGCAGCGCTGGCCTTTGCTGAGTTCGTCGCCGTTCATTGCCAAGCACATGGAGCAACCGGGATCGCGCCATTGCCAACCGGCTTCGATGAAGATTTTGTCCAAGCCTTCTTGCTCGGCTTGTTGCTTGACGTGATAAGAACCCGGCACGGCAATCGCGGTGATGCCATTCGCTACTTTAGTGCCTTTAGCGACTTGCGCGGCTTCGCGGAAATCTTCGATCCGGCCATTGGTGCAGGAGCCAATGAAGACAAAATCAATCGGGATGTCGGTGATTTTGGTGTTAGGCTCTAGCCCCATGTAAGCCAACGCGCTTTCGCAGGCTTTGCGCTTGCCTTCGTTGTCGAAACTTTCCGGCGCAGGCACCACACCGTTTACACCAATCACTTGCTCAGGCGAAGTGCCCCAAGACACTTGCGGGGCAATGTCGGCGGCTTGCAACTCAACTACGGCATCAAATTGCGCGCCTTCGTCAGACGGCAAACTTTGCCAATAAGCCAAAGCTTGATCCCACGCCGCACCTTTGGGAGCAAATTCTTTACCTTTCAGATAGTCGTAAGTTTTTTGGTCAGGCGCAATCAACCCTGCCCTTGCCCCAGCTTCAATCGCCATGTTGCACAAGGTCATACGGCCTTCCATCGTCAAATCTTTAATGGCATCGCCCGCGTATTCGATAACGTAACCCGTACCGCCCGCCGTGCCAATTTTGCCAATGATCGCGAGCGCAATATCCTTGGCCGTGGAAAATTTCGGCAAATGCCCGTTGATTTTCACCAGCATGGTCTTGGATTTCTTCTGGGGCAGGCATTGCGTCGCCATGACGTGCTCGACTTCCGACGTGCCTATGCCGAACGCCAGCGCGCCGAATGCGCCGTGGGTGGCGGTATGGCTGTCTCCGCAGACGACAACCATGCCGGGATGCACAAAACCATGCTCAGGTACGACGACATGAATCACGCCATTATTCGGATTTTTCAGGTCGTATAAATTCAAACCATTTTCCTTACAGTTTTCCGCCATAACTTCGACCTGCTTACGGGCAATCGGGTCGGCAATCGGAAGGTGTCTGTCTTTGGTCGGCACACAGTGATCCATCGTCGCCAAGATGCTGTGCGGATTGCGGACTTTACGGTGCGCCATCCGCAGCCCTTCAAACGCTTGCGGGCTGGTCACTTCGTGCATTAAGTGGCGGTCAACATAAATCAAAGGCGCCTGCCCCTCGGCTTCGACGACCAAATGGCTATCCCAGATTTTTTGGTACATGGTAAGTTTCATTGCTTGTTCCTGATTTGACTGCTGTTTCCGCACTTTTTTATTCGCCGCGGAAAACCGGAAAAACTAACGTAGCCGTGTATTATCTCTTAAATCAGACTGTTATTGCAATCCGGCCCGCAAGCAGGCAAGCAGAAAAAGGCTTATCTATCTCATTCTGAAATACCTGGATTCAGTGGCACCCATTGCTTATCTTTCAAGACTTGCAAAGGTTGATAATTACTTTTGTATGACATCTTTTGACACCGTTTAATCCAAAATCCAAGGTATAAAAATTCCTTTTCCAATTGCTTGGCCCATTCTATTTGCCACAGAATGGCGTTAACACCGAGACCATAACCGGAAAAGTCAGGTTCAAAGAAGGTATATACTGCGGACAGCGCGTTGCCTACAATATCCACAACGGCTATTGCCGCCAGTTCATCCTTTATTAAAAACTCGACAAAAACGGTATCGCACCAGTCGCTTTTTAGAAAATACATATATTCCGCTTCACTCGAGCGAACCATTGAGCCATCTCCGTGCCGCATACGTTGATAACGTTGAAACATTTTGAAATGTGATTTTTCGAATTTTGCCTTCTTGATGACAACAAGAGTTTCTTTATTTTTGATTTGACAACGTTTTTGACTCCGCGAGGGTAAAAAGTCGTTTACCCTGAGCCGGGCGGGAATACATGCCGAACAATTAGGGCAATGCGGCGAATAAACTTCATCACCGCTGCGCCGGTACCCTTGCTTGATCAACTCCGAGTATATTTCCGTTGTGATCTCGAAAGCCGGATGCACAAAAGCGGGCTGTGCAAACTCGTCTTCAAGATAGCTGCAAGGGTGTTTATCGGTAAGGTACAAAGGAATTGAAATCACTCGTCTTGCCAAGCCGTTTGATATGGCGCTTGACCGCAATATTGATCGAGCAATTTTATAAACACGCTTCTTGAAATTTCTTCAGCCCCGAAATTAATTAAATGATGGGTGCTTACTTGACAATCAATTAATTCAAACCCCCAGTTTTTAAGACGGCCAACCAACGTTGCGAACGCTGTTTTTGAGGCATCGGTTTTTGTATGAAACATCGATTCTCCGAAAAACACCCGCCCGATAGCCACACCGTATAAGCCGCCCGTCAGTTCGCCATCGCTCCAAGCCTCTACGGAATGAGCATAACCTGCTCGATGGAGTTCGGAATAAGCCTTGTAAATTCCTTCTGTGATCCATGTTCCAGCGTTTTCTTTCCGCGGCTTGGCGCATGCAAAAACAACCTCGTCAAAACTTTTGTCGAATGTTATTGTAAAAGATTGCTTACGCAAAGTTTTTGTCAAGCTTTTGGAAATTACAACTTTATCCGGAAATAAAACCAGCCTTGGATCCGGCGACCACCATAAAAGCGGTTCGTCGGCGCTATTCCATGGAAAAATGCCATGCCGGTAGGCATTGAGCAACCGGATTTTCGAAAGACAACCGCCCACCGCCAACAATCCGTCGGGAATTGTCAGAGCCTCCGCAACAGACGGAAAACACTGCTCCGGATTGTTAGGGTCGAGTATTGTCAAGCGCACAGCGGCAAAATACTGGTCTGCGGCTTATACAGCGGGTTTCATGACTTAATTTTCTGAATTCGTTAATTTAGTCAGTCAGTTCATCTAAGTATTTTTCTGCATCCAAAGCCGCCATGCAACCGGCTCCCGCAGACGTAATCGCCTGCCGGTAAACGGAATCCATGACATCGCCCGCCGCAAACACGCCCGGAATACTGGTGCCAGTAAAACCGCCGGTAATGCCGCTTTTAACTTTAATATATCCGTTCACCATGTCCAACTGGCCTTCGAAAATCGAAGTATTGGGACTGTGTCCAATTGCGATGAATACGCCATGCACATCGATATTTTTGGTAGAACCGTCGTCCGTGCTTTTAATCCGTATTCCGGTCACGCCCATTTCGTCGCCCAACACTTCATCCAAAGTATGATTCCATTCGATAACCACATTGCCGCTCTTCGACTTATCAATCAATTTGTCGGACAAAATTTTCTCGGAACGGAATTTATCCCGGCGATGGATTACAGTAACCTTGGACGCAATATTCGCCAAATACAACGCTTCTTCCACCGCCGTATTACCGCCCCCGATGACCGCCACTTCTTTATTACGGTAGAAAAAACCGTCGCAAGTCGCGCACGCGGAAACGCCCTTACCTTTAAAAGCTTCCTCGGAAGCCAAACCCAGATAGCGCGCCGAGGCGCCCGTTGCAATAATCAGCGCATCGCACGTATAAGAGCCGGCATCACCGGTCAACTCAAACGGTTTAGCCGATAAATCTGCGGCATGGATATGGTCGAATACCATTTCGGTATCGAACCGTTCGGCATGGCGGCGCATCCTATCCATTAAATCTGGCCCCTGCAAACCTTCCACATCGCCCGGCCAGTTATCCACATCGGTCGTAGTTGTTAACTGCCCGCCTTGCTCCAACCCGGTCACCATCACCGGCTTTAAGTTTGCCCGGGCGGCGTAGATGGCTGCGGTGTAACCCGCGGGGCCTGAACCCAAGACTAGAAGTCTGCAATGCTTTGCAGTATTCATTCGCTTTTCTCCTTACTCTATTTTTTAAATTAATCATGAGGGTATCAAATTACGCTGTAAACCTTAAAATCTTCTTTGTATAGAAGGCGGGGGCAAATAAAGCTTTTGATACCTCATTCCTAATCTTATCATGCATAATTAAATTCAACTTTCGCTAATATAATGCTAACCTTTGCAATCGCAACCGCACACAAAGCATAATTATTCAATTTTTGAGTCATCTTTAATTATTCTGGACCATATTAAGAATAACGTCATAAATCGTTCAAAATTACTCAAAAATGGTTTTAGATCCTTCATTTACTTCATCCTACTTGGTCGCTTTTGCCATGGGATTAGCCACGAGCTTACATTGCGTTGGCATGTGCGGCTCGATTATCGGAACATTGACGCTGAGCTTAAGCCCGCAGGTACGAAATAACAAACGCCTGCTGATTCCATTTGTATTCAACTACAACTTCGGACGGATTACCAGTTACACCCTCGCGGGCGCTATTGCAGGCGTTGTCGAATCGTTTATACCAGCGCCTGTGACAGAGATAAACGGCTACCGGATTTTGCAATTAGTCTCGGCGGTTATCATGGCCGGCGCGGGGCTTTACATTGCCGGCTGGTTACCACGATTTGCATATATCGAAAAAACCGGCGCATATTTTTGGCGATTAATAGAACCCTACGGCCGAAAGTTAATTCCGGTTAAAGATCCCGTGCAAGCTTTTTTGTTCGGATTGATCTGGGGTTGGTTGCCGTGCGGTTTAGTTTATACTGCGCTCGCGCTGGCCTTAACAACGGGCGACATCGCTAAAAGCGCCATTACCATGTTCGCATTCGGCATCGGTACTTTACCAGCCGTCATGGGAGTTGGTATAATGACCAGCATTTTAACGCGGTTGTCGCGTATGCAGCGTTTTAAACAAGTTATCGGACTGTTTATGATCGCGCTAGCATTATTCGCCGCCATGCCATGGTTAAATCCCATGGCCATAATAACAACACATACTAATCATTAGAGAGGCAACTGGCGTGGATCATTTTAAGACAATTATCGGTCAATCCCCATCTTTGGATTCTTTAATACGTAGCGCAAAGATAGCTTCGGCAACCGACGTTACCGTTTTACTGAACGGCGAAACAGGTACAGGTAAGGAAATTCTTGCGACCGCGATACAAAAAACAAGTCCGCGGGCCAATAAGCCCTTTATCACTTTAAATTGCGCAGCATTACCGGAAAGCTTGATTGAATCCGAACTTTTCGGTCATAAGAAAGGCGCCTTCACCGGGGCGACCGGCAATACCGAAGGGGTTTTTCAAGCCGCAGACGGCGGCACCTTGTTTTTAGATGAAATCAACTCCTTGCCGACTTCAATTCAGGCAAAATTATTGCGTTTTATCGAATCCGGCGAATGCCTTGCCGTAGGCGATACGGCGCCTTATTACGTCGATGTCCGTATTATTGCCGCTAGCAATAGCGATTTAAACCAGCAAATTGCCGAGGGTACTTTTAGGCGCGACTTGTTTTTCAGATTAAATGTCGTACCTTTATATCTACCGACCTTAAATGAACGGGTTGGGGATATCGAATTATTAATTAATCACTTTACCAAACAATTCGAGAGAATCCACGGCATACAGGCGCCAAAATTCAGCCAAAAGTCAATCAAAGCGCTAAGAGCTTACAGTTGGCCGGGTAATATACGAGAATTGAGAAACTTATGCGAAAGACTTTGTATATTGCTGGCAGGGAAAATTATTGAACCTGAAAACCTGCCGTCCGAATTTAACGAACAATCTCCAGCTTTCACTTTGCCGCAATTTACTTTGCCACCGGCAGGATTGGATTTGGATAACTTGGAAGCCAGTTTAATTCAACAAGCACTGGATTTAACTAAAGGTAATCGCAGTAAATCGGCCCGACTTTTAGGTTTAAGCAGAGACACCTTATTATACCGGATGCAGAAACACGGTTTTGCAGGGTATTGATCAGCTTAAAATGCGGACTTCGGTTAAAAATATCTAACGGGCTTGACGGCATCTTGCCGTCAAGACGGATACATTGTCGCTACGTCCCCGCGCACGATAAATAGCCAGCCTGACCTGTTTTGCTAGCATTTCCTTATTACTTTTCAAATCGGCTAATTGTAATAGCTCGCTCGGCTTGACATTTTCCCAAAACCCGTCGCTGCATAACATAAAGGTTTCATCATCCTTAATCGGTTCAGATTCTTGAATATCGATTACGTGAGCCTTATTCACCGAAATGCTTCGCGTCAACTGGTTTTGATCGGGGTGGTTGGACAATTCCGCCTCGGTAATCAGTCCAGCGTCGACCAAATCCTGCGGAATGGAATGATCTTTCGTACGCCATAAGATCCCTTGTGGATTCATCCGGTAAACTCTAGAATCGCCGCAATACGCCGTCATCGTCATTGCTTCGTTCAGAAAAAGCACGGCACAAGTAGTATGCGCCTTATTCGCAACTTGATCCCCTTTAAATAACACTTTCATGTGATTAATCGCTTCATCGAGCCACTCCGATAAAACATCCTTAGAGTTTTGTTCGATTCGTTTAGAAAACATTTTTGCGTGATGCAACATGCCCTGGCAGAAATATTGGGACGCTTTTTCGCCGGCCTGATGTCCGCCAAGACCATCCGCTACAATAAACAGCGCATAATCTTTATTAACGCTGTGCGCCATATAGTCCTGATTAACACTTCGATCGCCTGCCGACGTCAGCTGAAAAAATTCGAGTTGTTTCATTCTTATTATTTATTTAACCCGCGCCCGCGCAGCCAGCATGATTTGTTTCAAATCCTTCACCGACTGCGCTAAACCGGAAAATAAAGCTTGAGCAATTATAGAATGTCCAATATTAAGCTCAACGATTTCCGGAATCAGACATATCGCTTCCACATTGTGATAATGTAACCCGTGCCCGGCATTTACTTGCAATCCTAAACTATTCGCATAGTTTGCGGCTTGCCGGATACGATTCAATTCAACTTCCCGCTCTGCCGGAATTATCGCATCGGCATAACAACCGGTATGCAGTTCGACCACCGGCGCCCCGGTAGATTTAGCGGCTTCTATCTGATGATGGTCAGGCGCAATGAACAACGATACTTCTATATCCGCTTCGGACAATTTATGACAAGCGTTTGTAATTTTCGACAGATTTCCTAACACATCCAAACCGCCTTCGGTCGTCAATTCCTGTCTTTTTTCAGGCACCAAACAACAGGCATAGGGCCTAATCTTGACAGCAAGATCGATCATTTCATCGGTTACGGCCATTTCCATATTAAGCCGGGTATGGATCATCTCCTTAAGCAAAACGATATCTCTATCTTGAATATGGCGGCGGTCTTCCCTTAAATGCGCCGTAATGCTGTCCGCGCCATTTTGTTCGGCAACCAAGGCGGCCTGAATCAATTCAGGATAACGAGTTCCTCTAGCTTGCCTAATCGTTGCTATATGATCGACATTGACTCCCAGAAGAATTGGTTTTTTTTCCATAGTTACAATCGCTTTACGATACTATTAATAACCGACCGGCTGTTTAACCGTTTACCTTGGAGACGGCTGTCCAATATACTTCGCATTAATATTTTAGCCTCATTCAACACAACCGGATCGGAAAACTCTCTTTTTTGCATGGCAAGCAACGCTGAGCCTGAAAAGAATCCTTGGCTATCTTCAACAAAACCTTCTTTATTATTTAACCTATATTTTTTACCGGATTCAATCGGTTTTTCATGTTTAATTTCTTGTTCGAACGAGACGCCGTATCCGATATTGTCCAACAAGTTTAGCTCGAAAACCCGAAGCGCGGACTCTAAAAAACGGCTCTGCGATAATCGATTAATACAGGTTTGGTAATCCAAAAAAACATCCGGATGCGGGTCGTCTTTATGCAAAAAATTGCAGACGAGTTCATTAACGTAAAAACCGTAATACACCGTCATTCCTGATAAGCTCCCCGGAATTCCGGCCGTTTCAATTTGAATGAGCGTTTTTAATCCGGACTTACCGGCAAAGGAAAACAACAACGCGGTAAAAGGCATTATAAGACCCAATGTTTTCGATTTTGTTGTCCTGACGCCTTTTGCGAGTATGGATAACCGGCCTAAATCACGGGTTAGCACATCGATAATTAAGCTCGTTTCCCGATAATGCTGTTGCTTTAATATATAGCCAGGCTGAGAATAAACGACCGTGTCACTCATTAAAACCTAAACTCAATAAAGCCCTTTCATTATCGGACCAGCCGCTTTTGACTTTTACCCAAAGCTTTAAAAAAACTTTTTGTCCGATGAGTTTTTCAATATCCAGACGCGCTTCCGAACCGATACTTTTTAACATTTCCCCTTCCGTTCCTATCACGATACTTTTTTGCGAAGCGCGTTCGACCCAGATCACAATATAAATTTTAGCGAGTTGCGAGAGTTCTTCATAACGCTCGACTTCAACGCTCAGCGAATAGGGCAACTCATTTCCTAAGCGCCGGGTCAATTTTTCCCGGACGATTTCGGCGCATAAAAACCGTACCGGCCTATCGGTTACCTGATCTTCCGGATAAATTAGCTCGTTTTCCGGCAATAAGCCTAGCAATGAGTTTTCAAGCTGTTGAAGATTCGTACCTTTTAAAGCCGACACAGGCAGCATTTCTTTGAAAGAAAAACGCTGTTGCGCTTGTTTGAAAAATGCCAGAATAGCGGCTTTATCCTTAATTTTATCAACTTTGTTGACGGCCAAAACAACGGGTAAATTAACCTGTTGTATCTTTTTTAGAATAATGTCGTCGAAATCATGCCAAACTAAACCGTCGATTAACCATACCACAACATCGACGCCTAATAAGGCGGTATCGGCGGTACGGTTTAAATACCGGTTTAATGCTTTTTGTCCGCCCTGATGCATACCGGGCGTATCGAGATAGATGATTTGTCCGGCTTCGGAGGTATTAATTCCGAGAATACGGTGACGGGTCGTCTGCGGTTTTCGCGAGGTAATGCTGATTTTTTGTTTCAGCAAATGATTCATTAAAGTCGATTTACCGACATTTGGACGCCCTATCAACGCCACATAACCGCACTTCATCCGTCGCCTTTCAGCAGTTTAGCCAGCATCTGCTCGGCAGCCGATTGCTCCGCTTTTTTTCTAGACACTCCGGTGCCGGTACACGAGCCGGTAATTAACGGTACGGTACATTTGACTGTAAATATTTGTTCATGCGGCAAACCGGTCATATCGATCAATGTGTAATCCGGCAACTCCATCCTCTTGGCTTGCATCAATTCCTGCAATTGCGTTTTAGGATCTTTTTGCCAGTTTTCGGACGGCAAATCCTGCAATTTTTCGGCAAACAACTTAGCTATCCAGGCTTGGCATGCGGCGACTCCTTGGTCTATAAACAAAGCGCCGATAATGGCTTCTAATGCGTCGGATAAGATTGAATCCCGGCGGAAACCGCCGCTCTTAAGTTCGCCCGAGCCTAACACAAGATAATCGCCTAGGTTATGTTTTCGAGCTAATTCTGCCAGCGAGGCTTCATTGACAAGACTCGCCCTTAAGCGGCTTAAGGTGCCCTCGGCCGCACGGGGAAAAGCATCGTAAAGCCGTTGAGCTATCACAAATCCCAAAATGGCATCGCCCAAGAATTCTAACCGTTCGTTATTATTTATCCCAGCACTGCGGTGGGTCAGCGCCGTTACAAAGAGTTGTTGATTATTAAAGACGATATCGAGCTTTTTGCATAATAAAGCAGGTGGTTTGGTCACTCCGACCCAACCTCGATAACATCGTGAAATTCAACTAACACACTGAGATTGCCTACTACTTTTTCCACGACTTCGTACTCCGCCTCGACTTTCACATAACTGCCTTGTTTGACAATTTTCACATCCTGCGATTTTAAATCGGAAACATAGTTCATGTTAAAACGTTTATCCAAGGTCGACCGGATTTCGGTTTCGCTTAATTCCGAAAGATTACCCAAATTTTCTAATGCGGCAAAAGCGCTTTTAACCTTACTGTGATCCAGATAAACCGGACCTATTTTGAATAAAAGCAACACGAAAACCCCGATTAAACCCAAAATAAAAATTAAGGAAATCAGCGTATAACCTTGTTGGCGAGAGATTTTAGTCATCATAACTCCGGAAGCAATTAAAAACGTTAATTTCACGGCTTGGTAAATTTAGACTAAGTGTAGTTTATTTTAACACCGTGCCAATACGATCGAAGCCTATGCCTTTGTGTTCCCAATCCCAGTTCATCCAGATAAAAAACGCTTTGCCTACCAAATTTTCCTCAGGCACCGTTCCCCAATACCGGCTGTCGTTGCTATTATCGCGGTTATCGCCCATAACGAAGTAATTGCCCGGCGGAATAACGTAAGATCCCTCCATCGTCGGCGCGTCTTGCCGGATCAAAATAGTGTGTTCCACTCCGGCTAAATTCTCCTCTAATTGCTCACTACCCGTCATATCCTGGCCTTGACCGACGCCTTGATAAATCCCTAGCGAAACCTGATCGACCGCAACGTCGTTAATCGACAGTTTTTTATTGTAATACGCTACTTTATCGCCCGGTATCCCAACAACTCTTTTGATATAGTCCACAGTAGGATCTTTAGGAAAGCGGAACACGACGATATCGCCGCGTTTAGGCTCATCGATGCGAATAATCTTTTCATTGATCACCGGCAAACGAATGCCATAAGCGAATTTATTAACCAGCAGGAAGTCCCCTATCAGCAACGTCGGCATCATGGATGCGGATGGAATACGAAAAGGCTCGGCAAGAAAAGACCGTAATAAAAACACGATGAATACGATCGGAAAAAAAGACCGCGCGTATTCGACAACAACCGGCTCATTGTTTTCATCAAACGTTTCACCTTTCGACTTGAGCAGCAACAAATAACCGCCCCAAATCGTCCCGGTAACGATACTGGCGGCAAATAGAAAAAACGAAAAGTCGTAGTCCATAGGGAATATTTAATAAGTAATTGAAGAGTGATATTTTATTCTTTATTAAGCTGCAATACCGCCAAAAACGCTTCCTGCGGTATCTCTATATTGCCTACCTGCTTCATCCGCTTTTTTCCTGCCTTCTGTTTCTCCAGCAGTTTTTTCTTACGGGTTATATCGCCGCCGTAACATTTAGCAGTTACATTTTTCCGCATCGCCTTAACGGTGGAACGCGCTATGATTTTAGAACCGATAGCTGCTTGAATAGCGACTTCGTACATTTGTTTGGGAATCAGGTCTTTCATTTTTTCGACCAGATCGCGGCCCCGGTTTTGGCTGAGGTCGCGGTGGACGATGATCGACAAGGCATCGACCTTGTCGGCATTGATCAAGACATCCAGTTTGACCAACGGCGCTTCTTGAAAACGCAGAAACTCGTATTCGAAGGAGGCAAAGCCTCTGCTGACCGATTTCAAACGGTCGAAGAAATCCAGCACCACTTCGCTCATCGGCAGTTCGAAACTTAAGGAAACCTGTCTGCCGACGAACTGCATGTCCTTTTGAATGCCGCGCTTTTCAATACATAAAGTAATGACATTGCCAAGATATGTTTCCGGAACAAGGATATTGGCGCGGATGATCGGTTCACGGATACACTTGATGGTGCCGATATCGGGGAGTTTCGCCGGGTTGTCGATCATCAACACATTGTCGTTTTGGGTAACGACTTCGTAAATTACGGTCGGCGCGGTCGTAATCAAATCGACGTTGTATTCGCGTTCCAGCCGCTCCTGGACGATCTCCATATGTAACATACCAAGGAATCCGCAGCGGAAACCGAAACCCAAGGCTTGCGAGGTCTCCGGTTCGAACACCAGCGCCGCATCGTTCAGATTTAGTTTGTTCAACGCTTCGCGCAGATCTTCGTAATTATCTGAACTGACAGGATACAAACCGGCAAAAACACGGGGTTGGACTTTCTGGAATCCGGTAAGAGGCTCCGGCGCCGGATTGTCCGTCCAGGTGATCGTATCGCCGACCGGTGCACCGAAAATATCTTTAATACCAGCAACAACATACCCCACTTCGCCGGTATTGAGCATCTCTTTTTCGAGACGTTTAGGCGTAAATACGCCGACCGCATCCACCAAGAACGATTTCCCGGTCGACATGATGGTAATCTTTTGTTTTTTGCGGATACTGCCATTAACAATCCGCACCAACGACACAACGCCCAGGTAACTGTCGAACCAAGAGTCGATAATCAAGGCTTGCAACGGGCCTGCTACGCTGCCTTTCGGCGGCGGCACCTTGATGACGAGTTGCTCCAGCACATCTTGAACACCTAAACCGGTTTTGGCGCTAATCAGCAATGCTTCATCCGCCGGGATACCGATAACTTCTTCGATTTCCGCTTGCACCCGTTCGGGTTCGGCGGACGGCAGATCGATTTTATTCAATACCGGCACAACTTCAAGACCTTGCTCTATGGCGGTATAGCAATTGGCAACACTTTGCGCCTCTACGCCTTGCGCCGCATCGACGACCAATAGCGCGCCTTCGCAAGCCGCTAACGAACGGGATACCTCGTATGAAAAATCGACATGTCCAGGTGTGTCGATAAAGTTGAGTTGATAGGTCAGGCCGTCCTTGGCGACAAAATCCAGGGTAACGCTTTGCGCTTTGATTGTGATGCCACGTTCTTTCTCGATGTCCATCGAATCGAGCACTTGCGCGGACATCTCGCGGTCGGAAAGACCTCCACAAATCTGAATGAAACGATCTGCCAGTGTCGATTTACCATGATCTATATGCGCAATGATGGAAAAATTTCTTATTTGTTTTAAATGCACGAATTATTTATCAATTTTCAAAGCCAAAAACACCGGGCTACCTCGGCGTTGAATCAACACCGCAACCGATTTTCCTACGGGTAGATTTTTGACTATTTTATCAAAGTCGCTGACGTTACGAATGACATTATTCTGAATACGCAAAATCACATCACCGGGTTGAATTCCGGCATCGGCCGCGGTTCCGCTATCGACATCCTGTACCAACACCCCATTTTTGATATTTTCCAGGGCTTCGCGTTGTTCGTCCGTTAAATCGGTAACCGTAATACCCAGCTTATTTGAAGGTTTAGTTTCAGTTTTTTGTAACGGTTTCTTTTGATCTTCATCCGGCAACAAACCTACTTTGAAATCAATGGCTTCGGTACTGCCTTGCCTAATAATCGTCAGTTTTGCCGCTTCGCTAATAGGCGTCATCCCCACCATAGGCGGCAAATCAGCCGATTTTTCAATCGGATGACCGTTAAATTCGGTAATGATATCGCCAATTTGCAGCCCCGCTTTCTCTGCCGGACTGTTAGGCATTACCTTTGAGACCAAAGCGCCTTGAGGTTTCTTCATGCCGAACGATTCCGCCAATTGCCGGGTTACATCTTGAATCTGCACACCAAGCCAGCCGTGCGCCGCTTTCCCGCTGGTCTTAATCTGCTGAACGACATTCATAGCCACATCCATGGGTATGGCGAACGACAAGCCCATAAATCCGCCGGTACGGCTGTAAATTTGAGAGTTAATGCCGACAACTTTGCCGTCCATGTTAAATAACGGCCCGCCCGAATTTCCTGGATTAATGGCGACATCGGTTTGGATGAAAGGCACATAATTACCGCCCGGCAAACTCCGTCCTTTCGCGCTGACGATACCGGCTGTAACCGATTGGTCGAATCCGAATGGTGAGCCGATAGCCAACACCCATTCACCTACTTTCAACGCATTCGGCGAACCGATACTGACTGCGGGCAAACCATTCGCTTGAACTTTTAATAAAGCAATGTCCGTGCGTGCGTCAGACCCTATCAATTTGGCAATTAATTCTCTACGGTCCGTTAGCTTAACAATTATCTCATCTGCGTTATTAACAACGTGATGATTAGTTAAAATATAACCGTCGGAGGACAGAATAAAACCGGAACCCAATGACTGAGATTCTTCTTGATCGCCGAATCCGCCTCCTCCGTTAGGGTTGTTGAAAAAATGTTTGAACAGTTCTTCCATTTCCGGCGGTAAACCCTCGGGTATTTGCTGATTTTTCGGCAAACCTTTTACCGCTGGTTTAGCTTTCTGAGTCGTGCTGATATTTACAACAGAGACCCCATTGGTTTTCACCATATCGGTAAAATCCGGCAACTGCGCAAAAACAGGCCGGAAAAATAAGACCGTCAGAATAAGACAGCACCCTACCCTTTTGAACATAAAACCTCCGTTTCGTCCTATTTGTTGTTGAAATGAATAATTAAGCACTATAAGGTCAACCTCAACGGCTTTCAAGCAATAATATTGCGCAAATACCAGGTGTTTATTGAGTTAATATAGAAACTTAGATGGATTGTTATGATTAATCCGCTGATTGCCTTAGCTTGACGCCTTCGGCAATGAATTTGACAGTGGTTGCTGGAACTTCACCCAAAACGGTGAGTTGGGAGCTTTCTAGTTTCCGGCTCATTGAGTTGATAGCTCCGGTCGAATGAATACCTTCGGGCAACCCTGAATTTACACCCGAATTATTTTCACTTTGTTCTAAATAAACCGACACGGATGCAAAGCCATCGCTTAAAAGCATATGATCAACCGGCTGCCCGGTTTTTTGTAACGGTTTGCGGGCAAAAAAGATTTGCTTAAAACCTTGCGGCAATACCGTCACTTCAAAAGCCGCTTCATTTAACGAAGTGTTTTTATCCGGCGACTTCTCCGCGACTGTATTATTATTGTTGCCGTTATGACCGGACACCTGTTTGTTAACTTTCATTTCGGTAAAAACAACTTGTTCCAGCACAATACCTGAAAGATCGTAGACAACCGCTTTCAAAGGCAAAAAATGTTGTTTCGAAATCCAAATTTTCCGGACATACCGCAAATCATCTTTGGGTTGAATAGTTACGACATAAGCGGGCAACATTGCTACTTCTTCATCGCCAACCACTTCGAAACGATAAATCCCCGTTAATTCATCCAAATTATAAGGAGCGTCCACGATAAAGGAGTGTTCGTAAGGACGATGATCAACGATTACCTGGCGGGTTAACTTATAAGAACATTTCACCTCATCTGAATTTCGAATGATTTCGCGTAAAGGAGAGTTTAACGAGACTAAACGTTCTTGCCGCCGGTTTTGACTTAGCGAATGAAAATACTTCATCGTTTCCAGCTTATCGTTTTTTAAAAAAACAACGGTGCCTTGGTAATCCGACATTTCCATTGCCTTGACCATTTTTTCCAAAATTTGTTTAGCGCTTAAAACCTCTTCCGCCGCTAAAATGGTTTCGGCAAGCGAAAACAAGACAACAAAAAAAAACTGAACCACGCTTATTCCTGTCCGTAGGCTGCCATTTTGGCATAGGGATGAAAATTTGCTTCCCCATTTGTATAAACGCTGTTGTTGTGAGCCTGTAAATAGGCGTTGAATTGTGAGGTTAGCGGGCCACGAGTTGGTTGTTTCGTTGATAAATTTTGCCCGGAAATGGCGGCTAATGATGACTGCGGGACTGACGATGCCGCGATAGCCTGATAATTGTTTTTGAACGGATGATTAATCCAAGCACTGTACCCCACCAGCACGGCGGCAATTAAAGCAGACGCGGCGGCGGCCCAATAAAATTGTTTGGTTTGTGTTTCCGGCCGGTTGGGTTGCGGTAGCAGATAAGACGGTTCCTGTTGGATTTGTTGAAAAATACTGTTTGAGAAATCGGACCTGATTTGTAAAAACTCCTCGGTCTTTAAAGCTTGGCTAATCGCTTGATACCGGCTCATTTTGGCTTTAAGTTTTTCATCGTTTTGAATTTTTTTCAACAAATCCAACGTTTCATCATGATTAAGATCATTATCAATGAACCGGGAAATAGTTTCGTTGATTTCATCACACATCGAATATCACCGTTAATCGAGTAAAGGGTTTAATTTACTGTCTATCGCTTCGCGCGCCCTAAAAATACGCGAACGAACCGTACCTACAGGGCAATCCATAGCCTCTGCAATTTCTTCATAACTCATGCCTTCAAACTCTCGCAGCATGATTGCCACTCGCATTTCTTCGGGCAGATGTTCAATTGCCGACTGAATCGTTTTGACAATTTCTTCACCCAGCAAATGCCGTTCCGGCGTATCCAAACCTTGAAGTTGCGGCGCATTTTCAATGGCTTCTGCATCCTGCACATCGATCTGATAATCAGAGTTTCTGCGGGTTCGTGAAACTAAATAATTCTTTGCGGTATTGATCGCTATCCGGTAAAGCCAAGTGTAAAAAGCGGATTCGCCCCGGAAACTACCTAATGCCTTATAGGCTTTGATAAAAGCCTCTTGAGCGACATCCTGGGCTTCGCTGTGATCTTTAACATAACGGTTAACCAGTTGAATAATCTTGTGTTGATACCTGATAACCAGAATATCGTATGCCGATTTATCGCCCCGTTGAACACGCGCCACCAACTCTTCGTCTAGTTGTTCGTTTTTTTTGTTACGATCATTCACTAGCTTTCAATAAAAGGTAGGACAAGGAAGAAAAGTAAAAGTTCTCAATCAGAAAAAAATTGCTATCATTCAAAAAAGCGCTATTATCCACAAACCTCGGCTTCTAAGCGAATTTCTTTAATTTTTATTGTTAGTTATTAGTCTACTGATACCCGCCCCTGCAATGATTTCCGATAATTACGATGTCCTTATTGCTGGCAGCGGGGCTGCCGGTTTAAGTTTAGCGTTAAAATTAGCCAGCCGCTCGGTCAATGTTGCTGTCCTGTCGAAATTTGCCTTAAGCGAAGGCAGCACTTTTTATGCACAAGGCGGAATATCCGCCGTTTTCGACGCTAACGATTCGCTCGAATCGCACATAGAAGACACCTTAATCGCCGGTGCGGGACTCTGCAATCCTGAAATTGTTAAGCTTGCGGTCAATTACGGAAAAAACTCGATTAATTGGCTGCTCGATCAAGGCGTTGAATTCACTCAAGAAACCGTGGCTAACGGCGAAACCAAATTGCATTTAACCCGTGAAGGCGGACATTCGCACAGACGGGTCGTTCATGCCGCCGATGCGACTGGAAAGGCCGTCTCGCTATCTTTAATCGACCGCGCTAAAGAACACCCCAATATCACACTTTGCGAGTTCCATAATGTCGTAGAACTGATTACCAGCAAACAGGGCGGCAAACCATCGGCTACCAGAGCAATAGGCGCTTATGTTTTAGATTCAAAGCACCAGCGCGTTAAGACGATGTCCGCGCGCGTTATTGCTTTAGCGACCGGCGGCGCCAATAAAGTTTATCTTTACAGCACGAACCCTCAAAGCTCAACCGGGGACGGTATTGCTTTGGCTTGGCGGGCAGGCTGTAGAGTCAGTAATATGGAATTTATGCAATTTCATCCAACCTGTCTGTTCCATCCGAATGCGGGTTCATTCTTAATCAGCGAGGCTGTTCGCGGCGAAGGCGGCAAACTGGTGCTGCCGGACGGCTCGCCTTTTATGCAAGGTTACGATGACCGGGCCGAGCTTGCGCCGCGCGATATTGTGGCGCGGGCGATCGACCATGAAATAAAAAAACGCGGCATTGATTGCGTCTACCTTGATATCAGCCATAAACCCAAAGCTTTTATCATCGAGCATTTCCCCACAATTTATCGGCATTGCCTCAAATTTGACATCGACATTACTCAACAGCCTATTCCTGTCGTGCCGGCTGCTCATTACACCTGCGGCGGCGTTGTTACGGACAGCCATGCACGAACCGATATCGCCAATCTCTACGCCATCGGCGAAGTCGCGAGCACGGGTCTGCACGGCGCAAACCGTATGGCCAGCAATTCGCTGCTGGAGTGTCTCGTTTTTGCCAGCCGCGCTTGCGAAGCTATTCTTAAAGATCTTGCCGAGATTCCTTTACCGCCGGGGATCCGGGATTGGGATGAATCCAAGGTCAGCGATTCCGACGAAGAAGTTGTTGTTTCGCATAACTGGAGCGAATTACGGCATTTTATGTGGGACTATGTGGGTATAGTCCGTTCCGACAAACGCTTATACCGGGCCATGAACCGCGTGGAATTGTTAAAACGGGAAATCGCCGAATATTACGGTAATTTTAGAGTTACAAGCGATTTACTGGAATTGCGTAATCTGGTAATTGTGGCTGAATTGATAATACGCTGCGCTATGTCGAGAAAAGAAAGCCGAGGCCTTCACTTTAACTTAGATTATCCAAACCAAAACAACAGTATTCCGCCGCAGAATTCAATATTAATTCCAGATAACTATAATCCTTAACGCATTTTTATCAACTTTTCCAATCGATACGCCGCGGTTTCGCATTCAAGCACCGAATCTTCCACTTGGCTGAGCAAAATCAAACCGGTATCCAAACCGTCTATTTCGCGAGACGCATACTCATTTAGATAAGCGCAATTTTTTTGCATACTTTGTTCGGCATCGAGAATAGCTTCTTTATCATTAGCATCAAGACCGCTCTCTTGCAAAATCATGACCTCGCTGGTCATATGATTCTGTAACCGGAAAGCTAACTCTACCCGGCGTTCGAAATCCTCGCGCGATTGCCCGTCGGGACCGTAACGCCATAACGGGAAACTTGCGCACCCTTGGATTAATAACGCCATGCAAACACTGTAAATCCGGTAACTGTCTCTCACTCAATTTTTAGTATTGGTTATTCGTTAACAACTATTATGGAACGCAATCCGCCGCTTGCCAATAGCCGGTCGAACTTAGCGGCAACTGCCGTGCTTAAAATACATTGGGGTAAAATTATCTAACAAAACGCCGGCTTGTTTTAGCTTTAAACAATTCTGGGTGTATACTTTAAAACTGCTTCATACTTATAAAACTCAACAAAATGAGGTTAACTGATGGCTGAAAAAACAGTTAGTAAATACCTGTCTAATCTTGAAAAAACTTTTGCCAAAGACAATCCGGTATTACTCGACGCAGCTAAAGCCTTCCACGACCTCGACCAAATCGAATACGACCTCGGTCTAATAGAAAATGAGGAAACGACTGCCAGTAAATATTCATGGTGGCCAATAATCAGTCTTATCGGCGGAAACTCGACCGCTAAATCCAGATTTATTAACAATTACTTGAGTACGGCGCAACTGTTTTCAGGCGTACAAGCTTCCAATCATAAATTTACCGTTTTGGTGCACAACAACCAATCGAATCCGGTCACTTTACCGGGCACCGCGCTCGATGTAGACCACCGTTTTCCGTTCTATCAAATTAGCCAGAAAATCGAGCAATTGCAACCTGGCGAAGGTCGGCGGATCAACTCTTACCTCGAATTAAAAACGGTCAACAGCAACCGTCTAAAGGGAAAATTATTTATCGACGCGCCGAATATCAGCGCGTCTACGGCAACGCCGATTATGTCGATGCTGACGGGCCATATCATCGAGAATTCGGATTTAGTGTGTGTTTTTTGCGACGTTTTTGAAACGTCCACGCCACTAACCACGGGGCTTATCGAACAAATAAACCTGCTCCAGGACACGAATAAATTTATTTATCTTGTGGATGCTCCGGCAGCCACCTTCTACCCCACAAAAGGGAGCGAAATTATTTCGTCCTGGCAACGCCGGTTAGCCGATTTAGGCTTGAACACCGGTCAATTTATTTTGTTGCCGAACCTAGAACATAGCGGGAACATCCAAAATCCGCCGCAATTCTCCGAAATCGACCGCCGTTTAGAAAACGTAGAACACGACCGGTCTTACCGTATTCTCAGCGCCTTGGAAAAGAGCATCCATGAAATTGAAGACGTGGTGATTCCTGAGGTTAAAGACGGTATCGATGATTGGAAAGAACGCGTGAATATGTCAAGCCTCATTATTTTAGGCTCGATAGCGGCCTTGGCCGTGTTTGCCGAATTGCAAATTGGAATTACCGACTTTCTATTCGATCCGATTTTCGGCCCCATTATTATTTTATCCATAATTGCAGTCATGTTGCCTTTACACATGATCATGAGCAAACTTCAAGCTAAATACATCGTCAACCGGTTGAACGCGCGCCGCAAGGAATTACATTTGATGGAAAACCTGAGCGAACTGTTCGAATCCAATCTGACGTTTTCCAGAATGCTACTAAATTTTTCGGAACCGGCAGGCTGGAATAAAAAAACCAAAGCGAAATTAGCCCATCTTTCGGATAAAACCAAGGATTTGGTGCAAGGTTTGAATGATAGTTTTAGCACTTACCATGACCGCAATCTGAACGAACCCGACTGACTATAAACCGCACAAATACTTCCCAGTTCTGAGTAACGATGGAAACCTTAAGAGAATATTTGGCAATTTGCTGGTTTCAAAACGATCCCTTGGAATTACCGAGATCGCCGGGTTTGTTCAAAAACAGCGTACTGGTTTATTGTATCGTCGGCTATTTGCTGCAAGCAAACATGATAGACGACCCTTTCGAAGCATTTTACGAAATCAGTTTTCAAATCGCGTTGATGTTGAGTTTTATCGCTATAGTTCTGATTCTTAATAAAACACTTTACGTTTATTTGCAAGTAACCACCGCGATTATTTTTACGGCCAATATCGTGTCGGGCTTCGTAGTCCCAGTCATGGTATGGTTAACAATTACGGAAGACCTTTACAGTTATTACATTCTGTTCTTTTTGCTAGGCTGGTATTATCTGATCGTAACCTATATCATCAAATATACTTTGATTATCAATATTCCTGCGAGCCTTGTTTTAGCGTTGTTGTATTTTACGGTAACGTATTGGGGCGCTTTCGCGCTTGCCCAAATCGTTTAATTCATCCGGCAACAGAACCTTTTATATCGATTCGGCCTATGAAGTTTTAACTACCTCGCGGCCTCCGGTATTGAACCTATCAGAAGGCTTACCATATTTCGACTCGCCCGGTATTTACGCCTATGGGTCCGAACAGTTCAACCATTAACAAGCCGATCATATGCAAAATTTCTTATTAGCCTGAAATAGGTCGTTCATTGCACTGTATAAAACAGCAATACGCTGTAGAAGACACCATCAAAAAATCGCGTTTTATTGGCTTTATTACGCCTTGTAATAATGAGTTAGAAATCCAGGTTACTCTTAAACGTTTGCAGCTTGCCTATCCTGACGCCAGCCATATCGCTTTTGCTTACCGGATAAAAACTGGAAACGGCTTTATCAGCCGGTTTAACGACGCTGGCGAACCAAGCGGAACCGCCGGAAAACCGATTTTTCAACACCTGGAAGGGAAAGAACTGATAAATGTAATGCTCGCGGTGATCCGTTATTTCGGCGGCGTTAAATTAGGTGCAGGCGGACTTACGCGGGCTTATGGAAATACTGCCAAAAAAGTAATTGAAACCGCTGAGTTATTTCCCTATATCGAATGGGCCGAGCAATTATTAATCTTGGATTATAAGGAATTGCAATCTTTGGAGCATTTTTTAAAGAAATTGGATGGCCAAATTACAAACCAGGATTTTGCCGAACAAATCCGGCTAACCGTCAGAATACCGAAGCATAACCTGCCTGCGCTGTCAGACATATATAGCGCCAAATATCTGGAACAGCTTTAATCCCGTTCGAAAAAACTTTTATAACTGATAAACATAAATATTGAAGTCAATACATACAGCACCGGCGTCAACCAAGGTGTAATCTCGGTACATAAAACGGCTTCAAAAATAAGAAAAGCCAAGGTTTTGTAATAAGCATCTTTATGTTTTGCCGTCTCTTGCCGCCCCTCTTCTTTTGCCTGACTCCAGGAGTAATCCTTAAACAGCATCAAAGGGTAACTATACCAACTTGCAAAAGTAACAAGCATTAACAACGTAAAGATTAAGGTGATGTTGGCATAACCATATAGCCAAATCGCTAATTCCCGGCTATCGCGACCTCTCAGGTTCTCATCCGTGTACTGCCAATCAAAGAAAAAGTAGCTGATCATCTGCCATTGTCCATTGAGGATATTGGCCATGGCTGAAAAAACAAACCAACAAATAACAATAGCTACCCCTGAGATAATACCCAAAGGCAGACTTTTATTAATTGCCCAGAACAAGCCCACCGATTTTTCCGGCGTGTAATGTTTAAGATCGCAATACTTGGCGATACCGACCCCCACGAACAGCGATACAACCGCTGAAAAAATCCCGATGGCGTAAGAAATTCTACCGATGCACAAAATCAAGGCAATAAACAAGGAATATCCAACCCAGACCCAGGGATTATGACGAATAAATAAAAGCGACTTTCTCAACCAATCGCTGAACTTGATCCTACGGTTGTAAATACTCACAGCGAAATCCTGCTAATGCCGACGGCTTTTCTGAGTTCCTGGATAAACGGGTAGCTGATTGCCCGCGCTTTTTTGGCGCCTTCCTGCAATTGCTCTTCGATATGGGCGGGTTTCAGCATAAGTTCGTCGTAAACCGCGCGGGCTGGTGCAATCTGTTCGTTGATATGTTCGAACAATATGCGTTTCATCTCACCCCAGCCTATGCCTTCGGCATAGCGTTGCCGCACCACTTCGACTTCCTCCGCCGTGGCGAAAGATTGGTAAATGCTGAATAAAGTGCAACCTTCGGTTTCTTTCGGTTCGCCCGGCTCCAGAGAATTGGTCTTGATCTTGTTGATGAGTTTTTTCAGCTTGTTTTCAGGCTCGAACAAAGGAATCGTATTATTATAGCTTTTACTCATTTTTCGCCCGTCCAAACCCAGCAAGGTTGCGCCGTTTTCGTCCAGTACCGCTTCCGGCAAGGCAAAATGCTCGCCATAGATATAGTTGAAACGTCCCGCAATATCCCGCGCCATTTCGATATGTTGCACTTGGTCGCGACCCACCGGTACCTTATTAGCGTTAAACATCAAAATATCCGCCGCCATTAAGATGGGGTAACTGAACAAGCCCATCGTAATCCCTTTGTCAGGGTCGTTCTCACCGCCCTGCTCGTTTTCGGCAACTGCCGCCTTATACGCATGCGCCCGGTTCATCAAGCCTTTGGCGGTCACACAAATCAACATCCAAGTTAACTCCAATATTTCAGGCACATCCGATTGGCGATAGAACACGGCATTTTCCGTATCCAAGCCCAAAGCAAGCCAAGTCGCCGCGATTTCAAGGCTGGATCGTTTCACGCGCGCGGGTTCTTGACATTTAATCAAGGCGTGGTAATCCGCCATAAAGTAAAACGGCTTGACATTGTGATCCTTGCTGGCGGCAATGGCGGGTCTTATAGCCCCGACATAATTACCTAAATGCGGTGTTCCTGTCGTGGTAATACCGGTGAGTACGATGGCTTTATTCATGAGCGATGGCATAGAGGTGAAGTTCTTATTATTTTATCAGCCAATCGGATAACCGCTGTAATTTTGGCTGAATTTTAGTGTAACAGCTTCTGTTCTTGTGTCTATGTCATTATCGTCTTTAAAGAGGCGATCAAGTGAACTTTCAGATAGGCCTTATGTTTGAATATTTGGTAGTGTTAAAGAGGCAAGCCGTATTGGAAATCTTGATTTTCTGCCCGGTAGATTAATAAAACTCATTGACTCATATTGTTAGCTCCAGGGTACAAGTCCATCCTCTTGGGTATTTTGCAACTAAATCGTAAGAAACCAGTTTTCCACATACTAGCTTAGCAGGTCGTATTCTTTACTTTTCCGGCTAGTGATTGGAGTTTATCCGTAGCAGAGGAAAGTCAAAAAACTCACAAAGCGAATTCTTATTATTATCCCGTTCTTTTTGAACAGCATTGAAGTCTAGAACCCGTCGAATTTAACTGCGAACCAAGCAGTATATTATTGACTGCAAACTATAAAACAGAAATTAGCTTTCATCGCGTAGCTACATTGAATGCTCGTGATCACGCTATTTTCTATAGGAAAAGTCTGTTAAACTTATTTTCAGAATAGACTCTAGGATTAGAGACAGCGCAAACTTCAACCCACCGTGGATTTGACTCATCACATAGATTTTTAATTTTCTTGAATATGAAAAGGTAGGTTGGTAACTTAAACAAGGTACTCGATCAGTAAATAATTCTTACTTTTCCTCAATCACCTGAAAAAAAGTCTCTTTTTCTTTAATCATCCCCAGTTCATCCCGCGCCCGCTCTTCAATGGCTTCCTGGCCTTTGCGGAGGTCTTCGATTTCGGCGTATAAGGCTTCGTTGCGTTCTTTCTTGGCTTTGACTTTTTCTTCTAAGACATCCAGGCGGGCTTGATACTCTTTGACTTGGGCAACACTGCCATCACCCACCCACAAGCGGTATTGCAGGTGGATTATCAATAGGATAATGATGGCGATTAGGATTTTGATAGGTTTAACCTTAATAAGAGTTCACTTAGCCTTAAATTAACGGCTTCAACATTTTTGCCATAATAATGCCATCTTCCACACCTTGATAGTAACCCTTTTTTTCGTCCAGCTTAAGAAAGCCTAGCTTTTCATAAAAAGCGATAGCACTGATGTTAATTTCCCTGACTTGCACAAAAATATTGAAACAACCCCAAGTCATTGCAACCTTCTCAAGCCACAATACAATTTTAGCCCCAATTTTCTTACGCCGAAACTTTTCTTCGACAGCAAGAAGATCAAGATTCGCTTGGTCTTTGTGATAGGTCATGATCCCAAAACCAACCAGCTTGTGATCCTTTTTTACCACGACAACATTTTTTGAGGAGTCTTTAATAAGCCTCCTTATCTTATGAGGTGTATACAGCCAATTAAGTCCAGCTTCAATTTCGGCTCGAGACAGAGTGCTTATTTCATCGGCATCAGACAGCTTGGCAAATTCAATATGTATATTGTCCTCAATCACCTTTGTAGTAAAAAGTACCTTGCCTTCGGGCGCGAGCGCGTCTGATTAAAAAATCACAACATCTTAAACGCGCTACGCCCTGCGTATTTCGCGGCACTGCCCAACTCTTCCTCAATCTTCATCAACCGGTTGTATTTGGCGACGCGGTCTGAACGGCTGAGTGAACCGGTTTTGATTTGTCCTGTACCGGTTGCAACGGCCAAATCGGCTATGGTGGTGTCTTCGGTTTCGCCGGAGCGGTGCGACATAACGGCGGTGTAACCGGCTTTGTGCGCCATATCGACGGCAGCAAACGTCTCAGTTAACGTACCGATTTGGTTGACCTTAATCAGGATGGAATTGGCGATGTTCCTTTCGATGCCTTTCTTTAATATCGCTGGGTTGGTTACGAACAAATCGTCGCCAACTAACTGGATACGGTTGCCGAGTTTTTCGGTCATCACTTTCCAGCCATCCCAATCGTTTTCGTCGAAACCGTCTTCGATGCTGATGATGGGGTATTTGTTAACCCAATCGACGAAGAAATCCGCCATTTGCGCCGAGGTGTAGGTTTTACTTTCTGAGGCCAAATCGTAAATACCATCGTGGTAGTATTCGGAAGCCGCCGCATCCAAGCCTAAGTAAATGTCTTTACCCGGTTTGTAACCGGCTTGCTCGATCGCTTGCAGAATAACGCTGATGGCTTCTTCGTTAGATGACAAATTCGGTGCAAACCCACCTTCATCACCGACCGTGGTCGCCAAATTTTTGGATTTCAGGACTTTCGCCAAGTTATGGAATACTTCCGCACCGTAACGGATGGCCTCGCGGAAGTTAGGTGCGCCGACAGGCAGGATCATGAATTCTTGCAGGTCAACACTGTTATCGGCATGGGATCCGCCGTTGATGATGTTCATCATCGGTACCGGTAAAATGAATTCGCCAGATTTATTGAAATGCTTATACAGCGGTTGTCCGGCTTCTTTTGCCGACGCATGGGCTGCCGCCATCGATACCGCCAACATGGCGTTGGCACCCAAGCGGGCTTTGGTGTCGGTACCGTCCAACGCGATCATTTTATTGTCGATACCGGCTTGGTCGTCCGCATCCATGCCGACAACGGCGGCTTTGATTTCGGTCAGTACATTGTTGACCGCTTTGGTTACCCCTTTACCTAAGTACCGAGATTTGTCGCCGTCGCGCAATTCGATGGCTTCACGTTCGCCGGTTGATGCGCCGGACGGCACCATCGCGCTGCCGACGATGCCGGATGCCAGGACGACATCGGCTTCCACCGTCGGATTGCCGCGTGAATCTAAAATTTCTCTTGCACGTATTTCTTTAATAACTGCCATTACGATTCCTATAAAGTTGTTTCTATGGGGGCAGTCGATTTAACTGCCTTGTCGATGGTTAATAAGACTTCTAATAATTCTTGCATTCGGTGTATCGGCCAGGAGTTAGGGCCGTCGCTTAAGGCTTCCGCCGGATTCGGGTGAGTTTCCATGAACAAGCCAGCGATACCAACCGCCATCGCCGCCCGCGCCAACACCGGGACGAATTCGCGCTGTCCGCCGGAACACGTACCCTGACCTCCGGGCAACTGCACGGAATGGGTCGCATCAAATACGACCGGGCAACCGGTGTCGCGCATTACAGCCAACGAACGCATGTCGGATACCAAGTTATTATAACCAAAGGATACGCCGCGTTCGCAGACCATAATCTGTTCGTTGCCGGTTGCTTTGGCTTTTTTTGCGACCTGCGCCATATCCCAAGGGGCTAAAAACTGACCTTTTTTAATGTTGACCGGAATTCCTTGTGCCGCCACTGCCTGGATAAAATTGGTCTGTCGGCATAAAAATGCAGGTGTTTGCATCACATCAACAACGGATGCGACTTCAGCCAGCGGCGTGTCTTCATGGACATCTGTCAACACGGGGACACCAATCTGCTGTTTGACTTTACTCAATATGTTCAAGCCTGTTTCCAAACCCAAGCCCCGAAAGGTTTCGTGGGATGAACGGTTGGCCTTGTCGAATGAAGACTTGTAGATAAACGGGATATTGAGCTTGCCCGTCAATTCTTTGAGGTAACCCGCCGTATCCAGCGCCAATTGCTCGCTTTCAATCACACAAGGCCCTGCGATCAAAAAAAATGGTTGGTCTAACCCGACTTCAAAACCGCATAGCTTCATTGCACTGTTTCCTTTTTATGTTGTGCCGCCGCCGTTACAAAACCGGAAAACAGCGGATGGCCTCTTCTGGGGGTCGAGGTAAATTCAGGATGGAATTGACAAGCCAGAAACCAGGGATGGTCAGGGATTTCGATCACCTCGACTAACCGGCCGTCGACCGACTTACCGGAAAAACGCAACCCCGCTTGCTCCAATCTGTCGTAATAATGATTGTTGAATTCGTACCGGTGACGATGGCGCTCCGTGATAACGTCTTTTTGATACATTCGATAAGCCAGCGAATTCGCCTTTAACAAACATTGCTGCCCTCCTAAGCGCATCGATCCGCCTAAATCGGATTGCTCGTCGCGGATTTCGATCTGGCCTTTATCGTCCATCCATTCGGTAATCAGACCAATGACAGGGTGCGGCGATTTGGGTAAAAACTCCGTGCTGTGCGCGCCTTCAAGACCGGCAACATCCCGCGCAAATTCGATAACAGCGACTTGCATACCTAAACAAATTCCCAAATACGGGATCTTATTCTCGCGGGCGAAACGGACTGTTGCGATCTTGCCTTCCACGCCGCGCTCGCCGAATCCGCCGGGAACCAAAATCGCATCGACATGTTTAAGGATATCGACCCCCACATCTTCAATGGTTTCCGAGTCGATATAGGCAATCTTTACTCGATGGCGGGTAGCGATGCCGGCGTGGATCAAGGCTTCGTTAAGGGATTTGTACGCATCCGAATGATCGACGTATTTACCGACGATGGCGATAGTGACATCGGATACCGGATGCCCGAGCGCTTCGACGACATTCCGCCACTCGGCCAAATCCGCTGACGGCACATTCAGGCGTAATTTGTTGACGACGATTTCATCCAAACCTTGCTCGTGCAACAACAACGGAATGCGGTAAATGGAATCGGCGTCCACCGCCGAAATAACCGCCTTTTCTTCGACATTGGTGAAGAGCGCGATTTTGCGCCGTTCGCTATCGGGAATCGCTTGTTCGGCGCGGCAGATCAAAATATCGGGCTGGATACCGATGGAACGCAGTTCTTTAACGGAATGCTGGGTCGGCTTGGTTTTGATCTCGCCCGCCGAACGGATATACGGCACTAAAGTAAGATGAATAAAAATCGCCCGTTCAGCGCCCAGTTCTACCCGCATTTGCCGGATCGCTTCTAAAAAAGGCAAAGACTCAATGTCGCCGACCGTCCCGCCGATTTCGATAATTCCTATATCGAAACCTTCGGCGCTTTGCACAATGCGGTTCTTGATCTCATCGGTAATGTGCGGAATAACCTGAACGGTGGCGCCGAGATATTCGCCCTTGCGTTCGCGGCGCAATACGCTATCGTAAACTTGACCGGCCGTAAAACTGTTTTTCCGGGTCAAGGTTGTTTTAAGAAAGCGTTCGTAATGACCTAAATCCAAATCCGTTTCGGCGCCGTCTTCGGTAACGAACACTTCACCGTGCTGGAACGGACTCATCGTGCCCGGATCGACATTGATGTAAGGATCGAGCTTGGTCATGGTGACTTTTAACCCTCGAGCCTCTAGGATTGCCGCCAATGAAGATGCGGCAATGCCTTTGCCGAGCGATGACACAACACCGCCAGTTATGAAAATATATTTAGTCATGTAAAATCGGTTGAACTTCAGCTGATAACTGACGTGCTTTTTAATCGCCTATTTTAACCGACATCGGCTTAATCGTCATTGGCTTTTGGATTTATTTTACGCCGCACGATACGAAAACAAGGCTCTTTACCTTCACTGTAATAGCCGTCGCTGACCCAGTATTCGCCGACTGCCGCCAACGTATCATCCATATAAAACAAAGGGATGCTCGTTCTTTCCCACACTGGAACGCCCGCCTCCTGGAAAAGGTTTTTTAACGAATGCCGGCCGTTGCGTCCTGGTAAGCGAAGCGTTTCGCCACCGGAACGGCAATGAGCAGTCACCGCGGAATTTAGCCATTGTTCTTTAGGAATCCCACGGGTTGATTCGACAATTTCGTAGACGGTATCCGCCGACAGTTTCAGCATCGATTCCGAAACCGGCCACAAGATGGTTTCTTTTATACAACTCGCCACAGGCTTAATACAGTAAAGCTTATCCCGGAAACGGCGAACCTGCCGGCCTTGCACCGATATAACCGGACCGGCGTCCGCCTTCGCCATGACGGCTTCGGCCAAAATACGTTGAACCGTGACCTGGCTCGGCATTTTCAAACCCAAAAAACGGAACCATTGCCTTAAAACTAACTGCCGCTCTAAGCTGGAATGCGTTTTCAGCTTACTCAACCATAAAGTATCATCCATTGCATCGAACACGGTATTAAATAAATCATCGGCAATACGGTCGATTAAAACGTGAGACTCCGCGCAATGTTGCGCCGAGCGGGACACGGTTTTAGCCAACGACGGCCAGCGCTGTTTCAACAAAGGAATGATGCCGTTACGTAAAAAATTGCGGTCGAATTGGTCTTGCTGATTGCTGGGATCTTCCACCCACTCTAACACGTGACTTTTGGCGTACTCGATAATTTGGGCTTTGCTAACATCCAGTAACGGCCTGACCAGCCTTCCTTCCCCGAAAACCATACTTTCAGGCATTCCGGAAAGCCCTTTCAGACCACTGCCGCGGAATAATTGTAACAACACGGTTTCTAATTGGTCTTCGCTATGTTGGGCTAATAACAGCACATCTTCTTTACCAAGCAGCGGTTTTAACGCCGCATAACGGGCGTTTCTGGCCGCTTCTTCGGGGCTTTCTCCTTGTTTAGCAGTTGCTTTCACCGTTAAAGAAAGAAATTTAACACTAAGTCTCTCGCAAACCGATTCGCAATGCTTGCTCCAGGCTGTAGCTTCTTTTTGCAAACCGTGATTGATATAGACGGCGGTGATTTTGTTTTTAAGTTGTGCGTCGGATGCGCAGAGGTGCAGTAAAACGTGGGAATCGATACCGCCGCTGTAGGCGAGGTAGATGTTTTCGCAAGTCGATAAAGATTGTAGGTTGGGGTGAGCTTGTGAACCCCAACAGATAATTGGCCTTGGTCGTTGGGGTTCGCTCCTCACCCCAACCTACCGTACTTCATCTATTTCTAAGCTCTATTTATGATGACTAATTGCCAATGTATTGGAATAGTCAATTACAAAACTAGCAGATGAATCTTCCCGGTTACTATAATTGTACAAAAAAGTATCTTGCTTTTTTTGTTTTAGATACCTTTCAAAATCCGAGATAAGATGTTCCAAATTAGAATTTCTTTCTTTTTCAGATATTGTCAACAAACTCACACTTTTAAATACTATAGTGTAAGAATTTGTATTTTCAGTTCTCGACGATTGCATTAGTATCACCACCTATTGTCGGATTCTAACTCAGCCATGATTCTTGTTCCGCACAGTCAAGTAACAAGAAATCATTTAACCGCCTCTTCCACAAACGACCCAAAACCCATCAACCGCTGGTAGCGCAAAGCCAGCAAATCGTCCATCGTGTATTGTTGTAATTCGGCAAGGTGACGCAGTAGGACTTCTTTCAGGGTTAAAGACATCAACACAAAATTACGGTGCGCGCCGCCTAAAGGCTCGCGCACGACTTCGTCCAGCAAACCGAGTTCACGGATACGATCGGAAGTGATGCCCATCGCTTCCGCCGCCAACTGGGCTTTATCGGCGCTTTTCCATAAGATGGAGGCGCAGCCTTCCGGGGAGATGACCGAATAGGTGCTGTATTCCAGCATGATAAGACGGTCGCCCACGCCGATCGCCAGCGCGCCGCCGGAACCGCCCTCGCCTGTAACAACACAAACGATTGGTGTTTTTAACTTTGCCATTTCGAATAAGTTTCTAGCGATGGCCTCGCTTTGTCCGCGTTCCTCCGCGCCGATACCCGGATAAGCGCCGGGCGTATCGATCAAACAAATGAGCGGCAAATTAAATTTTTCGGCCATTAACATCAGCCTTAGGGCTTTACGGTAACCTTCCGGCCGGGGCATACCGAAATTCCGGTAGATTTTTTGCTTGGTGTCGCGGCCTTTTTGATGACCGATCACCATCACCGGCTGACCTTCCAAACGCGCCATGCCGCAAACAATCGCGGGATCGTCGGCATAGGCGCGGTCGCCGTGCAGCTCGTGAAAGTCGCTAAAGATATGCTCGATATAGTCCAGGGTATAAGGCCGTCCGGGATGTCTTGATAATTGCGAAATCTGCCAATCCGTGAGATTGGCGAAAATCGACTCGGTCAGCGCCTCGCAGCGGTCTTCGAGTTGTTTCAGAGCATCGGTAATGTCGAAATCGTTATCGAATTCAACATTACGAAGCTCCCTAATTTTGGCTTCCAGTTCGGCGATGGGTTGTTCGAAATCGAGAAAATTCAGATCCATTTACACTTTTGGGCTTAATCGTTTAAAAAGGAGTAGATTTTATAGAAATTTCCTATTTTATTCTAAATAATTCAGTTTTCTTTCGCCGGCATGCAATTATCCGGAGCCGGCCTTATCCTCTCGTAATCTTCATGAACTTTATATCGAAGCCTCAGGAACACCCCTAAGATTACCGGGTCTTAGGTTTACAGACTGAACTTCAATGTTCTCTGTTAATTCAATTCTCTTAATATTAAGGCAATAATTAAATCAGAGGAGAATCAAATGAACCGAGTTAACCCGCTGTTTAATAATTTAAAAAAACTTTTAACCTTAACCTTCGTTTTATGCTGGAGTGTGCAAAGTTCCGCGGAAAACAAGGATTGCTGGGCCGATTTTTTCGAGGAATCGCAGTACGGCGGCAAACATTTAATGGTTGAGGGACCGGCGCAATACGAAAGTCTCGCGACTGTAAAAGGCGAGAATTGGGATAAACGCATTCACAGTATCAAGATAGGGCCTAAAGCCAAAGTGACGGTCTTCCAAAATCCCCGGTTTGAATTAACCTTAACGGAAATGGCTAAAAAGCCCGACTTTATGAGCGCGTGGGGCATAACGGAACAAGACATCAAAGAAGATTCGGAACTGATTTTTACCGGTCAAGAAATGATCCACGACATGGGCGATTTCAATTTTCATAAAAAAATCAGATCGTTTAAGGTCGAATGTTTAAATTAAAACCGCACCGCCCAGCCTAAACACGAAATAGGACGGGCGGTTTTCCAGCCTTATCCGCTAAGTCTGTTTGAGTGGAAGCGCCGGTTTGTTTTAACATTCCCGTTTTGTGGATACGCGGTTGTGTCCTTCGTGCTAACCCTTATTGTCCAATCGAGCCATTTCTCAATGCAAACGGACTTTCTTATTATCGGCCAAGGTCTGGCGGGCAGTCTTCTGGCTTGGGTTTTAATTCAGCGCGGCTGCCGGGTGATTGTTGCGGATAACGGCGATGAGAACGCCTCCCGTGTTGCGGCGGGAATCGTTAATCCGGTTANNTATCCGTTTAGCCAAAACCGCGGACGCCGATACTTTATTAGCCGCAGCCGCCGATTGCTATGCGCGATTGCCGGCAGTTTCCGGCCAATCTTTTTATACCGGTAAACCGATGATTCGTATTTTCCGGGACGATTCCGAATTAGCCCAAGCCGTCAAACGCATCAAAGACGTGAATTACCGGCCTTATCTCAGCGATATTGCTTTCCCCGGACAAACGCTCGACGGTCTTGCAACACCCTACGGTTATTGCTTGCAGAATCAGTGCGGGTATTTATCGACAGCGCCGCTGCTAACCTGTTTGAAAAAAATTTTTACCCAACACAATGCTTACCGGCAAAGCGATGTGCCCTATAAGGCTATCGGATGCAATACTTTTGTCCATTGGGAAGACATAACCGCAAAGCAGGTTATTTTCTGCGAAGGTTATCGCGCCCGGCAAAACCCTTGGTTTTCCTGGCTGCCTTTCCGCCCCGCGAAAGGCGAAATCCTTACCTTAGCCCAGCATAGCGAATTACCGGACGCCATTCTCAATTTCGGTCATTGGCTGCTACCCTTAGATTCAGGCGAAATGCGTACCGGAGCAACTTTTGACCGAGAGTTTATCGATACGAAACCAACCGGTGATGGACGAATACGATTATTAAATAGCTTAAAATCGCTTAGTCCGGATCTAGCGCGATCTCCGGTCTTGCGGCATCAAGCCGGCATAAGGCCATGCACGGCAGACCGTTATCCCTTTATCGGACAGCATCCGGACTATAAACAGTTGGCGATTTTCAACGGCTTCGGCTCCAAAGGCAGCTTACAGATCCCTTGGTACAGCTTGCGTTTTGCCGATTTTCTGTTAACCGGCAAACCTCTTCCGGCCTCTTGTGATATCCAACGTTATCGAACCCTCTATTCCGCTGGTTAAATTCGCCCACGATTTGATCCACAGCAAGATCGGAGCCGGGGATAGTGTAATCGACGCTACCGTAGGTAACGGTCACGACAGCGTATTTTTGCTTGAATCGGTTGCGCCCGGCGGACTGGTATACGGCTTCGATATCCAACAAGCCGCGCTCGATAGCGTTCTTGTCAAGCTGCAAAACCACCCCGCGCGTGATCGTCTTATCCTAATAAAAGCAAGTCATTGTGTAATGGGCGATTACATTCCGCCCGGCGCCCACGGCAACATTAAGGCCGTCATGTTTAATTTAGGGTATTTACCCGGCGGCGATAAGCACATTATCACTCAGTCCGAATCGACGGTGCGGGCAATAGCCGAAGCCTGCCGCCTGTTGCGCTGCGGCGGTATTGTTACGATCCTTACTTATCCCGGTCATGACGGCGGAAAATTGGAAACCGGGGCGGTCCGCACATGGTGTTCGGCGCTGGATGGAAACCGGTATCGCGTTGCTTGTTACGAAAATCGCCCGGACAATCCCGCTGCGCCTAAACTTTTCGCCGTCGCCAAAATTGCTTAAAGAGGAAAAAAAGATTCTGGTATCATGTCCGCCTCTTTTTAACATCCGATCTTAAGGACTAGCATGACTGAATTCAATAACGTCTCGATCGTCAAAAAAGCTAACGTTTATTTTGGCGGTAATGTGAGCAGCCGTACTCTTAAATTTGCCGACGGTTCGATAAAAACCTTGGGCTTCATGCTGCCAGGCGAGTACACCTTCAACACCGGCGCTAAAGAAATCATGGAGATACTCGGCGGCGATCTGGATGTGTTACTGCCCGGCTCGACGGACTGGCAAGCAATTACCGGCGGCGAATCCTTCGATGTGCCCGCCAATGCTCAATTCACAGTGAAAATAAAAAACCCGGTGGATTATATTTGTTCGTTCTTGCAATAACCGCAAAGTGAGTATTCGATTTTATCGGCCTACCCTACCGGCCGGACTTAAAGACGTTAGACACCCGAATCCGGTAAGCCATTCGAGACCGGACATCGTATGACGCATACGCATCCTATCCAAACTTTGCTGACTTTCATCGACGAAAGCCCGAGTCCTTGGCATGCTGTCAAAACTATCGAAGCATGTCTCCAGCCCTTTAACTTCCAAAGATTGGACGAAACCGCCGAATGGCGTTTGCAGCCTGGCGGACGTTATTTTACGGTCCGGGACGATTCGTCAATTATCCTCTTCATCCTAGGCCATAAACCGCTGCTGGATACCGGTTACAAAATCATCGGGGCGCATACGGATTCGCCCGGCTTAAGAGTTAAACCGAATGCGATTCAAAGCAAAAACGGTTTAATCCGGTTAAACGTCGAAATCTACGGCAGTCCGATTCTGGCGACTTTTACCGACCGGGATTTAAGTCTTGCCGGGCGGCTTTGCTACAAAAACAATCAAAACCGGATTGAACGTTGTTTGATCAAGTTCGACCGGCCTTTGCTACGGCTGCCAAATTTGGCAATCCACATGAACAGGACGGTCAATGAAGACGGTCTCAAACTGCATAAGCAAAATGAACTGCCGCTGATCTTATCGGCCCTTGCTGAAGATCAAATACCGCCCGGTTTTTTCACAGAGTTGCTTTATGAAAAGTCCGGTCTTGATACCGGTCAAATCATGACCTGGGATTTAGCCGTTTACGACACCCAAAAAGGCTCGATCTGGGGCCGCAACGGCGAATTCTACAGCAGCAGCCGGATCGATAACCTCGCATCCTGCCACGCCGCAGTAAGCGCATTATTGGATGAATCCGTGCTGGCTAGCGGCAGTACCGTCATGTGCGCTTTATTCGATCACGAAGAAATCGGCAGCGAAAGCAAACACGGCGCAGCAGGCAGTTTTCTGACGGATGTATTGCAACGGGTCGCTTCTTGGAATAAAACCGGCGCTCAGGATTATCATCGGATCTTAGCGAAAAGCTTTTTCATCAGCGCCGATATGGCGCATGCTTATCACCCCAATTTTCCGAACGCTTATGACGACGACCATAAGGTTCTGGTTAACCGCGGCCCGGTTATTAAGGTTAACGCCAATGTGCGCTACAGTTCGGAAGGCGTTTCCGAAGCCATGTTTATCGACTGGTGCCACGATGCCGGCGCGCCTTTCCAGCGCTATTCACATCGCTGCGATTTACCTTGCGGAAGCACCATCGGACCGATCGCCTCCGCTAAAACCGGTATTCGCTCAATCGATATAGGAAATCCGATGTGGGCTATGCACAGCATCCGGGAAAGCGCCGGCGTATACGACCATAATAATCTGATTAATATATTAAAAGCATTTTTTACCGCTTAACCGGCCAAATAGTCGTTGTCTTAATACGGCCTTAAAACCGGAATTCCGCCTTAATTTGATTTTGTTCAAACTTACTTGTGTTGTAAAAATTTATTTTGTGATACAAGACAGTGTAGATTTTATCGGTTCCGCTTTTATCCGGAGAGCTTAATTTAGTGACGTAAATCAATGAAGGACTTTTTTCTAACAAGAACGTTACTAAGCTTGATCATTCTATTTTCAAGCAATCTGCCCGCCAATGACGCTAATCTTGAATATAAGATTAAGGCCGGTTATCTCTATAATTTCACCAAATTTATCACTTGGCCCGAGCTGACAAGCCCGACCTTCAATCTTTGCATTGTCGGCGGCGACCCCTTCGGCCCAATCATCGATCCAATCGAAAAAAAAACTGCTTTTGCCCGTTCGATAAAAATTATCCGGCTGCCGGAAAACGAATACCTCTCGATTTCCGGTACGAAATTCGATTGCCACATTCTTTACCTCGGCGAAACGGGTAATCCGAAAACGGTACTCGAAAAAGCGCTACGTTTTAAAAAACCGGCAACCTTAATCGTCGGCGAAGAGGAAGAACTTATACCGGACGGCGAAATGATTAATTTCGTCAACCGGGACGGCAAAATCAAGTTGCAAATCAATTTGCAATCGGTCAAACACAGCGAGCTTAAAATCAGCGCAAAGTTGCTGGAAATAGCTGAAGTGGTTAAGGAATCCTATCATGACAAATAGGTTCAGCCATCTGTCGATTGACCGTAAACTGTTATTAATACTACTATTTTCCAGCTTATCGTCGCTGCTTTTCGCGGGTGTTTTTTTAATCCTGCTGGAACTGACCGAATTCCAGCGCGCCACTAAATCCGATATGAGCGCTTTGGCTCAAGTCATCGGCAACCGCAGCGCCGCCGCCTTGATTTTTGACGACAGAGGTCTTGCTGCTGAAAACTTAGCGGTTTTCAAGACTTTTCCTTCCGTTCAAACAACTTGTTTATATAATCAAAATCGCGAAGTATTCGTCAGCATGTCTAGCCGCGACGATAACAAACCGGTTTGCCCCGCCTCGATTGAAAACGAGACGACCCGGCTTGATAATAAGCAACTGATCGTTGTCGAACCCATCGTTTTGGATAATGAAACGCTGGGCACGGTTTACATCCGGGCAAGCTTGTACCGGGCTTACTGGCGTAAGATTCAGTTTATCGGCGTCTTATTTTTAGTATTAGTCGCCGTTTCCCTGATCACATTTTTACTTTCCCGGCCTTTGCTAAAGCTGATTACCGTGCCGGTCGGCAAACTTGTCAACACCGTTAAGCAAATCAGCGCCACCAGCGACTATTCATTGAGAGCGCCGAAATTAAGCGACGATGAAATGGGCGTCTTGGTCGATTCCTTCAATGCGCTTATCCAGACCGTTGAAAACCAGAGTCAAGCGCTAACCCGCGCAAAAGACCGCTATTTGACCTTATACGACGATAACCCGACCATGGTGTTCAATATATCGTCCGAAGGCATGATTTACTCCATCAATTTGACGGGCGCTAAACAGTTAGGGCTATCGGTCGAAGAATTGCAAAGCTGTTCAATTTTCGATTTTGTTCATGCCGGCGATACGCCTTTAATGCATGAATTAATCGCACGCTGCTTTGCCAACCCCTTACATGTCCACAATCAAGAACTGCGAAACATCTGTCAAAACGGCCGTATTATCTGGATCCGGGCGACCGCGCGCTTGGTTGAGAATGAAATGCACGAAAGCAGCCTGTTAATCGTCTGTGAAGACATTACGGAAACGCGGCTGTTAAATGAAAAAATCGCTTATCAGGCCGATCACGATGCGTTAACCGGACTGGCGAACCGGAATAAATTCGACCGGAACTTAAAACGCGCAATTGCGCTGGCGCACCAGGAAAATACCGAACATGCCCTGTGTTATATGGATCTTGACCAATTCAAGATTGTTAACGATACCTGCGGACATTTAGCCGGCGACGAATTACTCAGACAACTTGGCGATCTCCTTAAAAGACACATCCGCCAATACGATTTCGTGGCGCGCCTGGGCGGAGATGAGTTCGGGATTTTGATGTTTAACTGTTCGCCCAGTCAAGCTTATCAGGCGTGCGAAAAATTACGCGATTTGGTTAAAGATTTTAACTTTGCTTGGGAAGACAGAAGTTTTACGGTTGGCGTTAGTATTGGCGTTTCCTCGATCAATGTCACGAGCGGGAATGCCGTTGATTTATTGAAAGAAGCCGATGCGGCTTGTTATGCCGCCAAAGAGAAAGGCCGCAACCGGGTTCATGTGTTCAGCCCTGACGATGAAGAATTGGCGATGCGTCAAGGCGAGATGCAGTGGGTCGAAAAAATCCGGCAAGGCCTTGAACAAAATCGTTTTGCGCTGTACGGACAGCCTATCGCCCCGTTTCACGCTACCGGCGAAGGTCTGCACTTTGAAGCCTTATTGCGCTATTGCGACGACCGTGGCGACATTATTCCCCCCGGTGCTTTTTTTCCGGCTGCGGAACGTTACAATCTAGCGCCTGAATTGGACCGGTGGCTTATCGCCAATATTCTCGAATGGCTGGCCAGCAAGCCCGAATTTCTTAATATGTTGTCGATTTGTTCGATCAATCTTTCGGGCTTATCGTTGTCGGACGAGTCCATGCTGAGTTTTATCTCGGCACAATTCAAAAAATGGCCGGTACCGGCCAATAAAATCTGTTTTGAGATTACCGAAACCGCCGCCATTTCGAATTTCACCTTTGCCAGCAACTTTATCCAACATTTGAAAGAACAAGGCTGTCTTTTTTCTCTGGATGATTTCGGCAGCGGGTTATCTTCCTTCGCTTACCTTAAAAAACTGCCGGTGGATTTTCTTAAAATCGACGGTCTGTTTGTAAAAGATATTCTTGACGACGAAGTCGATCGTGCGATGGTGAAATCCATTAATGAAGTCGGTCATGTCATGGCAAAGAAAACGATCGCCGAGTTTGTAGAGAACAAACAGATTTTTAACTTGCTGCGCGAACTCGGTGTGGATTACGGACAAGGCTACGGTATAGGTCAACCGGTCCCGCTTGACGAGCTTAAACCGGTTTCGATAATCTTCGGCGACATTAAATTATGACGGCGAGTGCGCGACATCTATTAACGGCAAAAGCTTTTATATTGTTTATTCAAGTAACCAGTAGTTTTGCTGCAGAAACAAAACCGGCGGAAATGGAAAAATTTTTTGCCATGTCACCCGCCGAATTATCGGAGATAGCCGTTTCTATCGCCTCCGGCACACCCAAACCGGTTTTCCGCTCCGCCGGGTCGATCAGCGTCATTACCGGCGAACAAATTAAAACCATGGGCGCCACCGAATTATCCGAAGTCATCGCTACGATTCCGGGTATCCATGTCAGCTTGGAGGCTCTATCTCAAGATCCCGTCTATTCAGTCAGGGGCATTGCCAACGAAAGCAACTCCCAGATACTGATGATGTTAAACGGCGCCCGCATCACTACACCATTGCATTCTTCAATGGATTTCGGCCCTAGCGTTCCCTTAGCTGCAGTCGAAAGAATCGAGGTGATCCGCGGTCCAGGCTCGGCCGTTTACGGCGCGGACGCGTTTGCTGGCGTCATCAACATCATCACCAAAAAGGCTGCGGACATAGAGAGGGCACAATTGGGCGTCCGGGCAGGAAATTGGGGCAGCCAAAGCGGCTGGGGACTTTATGGGGATCATTGGCGCGACTGGGATGTTTCAGCGAATGTGCAATATCAAGGTACGGACGGCGACAGCGGCAGGATCATCGAAGCCGACACCCAAACTCTTTTCGACAGGTTCTTCGAAAGCCGCGCCTCCCACGCCCCTGGCGGCATGAATACAGCATTCAAAAGCATCAACAGCCATTTGAATTTACAACGTAAACATTGGGACATCGGTTTTTGGGCTTACAACATCTTGAATTCGGGAACACGCGCAGGTTCTGGAGGCACTCTCGACCCGGACGGCAAAGCGGACGGCGACCAATACCTCGGCGATATCCGTTTTTCGACCGAAGATTGGTTCGACGACTGGGAGTTTCAGACGCATTTGAGCTACCTTAACTCAGGGCTTGCGGGCGATATCCACACCTTCCCCGATAATGCCCGATTCCCCATCGATGAAAACGGCGATATACAGTTTAATCCAAGGCAGGATCCGAATGAACCCGATAGATACACGACTTTTGTCGACGGCACAATCGACGTAATCGATTACACCCAACAGATACCGTCCATCGAATTAACGTCCATCTTTACCGGACTCGACCAACACCAATTTCGTTTCAGCACGGGATTCCGTTATGAAAGCATTGTAACCAACAAGCACCTTACGAATTACGGACGCGGCACAATTAGCGGTAATAATCCGCCGCTTGTGGTGAACGACACTTTGAAAGACGTAACTGGCACTGAATTTTCTTTCCTGAAAGACACGCACCGGACAATCTGGTCAGGCGTTTTGCAAGATGAATGGCAGCTTATGGATGATTTGCAACTGACTTCCGGCGTCCGCTACGACCATTACTCCGATTTCGGCAGCACCGTAAACCCCAGGCTTGCACTGGTTTGGGACATCGACCCTGAACTGACAGGCAAATTAATGTACGGTCGCGCCTTCAGGGCGCCGAACTTTTATGAGTTATCCCTGCAAAACAACCCTATTCTGCGAAGAAACTTCGCTTTGAAACCGGAAACCATCAACACGGGCGAATTGGCCTTCGATTACCGCCCTTTCTCTTCCTTACGGACTGCTCTAAACTTTTATTACTATCACATCGAAGATTTGATTACCCCAGTCCTTAACGGGAACGTGCTCCAATATCAAAACTTCGGGGAACAGGACGGTTATGGAACGGAATTCGAATGGAATTGGCAATTTTCCGAAGAGTGGAATTTAACAGGCAATTACGCTTGGCAGTATTCGCGCAGCGCCTCAACCAAAATCCGGGTAACGGGCGTACCCGAACATCAATTCTATTTCGCCGCCAACTGGCGTTTCCTGCCCAAGTGGCAATTCCAGACTCAGCTCAATTGGGTTGGCGCCCGGGCATGGTCTCAGGATAGGCCGTTAAACGATTACCAAAGCGTCGATTTTACCCTGCGCAGCAACAAACTGTGTGGGCATATCAATTTCGCGGCCTCGCTAAGGAACGCATTCGATAATAATAACTTCGAACCGGCTAGAATCCAGGGTTACCCTTCGAATTATCCTTTACCAGGACGAAGCTATTACCTTGAAACTTCAATCGATTTTTAAAATTCGCCAGCCTTGAAACAAACCGGACTTGATTTTGAAACCGGCCCGATCGATTTCAATTTAGCGGAAGGAACCGTTGTCCAACTGTACAAACAATTTTACCCGCACGATCAAGCCGACAGCTTATTCGCTTCGTTGCTGACCGGCATCGCCTGGGCGGAAGAAGAAATCTTTCTCTTCGAAAAATGGGTGAAAGTCCCGCGTTTGATGTGTTGGTACGGCGATCCGGAGGCTTATTACCGTTATTCGGGTGTCAACCATACCCCTAAACCGTGGCTTCCCGGACTTTTGTATATCAAAAACAAACTCGAGCAGCAATGCCGGTGCGATTTCAACAGCGTCCTAGCCAATTTATACCGCGACGGCAACGATTCGATGGGTTGCCATGCCGACAATGAGAAAGAATTAGGCGCCAACCCAACGATTGCTTCCTTAAGTTTGGGAGACGAGCGTTTGTTTAAGCTGCAACACAAGAAAACCAAGCAGAAATTGAATATTAATTTAGCTCACGGCGACTTGTTGGTTATGGGCGGAACCTGCCAACGATTTTGGCACCATTCCGTCCCCAAAACCAAAACGTTTAAAAAGCCACGGATTAACCTGACTTTCCGGAAAATAATACCCGAGAATAGATAAAAGAATTAAGCGTTAACTATGGGCTAATATGTCTTTGTTCGTTGCAGTATGAACTGATTTTTCAGTACAATAAATTCTGCGGCCGCTGTAGTTGACTGCGCCCTTCGGCTTGTTAGCAAGTATCGTTCAAGACTCTTAGCTACTGCGATTACACTTTCCGGCGCAATAAGCGTTAATTCAGCTAACATTTCTCGCAGGTCTTTCACATCGCGTAAAGACAAGAATTTTTGTTCTTGAGATAGTATGAATAATCACTCTACTTCGAGCAAGAACTCGCCATAAAACTTCTCGCGGGATTGATTCGGATCACCATAATACCTACCGGTTCCCGGTCCTCCATCTCTCAAGAACATATAAGAACATAACACTGTCGCCAAAAAAATCCGAAGAATAAAAAAAGCGCTGGGGACAACATTTGAGTAACTCCTAATGCGATAAATTCGACATCCTTTGTCTTATAAACTTATCACCCATCGGTTGTTAGTAATAATTTTTAAGTATAAATTATTAGCCCTGAGATAAAAGGTATTTTTACCTGCCATTCTGATAAGAAAACGGGGTTGCCGGGATTCATCCGCCATATCGCGCCGCCTTCTTCAACTAACCGGCAATAACAAGCCTTAGTTGACGGCTTTAAAACCGATATCCGTCCGGTAGTAAACATTATCCCAATGAATTTTTTGAGTTAACCGGTAAGCTTCGGCCTGAGCCTCCTTAATCGTATCGCCCAAGGCGCATACACACAGTACACGGCCGCCTGCGGTAACGACGGCATTGCCTAACAGTTGGGTACCAGCATGGAAAACTTTGGTTGCCTCCGTATCTTGTTCCGGCAAACCGCTTATGATTGCGCCTTGTTGATACGAATCGGGATAACCGCCTGCCGCCATCACGACACCCAAGGCCGCCCTGTCGTCCCATTCGCTGCTCGTTTGATCAAGCTTTCCGGCCAACGCAGCTTCGCAAAGCTCAACCAAATCGCTTTTGAGCCGCATCATAATCGGCTGAGTTTCAGGATCGCCGAAGCGGCAATTATATTCCAGTACTTTAATCGTCCCGTCCGGCGCTATCATTAATCCGGCGTATAAAAAACCGGTGTAGGGATGTCCCTCCGCCGCCATCCCGGCCAAGGTCGGCGCGATAACCTCGTCCATGACGCGTTTGTGAATGTCCGGTGTCACCACGGGGGCGGGTGAATAAGCACCCATGCCGCCCGTGTTCGGGCCTTTGTCGCCGTTGTCGCGCGCTTTATGGTCTTGCGATGTCGCCATCGCCAATGCGTGCTGACCGTCGGCCATCACGATAAAACTGGCTTCCTCGCCTTGTAAAAACTCTTCGACGACCACCCGGCTTCCGGCAGAACCGAACACATTTCCAGAAAGCATGCCGGTCACCCCGTCGATGGCTTCCTGTTCGGTCCGCGCAACCACAACGCCCTTCCCCGCCGCCAAGCCGTCGGCTTTGACTACGATAGGCGCGCCTCGTTGCCTGATATAGGCAATGGCTTCGTCTTGATCCGTAAAAGTCCGGTAGTTCGCGGTTGGGATGCCGTACTTCACCATGAAATCCTTACAAAACTTTTTGGATCCTTCAAGCTGGGCAGATTTCGCCGTGGGTCCGAAACACTTCAATCCAGCTTGCTGAAAACTATCGGCAATACCCATCGTCAACGGCACCTCCGGGCCTACAATGGTCAAGTCAATCTGTTCTTGTTTGGCGAAAGCCAGCAATTCAGGAATTTCGGTCACGCCAACCGGGATATTTTCAATGCCTTGCTCTAACGCTGTTCCGGCGTTGCCCGGTGCGACATAGATTTTTTCGACTTTCGAGGATTGTTTAATTTTCCAAGCCAAGGCGTGCTCGCGCCCGCCGCTACCGACGATAAGAATTTTCATACAATAAGACTCAAGGTTTACGCGAAAGACGAAAAGCGGACTGACTTGAACCGTGCGCCTTTCGTCTTGTAACTAAGTTTCAATGCCGGAAATGGCGCATTCCGGTAAACACCATTGCAATATTGTGTTCATTGGCCGCCGCAATGACTTCTTTATCGCGCATGGAACCGCCAGGCTGGATAATCGCGGTGATGCCTGCTTCCGCCGCCGAGTCGATGCCGTCCCGGAATGGAAAAAACGCATCGGAAGCCATGGCCGAACCGGCGACGATCAAGCCTTCGTCGGCCGCTTTGATGCTCGCTACCTTGGCCGAATAAACCCGGCTCATTTGCCCGGCGCCAACGCCTATAGTCCGGCCGTCTTTTGCGTAGACTATCGCATTCGATTTAACAAATTTAGCCACTTTCCACGCAAATAACATGTCTTTCAGTTCCCGTTCCTCCGGTTTTCGCAGACTGACGATTTGCAAGTCCGCACTATCGACGGAACCGGTATCTTTATCTTGAACAAGCAAACCGCCGCTGACTTTTTTTAAATCCAAAGCCTTCTGATGGCCTGAATTAAAATCGCCGCATTGGAGCACACGCAGATTCGGCTTTTCCGTCAGTACGGTTTGGGCCGCTCTGCTAATCGCCGGCGCAATAATCACTTCGACGAATTGGCGCCGGACAATTTCGGCTGCGGTTTGTTTATCCAACTCGCGGTTGAAAGCGATAATCCCGCCAAAGGCCGATGTCGGATCGGTGGCGTAGGCTTTATCGTAAGCGTCAAGAAGACTGCCGGCTTCCGCGACGCCGCAAGGATTACCGTGTTTGACAATGACGCAGGCAGGCTGCCCGGTAAACGACTTGACACACTCCAGCGCCGCATCGGCATCGGCTATGTTGTTATAAGATAATTCTTTACCTTGCAGTTGTGTAGCCGAACCGATAGTCCCGGAAACCGGATCGAACTCGCTATAAAATGCGGCTTGCTGGTGCGGATTTTCGCCGTAGCGGAGCGGTTGACTTAGATAATACTGTAAATTCAAAGTTTCAGGGAAACCGGCGCCGTTCACCTTACCCAAATAAGTGGCGATAGCCGTATCATAATGAGAGGTATGCTGAAAGCATTTCAAGGCTAATTTAAAACGAGTCTGTATTGAGAGGCCACTCTGTTTTTTAAGCTCTTCAATAATCCCGCCATAGTCCGAAGGATTAACAACAACAGCCACATCGATATAATTTTTTGCCGCAGCGCGAATCATCGTAGGGCCGCCGATATCGATATTTTCGATAGCCTCATCCAATTCGCAATCGGGCATGGCAATGGTTTGCTCAAAGGGATACAAATTAACGGCAACCAAATCGATCGGCTTAATGCCGTTCGCGCTCATCACAGCGTCGTCGATCCCGCGGCGCCCTAAAATTCCGCCGTGAATTTTAGGATGCAGCGTTTTCACCCGGCCGTCCATCATTTCGGGAAAACCGGTGTAATCCGCGACTTCAATAACCTCAATGTTATTTTCAGCAAGAATTTTAGCGGTGCCTCCCGTTGAAAGAATTTCAACGCCCAATGAGCTGAGTTCCCGGCAAAAGTCGACAATATGGGTTTTATCGGACACGCTAACCAGCGCACGTTTGATTTTTTTATTCATTCGTAATATTGAGAAAAACTAAAACATTGAAACCGGACTTGTTTTTGCCGTTAAAAAGCCAAAATTGCGCAATTCTTAGGATTGAATCTAATATTCAGTCAGAGACCGTAAAAATCCATTTTTTTTCGTAAGGTGCTACGGCTTAAGCCCAGTAATTTAGACGCCTTACATTGATTATACCCGGCGTGTTCCAAGGCTGCCTGAATCAAGGGCTTTTCGACTTCGGCCATTACCATGTCGTATAAATCGACAACATCATGCCCATGCAACTGGTCCAAATATCGCAACACGGTTTGTTTTACATGTGTCGAAAGCGGCGTACATAAGCCCGGATTTACATTGTCTTCAATACCTTCAGTGCTTTCCACGGTTGTATCCATCACTTAAGACTATCGTTCGGTTAATGTAAGTATGCCGACCTTATCAGAGCTATCTGCTCGGTTGGCAACACTGCCTGATTTATTTTCTTTCTTAACTCACTGTTTTCAAAATCGATATTATTAAAATACCAGCCGATGTGTTTGCGTGCTATCTTAACGCCCATAACATCGCCGTAAAAACCGTACAATTGTTCTAAATGTCCGATCAAAACATCAAAAACGGCCAGTACACTGGGTTTTTGAGTTGTTATACCTTGATTGACAAAGGTATCGATTTGTTCGAACAACCATGGATTTCCTTGCGCCGGACGCCCGATCATCACGGCGTCGGCGCCGGTTTCCTGCAATACGAACCTAGCCTTTTCAGGCGAATCGATATCCCCATTGGCGATCACAGGAATGTTTACCGCCAATTTGACCTGTTTGATCGTGTCGTATTCGGCCTGACCTTCAAATCTACAAGCCCGGGTCCGGCCATGAACCGTGATTGCGGCAACGCCCGCGTTCTCCGCAATCTTTGCGATTTCGGTTGCGTTCCGGCTTCGGGTATCCCACCCGGTACGAATTTTAAGCGTAACCGGAACGTCCACCGCATAAATAACGGCGTCCAATATTCTCTTTACCAAATCGGGATCTTTTAACAACGCGGAGCCGGCCGCCACCGCGCAGACCTTTTTAGCCGGACAACCCATATTGATGTCGATGATATTAGCGCCTCGTCCGGTGTTATAACGCGCCGCGTCGGCCATTATTTTGGGATCCGTACCGACTATTTGCACCGAGCATAAGCCTTTTTCACCGTCATGATCTGCTTTTAGACGTGTACTTTTATGATCCCGTAAACCCGGATTGGCGGCAATCATTTCGGAAACGGTTAAGCCTGCCCCAAAGTCTTTGCATAACGTTCTGAACGGGCGATCCGTTATCCCCGCCATCGGCGCCAAAATCAATTGATTCGGCAACTGGTAGGATCCGATTTTCATAAGATCGAAGCGCTGCTCACCCGTCGAAATATACAACCTGATGCAGTCTCTTATTTCTTACCGTCGTTACCGGTATCTTCATTCCAAATCGGATTATCCCGGTCAGAAGGCTCTAACTTTACAATATCTTCTTGATAGATATGCCAAAACGATTTGTCGATTTTGGCATTCGCATAGTTTTCTTTTTTACTGTGGGTAAACGGACACCACCAGTTTTCGACGAGTTTAACCATATACGCGTGCCACTCGAATACCGCTACACTGACCGGACAGTACCAGGTGCAATTCAAAATCCAATAGAGTTTATACTGGGATAAACTTAATTTAAAACTTGGCTGCATGGTAATTTGATTTTTCATTGTATAACGATGACTTGCTTTGTCCGGTAAAAAATCGGTAAATTTTTTAACGTTTTTTGCGCCGACCAGCCATAAATGGAAATAGGTCATATAAGCGCTCACAAAGACGAAAGGCAACGTCACGATCGGCAAATACACAAAAAACAAACCTAACGCTCTCCGCGTGACAGACATTTGATTATGATTTTTGCCGATTTCAACACGGCTAGCGCAAGTTTCACAGGCTTTCATCAGTTAGTTATCCTCTTTAGAATTATTGGTTATTTGAGATTGGTCGATAACCTTATCATTGCTACCGGTAAGATTACTGCAGTAAATTAATTTGTATATACCTTGGCAGCCCGCACAACAAAAAGTAAGGGTTCCGTTAGCAGAAGGAAGGGAAAAACCCTCAATCTCGACAGGTTGACCACAAAGATCGCAATTATCCGTATATTTTACCGTGGTCATTTTGATGCCTCAACGACTTTATAACCGCTGGGCGACATTGCAAAAAAAAGTCTTTAAATAGGCCGTTTCGGGAATTGCCGGATCGATTGGATGATCGCTTCCTTGACCGGCATATGAAAAAAAGGTCAGATGCCGGTCGATATGCCGTCCGGATGAACGCAAAATTTCAGATAAATTCTCCACACTCAAGTGGTAGGAACACGAGGCCGAAACCAATATCCCGTTTTTAGCAAGAACCTGGAGTGCTAATTGATTTAAACGCCGGTAGGCTTCATACCCTTGTTTAAAATCTTTTTTACGTTTAATTAAAGCCGGCGGGTCGAGTACTATTATGTCATAAAGCCGGTTATTTTGGCGCGCTTCTTTTAGAAAATCAAACACATCCGATTTAATACAACTGATTTTAGCTGCGACCTGATTCAACTTAGCGTTCTCACCCGCCCACGCTAGCGCCGTTTCCGAAGCGTCGACGCACGTCACCTCAACCGCCCCGGCCAAGGCCGCCGGAATCGCCCAGGCCCCGCTGTAAGAAAATAAATCTAGCACACGCTGACCGTTAGCGAATTCCGCCAATTTAGCCCTGTTTGAACGATGATCGTAAAACCAGCCGGTTTTTTGTCCTGCTAAAACATCGACGTTAAATTTCGCGCCGTTTTCTTCGATAATCATGCGGTCCGGCAGTACGCCAAGCACTTCGGACTCTGTAGGCAAATCTTCCAATTGCCTCTGGCTGTTGTCATTCTTAAAAACGATAGCGGCCGGAGACAATAACTCTTGTAGTGCGGTCACAAGAAACTCCTTCCGGAGCGCCATACCTACCGTTGTGATCTGCACCGCTAAAACCGGCCCGAACCGGTCTATCACCAAACCGGGCAAGCCGTCGCTCTCACCAAAGATTAACCGGTAATAAGGCTTAGCGAATAATTTTTCCCGTAAAACCAAAGCGGACATCAGCCGTTCTTTAAAAAAATTGACGCCAAACTTTAAATTGGCTTTTCTGGATAAAATCCGGGCGCAGATTAAACTGCTTGGATTGATATACGCCGTGCCTAGCTGCTTTCCGTCATGTGCGGTAACATTAACCAAACCGCCTGCTTCGTAAACATCCAACGGCGACTTTTGGGTATCGATTTCATTACTGAAAACCCACAAATGTCCTTGCCGTAAACGTTTATCTTCGTTTTTTTTTAAAACAAGTTCGGGATGAGACATAAAGAAATAATCTTCGCGGGTTAATCAAGCAGAGCGGTTCGACAAGCGATTATATTTTGAAGACCATAAGTGTCCTTTAGGGTACATAGCTAACTAAATCAATCGTATACCAGTCAAACTTATCGAAGGAGTTAATCATAGCTTTGTTAACTTTTATTATCCTTGAACCAATATTATTTGCAAAATAATAGCCATTTCGCAGACTGATTAATAACCTAAAAAGCGATACCAATAAAAAACCCGCTATGCCCTGCGACATGCGGGTTTAAAATACGGAAACGCTATTTTAGAATTATTTTGGCGGAGAGGCAGGGATTCGAACCCTGGGAGGGGATAAACCCTCAACGGTTTTCAAGACCGCCGCATTCGACCGCTCTGCCACCTCTCCAAGAGCCGCATAGTTTAAACTAAGGACGGTAAAATGCAATGGAAAGTTGTTAGGCGAGCACTTCCAAACCATCCAAAACCATTACGGGAGCTAGCGGATCCGATTCAGAATCTTGCGCGCCGCGTAACAAAGACAGCGCGGCAAAATCGAATAACTGTGTATCGGCCAGTTGCGATGGTGCAACGTTTTGCAGGCTAGCAAAGATGGTTTCCAACCGGCCTGGGAACTGCTTATCCCACGTTTTCAGCATCGCTTTCATTGCAACCCGTTGAAGATTATCTTGCGAACCGCACAAATTACACGGAATGATGGGAAATTGTTTGAAAGCGGCGTAACGGTCGATGTCTTTTTCCCTACAATAGGCTAACGGTCTAATCACGATGTTTTTCTTGTCGTCACTCAATAGCTTCGGCGGCATGGCTTTCAATTTACCGCCGTAAAAAATGTTGAGGAAAAATGTTTCAAGAATATCGTCACGGTGATGCCCAAGGGCGATTTTGGTGATGCCATTCGCTTCGGCATAGCCGTACAACGTGCCGCGCCGTAATCTTGAGCATAAACCGCAGGTGGTCGCACCTTCGGGGATAACCCGCTTGACCACGCTGTAAGTGTCTTTTTCGATAATATGGAAAGGTACATTGATCGAAGTTAAATAGTCAGGCAGGACGTGCTCAGGAAACCCCGGTTGCTTCTGGTCGAGATTGACCGCAATCAACTCGAAGTTAACCGGCGCGGTTTTCTGCAAATTCAGCAAGATATCCAGCAACGTGTAAGAATCCTTGCCACCGGATAGGCACACCATGACCTTATCGCCTTCTTCGATCATGTTGTAATCGGCAATGGCATCGCCCACGCCATGGCGCAGCTTTTTTTGCAGCTTATTGAATTGGGTGCGGGATTTTTGGGTTGGGTCGGTCATGTTTAAGATTAACGAGAATTTTCTTGCTTATTTATGTTCGATCAACTGGCTTCGCGTAATCTCCACGAAATGACACGCCGTGAAAGCCGAAACGATAGCTGTCAAATTATCTTCAAAAATACCGATAAGGCTTGAATTGGAAATATTGCCTGTTGAAACCAGCAATAATTTGTAAGGTATTTGGGCAATCAAAAATGAGTTAACAAAGTCGGCGTCTTTTGTTACCACAATGCGTTGCTCAGAAACCGATATTTCGTTGATTTGCGAGTCCGATGTTCGGTCCGCATCAGGCAAATCCAGTGTATGTAAGACATCGTAGCCGAAACTTTGCCATAAAACCGCAAGCTTTCTCGGCAACTGGGCATCGACCAAAAATTTCAAGCGGCAACTAACTCTTCAATACGTTTGACATGTGCCAATTTGGCGGCAAAATCGAGAGCCGCGAGTATATCTTCCCGCTGCAAATCCTCATAATCCGCAAGAATTTCCTCAATCGTCATACCAGAGCTTAACCATTCAAGAATAGTTTCCACCGGATAGCGCAGCCTCCTAATGCAAGGCTTACCGTGGCAAATATCGCTATCCATGGTAATGCGCTCAAAAAATGATCCAGACATAAACATTCCTATAGTAACAGAATGGGATTTAAAATTTGGCGCAATGCATTTTCATTTATTGCGCCCTACGGCCCTTTGTAATGTTGATGGTAGGGCGGATTACGCCACGCCCAACCCAAAGTGATGATTCAGAACACGACCGATTTTCGCGTCTAATCCGCCCTACGAGCTAAAGCGCGCCTTATAAGTTCCGTTTCAATCTTTATCCTGATAACCTACGACATTACCGCTTTTATCATATATTTTGGACTTACTATCCATTGGGTCATTTCCATAATCTATAGTTCCTAAAGGGCCACTTGATGTATATCTATCCCAATAACGATTAATAAAGATACCGATAATACCAACGGCAACTCCTATGTTATCGTGTCCAGTCGAAAGCCAAATCCAAAGCCCAGCTAGAATACCAACAATAGATGGCAGATAAAAATATACAGTGATGCCAATTAAAGAAATGCCAAAAATAATAAAACCTAACGCGACTGCACCAACTATGAGACCTAATATCCAAAGTAAAATAGTCATAAATCAACCCATAGTTTTTCTTAATTTCAAATTTTAAAATCTTTGAAAAATCAACGTCGCATTGGTGCCGCCAAAGCCGAAGCTGTTGGACATGATGGTATTTAAAGTGACGTTATCTTGCCGTTCACGCACAATAGGGATGCCTGCCGCACCGGGGTCAAGGTCGGTGATGTTGGCGGAGACGCTGAGGAAGTTATTTTCCATCATCAACAGGGAATAAATCGCTTCGTTCACGCCTGCCGCACCCAAGGCATGGCCGGTTAGGGATTTGGTGGAGCTGACCCAAGGCACGTTATCCGCGCCGAAGACTGCACGTAAAGCTTCCAGTTCTTTGGTGTCGCCGGCGGGCGTACTGGTGCCGTGGGCGTTGATGTAATCGATTTTGTCGTGGACGGTGGACATCGCCATTTGCATACAGCGCACCGCACCTTCGCCGGAGGGCTGCACCATGTCGTAACCGTCGGAATTTGCACCGTAGCCGGTGAGTTCAGCGTAAATTTTTGCGCCGCGCGCCTTGGCGTGTTCCAGTTCTTCAATAACGAGCACACCGCCGCCGCCGGAGATGACAAAGCCGTCGCGGTTAGCGTCGTAGGGGCGGGAAGCGGTATCCGGTGCGTCGTTATATTTGGACGACAAGGCGCCCATCGCGTCGAACAACATCGACAATGTCCAGTGCAGTTCTTCGCCTCCGCCGGCAAATACGATGTCTTGCTTACCGAGTTGAATTAATTCCGAGGCATGGCCGATACAGTGTGCGCTGGTGGAACACGCCGAGGTAATCGAATAGTTGACGCCTTTGATTTTGAACGGGGTCGCCAAACAAGCGGTATTGGTGCTGGACATATTACGGGTGACCATGTAAGGCCCAACTTTCTTGATGCCTTTTTCACGTAAAATGTCGGCCGCTTCGACTTGATTTGATGTCGACGGCCCGCCGGAACCGACAACTAAACCGGTTCTGACGTTTGATACGTCGGAATCTTCAAGGCCGGAATCGGCAATCGCCTGCTGCATGGCGATATAGTTATACGCCGCACCGTCGCCCATAAAGCGTTTGACTTTGCGGTCGATGAATTCGTCTTGATCGACGTCGATCGACCCGTGAACATGGCTGCGAAAGCCCATTTCCTTATACACGTCGGCAAATACGATACCGGACTTGCCTTGCTTTAAGGATTCGAGCACTTCGGCCTTATTGTTGCCGATACTGGAAACGATACCTAAACCGGTTACGACGACTCGTCTCATGGTGCTACCTAGAAATCCGACAGGGATGTGAACAAACCGACCCGAAGATCGTTTGCGGTATAGATTTCCTTGCCGTCGACTTCCATCGTAGCGTCGGCAATCGCCATGTACAACTTCCGGGTAATTAAGCGTTTAATATCGATCTTGTATGTGACTTTTTTGGCGGTCGGCAAAACTTGCCCAAAAAATTTAACTTCTCCCGCGCCTAGCGCACGGCCTTTACCGGGGCCGCCCATCCAGCACAGGAAGAATCCAACCAACTGCCACATAGCGTCTAATCCCAAACAACCGGGCATCACGGGATCGCCCTGGAAATGGCAGGAAAAAAACCATAGGCCGGGTTTGATATCCAGCTCAGCTATAATCTGGCCTTTACCGTACTTGCCGCCTTCATCGGTGATCAGCGTAATCCGGTCTAACATGAGCATAGGCGGCAACGGCAGTTGCGCATTCTGCGGACCGTATAGCTCTCCTCTGCCGGACTTCAGCAACTCTTCATAGGTTAAACTATGCTGTTTGGACATAACTCTAATTCCGTACCTTGTTTCTGTAATTTTTATAAAACAATATATTATCTTACAGACCCTGGAAAAAATCAGCTCAATTTTTCGCCCGGCGTAACAACCGGCAACAAACGGCTTAATTTTAACCCGCCTATTTTCAGCCGTTGCTGGTAAATCATCGCATAAGAAAGCACCGTCGAGACATATTTCCGGGTTTCTTTAAACGGAATCGTTTCAATCCAAATGTCCGCAGGAACTTTGTTTTCAATTGGAAGCCATTTTTTCACCCGGTTAGGGCCGGCATTGTAAGCCGCACTTGCTAATGCATAATTGCCGCCATAGCGGGTCAGTAAGTCTTTAAAATAAAAACTGCCGTAGTCAATATTAATTCCGGGATTGAACAAAACGGCGCTGGTCTGCCAAGGTTGCAGCAATTTTTGGGCGATAACCTTCGCGGTTTCAGGCATTAATTGCATTAACCCTAAAGCTCCGGCTGTCGATGCGGCGGTTTTATCCAACATGCTTTCTTGCCGCATCAATCCGTAAATTACAGCCGTTTCCAAACTGTGTTTCCGGCTGCTAGTTTTAACTTCGCTGAGGTAATCGACCGGAAACCTGAGCGCCAAATCGTCCCAATAATCCGCTTTTACAAGCGTGGTTATCGCAAGCTGAACCCATTGCCATTGTTGCGCCAATTTTGCGGCAAGCAAAAGCTGATCTCTCGATAGATTCTTGATAGCGTATTGCCACTGCCGCTTAGCTTCTAATTCCAAACCCAGCGCTTTAAATTCCCAGCAAGCTTTAAATGCGGATCGTCCGGCAAGATCTTGTAACGCCTGTTGAGTCGCTGCTACCGGACTATCGGCAATTTGATAAGGCGCGTTGATAGCATCGGCGGCCAAAAAACCGTAATAACTGCGATCCTTAGCCAGCGCCGTATACAATGCGACGGCTTGTTGTTGCTTTCCGGTTTCCTGCAAAGCCCTGGCTTGCCAGTATTGCCATTTCGGGTCGTTACGTTCGGTTACTGTCAGATCCGCCAAGGCGCTGCTTACATGCCGCCAATCTTGCTGGAGTAAAGCCGCCCTCACTTTAGTCGTCCGGGTTTCTTCATCCGGTTGGACAATTTTATTCAAGCGGTCATAAGCCCGTTTGTCTTTTTTTCCGAGCAGAATGGCCCCGAATTTATATTCGACCGGCTGAACAACGGCGGGTTCTAAAGCGAAATTGCCATACTCCGAATCCCAGACAGCCATCGCTTTGTCAATATCGGTATTCGCTAAACGTTTGATCGTATGGGCGAATAACCGGCCAGCACGGGCGTTTTTATCTGCTTGGAACAGGTGCCCTGAGACTAATTCGGTTTTTTGATAAAGTTTAAGCCAGGTTTCGGCCTGTTTGCGGATGGACGGGGTGAATAAACGCGCAGCGGTTTTCGCGGTTTCGGTCTGATTGCTGGCAATAGCCGCTTCAAACCGTTGCCATATCATCTCGGAAGTAATTTCGGCTGAAGTTTCGAAAGTTAAAAATAAAGAACGGCAATCTTTTCCGTTATTTTGACCGGTCAGCCACAAACGTTTCGCTTCTATCAAGACCGGCTGCCGCTGCCCGGTTTGATATTTCGCCCATTGCCAGCGGCAGTCGCCAGCGCTATCCGCGTCTGCTTCATAATGGCGGACAAACTCCCGCCAGCGCTCCTGTCCCGCTAAATAATCCAGCCACTTGGAACGGAGCAGCGCTGCGAAACGGGTATCTTTAAATTCCGTTAAAAAAGCCAAAACCTGATCGCTTTTATCTAACCGGTCTTTTAACCATTGAAAACGCAAATAAGGATAAAGCGGGTAATCGGCTAACCCGGCGCTAACTTCTAAAAAGTTTGCTTCTTTTTTTTCGGTAAGATATTTTTCCGCCTGTAAAAAACGCTGTCTCTGATCGCTTAATTGATCGCACAACGCCGGTATGGAACATAACGGCAATAATAGTATAACCATCAATAAACGTTTAGAATTCATAAGGCTATAAGAGCGAAGTTAGCGTAGCTTGGAAGGGTAGTTTAAGGCAACCCGGAGCAGACTTCACTTTTTTTACTCGTTTTAAACCGATAAGGTAATATCTCGCTCAAGTCAAAAAACCCCTGATCGCTGCTATGCCTTGCGCACCGGCTTGTTGCGCAGCCGGTAAATCGTGTAGCGTCATACCGCCTAGCGCATAAACCGGCAAATTGATTTGCCCCGCTAAGCGGGAAAAATTCTTCCAGCCGAGAACCCTAGCCTCCGGATGGGTCGGCGTCGGTAAGACCGGCGCTAAAACTGCAAAATCGGCCCCAATGTTCTGCGCATGCCATAATTCATTCAAATTGTGGCATGACGCTGCAACCCATTGCGCGCGTAGAGGCCGCCGTTCGCAAGCCAATAAATCCGCGCTGGTCAAGTGAATACCGCCGCAGTTAAACCGATTTAACTGTGGAATAGCGGAATTCAGCAGCAGAATGGCGTCTTGTTCTTTACAAAGCACTTGCGCTTGATTTAGGAACAGTTCAACTTGCTCCGGCGGCAGCGTTTTCAACCGCGCTTGAATCAGTTTAATGTCTTTTACGAGTATTTTTTTTAGCTTAATCAATAATGAAGCCGGCTCGTCATCCTCCAAGATTGCATAAAAGGGCGGTAATCGTACTGCCGTAACAATCGGCTGATTGGCGGCTGGAAAGTCGTAATTGATCAACTCCTCGGGCGCTACCCAACGAATCGGCTGGCCGTGGCGGCTTTTCGGCGTACCACTATAACGCTCGACGGTAAAAACGTGCAGTTGCACGCTTAAGTCGGCGTAGTGATGTTTAATCGCGATCAACGGCGCGAACGCTTCAACGGTTAAATCCAGCTCTTCATTAAGCTCGCGAACTAAGGCTTGCGTTACCGTTTCATCCGGTTCAATCTTCCCGCCGGGAAATTCCCATAACCCGCCTTGGTGGAGATGATGGTTCCTGAGTGAAATTAAAATCTGTCCGTGAGCATTTTTGATAACGCCCACGGCTACTTGAAGAAATTTCAAAGTTTCAAATACCCCGGTGAGTTTTACGATTGCCTCGATTAGGCACAGACTGTGTTAATGATTATATCGCAGTCTAGAAATTCTTCGGCGGGCACATACAATTGAAGAAGCTCATTAAAGTAGACTGCTACATTCGTTTGAAAAGCGGCTATCGATAACCACTTTGGCCGTATATAGAAGTACTTTAAGGAAATTCTGAACAAGTCGATTCCATTCACACTTAGGGGGCAAGTGGTTTGACTGGCTTTTATACTCTTTCAGTGCAGCCGAAAAACTTAATCGGATTTTCCTTAAATAAAACGCACGGTCAAATGCAAAAGCGCTTGTTCCAAATTTTTTGGGCTGTAATTCGCCATTTTATCGATTCCGTTTAACGAGTTTTGATGAATAAGCGTTAAAATTACAGCCTTTTACATTCTTCGATAAAAAAACAGCCATGAGTTTTAAAAGCAGCTTAATAAAAACCGCAATCAATTTAACCCCAAAGATGATGATCATTTGGGTTGCCAACATGATTCTAAAAGGTATCGCTGAATTAACCGATATCGAAATCAATCTCGACGACCGTAAAGTTTATGTTCAAACGTTATTGAACGGTGAGACGGAAGCGATTGAAGTTTGGGTAGAGGACTTCGCCATTATTGACGACGGCAAATCTAAAAGCTTTATTCTGCAACAGGCCAAATCGAATAAACCTTGGTTGAATACTCTCTTTGGACATATCACCGGAAAAGCCTGGAAAATTCCAGAACTGCCGAAATACAAGGCCTATATCGACCTTATCGCCGATTTACTCAAAGCCGAATCTTCGGCGCAAACTATCGAAAACCCCGACAATATCGCTTAACGCTCGTAACCTCGCATACTGATTACGCCGCCAATTAGCGCTAGAATGCTTGTAGGAAGGACTTAAGCAATTGAGCCGCATTCGTCATGCCTTTGTGCAGGTTATGCTCGATTTCGGCCATGGTGATTTCGCCTTCGGTTTTTCCCGCCGCCCAATTGGCAATAACGCTTAGGGTCGCATATTGAATATCCAATTCCTTGGCTAAGGCCGCTTCGGGCATACCCGTCATGCCTACCACATCGCAGCCGTCTTGCTCCATGCGTTTAATTTCCGCCGCCGTTTCCAGCCGGGGACCTTGGGTGCATCCGTAGGTAGCGATGGGACTTACCGGGATACCCGCGGTTTTCGCCGCATGAATTAAGCGGGAGCGCAATACTTGACTATAAGGGTAACTGAAATCGATATGCGTGACCGGATCGTTTACATCGTCGAAGAAGGTCTGCTTCCGCCCGTAACTGTAGTCGATAATTTGGTCTGGAATTGCAATGTGGGCGGGCGCCATTTCTTGCGTGATACCGCCGACGGCGGCAACGGCAATGATGTGTTCAATTTCGAGTTGTTTCAGACTCCAAATATTCGCACAGTAATTGATTTTGTGCGGCGGAATCGAATGCGGATTGCCGTGCCGGGCAAGAAACACTACTTCCTTTCCGCTGAATTCACCGGTGACAAATTCTGCCGACGGCGCTCCGTAAGGCGTAGTTACCGTCTCCCGCTTTATGATTTTTAAGCCGGCAAATTGCGTTAATCCCGTGCCGCCGATGATTGCCAGCCGTCCCATCAAACCTCCCCTGTGCATGCGTATATTCCTGCGGCATTGCGCAGATAGCCTTTGTAATCCATGCCGTAACCGAACAAATACCGGTTTTCGACTTCCAATCCCACAAAGTCGGCGCGGATTGGCTTTTTGCGGGGCAATAATTTGTCGGCCAATACCGCGCAATAAACCGCTTCCGCCCCTTGCTCTAAACAATACGACTTAATGGCGGCTAATGTTATGCCTTCGTCCAGGACATCGTCGATTATCAGGATAGTCCTGGATTGCAAAGGTGTCGCCGGTTTTAACACCCATTCGATTGCGCCGCCGGAAGTTTGGTTTTGATAACGGCTGGCGTTGATGGAATCGATCGTCAACGGCATCGTCAGGCGCGGAATTAACATACCCGCCGCAATGATCCCGCCGTTCAAGACGCATAACACCAAGGGGTTGCTGTTTTTCAACTCAACATTAATACCGGCAGCCATGCTATCCAGCGCTGCTTCGACTTGGCTTCGGCTGTATATTAACTCGGCTGACGTCTGTACTTGTTGTATTTCCTTAAGCATACCGGGATACCAGCTCCGTGATAAGGTTTGATGATTCTTGCCATTTTGCGCTGCGCATTAATGTCTCTCTATCCATAGCAGGCTTGCCGCGCATTATTGCAAGACGTTGTTCCCTTAGAGGATTGTTTTTAACCGGCAAGGACTCAAGCACGGCTTCGGCGGCAACCGGATTATTGCACACCAGCAGCATGTCGCAGCCTGCGTCTTGCGCCAGCCGGGCGCGCTCCGGATAGCCGCCTGCCACCGCAGCGCCTTCCATGCTTAAGTCGTCGCTGAATACCACGCCGTTAAAGCCTAGCTCCTTCCTCAATACTTGCTGTATCCAAAACGAGGAAAAACCGGCGGGATTCGGGTCGATAGCCTTGTAGATCACATGCGCCGGCATAATGGCTTCCAAACCTTCTTCGATAAGCGCCTTAAACGGCAGCAAATCCTTGACGCGAAGCGTAGCCAAATCCCGTTCGTCAACCGGCAAAGCCAGATGGGAATCCGCCGCCACACCGCCGTGTCCGGGAAAATGTTTTCCGGTGGCCGCCATGCCGGCAGCATTCATGCCTTTGCGGAATTGACTTGCCAAGGCTGTCGCGCGCTCGCATTCAGTAGAGAAAGACCGGTTACCAATCACCTGGCTGATACCGCAATCGACATCCAGCACCGGCGCGAAACTGAAATCCACGCCGACCGCCAATAGTTCCGCCGCCATCAGCCAGCCTGCGGTTTCCGCCAATTCCGGCGCATCCGCATAACAACAAGCGGGCGGCAGGCGGGTAAACCCGTTTTGGAAACGCTGCACCCGGCCGCCCTCCTGGTCTACGGCAATCAAAATCCGGCCGTTGCGGGCTACGCGAATCTCCGCAATTAGCCGGGTTATCTGTTCCGGATCGGAATAATTCCGCGCAAAAAGAATTACCGCCCCGGTATTCGGATGATTGATGATGTCTTTCTCGTGCGGCGTTAAGGTCAGTCCCGCCACATCAAGCATCACCGGGCCTAAGAGATAATCAGTCGTCATTGTTGAGATATCGATCGCGAAAGAAAGCTTAATTCCATTTTAAAGTGCGCTTATACTAAAGTATCTGTTGTTAGTTTGCAGCTAAAAGATCGTTTGCTGCGAGCAGGATTGATGACTATGAACTGGCAAAATATTGTAGAACAGATCGAAATAGCCACGGGATCGCCGTTTCAATTAGCGAATGCGCAACCTCTTGCGGGCGGGGACATCAACTCTGCTTATTGCCTGCAAGGCCAAAACCGGTCTTATTTCATCAAACTGAACCGCCCGGAAACATCCGCTATGTTTGCCGCCGAAGCGGAAGGCTTAATCGAACTGGCAAAGAGCAAGACAGTGCGGGTTCCAGCGCCTGTCGTTCATCGCAGTACAGAACAACACGCTTATTTGGTGCTGGAGTTCATCGAATTCGGCTCCGGCGGAAAAACCTCCCAGAGCCTGCTCGGCCAACAATTGGCCTTACTACACCAACAACATCAACCTTTTTACGGCTGGCGCTGCGATAACAACATCGGCAGTACGCCGCAACCGAATAACCGGTCGGACGATTGGCTTGAATTCTGGCGGATTCACCGGTTACAGCACCAACTTCACTTAGCGGCTACGAAAGGCTATCGCGGTCATTTGCAAACCAGCGGCGAACAGCTATGTCACCGGCTTGCCGGATTTTTCGACGGCTACCGGCCGCATCCGTCGCTGCTGCACGGCGACTTATGGGGCGGCAATGCCGCAACGGACCGGCACGGCAATCCGGTCGTTTTCGATCCCGCCTGTTATTACGGCGACCGCGAAGCCGACCTCGCCATGACCGAATTATTCGGCGGCTTCAGTCCGGATTTTAACGCCGCTTACCGGGAAACCTATCCTCTTGATCAAGGTTTCGCCGTAAGAAAGAAACTTTACAACCTGTATCACATTCTTAATCACTTGAACTTGTTCGGCAGCGGTTATCTGCGGCAAGCCGAAGCTATGATCTCCGGCTTATTAAGCGAGATTAGATAATCTGGGCCGCTACCGCCGGTCCACTGAAAACGCACGAACGTTACTGTTGTATTCAATGCATTATTCGATTATGCGGCGGCGCTTCCTAGCGGACATGTCCAATATAGGTTTATATAGAGTGTATACTTTCGAACCTTTGAGAATATATTATCGATCCGGTTTTATGATGTTATAACTTTAATTCTCGTAACCTTAAGCCCGCTATACCCTTTTGTCCACTAACGGTTAAACCATCATAAAGCCGGGTCGAGGCTTGATTTTTATTATCAATTTTGAATTAATCAAAGCATTTTTTATATAGATCATGAGTCAGCAAACGCTTTCAAACGAAAAACTCGATATCAACCAAGTCTTGGATTGGCTAGCCGAAGACGCCATATTATCGCCCGAACATTTAGAAAAATGCCGGCAACAAGGCGCATTCAGCATCAATAAAGATAAACATCCGCTTAAAATCGTCGCCGAAGCAGGCGTCCAAGACAAAACCCAGATGGGTAAGATTCTGACTTTGGAGAATTTAACCTTATGGTTGTCCGGAAAAGTAAACCTGCCCTATTACTACATCGATCCGTTAAAGATCGATATTCCCACGGTAACAACGCTTTATAGTAAGAATTACGCGCTGAATTACAACATCCTGCCGGTGATGTTCAGCAACAACGAAATTGTCATCGCCACCGCCGAACCTTTCGTACGCATTTGGGAAGCCGATTTGTTCCGGATGCATAAATGCGCAATCAAACGGGTTGTGGCGAATCCGGACGATATCGGCCGTTATTTGGGCGAATTTTATTCATTCGCCAAATCGCTAAAAGGCGCGGCGCAAGCGCGCAGCGAATCTAAAGGTACGGGCAATATCCAAAATTTCGAGCAATTGCTAGAACTCAGCAAAACCAGCGACCTCGACGCCAACAACCAGCACATCGTCAATTTAGTGAACTGGCTGCTGCAATACGCCTTCGATCAACGCGCCAGCGATATTCACATAGAACCGCGCCGCGACAAAGGCAATGTCCGCTTCCGCATCGACGGTATTTTGCATAACGTCTATCAACTGCCCCAGCAGATCATGAACGCCGTTCTCAACCGCTTGAAAATCCTGGGCCGGATGAACATTGCGGAAAAACGCCTCCCGCAAGACGGCCGGGTCAAAACCCAAAACAATCTCAAAAAGGAGATCGAACTGCGCTTATCCACCATGCCGACCGCCTTCGGGGAAAAACTGGTTATGCGGATTTTCGACCCTGAAGTGTTGATGCGTAATTTCGAGGAACTCGGCTTCAACAAACGCGAATTGGATTTGTGGAACAAGATGTCGTCGATGTCGCACGGCATCATTCTGGTAACCGGACCGACGGGATCAGGCAAAACCACCACCCTTTACTCCACCTTAAAAAAACTGGCCACGCCGGAAGTCAATTTATGCACCGTTGAAGACCCGATCGAACAAATCGAAGGCAGCTTCAACCAAATGCAAGTGCAACCGAACATCGGCCTGGATTTCGCCAGCGGCATCCGCACTTTAATGCGGCAAGATCCCGATATTATCATGGTCGGCGAGATCCGCGACCTGCAAACCGCCGAAATGGCGGTGCAGGCCTCGTTAACCGGACATCTGGTCTTATCGACCTTGCATACGAATAATGCGCCCGCTGCAATTACCCGGTTAATGAACCTCGGCATGCCCGCTTACCTTATCCAGCAAACTATCGTAGGCGTCATGGCGCAACGTTTGATTCGCACCTTATGTAAGCATTGCAAACAAGCGCGCGACATTAGCGAAGCGGAATGGCAGTCGCTGGTTGCACCCTTCAAAGCGCCTAAACCGGATAAAATTTACCATGCCGCAGGCTGTCTCGAATGCCGGAATACCGGTTATCTAGGCCGGATCGGCATCTATGAAATTTTTGAAAATACGCCAACCCTGCAAAAACTCATTATTGACGGCTGCGACAGCGATGTTTTGCAAAAACAGGCTTGCATCGAAGGCATGCGCCCTTTGCGTTTAAGCGGCGCCGAAAAAGTCGCAAAAGGCTTAACGACGATAGAAGAAGTGTTACGGGTTGCGCCTGAAGGCCTTAATTAGAATCGACAAAAATATAAACTCTAAAAAACTTCCCCTTTTAGGGAATCTCTAAAAAATTTTCTCAATATTATAAAATAGACTAATTGGTTAAGCTAAAAACTCTATAAACGAAGCTAGAAATTCTTCCGCCTAACCAAATCAGACCCATACTTTTAAAAACTCCTATGACCAGACTCGACAATCAAAGATTGACTTTGGCCGCACCCTGAATCTGTGCCTTCTAAAGAACCGCTCATCGCTCGTCTTGACCTTCATCCATGACGGTTTTGTGTTTCAGTCTAAACAAAGCCGAAATATCCTCTTCGCCGAAATCTGCCGTCATCAAGTTTTCATAATCGGCGATCGTTAATTCGGCGACCGGCAACGGAATATTAATCGACTGCGCCATTGCCCGGCAGATCAATAAATCCTTATGGTGCAGCGCCAATTTAAAACCAGGCGCGAAAGTACCATTAATCATCGTATTGCCGCGCCGGTCTAAAAACCAGTTGCCTGCGGCGCCGGCTGAAACCACTTCAATCACCTTCGCCATTGGCAAACCTTGGGCTTGTCCGAAGGCTAAGGCTTCAGTGACGGCTTGGTTAATGCCCGCACACATGATTTGATTGACGGCTTTCGTGGACTGCCCGGCGCCGGTCGCACCCATGTAAGTTATGCGCGCCGCCATGCTTGATAGTACCGGTCTGACACGATCCAGAACGATTTCATCACCGCCTACCATCATGGATAAAGCACCGCTTTTAGCGCCTTCGACCCCGCCCGAGACCGGCGCATCCAGGAAAGAGGCCTGTTTTACGGCCAATAAAGCGGCGGCTGTCCTGGCGGTTTCGCTGCTGACCGTCGACATGTCCACAACGACCGAGCCGGGTTTAACGGTCCTGCTGACGGCGTCGACCATTTCCAGCACATCCTGATCGGCGGAGACGCAGAGCAAAATCAATTCGGCTTGCTCAGCCACCTCTTCCGGACGAAGGCACACTTTAACTTTGAACTCTTGCGCCAAATCGACGGCTTTGCTCGCGGTACGGTTATACACAGCCGTTAACAATCCCCGTGCGGCAACGCGCCTTGCCATCCATTGCCCCATGCCGCCTAAACCTATAAACCCTGTTTTCATTTTACTTTCCCGTTTACCTCTTACTGATTCAAAGAAATGCTCCGGCCTTATGAAGCTTTAATTGCCTGCCTATCGGATAGCTTATGCGTTTCGGTTCGCTCAGCTTCTTTGACCTTTAGGCTACAAGCGCCCTTTGGGTACGAACGGTTAAACATCAAAGCGCCGGATCGATAATAAACAGAATCTAACCACTTTCTTACACCTTGGCAAATTCCGATTGGTTGATGGTTAAAAAATAACCGGGTTTGCATCTAAACACCAACGACAGCCGTATACCAGTTGTATTCATCAACAAACCACGAGGATATCGCTATGATTCACCAACTGTTTAAACCAACCCTGCTCGCGTCCGCACTGTTAACTGTGTTTACCGGTACGATAGCTCATGCAGCCAATCACCGCGAAGCGCCTTTGACAGCGCTGGACCAAAAAGCCGACATCACCGATTTTTTTGCCTTCGCCAGTTACGACAATGCCGATAAAGTGACCCTTATCCTAAATGTTGACCCCTTGCTGGAACCGTCGAACGGACCTAATTACTTTCCCTTCGATCCGGAAATCGTCTACACCATACGGGTCGATAACGACCATGACGCCGTGGAAGACATCGTGTTCGAGTTCCGTTATAAAACCGAAGTCCGTTTGCCTAATGTTTTTACCGGCTTTGTCGGCGCCGGCGCAGGTATCGGTGCGCCCGATAACTCGCCGCCGCCCATCGTCCCCGGAACGCCGATTGTGCCGCCCGCTATCACGGCATTGAACGGACCGGGATCGGAAGGCTTAAGTCTGCGCCAGAATTTTGTGGTGGCGGTTAAAAAAAGACAAGGGAAAGACTTTAAAACCATTCTTTTTAAAGATAAAGACGTTAACGGCAAGCCGTTATTCGCCGTGCCGTCCAATGTAGGTTCGCGCACCATGCCGGATTATCCGGCTTTAGCCAGCCAAGGTATCTACGAGGTCGGCAAAGGCGTCAAAGTCTTTTCCGGCACGGCTGACGATCCGTTCTGGATCGATTTAGGCGCGGCGTTCGATTCGTTGAATTTCAGGGAAGCCGTCGCTCCCGGCGTATTAACCGAAGCTCAAGATAAAGCGGAAGTTAATGTAGCTGCGGACGATGTCGCGGGGTACAACGTGAATACGATCGCTATTGAAGTTCCTAAAAGCCTGCTCACCAAAGACGGGAAAGCGTATCCGGCAACCGATGCGTTAGCCGTCATCGGCACATGGGGTGCAACCTATAGGCATCAGGAAAAAAGATATTCGAAAATACCGGGCAAAAAAGCCAGGCTTTCGGAAGAACTGGTGCAAATTCAGCGCATGGGCAACCCCTTATTCAACGAGTTGATTATAGGCACCGGTTTTAAAGATAAATTCAGTATGAGCAAACCCAAGGACGATGCTCAATTCGCCGATTTCGCCCTCGACCCCTTATTAGCCAGAGTGTTGAATGCGGTAACGGGCGGCAAACTGGAAATCCCTGCCCCGCCCCGTAAGGATCTATTGCCTCTGGTGCAATACCGCGCACCCATCTGTCCGGGCTGTGACACACCAGAAAGCCAAGGACCGGTCGCGGATTTACTCCGGCTGAATACCGCCATTCCGGCTACACCGGTTGAGAAACGCAACCGCTTAGGCGCGATTGCGGGCGATTTAGGCGGATTTCCCAATGGCCGCAGAGTGTATGACGATGTATTCGATATTGCAGGACGTGCCGTTGCCGGCGTACTGGCAGGCGAACCCTTTGCCAGTTCGCCATTGAACAGCCGTATCGGAGACGGGGTTAATGTCAACGACGTGCCTTATCAAGAAACATTCCCGTATCTTGGCTGGGCGCAAAGCGGACGCGATAGCCGCCATATCGACCCAGGCGAACCCGGCTGTACCGCTAACACCGGTTTGGATTGTGCGTTATAAGTAGCTCCTCGAACGGGAGCCAGCCGGATACTTGGGCTGTGCTCCTTTTTTGGATTTACGTTGAGGAGCCGCCATGAAGATGATGATGTTGTTAATAATTACAGGGTTGATACTACAAAGCCCTTGCGCGAGAACCGAACCCTACACGCCTGCATCTGATACCGAAATCCTGGAACGGCTGCCGGTAGCTGCCCACGGCAAACAAACGCTGCAGGAGCTACGGAGCAAGCTCACTCGACAGCCGGACGATTACCGGCTTGCGCTTAACTTAGCACGGGCTTACATTACGTCGGGCAGAACCTATTCCGACCCGCGTTTTTACGGTTATGCCGAAGCCGTCTTGACGCCGTGGTTAACACGGCCTTATAACCGGCCCGATGCACTGGTGTTACGGGCGACGATCTTGCAAAACCGCCATGATTTTCAAGCAGCGTTAGCTGATCTCAACAGCGCATTAAAACTCAATCCGCGTCTGCCGCAAGCCTGGTTGACGCAGGCCGCAATCTACGAAGTCCAAGGCGATTACCCCGCCGCACTGCGAAGCTGCATGGCTTTGGCGCGATATTCGGCCTCATCATCAGCGGCGGCTTGCATCCATTCTTCCTTGAGCCTATCCGGGCAAGCTCAATCTTCTTACCAGCAACTTACCGCAATCGTTAGCGATCAAGGCAATCCCGAAGAACTCACTTGGACTTATACCTTACTGGCGGAATTAGCCGAACGCTTGAGTCTGGAACAAGACGCTGAAAGCTGGTATCGAAAAGCGCTCGGCCAACAGCAACGGAGCGTCTATTTATTGACCAGTTACGCCGACTTCTTATTGGATCGCAACCGTTGCGGAGAAGTTGTCGAACTTCTGGCAAAAGAAAGCCAAGCCGACGCGCTCCTGTTAAGACTGACGTTAGCGGAACAGCGCTTGCGCTTAAAATCATTCAACGGCCACAGGGACCTTATCCAAGACCGGATAGCCGCAGCAAAAGCCAGGGGCGATACCGTACATCAGGGCGATGAAGCACGTTTCAACCTGTACGTGCTCAATAACGCGCAAACCGCTCTTGAACTGGCCGCCCGTAATTGGCTTGTTCAGAAAGAACCGCGCGATGCCCGTATCCTGCTGGAAGCGGCATTGGCAGCAAAACAACCCGAAGCGGCGTTGCCGGTCATCCGGTTCATCGAGCAAACCCGGCTGGAAGACGCCAGATTATCGCCTTTATTGCAAACGGCGCGAGGTTAAATCATGAAACGATTGTTCTGTTTGTTGTTATACGTTTGGTGTTCGATAGCTTCGGCCCACAAACCCAGCGATAGTTATTTAACGCTTACTATAGACAGCAATCGCGTATCGGGACGCTGGGATATTGCCCTGCGCGATCTCGATTTCGCCATAGGACTGGATAACAACGGGGATAGCGCCATCACATGGGGCGAACTGCGTTCGAAAGCCGCCGAGCTGAGCCAATACGCATTTTCCAGGCTTAAGCTTAACGACGCAAACACCGCTTGTTCGCACCGGGAGACCAATCTGATGATCGATGAACATACGGACGGTAAATACGTCGTGTTAATCTTCGAAAGCGATTGCAGCTTAGCGCCCATAGGAAAACTGGGCGTCGATTACCGCTTATTTGCCAAACTAGACCCGCAACATCGCGGATTACTAAAACTGAATCAAAACAACATAAGCAAAACGGCTGTGCTGGTCCCGGGCGAGGCCGCCAGAATATTCGAAATATCGTCCGGCAAACAATCCGGCGCGGAACTCTTGGATTTCATAAGCGAAGGCGTCCGCCATATCTGGATCGGATTCGACCATATCCTGTTCCTGTTCAGTTTATTGATACCTTCGGTCATGGTTTACCAATGGCCGCGGTGGCGCCCCGCGCCATCCTTTAAAGACGCCTTACGCGATGTCGTCAACGTCGTCACCGCCTTCACTCTGGCGCATTCGATTACCCTCAGCGCTGCGGTGTTAGGTTACGTCGAATTACCGTCCCGCTGGGTGGAATCCGTTATCGCCGTTTCAGTAGTCTTAGCCGCGCTGAACAATCTCATCCCGCTGTTCACAGCAAAACGCGCACTACTGGCCTTCGCTTTCGGACTCATTCACGGTTTCGGTTTTGCCGGCGTCTTAGCCGGTTTGGATTTAGAAGACCATTCAAAATTATGGAGTTTACTAGGCTTTAACCTAGGCGTTGAAATCGGTCAAATTGCGCTGGTTCTGGTATTTCTACCCATCGCCTACAAACTCAGCCGGTACCGCTTTTATCAAGCTGTCGTCCTTAAATCTTGCTCGATCGGAATAGCTGGCTTAGCTTGTGTTTGGGTTTTAGAGCGGGCGTTTGAGATATCGGTGAGGATTTGAATCCACCAAAGAAAAAAGAGTAGGTTCACGAAAAAGCAACGTGCAATAAAAAACCCCCGTCGGCTATTAACCTCGTGAGGGCTTGGGTCGCTTGAAGGCGGAGCCTACGGAAAAAATCATTCCATTGGTATGAAAAGCAAGACAATAGGCTATAGTTGGTTACATTATGCAACTGATTATAGACGAAGGTTTGGAATGAGCAAGAAAATTTTAGGGCTGGATTTGGGCAGTAACTCTATCGGTTGGGCGCTACTGGAAGAACACAACGGAAAACCCGGCAAAATCATTGGATTAGGCAGTCGAATCTTTACCAAATCGGTCGAAGAAAAAACACCGACACCCAAAAATGTAAAACGGCGGAATGCGCGTTTAACACGGCGGATTTTACAACGCCGCGCCAGACGTAAACTACGGATGTTGAATTATTTGATCTCGCTCAAGCTTTTGCCGCAAGAACTAACGGACAATCCGTCGCCCGAAATCATCCTCAACACGCTGGGTAATCCGTATCAATTAAGGGCGAAAGCCTTGGATTACCCTTTGCAACCCTTCGAACTAGGCCGCGTATTACTGCATCTTGTCCAACGGCGCGGATTTCTCAGCAACCGGAAAACATTGTTGGGCGACATGGCGGACGATCCTGATGTGTTGGAGGTTTTAGCAGAGTTGGAAGGCGAAGACGACAACGGTTCCGAACGCGCCAAGGAAGAAACCGCTTTCAAAGCCGACATCAGCAAACTAAAAAGCACCATTGCCGAATCCGGCAAACGCACCTTAGGCGAATATCTCGCCTCGTTAGATCATCACGACTGTAAACGCAACCGTAAAACCGATGGCGGACATCTACGCACCGACCGGCAAATGTACCGGGATGAACTGGACTTGATCTGGCGGCAACAAAAACAACATCATCCTGTGTTGACGGATACGGTAAAGGAAGAAATTGAAACAATCATTTTTTACCAGCGCCCGTTAAAACTTCGCGCCGACCGTATCGGTCAATGCTCGCTCGAACCCGCCAAAACCCGCACCCGCATTGCAAGGCTGGAAAGCCAGCGTTTCCGATATTTGCAAGACATCAACAACTTGCAATATTTTGATCCATATAGCGACACTTACGTAACAGTCAATGAAAACGATAAGCAAAAATTGGTAAAACTGTTCGAGACCACAGAAACCATCAGTTTTGCCGCCATCCGTAAAGCACTGGGTTTCGGCAAAAATTACGAATTTAACTTGGAAACCGGCAACAAAAAACTCAAAGGTAATATCACTGCCTGCGAAATCCGCAAACAACTGCCTACCTGGGATACGTTTGGTGATGCCAAACAACGTGACTTGGTGGAAGATCTAGTTACCATTACCAAAAAATCGGTGCTGAAAAAAAGGCTGATGGTGCATTGGAGATTCGATGCCGCCACCTCCGTGCAACTGTGTTTATTGGAATTCGAGCCGGGGCATAGCAACTTAAGTCTAAAAGCCATCAACAAGCTACTGCCTTTTCTGCAACAAGGGCAAATTTATTCCGATGCCCGTATCAGCGCGGGTTATGGCTATGAAGTGAAAGAAATCACGGTTAAAGAGAAGCTTGGTACACCGCCCGAACTGCCTAACCCTATCGTCAAAAAAGCCTTGCATGAACTGCGGCGGCTGATTAATGCCATCATCGCCGAATACGGCAAACCCGACGCCATCCGCATTGAGATGGCGCGGGATTTGGAGATGAATACCAAACGCTACCAAGACTTCATCAAGCAACAGGGCAAAAACACCAAAGCCAACGATGAAGCAGAGGAAAAATATAAGCAACAAGCGCAACTCAGTCCACATTTAAAGCTGTCGAAATACCCCAGTAAACCCGACAAGCTCAAATACCGCTTGTGGCAAGACCAAAAACAACTGTGCGCCTACAGCGGCAAGACGATTAGCCTATCGGAACTGTTCAGCGCAAATATTGAAATCGACCATATCTGGCCTTACAGCCTGTCGCTGGACGATTCTTATATGAACAAAGTCGTCTGTTATGTGAAAGAAAACCGCAACAAAGGCCAACGCACGCCAGTTGATGCTTTTGGCGGCGAACAGTGGAACCAAATTACCCAAGCGATCAACCGATGGGACAGGCCGTTAAAATCCAAACGTGACCGTTTTTTCACCCCGACAGCCGAATTGCAACAGCGCGATTTCATCAACAACCAGCTAAACGACACCCGCTACATAAGCAAAGTGGCGCAAACTTATCTTAAAGAGCTCGGCGCTGACATCAACGTCAGCAAAGGCGCGACGACCGCATGGCTACGCCATATCTGGGGCTTGAATGATTTAATCGGCGAAACCGATAAAAAAGAACGCACCGACCACCGCCACCATGCCATCGACGCCTTAGTAATCGCCTGTATCAATCGCAGCCTGTACCAAGCCCTGGTGAAAACCGCCCAAGATCTGGAGCGCAAACAAACCGGGCTAGACATGAAAGACATGGTGATCGACCCACCCTGGCTTAACTTACGGGAAGACTTAGACCAAAAATTAAAAGAAATCATCATCGCCCATGCACCGCAACTTAAACTCAGCGGCGAATTGCATGAGGTCACAGGCGCAGGTTTTATCGAAGGTATCGGCAACGTCAACCGGAAAGACCTAGATGGCACTTTTACTCAAGTCGATAAAATTATCGACTCGACCGTCAAGGAAATCGTCGCCCAGCATCTGCAAGATTACGGCAACAACCCGAAACTGGCGTTTACCGAAGGCGTGAAGGTGCTGCACAAAGACGGCAAAACCCCGATCAAACGAGTTCGAGTATTACAATCCAAAACCACGCTGGCGAAACTGGAAAAGACCAAATTCGGCGCACGGGATAAACAAGGCAAAGTGTTCAAATGGCTGGCTTACGGGAATATGCACCATGTGGAAATCATCAAAAATAAGGAAACCGGCGCTTATTCAGGGCAATTCGTCACCATGATGGAAGCCTCTCGGCGCGTCAAAGGTATCAACATGCCGCGCCAACCGATTATCAAAACCGATCATGGCGCGGATTATGACTTTGTGATGGCGTTGCATATCAACGACTTGGTGAGTATTGAGAAGGAAGGCAAGCGGGTGTTTTATCGGGTGCAAAAGCTCGATTCAGGAAGCAATCGATTCGTGCTACGACTTCATACCACAACAACGCTTGATAATAAAAATGAGGAAATCTATTTCAGTATTAATGAAAACTCATTTGCCACTTGGAGATTGCAAAAACACTCAATAAACGCCATCGGAAAAATAATTGAATGATCAAACGCACCATCGACATCAGCGAACCCGCCTATTTGCACCTCAAGCATCAGCAATTGCTGATCGATAAAAAGGGCGAGACCATCGCGCAAATACCCATTGAAGACATCGGCACGTTAATCTTGCAACATCCGGCGATTATAATCACCCAGGCGGCGGTCATCACTTGCCAAAAACACAATGTCGCCCTGGTGTTTTGTGATGAACGCTACCTGCCTTATTCGCTGTTGTTACCCATCAGCGACGGCAACAACCTGCATGCCAAAATCTTGAAACAACAAATCGCCTTAACACTGCCTACTAAGAAACGGCTCTGGAGCCAAATCGTCAAGCAAAAAATCACCAACCAAGCGAAAACGCTCAAAGCTTTCGACAAGACCTATCAACCGCTGGAACGGCTGGCTAGTAAAGTTAAAACCGGTGACCCTGAAAACCTGGAAGCCCAGGCCGCGCAAAAATATTGGCGGCTACTGTTTGGCGAGCAATTCCGGCGCGATACTGAGCTGGATGGCATCAACAGCTTGTTGAATTACGGTTACGCCATTATGCGCGCCATGATTGCCCGCGCCATCGTCGGCAGCGGTTTGCATCCCGCATTGGGCTTGTACCATAGCAACCAGTACAATGGCCTGTGCTTAGCGGATGACCTGATGGAGCCGTTCCGGCCTTGGGTTGATTTTGAAGTCTATCGGTTGGCTATTGACAATCCACAAATCCAAGTCAATAAAGAAACCAAGTTGCCTTTACTCAATCTGTTAGCCGAACCCGTGCAATGGGAGCAGCAAATCCTGCCGCTCATGGTTGCCTGCCATTATTTTCTAGCAGTTCTTAAACGGGCTTTTGAAGACAGCGCACTTCAGTTAATCTACCCGCAACGGCAAACCCGACGGTAACGATGGCTTTTGGCGGATTAAATTCGATGTGGGTCATTGTTCTCTTCGATTTGCCGACCGATACCGCCGAAGCAAGAAAGCAATATACCGTATTTAGGAAACATTTATTGGAAGACGGCTTTATAATGATGCAATATTCCGTTTATATGCGGCACTGCGCCAGTGATGAAAATGCGTTGGTTCACGCCAAGCGGGTCAAAGCGCGGTTGCCGCCGGATGGCGAAGTTCGTATCGTAAAAATTACCGACAAACAATTTGGCAGGATTGAAGTTTTTTATGGCAAAAAACGCAGAAAAATCGAAGAGGCGCCGGAGCAATTGTCGCTTTTTTAACTGCAAAAACGGCAATTACTCCTTTTGGAACAGACTCTTGCAAAAAGGCCAGTGTAACCAACTATAGCCT
>DLHW01000023.1 GCA_002483425.1 Methylococcaceae bacterium UBA7658
CTTACGATGCCGATACCCAAGCCAACATTCCGTAAAAAATTGGAAGCAGACAAGCCGCATTGTCCGGCCTTAGCGACAATGAGTTCCCGTTCCGCCGGATTGCAGAAGACTTTAATGGGCAAAGTGTCCTTACGGTTGCCGCTGGGTTCAGTGGTCGTGGTTGGGTTGCTCATGCCACACCTCGCCATGCAGGGTTGAAATCCTGAGTGTCAGGAGTTTCGTTGAGCGCCGAAGGCGCGAATAAGAAAAAAGTGAAGTGGGTCGCCGCGAAGCGGTGGGCCTACNNTTTTTGTTGTTCTTGGGGAGTTACTTTACCATAAATAACATATATGTCAATAAAAATGTATATTTACATACTATAATCAGTATGATATGTTAATTATAAATAATTACAAATATTTTCGTAATTGCTAAGAGTTGCTCTTGTTTGCTACGTTTTGCTTAATCTTTTTCACAAATGGTAATGAAAAATGCCTAACAAAGCCAAACTTGAATCGCTGGAAAATCAGCTTATTTCTCGCGCCAAACAGTCCAATCGTCAAAGTTATGTGGAATTTTTGGCTAACCAAACTCTGATCCAGTCTTACTTGGACAAAGGGTATAACATCTTTACGGTTTGGCAGGCACTATTTGATGAAGGCCTTATTACCTTTGAGTACAGTACCTTTACCAGGCATCTCAGGAAATATCGTGCTGCTGACAAAAAGTTGCCGACTAAGGACGAACCGAATCAAACTTCTGCCGAATCTAACCTACCGAGCGAAACCAACGCTTCGCAAAACAATAATGAGGAAAACCAGCCCAAAGCCGCCATCAAGCTCAACCTGCCCGATGGCATGTCCCACAACCCGATGATCAACCCAAAGGATTTAATCTGATGGCCAATATCCATATCATTCTGCAAGGCAAGGGCGGCGTGGGTAAATCGTTGATTGCCAGCTTGCTGACCCAATACTTGAACAAGAAACACCAAAATACCCAGCAACCTTTAACGCTGATCGATACCGATCCAATCAACAAAACCTTTAGCCGCTATGAAAACCTACCGGTACGTTCACTGGATATCCTGGAAAACGAAGAAATCAATCAGCGTAAGTTTGATGAAATCATTGAACTGATAGCCCAAGCCAAAGGCGATGCGGTCATCGACAACGGCGCAAGCTCGTTCATTGCCTTATCGACCTATATCAAGGAAATGGGCATTCCCGACATCATCAAGAGCCTTGGGCATGACTTGATTATCCATACCGTCATTACTGGCGGACAAGCTTTGAACGACACCTTGGTCGGCTTTGCACAAATGGCGCACCATTTAAGCGGTAACACCAAGTTTGTGGTCTGGCTCAATCCGTTCTGGGGTGAAGTCAAAGCTGAAGGCAAAACTTTTGAGCAAATGAATGTCTACAAGGCCAACAAGCAAGCCATTACCGCCTTAATTCAGATTCCGGAATTGAAGCAAGAAACCTTCGGGCATGACTTAAGTACGATGCTCAACGAAAACCTGACGTTCGAGGAGGCAATTAACGACCCCGGCAAAACCATCATGACCCGGCAGCGGTTGAAGATTATTCAGGATGATTTATTTAAAAGGCTGGATACCGCAGTGGTTATCTAATTTGATAGCAGTTCAACTTTGGTTTTGGTTTCAATCTGGAAAGTAAAGTGTCCGAGACTGAATCCACCTATGCCAATAGCAAGATCGAGGCGATCATTCGCACTGTTGCGGCAAAACACGGCATCGCCCTTGGCCGGAATGATCCGATTCTGATTTTGTATACGCTGAATGAATTATTGATTATAGATTTCGCCCGAAAACAGGAGGAGTTAGTTCAACAATTTCGGATGAATCTTGAAGAAATTGCCGACAATTGGAACAGTAACATGGAAACAAAATCGGCAAAGTATGTTGGCGACATTGAAAATCAGCTTTTCCAGCGATTTCATTCGTTACAAGAAAATCAGATTGAAAATTTCAACTTGGCCGTATCTCAAGCTTATACAGAAGCCGCTTCGATTTCACGAAAACAGTCTTTACTGCAATTAAAATTTTTGCGAAGTCAGCTAAGAAACATTAAGTTGCTCGCAGTTATGAATATAGCAGTTTCCATCATTACGCTGCTATTTTCCATTGCATTTTTGAAAGCAATGAACTTTGTTTGAGTTGGCAGTTTCAACTCAGCACAGCTAAAACCAGACAAACGGCTATCAAATAAAAATCGACAATATATCCAGTATTTAAAATCTGGCTCCAAGGCGAGCTAATTTAACCAACAAGCAAAGCTAAGGTAATAACGGCAGTCCAAGCTGGGCAAGAAATTCATTATGCTTACTTTTGGCGGCCTGAACTTTTTTTTCTAAATTTTCCAAGTCCGTATTCACCGCCCCCAAATCGACTTCCTCTTCTTCTTTGGCAGTGCTGATGTAACGGGAAATATTCAGATTGAAGTCGTTTTTCTCGATTTCTTCCATTGAAACGCAGCGGGCATAACGCTCTTCCTCTTTGCGATATTGGTAGGTCTCAACAATTTTATCGATATGCTCAGGTAGTAAGCGGTTTTGGCGTTTGCCTTTTTCAAAGTGTTCGCTGGCGTTGATGAATAGCACATCGTCGGGTTTTTTGCATTTTTTCAACACCAAAATACAAACCGGAATACCGGTTGAGAAAAACAGGTTGGCGGGCAGGCCGATTACCGTATCAATATGGCCATCTTTTAACAGCTTGGTGCGTATGCGTTCTTCCACACCGCCACGAAACAAAACCCCATGCGGCAAAATAATCGCCATCGTGCCTTGGTCGCTCAAAAAGTGGAAGCCGTGCAGCAGGAAGGCAAAATCGGCAGCGGATTTAGGGGCAAGTCCGTAGCTTTTAAAGCGGAAATCTTCTGCCAACGCTTCGCCCGGTTCCCAGCGATAACTGAACGGCGGGTTGGCGACCACAGCATCGCACTCCAGCTTTTTGGCGGGATTCATTTCGTTTAGGATGTCCCAATCGTTCAACAGGGAATCGCCGTGGTGGATTTCAAACTCGGAATCTTTTACCCCGTGCAGCAGCATATTCATACGAGCCAAGTTGTAGGTGGTAATGTTTTTTTCCTGACCGTAAATTTTACCGATGCCATGCGAGCCAATATGTTTACGCACGTTGAGCAATAGCGAGCCGGAGCCGCAAGCGAAATCCAGCACCTTATCCAGCTTCTTCTTTTTGCCGGTGGAAGGTTCTTGGCTGTCTAGAGTGACGATTTCGGAAAGAATCGTGGAAATCTGCTGCGGCGTATAAAACTCACCGGCCTTTTTGCCGGAACCGGCGGCAAACTGGCCGATCAGNNCAGGTATTCATAGGCATCGCCCAAAATATCGCTGTCGGTGGAAAACTGGGCAATGCCTTCGGCAATTTTGCTGATAATTTTGCACAGTTTGGCATTGCGTTCCGTGTAATTTTTGCCGAGCTTTTCGGAGTTGAGGTTAATTTCCGAAAACAGGCCTTGAAACGTGCTATCAAAGCTTTGGTTTTCTATGTATTTAAACCCTTTCTCCAATGTGTGCAGCAATTCGTCGTTTTGCGTTCGTGCCAGATCGCTAATACTGCTCCAAAGATGCTGAGGCTCAATCACATAATGTACCTTGCGGCGCATTTGCTTTTCAAATTCAGTAATGTCCTCGCCGTTAGCTTCATACCACAGGGACAGCGGCGCACGCTTGTCATCGGCTGCAAGCGTGGGATAATCCGATCCCAGCTCTTTTTGGGCGGCGGTTTCGTAGTTATCCGACAGATAGCGCAAAAACAGAAACGACAGCATGTAGTCGCGGAAATCGTCGGCGTTCATTGCGCCGCGCAGATCGTCCGCAATGGCCCAAAGTGTGCTGCCCAGTTTATTAAGTTCTTGTTGGGTCATGATGGATTCGCTTGTGTGGTTGTATCACCTAGTATATTTGGCAGATCAAATTGAAAGCTGGTTATAAAATCATTAAGAATCTGTCGAAATAGGGCTTTGTTGTCATCACCCATTGGGGTTGGTTCAAATATTGAATAGCTCCCGTGACTTAAAAGATTAAGGGCTCGATTAAACAGCGCTCTATTGTCTTCATTATCAAGAGCCTTTAAACAAAACGAAATATCCGTATGACCAAAGAAAGCTGAAGTCTTCTCCATAATGCTTCGCAGTGCATTGAAGTGAAAAGTGTATAACGTACCCGTTTCAGGGTCGGCTGCCATTTGTAGCTCAGAAAGTGAGGCAACATGGTGAAAAAAGGGTGTGTCTTCAGTTGAGCGAAGACTATACTTCCCCTCGCTATTCAATCGATGGAGGAAATAACGTTTATGCCTTACTTTAGGTTCATCTTCCTTCGCTCTAGCAATCTCATTGCACATCACATTAAAAAAAAGTGAATGATGTGAAGAAACTACGACTTTAATTGGGTTGGAAGAACCATCATCTCTTTTACGATTTGTGGCTCGTCGAATTAGTTTGGCTAGGTCGCAAGTAACAGCAATTGCATTGTTATCGTCAAGTGAAGAAATTGGGTCATCAATGTAAATGTATTTTACCCATTTATACGATTCATGACCGTCAAGAACTCGCTCGCAGATAGCCATAAATGTGCACCAGATAAAAATGCATTCTTCTCCTCTGGATATTTTGATATTTTCTTGCCCGTCTTTAGTGAAACTAACAAAATAGGGTTTAGTGAAAGCTTCGTTACCTTGTTGAACTTCCCTATATTTGAAATCGAAGCCAAAATCGGCGTAGCGACTGAGGTAATCATCAATAGTAGGCTCAAGACCAAGATTAGTAAAACCATCGAAGAATTTTGAAAGGTAGTTTACTTTCAATCCTCGTTCGGCATCGTTTTCTAGGTCGTTTTCCCAAGTGAATAAATCTTCGGTGAATGCATTAAAATAAAGCGTATCAGCGCGCCCTCTATTTCTTTGTTTCCCGCGACCCTTAAAGTCCATAGACAATCTAGTTTTTCCCGTGCGGTTAAATGCATACAGGAGAACTAATTCTTTATCGTTTAAGTCGTCTCGAATTCGGGTAACGAGCTTGCTCAAATTCTGATATGTACGAACTTCGCTCATTTTCACTCTTTCTCCGTATTAGGAAAGAGTTGCTGCATCAGCCCTTTTTTATG
>DLHW01000026.1 GCA_002483425.1 Methylococcaceae bacterium UBA7658
AAGCCCGAGAATGAGTTCAATAAAACTTTCAATATCCAATGCTTCGGTTTTATGGGTATTGCCACGATAGGTTTCTTCAAAAAAACACCCGGCCGTTTTAGCAATGTGTTCAATCAATTCTTCGCAATGTTTTTGGCCTTGTTGTTCACTGGCATGCATGAGCTCCAGGATGAAGGTTTGCAGAAAGAAGACAGGCGATAATTCGGAAAGGCTGTTGTTCATATTAAGTGAGTCGTGAATAATATTTTCGATAATTGAAGTATATCTTCACAAAATGGCTAAGGCAAAAATTTAACTTATTGATTTTGATTTTAAATAATAGTTTGAATTGTAGGTATGTATATTGCTTAATAATAAATGCATGACAATAATTATAGTTAACAACTGAGGATTACATGATGAGCCAAGACAGACCACCTTTAGATCCACATCCCTTAAGTGAATATGTAGCCTGGGCAGGGGGGCGTAACCGGGAACCCATCCTGGGCGTGTTAAAGGAAAAGTTGCCCAAGGACAAGGGGCAGGTAATGGAAATGGCCAGCGGCAGCGGGATGCATATCAACTTTTTTGCCCCGCATTTTAAGCATTTGCATTTTCATCCTACTGATAAGGATATTGAGGTATTCGATAACATCAAAAAACTGACTTCCGATCACGCTAACGACAATATCGCCGATCCTGCACACCTTGATTTAACCAAGCCTGAAACCTGGTTTAACCTCGATAAAAAAGGTAAGGTTTCAGCCATGTTCTGTATCAATATCTTTCAAGTAGCGCCTATTTCCATTGCCGACGGCATGATGGAGTGTGCTTCCCATTTTCTGGCTGATGACGGTTTCCTGATGATTTACGGCCCGTTTCAAGTTGAAGGCACGTTCACAACACCATCTAACAAGGAATTCCACGACACTCTAAGTTCTGTGGGTGTTGCAGAATGGGGTTTAAAAGATGTGGCTGATTTGAAAAAAGCAGCAGCGAAGCATGGTTTGGAGTTAAAAGAACAAATCGATATGCCAGCCAATAATTTTTCGTTGATATTTGGCAGAAAGTAATAAAAAATCCAAAACGCTCAATCTTGTGAGCAAAAACAATACGAGGAGTCAATATGGCTAACATATTAAATGAAGTATTAACGGCAAACCAAAACTATGTAGCAAGTTTTGACAAAGGTGATTTACCTCTCCCTCCAGGACGGCATTTTGCGATCCTGACCTGTATGGATGCCAGGCTGGATCCCGCCAAATACGCCGGTCTTTCTGAAGGCGATGCTCATGTCATTCGTAATGCGGGCGGCAGAGCCAGTGATGATGCAATCCGTTCGCTGGTCATTTCCTATAAATTACTGGGAACGCGAGAATGGTTCGTTATCCATCATACGAATTGCGGCATGGAGCTTTTTACCGACGAAATCATGCGTGACTTGCTCGCCAGCAGTTTAAAAACCGCCTCAATTGATGCCAGTGGCTGGCATGATTGCTGTGAAGGCCATGGATCAAGCGAAGCAAAGTACATTGATTGGTTGACTATCAAAAATCAGGAACAAAGTGTCCTTGAAGATGTGGTTCGTATCAAATCGCATCCGCTGGTGCCTTCAGACATTCCGGTTTACGGCTACATCTATGACGTTAAAACCGGAAAATTGATTGAAGTACCTGAAGCCACAGCTGCCGGGAAATAACGGCGGTGCAAAAATGTTCAGCCGTTATCATCGGGGTAGGCCCAGAACAAGGTCTGGGCGCGACGCTCGCCCGTTGTTTTTCTGAAAATGGCTTGCACGTTTTTATCGCTGGTCGAAGCGAAGACAAACTTCGCACAGTTGCAGAAACAATCAGGCAAGCCGGTGGTTCAGCAACGACGGTGGTCACCGATGCAACGGATGAATTTGAAGTCGCACAGTTATTCAATCAGGTACGGCTTGAAGGTTTTTGTGTCGATATTGCTGCCTACAATGTAGACAGCAATATCCCAGCGCCTTTGCTGGAAACCGATACAGAAACCTTTACCAAGCTATGGCTACAGAATTGTCTGGGCGCATTTTTCTTCGGTAAGGAAGCCATTAACGCCATGAAAGACCGAAGGCAAGGAACCCTGTTTTTTACCGGAGCCACCGCATCGATACGGGCAAAACCGCCGTTTACTGCCTTTGCGTCGGCAAAAGCAGGGTTAAGGGCCTTGGCGCAAGGTATGGCGAGGGAGTTTTCACCACAAGGCATCCACATCGTACATACGATCATCGACGGGGTCATCGATGGCGAACGGGCAAGAACTCAATTCCCCGATTATGTTAAAGCGAAGGGCAAAGATGGCTTATTGCAGCTCGATGCCATTGCTGAAACCTATTGGGCAATTCATCAACAGCACCCCAGTGCCTGGACGCATGAGTTGGATTTAAGGCCTTTTAAAGAACCCTTTTAGAAAATTCGTAATAGACCAGCCCCAAATGTTTCCTAGGCTCAGGCTCTGGAAATAGTTAAACAATTCAATGGGTCTCTTATCACATTAGAACGAGGCATCAGCAGATGTTAAAAATCAACAAATCAACATGTTTGCTTTTGGTAATCTTTACAACGTTATTCTGTATCAATACCCAAACGATTTTAGCCCAGGAAAAGCCTACCCTAAACAGGACTGTTTTATTAGAAAACAAGGTTGATCTTCCCAGCAAAAACATTAACGCCAAAATAATACGCGTTACTTTTCCACCCGCCTTTAAAACACCAAGCCATACGCATGAAGGCCCTGGGCCGCGCTATGTTGTGAAGGGTAAACTTAAAGTTGCTGAAGGAGGCAAAATCAATACTTACTCTGCGGGCGAAGTTTTTTGGGAATCCGGCAATTTAATGACCGTAGAAAACATTGGAGAGGATGTTGCTGAATTAATCATATTTGAATTGGCGCCTGCCAACTAAATCACAAGCGAATGGATGATCCCATGCAAATACCACACGGATACGTAGCACAAAATGACTATTTAACATTAGCCTTCTTCAATTTAATCAGGAGACTGAGATGAAAGCAAAAATCAAAGTTCTGTTACTTGGGCTAGTCCTCCTTTTCCCTTTATTAGCACAATCTGAAATCCTGGCTATGCTGAACTACGAAAGCAAACCCAAGGTTACGCCAAGACGTGAAGGTATTGCCATTATTGATGTTGACCCTAAATCTACAAACTTTAAGAAAATATTGGCCGATATTCCGTTGCCGCCTGATTTAGTTGCACATCATATCTTCTATAACAAACATGCCACTAAGGCGTATCTAACTTCATTAGGCAGCAATCCGCTGCAAGTAATGAACATGAAACAGTTTCCTTATCGTCTGAAAACCATCAATGTGCCTGATTGCAAAGTTGCAGAGGATATAGTTTTTTCAAATGATGACAAGACCTGGTACTTGACCTGCATGGGCAGCAGTAATGTAATCGTCGGCGATGCCAAGGCCGATAAGCCCATCAAAACCATTACCGCGCCGATATCCAAATCGAACACAACTTTCATCAGTTATCCGCACGGCATCGGCTTAAACGATGAGATTGACCGGATAATTGTCAGCAGCACTGTCCGGCCATCAGACCTCGGTGATCCCGGCGAAACAGTGACAGTCATTGAAGCCAGCAGCGGCAATGTGCTTTCTACGCACAAATTGTCGGATAAACCCTCGCCTTCCGGCGTTGCGCCAGTGGAAGCGGTATTTGTCCCCGGCGCGAACCCGGCGATGGCTTATATTAGCGTAATGTTCGGCGGAACGCTTTGGTCTGCAACCTGGGACAACGGCAGCAAGAGCTTCAAGTTTCAGCAGGTTTATGATTTTAATAAAGACAAACAAGGTGTTGTACTCGAAGTTACCTACAACGATAAACATGACCGCATGTATGTAACCACAGCTAAGCCAGGTCACTTGAATATTTTTGATATCAGCCAACCAGCACAACCCAAATTAATTAAAGCAATACCAACGGCTGGAGGCGCACATCATGTCGTCTTGTCACCCGACGAACATTACGCATTCGTCCAGAACAGTATTTTGAATTTGCCGGAAATGGACGATGGTTCAATCAGCGTTATCGATCTTGAAAAGCTTGAGAAGGTAGCAAGCATTGATACCCTTAAGGAGCAAGGCTTGAACCCGAACTGTATCGTGTTGTTACCGGAATGGCATCATGATCCGGCGCATTAAACCAATAAGACCCAGATACTTTTTAAATCTGAATTCATCGCAAAAAAGTATTACTAAGTCACAACCGAAAAAAGAATAATTTAAGTACGGGGAAATTATCATGACTATGATTTGTGGCTGGGCAGTTCATGCTCCTAAAGAGAAACTAGAACTTTTCACCTTCGACGCAGGATCATTGGGGCCGGAAGAAGTAGAAATCGAAATCGAGCATTGCGGCATTTGCCATGCCGACCTCTCAATGATTAAGAATGAATGGGGGATGTCCCAATATCCTTTGATTCCAGGACACGAAGTGGTTGGAAAAATCTCGGCACTTGGTAGCCATGCCCAGAATCTGCAAATAGGCCAACGGGTTGGCGTTGGCTGGAATGCCTTTAGTTGTATGCATTGCCATGAGTGTATGACTGGACAACATAATCTATGCTCGAAAGCGGTGCCGACTATGGTAGGCCACCAAGGCGGCTATGCCGATAAAACAAGAACCCATTGGGCATGGGCGATTCCGCTTCCGCAAACGATTGAGAGTGCCGACATCGGGCCATTGATGTGCGGCGGCATTGCTGTTTTCGCGCCATTACTGGTGTTCGATGTCAAACCCATCGACCACATCGGTATCATCGGTGTCGGTGGTTTGGGGCATATGGGAATTAAATTTGCTAAAGCCTGGGGTTGTGAAATTACTGCATTTACCTCACAACCAGAAAAAGCCCAAGATGCTAAGGTCTTCGGCGCCCACCATGTCGTTTCCAGCCAGGATAGTGCGGCTATCTTGAAGATGGCAAGCACACTCGACATGCTGATGGTCACGTCCGATGTGAGCCTGGATTGGCAATCCCTGATGAAGACCTTAAAACCAAATGGTCGGCTTCATATGCTGGGAGCCGTTCTGGAACCACTTTCGATATCAGCCTTGGATCTCATTTTTGGCCAAAAAAACATCTCGGGTTCACCTACCGGCAGCCCACCGATGTTATCGGCAATGCTCGAATTTGCTGCACGGCATGATATCAAGCCGAAAGTTGAACATTTTCCCATGAGCAAAGTCAACGAAGCCCTAGCGCATTTAGAGCAAGGTAAAGCACGGTATCGAATTGTACTGGATAACGATTTTGCGTGATCAAACCTGACAGTTTACTGTGTACTTGTCAGCAAAACTATTGTATTAAAAATATTCAACTCTTATTTGATACCCGTTCTTAACCATGCTTGGTAGGTCTCCATACCCCCGGAAAGGATCTTTACCTTAAAGCCGTTTTGTAACAATAGCCGTATGGCGTAATAAGCTCGTTGCCCGACGCCACAGACCAGCCAGATTTCCCGGTCTTTTGGTAATTCGAGAAGCCTATTCCGCAAGGTTTCAAGCGGGATATTACAAGCGTTCTCGATATGCCCGGCGTTAAATTCACTTTCACTACGCACATCCACCAGCAATGCCGTGGTTTCCTCCAGTTCACTCCAATCCGCCAAGGGCAAGTCGCCACGAAGATAATTTCCTGCCACCATGCCTGCGAGGTTGACGGGGTCTTTGGCTGAACCGAACTGGGGGGCATAGCAAAGTTCCAATTCTTCTAATTCGAATACCGTTGCCTTGTTCATCATGGCGGTAGCAATGACGTCGATACGGCGGGCTACGCCGACTTCACCCACGGCTTGTGCTCCCAGTATCCTGCCGTCCGGTTTTGAAAACAGCAGTTTTATATGAATCGGCTTGGCACCAGGGAAATAGCTAGCATGGTGGCCAGGATGAAGATAAACCTTTTCATAATCAATCCCGGCGCGGATTAACTGCTTTTCATTGGCGCCAGTACAGGCAATGCTAAAGCCGAAGATTTCACAAACTGCCGTGCCCAGCACACCGTCAAAAATCAGGGACGGCAACCCTTCGTCGCCGTGGATAAATTGGTGAATGATCGCGGTTGCCGCCACCCGGCCTTGGCGGTTGGCGGGGCCTGCGAGCGGGACGAGTTGCCATTCCTGGGTGATGCGATTTTTAACTTCAACCACATCCCCCACCGCCCAGATCGAAAGGTCGCTGGTGTGCATGAACTCATCGACACGGATACCGCCCAAGCTGCCTAATTCTATTCCAGCTACTTTTGCCAAAGTAGTCTCTGGACGTACCCCAATCCCTACGATGACCAAATCAGTGTCGAGGGTTGCTCCCTTTGAAGTCCGGACACGTAACTGTTTATTTAAAAGTCTCTCAAAAGCTTCAACGGCTTCCCCCAAGCGTAAATTAATGCCGTGTTCTTTCAACTTTTCGGCCGCATAGCCAGCCATTTCAGGGTCTAGTGGAGGCAGCAGCTGATTGGCCAATTCCAGCAAGGTAACGTTAAGGCCTAGTCCGACCAGATTTTCAGCCATTTCCAGGCCGATGAAACCGCCTCCAAGAATCAAGGCATTCTTGGCATGCGCGGCGGCAGCCTTGATCTTATTGCTGTCAGGGATTGTGCGAAGGGCATAGATGCCGGGCAAGTCGATACCCGGCAAAGGCGGCCGGACGGGTTGTGCGCCAGTTGCCAAAACCAGTGCATCATAAGGTTCTTGACGGGTTACTCCAGTTTTGAGGTCACACACTTCGATTATTCTGTCCTCCCGATTGATATGGGTGACTTCAGTCTCAGTATGCACTTCGATGTTAAAGCGCTGTTTGAAAGTATCAGGGTTTGCAACCAGCAATTTTGCTTCCGTGGCAATCACATCCCCAACAAAATAAGGCAGGCCGCAATTGGCAAAGGATACATGTTGCCCTCGTTCGAACACAACGATTTCACAGGTTTCACAGAGCCTGCGGGCACGTGCCGCACAAGTGGCGCCGCCAGCCACGCCGCCAACAATAAGGATTCGTTTTTTTGCTGGTTTCATGAGATTGATATTCCGAAGTAAATGATGATGCCGTTAATAGGTGTTACGGATTAAGTATATTAATTCACTTTGTTCGGGTTCATAACACTTTCAGCATTTTCCTTGTTGATTAAAAAATAAACTACCGGTATTACGAGGAGGGAAAACAAGGTCGAGGCAAAAATGCCAAAGATGAAGCTCCAGGCTAGCCCAGAGAATATCGGGTCGAAGATAATGACAAAAGCCCCGAACATGGCCGCTCCAGCAGTTAGGAAAATAGGCCGTAAGCGAATCGCCCCGGCCTCAATCAAGGCTTCTGCAAGTGTTGCATCGGCACGGGCGCGGATTCGCTCGATGAAGTCGATCAAAATAATCGAATTACGCACGACGATACCCGCCAGGGCAATCATGCCAATCATGGCAGTAGCGGTGAAATAAATCGGGTTGGGGTAGTCGGCAATTGGTGTGGCAAATAAATTAAGCAACCAAAAACCTGGCATAATACCGATGACAGTCAGTGGAATGGCAATCATCATAACCAGCGGAACGGTCAGTGAACCGGTTTGCCCAACCAGCAAGATATAGATCATGACCAATGCGGCCGCAAAGGCAAGGCCGAGGTCACGAAAAACATCGACGGTAATCTTCCATTCACCTTCACCCGCCAGTTCAGCAGTATAACCTTTGGGTAGGGAACGTTCGGCAAAAGCATCATTAAGATCGAAAACCGCTTCCACTGGGCTGCGTCCCGCCATGCCGGCAACGACATAGTTCACCCGTTGCAGGTTCTTGTGAAAGATAGGTTGGTCTTCGCTTTCCAGGGTTGCTGTGCCTATTTCACTTAATGGTATTAGATCGCCTCGTCCAGTTTTAACGCGCAACGCCAATAAATCAGGAATGGATGAACGCTGAGCACGGGGCAATTGCAGGGTAATTTCCAAAGGCTGGCGTTCACTGTTCACATGGACGATGCCAACCGTCTGACCTGCAACAGCGATGCGCAGCATTTCTGAAACTTGCGCGACACTGATCCCTGACAAGGCCGCTTTTTCACGGTTCAGCTTAAAATGCAGCTTATCATGTTGGCTTTCAGAAAAGTCATCGACATCGACGACCCCTTCTGTTTTTTCCATATCGGCCCTGACACGCTTGGAAACAGCGATGAGGTTGTCCATACTGGCTTCAGGTGGGCCATAGGTTTCAGCGACCAAATCGGAAATCACGGGCGGTCCCGGTGGAATTTCCACGATCTTCAGATTAGCGCCGTATTTTTTTCCTAGCTTTTCTATGTCGGGGCGGATACGTAAGGCGATTTCATGGGATTGCTGTTCCCGCCGGTCTTTAGGCAGCAAATTGATTCGGGCTTCACCCACATAACCACCCTTACGTAAATAATAATGACGAACCATCCCGTTAAAATCCATGGGGGCGGCAAGACCCGTATAGGTTTGATAATCGGTGACTTCATTGACGGTGGCCAGATAGCTGCCCAAGGCGCGGGCAACTTCGTCGGTTTGTTCCAAGGTCGAACCACGCGGCATGTCGATGATGATTTACAGTTCGTTTTTATTGTCGAAGGGCAGTAATTTAAGGGGAACGGCGCGGGTAACGACCAGCAAGGTTGAGCCTATAAAGGCAATCAGCACGACCAACAAAAATAATTTGGCACGTCCAGAGGTCTCAAGCAGCGGGGCAAGCGCAGCGCGATAAGCCCGGAAAATAAGCGTTTGTTTGAGTTCGATTGGCGCTTCGTCTCTGTGCTTGTGATATTCACTTTGCAAGAGTTTGAAGCTCGCCCAGGGCGTGACGGTAAAGGCAACAATCAAGGATACCAGCATGGCAATCGGCACATTAAAAGCCATCGGCGCCATGTAGGGGCCCATCATGCCGGTGATAAAAAACATCGGCAGAAATGACACAATCACGGTAAAAGTCGCCAGAATGGTCGGCGGCCTGACTTCATCGACCGCCGTCAACAGGGCTTCTAGTGGAGGTTCCTTGCGTAATTGATAGTGCCTATGGATATTTTCGACATCAACTATCGGGTCATCCACCAGCAAGCCCAATGACAGGATTAGCGCAAACAAGGTGACACGGTTAATGGTGTAACCGGAGAGATAATCCAATAATAGGGTAAGCGCCAACGTCATCGGTACGGCGATGGATACGATAAACGACTCTTTCAGTCCCAGCGAAAACGCCAGCAACACGACGATAATAACGATGGCAAAGCTTAAGTGTTTAACCAATTCATTGACTTTGTGGTTGGCGGTTTCGCCGTAATCACGGGTAATAGTCAACATAATATCTTTAGGAATCAACGTACCGTGCAGTTTTTCTGTGGTGGCAATAACCGCTTCGGCGACGTGTACGGCATTACTGCCTTTTCGCTTGGCAACAGCAAGGGTCACCATTTGGCGTTCTTGGCCGACTTGCGGTTGGATTCCGGTGGCTTTGCCAACCGTGGGCATATCCTCCACCGCAGGGCCAAAGCCGATACGGGTGTAATGGTCGACATCAGCCGGGCCGTCTTCAATTCTGGCCACATCACGCAGATAAACAGGTCGTCCCGCAATGCTTTTAATGACGGTGGCACCCACTTCTTCCGATGAACTGAAATGGGGTCCGGCTTCCAGCAGGATTTCACGGTTGCCGCGCTCAATGCTGCCCGCTTGAAGATTAACATTGGCGCTTGCCAACGCTTGGGTGATTTCAAGTAAGGTTATACCGTGGGCGGCCATTGCCGCAGGATTGGCATAAACCGATACCCGACGTTGTTCACCGCCGACCACCCAACTTTTGCCGACATCACCAACGCCCCGCAGAGAAATAATGAGCTCATCGGCGATACGCCGTAACGCCATGGAATCATAATTATTGTTTTGAGCCGAAAGCGTCAGCAGCACGATGGGCACATTATCGATTTCAACGGGGGCGACTTTCCAATGGGTGACGCCTGGTGGAATAAGGTCTTGGTTGGACATCAGCCTGTCCCAGGTTTTAACCAGACTGTCCTCGAAGTCTTGGCCAACGAAATAACGGACTGTTACAACCGCCGCACCGGGTTTGGAGACAGAATAGACGTATTCCACGCCTTCAATCTGTTTGAGCAGCACCTCTAATGGCGTTGCTACCAGTTTTTCAACCTCTTCGCTGGAAGCGCCTGGAAATTCAATCAGCACATCCATGACCGGCACGACAATCTGCGGGTCTTCTTCACGGGGGGGTGAGGATGAGTGCCGCCGCTCCCGCCAACAGGGAAATGATCAGGAACAGGAAAGAGAGCTGTGAGGTGGTAAAAATTTCGACAATCTTTGTCGTCAAGCCGCGTTTGGGGCTTTGCTGTTGCAGGTCCTCCATTATTGGGCCTGCTGCGGATTAACGATGATGTTTTCCCCGGTATGTAAACCGGAAATGACTTCAATTTGATCACCGAAGGTTTTGGCAGTCCTGATATGGCGCATCAAAAGTTGGCCTCCCGATAATACCTTGACGACTTCCAACTGGCCGATATGTTGTACAGCACTGGTTGGCACCAATAAGGCTCCATGTTGGGCGCAAGCTTGTTCCAACCAACCGAAAAGCCCCGGTTGTAAACCTTCGATGGCAGGCAACGCGATTTTTATCAGCTGGGTGCGGGTTTGCGGATCAACTTCTGGGCTGATCTCATCAATCAGCGCATGGATTGTTTGGCCAAGGGTATCAATACGCACGGTGACGTCCAGGCCGGTGCGGTAAAGTCCGGCACAAGTACTGGGTACGTCAGCTTCAAGCCTTAACCCTTGGGGTGTTTGTAAAGTCAGTATGGGTATACCCGGCTGTCCCATGTCACCGGGTTCTTGAAGACGTTTAACAACAACACCGTCAAAAGGCGCGTGTAACTGTGAATCAGCCAGATGAGCCCTGATTTCGCTAACCTTGCTTGCTGCCTGGTTTACGCCAGCTAGCGCCTCTTTTGCCCGCGCGATGACGGCATCAAAGTTTTCGCGGGTTGCCGCCTCTTTGCTGTAGAGGCTACGGATACGCTGTTCATCAGCTTTGGCGCGATTGGCTTGGGCATTTGCCCCCGCAAGCCCGGCAAGGGCAGCATTTTCCTGTGCTTTAATGTCACGTTCATCCAGACGGGCGATGAGAGCGCCTTTTTTGACTTTGTCGCCCGCATGAACCTTGATTTCGAGAATACGGGCTGTCATTTTGGGGGCAATATTGGCAACAGTCCTGGACTTTACGGTGCCCGGCCAGGTGAGGATGTCGTCAACCTGTTTTTTTTCAACGATGGCCGTGTAGTAGATCGCGGCCTTTTCATTGACAGTTTGTGGGCTGACACCGGGATGCACTTTGCTGACAAAACTGCCTTGCATAATCAGCAGTAACAGGATCAAGGCTAGGACGGCTGCGGAGATAATGACAGGTTTTTTGATATTTTTGAGTTCAATAAGTGCCATGAGTGCTCCGCTATTTCCAGTCGCCAATGGCTTTTTTTAAGGCAGCTTCCGCACTCAGGGCATCATAGTGTGCGGCAATGGTATTGGATTGGGCTTTGTTCCTGGCCACTTCCGATTCGATATAACGGGTCACGGTGACGATTTCAGCCCGCCTTTCCTCGTTAACCAGTCGGAAGGCTTCTTCAGCGGCTTGAACCGATGCTTCAGTAACATTCAGGCGTGCTAACGCTTCTTGAAGTTTCAGATAAGCGATCTTCACTTCCTGTTCAATCGCCAGTTTGGTTTTTCGTTCCGTTTCACGCGCTTCTATGGCTTTTCGTTCCGCTGACTTGACCCGTTGTTGGGTATTGAAGCCTGAAAACAAATCCATTTCAACGGTAACGCCAGCGGTGACATTGTCTCTACTACTGGAGAAATCCGGTTCTTGGCTGTTCTGCCCGTAACTCACATAGGCATCGGCTTTAAGCAGATAAGCACCTTGTTCACTTTTTATTTTGAGTTGCGCGATTTCTACTTGCTTGGCGGCTGATTTAACTTCCGGGCGTTGCAGCATAGCAAGATCAAGTAAGCCATCAAACGATGACGGCAACTTGGGCTTGGGTAAGGCTGACGATGATGGCGAAACGGTAAAGGCTTGGTCTGATGGCAGACCCAGTAAATTAGCGATACTGGATTTGGATAGCTCAATGCTATTCCCGGCCTTGATATCGGATTCTTGGGCTTCTGCCAATTTTACTTCCAGCGACAATACATCGGATTTAAGCACAGTTCCCGCTTCGTACTGTAGTTTTGTTTGCATGAGTTCACTGGCAATGGCAGTGATGGAGTCCTGGGCAACTTTTTGCGCTTCTATGGCCGCCAAATAAGCATAATAAGAAGCTGTCACCGCTTCAATCAAGGCATTGCGTACGGATGAGCGTTCAAATTCTGCTGCATCGATGCCCAGTTCTGCTGCTTTACTGGCTTGATAATCTTGCCCGCCACGGAACAGGGACAGTTTACCTATGATTTCGGGGCGAAAATTTTGCCGGTAACCGGGAGTATTGATGTTCTGGATAGAGTTGGCACCGAAATCCCTTTGTGCCACGATCATCGAAAAAACCTGTGCCGGATTGTTGGAGTGTTCATAACCGACTCTGGCTGTGACTTGAGGATAAAATGCTGATAGAGCAACCCCTACTTGGGCTTGCGCCTGGCCGATGCGTTCTATAGCGATTTGTAGGTCAGGGTTATTGGCTAATGCGTAATCAATGGCCTGATCGAGTGAAAATGATTGGGAGCTTGATTTTTCCGTTACCGTTTTGCCAGCAGGAAGATTAGCAACTTGATCCGCTAAGGCGGGCAAATTCGGTAGACTAAGTAAGGGCAGTAGACTTAAAGCCAGTCTTTTTGTTATTAATTTAGGCATCGTCTTTATGGAGGTATGACTATTCTACTATAACCGATTATGCAACGGATAGAAGCGGTGATTTTGTTCAATCAGTTTGCCCCATAACTGTTTACGATTATTGAAATAAACCTAGTTATTCATGAAGCCATTGGCTTCACCGCATCAAATATCAAGTAGCCGCCAATGCCAACAACGAAGAGCCCAAACATTAATTTCAACAGGGAGCCGCCTAAGTGGTTAGCCAAATGGGCGCCAATCCAGCCCCCCGCCATGAATGCAATCGCTACAATCAACGCCGCCTTCAAGTCAACGTTTCCATGCCGGTAATATTCCAGCACCGCCCATAATCCGACAGGCGGCAATAAAATGGCTAAACTCGTCCCGATAGCCGCATGCTGGGAAAACTTGGCCAGGTAGATCAAAGCCGGAACGATGATTATACCGCCCCCGATGCCAAATACACCTGAAACAATTCCGGCAAACAAACCAATCAGGAGCATTAAAACAATCATTGAAGCAGCCATGTCAAACCTCATCAAACTTATCCAGTTATTATTAATTATTAGGTAACTCCAATTAATGGTTGGTTCAACTTCTCAGAAGACTGTTTATTAGCCAATGATAAGGTTTGGCATATTGTCTTATTTTTTCCATTTATAGAATATGATGTAGATCAAAACCCATCTATCATCACCTAAAATATTACGGCTGAAGTTACCCTTTTCGGCAGTTATGTGGCAAAAGCTATAAGTGGGCGTTTACCCATCGCACGATATCTTGCAGCCCCATTGCGCCAGATTGCCGTGCTACTTCTTTGCCGGCATTAAACAAGACTAAGGTGGGGATGCTGCGAATGGCAAATTGATTTCCTAACCCCTGCTCAACATCGGTATTTACTTTGCCTAAACGCACTCTTGGTTCAAGAGCCTTTGCAGCCTGAGCAAAGGCTGGTGCCATAGATTTACAAGGCCCGCACCAGGGCGCCCAAAAATCGACTAGAACGGGGATATCATTATTTTTGATCTGATTTTGGAATGTGACAGCAGTCAGTTCCAATGGCTCACCTTTAAAAATCGATTGATGGCACTTACCACAGTTAGGATGTTGGCTAAGTCGTGTTATAGGTACCCGGTTAACTGCCTGGCAATATGGACAAACAAGATGCAATGATTCACTCATCATAATTCCTTAATTAACTGAAAGATTAACAAGAATAATGGGGGTTTAGGACAGTATCTGCAATACATGGCATTTCTCTGCCTATACGTAAAGATTACATTGTCCACGATTGCAGTGATTAAGCCACAGGTTTAGGATGATGGTGAATTAACAATCCAATTGTTGACAATATAAGTATGACCAACATTACAAAACGTTTCTTTACTGTGATAATCGCAACCATAGCGTTGTTAATTGTGGGGTTTTTAATCGAGGAACTTCTCAGTGTTCGATCTGGTTCGTTATTTGGGCATACCCAAACAGGACATGTCGTCGGTTGGATTGGATTAGCTGCCATTTTCTTGGTATTCGTTTATTCTGTTAAAAAGCGCTTTGACAGAAACGCAGGTTGGCCGAAGGCCTGGTTTATAGTTCATCAAGTGGCCGGTATTTTGGGTCTCATGGTGATCCTTATTCACGCCGGGTGGCACTTCCATGCCTTAGTTCCGGTGTTAACCCTAATCGTCATGGGGATTGTCGTGGTAAGTGGCGTGATCGGTGTGGCGGTTCATCGAAAAGCCTTGGCTTTGCTGAATACTACTCGAAAAGAGCTTGTAAGCCAGGGGCTTTCTCAAACAGATATTGAAGATCGGCTTTATGGTTTAGCCTCAGGCGAGGAAATCTTTAGGGTTTGGCAGATCATCCATGTGCCGATGGTCATGCTATTTTTAGCACTTTTAGCCGCTCACATCCTTGGCGCATTGTATTTTGGGGGATTATAAGTGCGTTTTCTTCCTCTTCCCCCAGGCACTACACTTTTTGTCGTTAGTACCGTTATTGTGCTGTTTGCCTGGGTGGTTTGGGGTTCCCTTAATTATCCCGAAACACTTTGGGCACCCGGCGATTTGAGCCGATTCCATTCCGACATTACCGCTTGTAGCGATTGCCATCAACCTTTCCATGGGCCTACTTCAGATAAATGTATTGCATGCCACAATGAAAATTACTTTGCCGCCCGATCAAAACAAAAGGTCTCAGAATTTCATCAACAATCAATCTTGGAAGGAAAACCTTGCGCGAATTGCCACACTGAACACCGCGGTGCATTAGCGCAGATCACAATTGGAGCGCTGTTTAATCATCATGGAGAATTCGTATTTCGCGCGACAGGTACGAAATCCTGTAGTGCTTGCCACGATTTCAGCGGAGATATTCAATCCCACTCAACGTTGCTTGATAATGGCATAGTCAGGCATTTAATGGAGGAAGGTGATGGGGCTCATAAGCCAGGTAGAATGGTTAGTTGTTTATCCTGCCATGTTGGTGGGCGAAGGGAAGCTAAATAGTAGTTTAAGGCCAGCCCTTCAAATTAAAGGAAAGGATTTGTTATTACACGCCAATTTGCATTTTAACAGGTAATTTTCGGGCAAAACTTAGATGCCGTATTGCTTACGTTTTCGCCAAAACGTGGCTCTGCTCATGCCCAGCGAGTTGGCCGCCATGCTTACCTGACCCTCGCTTTGCTCCAAGGCTTTTCGGATAGCTGTCATTTCACCCTCTGGAGTAAGCATTTGATTTTGTTTGCGCGATCCTTTCTGAATATCATCGACGACACGAGTCTCCCTGAATTCGGGGGGCAATTCGGACAAGCGTAGCGTTGAACCCCGTCCGACAGCAAAAGCGTATTCGACAACATTGTGAAGTTCCCGGATATTCCCAGGCCAGCGGTAATCCAATAAGACCTTCATGGCATCGGGGTCGATTTTTTCGATGACCCGAACCCGTTTATCGTTGTGTTGGTCAATGAAATGCCAAATCAGCAAGCTAATGTCTTCCCGCCGTTCGCGCAGGGGCGGCAGAAATATAGGGACGACCCGCAACCGATACATCAAATCTTCACGGAAATGACCGTTTTTGACTTCTTCACGTAACGAACGGTGGGTTGCGGCCACAAAACGGACATCGACATCAATGCTGTGGCTCCCGCCAACCGGTATGTAATTTCTTTCTTGCAGCACCCTGAGCAATTTGGCCTGCAACTCTAAAGGGAGTTCGGCAACCTCGTCCAGGAACAACGTTCCGCCATTGGCGCGTTGGAATAATCCGCTATGGTCTTTTACTGCGCCAGTGAATGCGCCCCGCACATGGCCAAATAATTCGCTTTCTAACAGGTTACTGGACAATGCCGCACAGTTAATCGCCAGGAAAGGGGCGTTGCTGCGGGCGCTCAACTGGTGGATAGCATTAGCAACCAATTCCTTGCCGGAACCGCTTTCTCCCCTAACCAGAACGGTAGCTTCCGTTTCCGCAGCATTTTGGATAATCTGGAAAACATCCTGCATTGCCGGTGATCGGCTTAAAAGACCGTGGAAATTTTGTTTTGCTGTCCCTGCTGTTTTTGGCAAAAGCATATTTTGAACAGGTTCAGAAAGGAGTGTTAATACCCCGATGCCGCCGTGAAACGCACTTGCTTTATCATGCAAAATCTTCACGGACTTATTCACTTCGATGGTTTTACCATTTTGCGGAACGAGTTTTATCAATGGCTTAGAACCACCGGTTGTCTCGTCAATAACAAATTCTGGCAAACAGGTTGTACCGACTACTTCGTCCCGTTTTTTACCTGTTAGCTTTTCCATACCTAGGCTCCAATAAAGCACCTGTTGCTGGTTATCAACGAGATAAACACAGGCTGAGTCAAAAAGCTCAAGCATGTCCAATAGAGCTTTGCCCTGATCAAGCTGAACAAGCCATGACGAATTGTGATGGGAAAACGTATTTAGTGAAATAGCCATGTTTCATTATGTCTCATTGAATCATATAGAAGTTTCATTGAAACTATATATGAAACTAATCAGACGATTCAAGTAAAAAATAAATAACAATATTTTTTAATATAAAACAGTAGGTTAAATATATTGAAAATTAGTTGGCACGTTCCTCGCTTAAGCAATTAAGACAGTCAATAAATCCGATTTGTCACAATAACAATTACATATTTTTGAGAGGATTGAAATGAAAATACCACTATTACTGGTAAGTGCTTTAATGGCTTTAGCCAGTGGTTGCGCGACAACGGCGGCAACCCCTACAGTAGAGTCGGAGCATAACCATACGGCGACGCCTGTTTCAGCGCAGCCCAAATACAACACCACCATGAATCCCCGGCAAACGGAACATCCGAATGTTATGGGCTTTAATGACTTGCATATCCAAGCGATACGGCATCTCAAGCCCGATGTGTTTAGTGCGGAAGACCCAAAGTTACAGGCCATCGTCCATCATCACTGCAAAGCCTACGATGACGGCACGTTAGTCTGCTTAATGTTCCCTACCGGCATGAAAGACCAGGATAAACCGATTGGTTTTGAGTACATCATCACGACCGCCCAATACAACACCTTGCCTGAAAAAGAAAAACATTACTGGCATTACCACAAGACTGAAGTCGGCAGGGCTTGCGCGACTTTCCCTGATTTAACCAAGGAAGAAGCGGCTGCCATTTTGCCAGCCGTACATGAAACCTATGGCAAGGTCGTTTATTTCCAAAAACCGGAAGATAAATACCCTTTAGGTGAACCGTATGTGCTGATTGTCCAAGACATGCCAGATGTTAAGAAAAAGTAGTCCCCTCCTTGCTGTGCGATAAACCACACAGCCTCAGCCAGCGGATTAAAGCCCTGCAAACTTCCGCTGGCTACTTTTTAACGCATCAAAATGGGGAGGCCGCTTTCTTAATTTCCACACCTGATTGGCAAGGCTTTCATAAAAAGCCGCTTTAACTAACTATTCAAATTACAAAATAGAGGACTGTGCCATGGTTGATTTTATGTTGAAAATTTTTTCTGCAATTTCGGGTGTTAACATGCGGGATCATCACGATACCCCGTTTGCCATGCCCTTATTATTCATGATTTTTATGGCTTTTATCATTTCGATGACAGTGTTGCACTTTATTGGCGACAAAGATGAAGAACCCTCTGAATAAATGCTATTGATATCGGCAAATGGTTAAAACCTTGGAAAGAAAATCTCGAATAGGTATGCCATATAGTAAAGAAGGCCAGTGGCGTTCGATTTACATGACACCACTGGCCGATAATTATTCAGGCAACGTAAACCATCTTCAATAAAACCATGCTGATATTAAATGCTTATAGTAGGCTTGTTAATCCAACGCTATTGCTAATGATGGCAAGCATCAGTTCGAACGCACACGCTGAATGGTCAACTGAATTTACCAATAGCGCCTATTACACGGATGATGTTGCCCTATTTTCTGTCACCCGGCGGCTTTCCCTTAAGGATGACCCAACGCAACCCACGGTTGATCGGCCTGGTCAAGGCGGGGATTTTGTATACGAACCCGGCGCCACCCTGGAATGGCAAGGGGAAAACAAGCTAGGCAAACTATTAATGGCAATGGATGCCAGCGGCTATATCTTTGCCGACCAATCCGCCTTTTCACATGGCTTATACGAATTCCGTTTGGCGCAAACGTTTACAAATGACGCCAAAATAAGCCTGCATTACAATTTTGTCCCCGATCTTTTTTTAGGGAAGAATGCGTTTAGGCAAGCGAACGGTGAAGAATCTGAATTCGATGAAAAGCTCACTAACCATTATTGGTCACTCCGTTTTGACCAACCCTTAACAAAAAATTTGACTGTCCGTTTGCTGAGCCGTTATGGTTTGCGTAATTACAACGAACCCTTCCAACATCGTGACACCCAGTTCTGGACGCTAGGCCCTCATCTTGAATGGATAATTAATCAGGACATGGAGCTATTAGTCGGTTACCACTATGAGCGGGGCACTGCCGCACACCAGTGGGCGGCACACTTTCCTGATGATGTGTCCTACATCAACCACTATGCGTCTGCGGAATTCAAAATACGTTTGTTGGATAAATTGACCGGCATTTTTATTTTCGATTACGAAACCAATGCGTTTACCAGCCGCAGGATTAATGATGAGCATCGCGGTGCCTCTGAGAACGTCTATCAGGGCGAGATAGAACTCTTGTATGAATTGGACGGGTCGGCAACCGTTAAATTGGGCTGGCAACACGGCAGCCGGAAATTAACGACTGAGCAACAAAGTATAAAAAATAACAATGTGTGGCTAGGGTTAGAGTATGTTTTTTAACATCGTACGTTATTTGGGCAGGCGTGAATTAATTGAATGCTGCACCCGACTTTGTTTAATGCTAATGGTGGGACTGATTTTTTCGGTCGGCGTTTTTGCCGATCCGTATCTCGGTTTGCCGCCTTTAAACATACCTGCCGATAACCCTCAAACTTCTGAAAAAATTGAGTTAGGTAAGCGATTGTTTAATGACAAGCGCTTTAGTGCCGATGGCTCGATAAGTTGCGCCAGTTGTCATCATCCTGATAAGGCTTTTACCGACGGCTTGCCGGTAGCCGAAGGCTTAAATGGACAATTTGGAACTCGCAATGCACCTACCGTTCTTAATGCAGCCTTTTATGAAACCCTGTTTTTAGATGGTCGGGCTAACAGCTTAGAGGCGCAAGTCTTAGGGCCGATGCTTAATCCTATCGAGCATGGCTTACAAAATCAACAAGTGATTGTTGACCTGATCAATCAAGATCGCAGCTACAGCGAAGCATTCAGCAAAGCATTCGCCATAAAAGCTGACGGAATTAACATCAGCCATGTCACGAAAGCCATCGCCAACTATGAGCGCACCTTAATTGCTGGTGACTCTGCTTTCGACCACTATCTTTTTGGTCGCGACCACTCGGTTTTATCTGCCAGTGCAGAACGGGGGCTAGGAGTCTTCAAAAACAAAGGCAATTGCGTCACCTGCCATGAAATTTCATGGAATAACGCCTTATTTACCGATAACCGTTTTTATAACATCGGGGGCGGCTTTAAAAATTTAACGCCCGTTTTGGATAAGTTTATTGACTTTGTTAGCCAAGGCAAAAATCCGGATGATTTCAATTTAACAGCCGTTCAACGTTCTGAACTGGGACGCTTTAATGTTACCAAAGACCTTGCCGACATTGGCAAATTCAAGGCACCAACATTAAGGAATATCGCCTTAACCGCACCTTATATGCACGATGGCAGCATGCTTACGTTGGAAGAGGTTATTGAGCATTACGATAAGGGTGGCGGTCATTTTAATAGCGGGGAAAATAAGTTCATCGACACCAAAATTTTCCCGCTGCATCTGACCCAACAAGAAAAGCAGGATTTAGTCGCTTTTATGGAAGCATTGACTAGCCAAACATACACTAACCATTAATAACAGGAGAATAATCATGTATAAAGCTTTAGCTGTAATCTTACTGTTGGCGGCAACTTCTGCCGACGCAGCGGACAATGGCAATGCACCTACCGCCAATCCAGCCGTCGCACACCCTGAAATGACAGCACAAACATCCGTCTCAGGTATCTCACCAATAGCCGCTGCTGATATTGTGGAAAGACAGCATGCGATCATTATTGATGTCCGTGAGCCAAGTGAAGTGGCGAGAATAAGCATTCCGGGAGCTATTAATATTCCGTTGAGCCAACTTAAAAACCGCTTAGTTGAGTTAGACAAATATAAGCAATCGCCGATAATTACCCAATGCCGCACGGGAAGGCGCTCACAAGAAGCCTTGAAAACCTTAACGTCTTCGGGATTTTCCCATGTGCAAAATCTTGACGGCGGGATTGTTGCCTGGGAAAAAGCGGGGCTGAAGACTGATAAGAAATGTTGTTAACTTGAATCTATATTCCTAGCTGAATAATCGGAAAACGCTATGAAAACACCAATTTATTTACCATTAGTTTTGTTGTTCCCAATTTTTTTTCTTGTCTCAGGTTGCGGGCAAGATCGAAAACCAGCAAGTATTAGCCAAACCGCGATTAAAAAATATTCAAAAGCTACCACCATAGAAGGTACGGTGAGTACCGGTAAATCTTTGATCAAAACGGGAACTGTAGAAGTCACCGATGAAAACGGGCAAAAGATTAAGCAGGTGATAGTTGAAAACGGTCACTTCCGGGTGGAAATCCCTTCCGGAACAAATTTACCCCTGTTGTTGAATTTTTCTTCCGAATCCCATCCGGACAAGATGGTAGCTGTCGTTCTTTATGAGGACGTGACAAAATATTTCCTGGATCCATCGACCACCGCAATCGCCAAAGCGGCAAAAGCAATGGGCGGTTATACCCGAGCCAATTTGGTCAGGGCAGCAGAGGACACCACGCACGCACCGGATGCCAATAAAACGACCACAGGTTGGAGGGGTGACCCAACAACCAAATATGGGGGATGGCATTGAACAATTTTTATCAATTCCGTTGCTACAAGAATAAAATCAAAGAAGAGATTGATTTAAAGAAAAACAATTGATGCAGGTTACCCTTGCAGCACAAATAGCGTTTCATGAAACATAGGCCCATTTAATTCACATGAAAACGCAGAACAATTCTTGGAGAATACCATGTTTAATCGATCATTGAATCTGTTGAAAACCATAACCCTGATGATAGCCTTTACATTTGTTTGGCCTGCTGTCTGCAATTCAGCAGATTTGGACAGGGCGGGCGTAGAGAATGCCCTTGCAAATGCAAAGAACGGGAAGCCCGCCGACTTGCGCAGAAAAGATCTCAGGGCACTCGAGTTGTCTGGCCTTGATTTTACCCACGCCGATTTATGGGGTTCCGACCTGCGCGGGGCAAACCTGAGCAATAGCGATTTGTCCGGTTTAATTCTCGATTTGACTGTTATGACTAAAATTAATCTGGCTGGGGCAAATCTTAGCCGTACCAGTATTTTCGGCGTACACATGGTCGGTGCCAACCTGACTGGGGCAAATTTGTCCCACAGCCGCTTTATCGCCAATCTTGACCGATCTAATTTGAGCAGCGCTAACTTAAAAAACGCCGATTGGGGCGTGGACATGAAAAACCAGCCTATGGGGTTGATGCGGGTCAGCCTCAATAGCGCCAATTTATCCGGAGCAGATTTAACCGATGCCAACCTCAACCGCTCGTTGATGCGCCATGCAATCCTAAAAGGAAGCATACTCCGTAGTACGGTGTTATCCGGTTCCGATCTATCTGTCGCCGATTTGAGCAACGCCGATTTAAGCGGCGCTGATTTGACGGCTTGTAACCTTACCGGTACTGATTTTTCGGGCGCCAAGCTGAAAGGCACTCATTTCTCCAAGAATCTGGATAAATCACAAGTAAAAGGCCTGACATCTGCCATAGATTTCGATTCGGCTATTTTTGAATAGCTTTTAAAAAGATTGATAATCGTAAAATGAAGATAAATTTCTAAACCTCAATTAACGAACTGATATGAACCCTGAGTTTTGGCTGGAAAATTGGAAAAATAATAAAATCGGCTTTCATCAACAAGAAACCAACAGTCATTTGGCCTCGTTTTGGCAACAGTTGGATGTTGCTCCTGATTGCCGTGTGTTCGTGCCATTATGTGGCAAAAGCCTCGACCTGTTATGGTTATGCCAGCAAGGACATAACGTTCTTGGGGTAGAAGTGAGTGACCTTGCAGTTAGCCAATTTTTCTCAGAAAATGGTTTAACCTACAGTAAGTTTAAGCAAGATGGCTTCCAACATTATCAAACGGAGTCCTTGGCTATTTTGCAAGGCGATTTTTTCAACTTAACAGCGGATCACCTTCAGGACGTACAAGGCGTTTTTGACCGAGCCTCATTGGTCGCCTTGCCGCTTGAGCTTCGCCAGGAATATGTGAAGCACTTAAAAAGCATTTTGCCGGACAAGGCCAAAATCCTGCTAGTCACGTTTGAATATGACCAATCACAAATGAACGGCCCGCCATTTTCGGTTAACGAGACCGAAATCCAGACCCTTTATCAAGATAGTTACGATATTGAACTATTGTTAACCCAAGATACAATGGATCTCTATCCTCAATTTAAAACACAAGGAATAAATGCCCTGGAAGAAAAAGTCTACTTATTGCAACGATCTTAAATGCTTTTATAAACTCTATATAACCCGTACAAAATAAACCCTGTTACCATAACAATAACAGGGCTTTTAACGGTTTCTTCAGTCTTTTGTTTTTATGATGATGGTTTCAGGTCGAAGCGGTCGAGCATCATCACCTTATTCCAGGCATCCACAAAGTCAGCCACAAACTTCTGTTTGCCGTCTGCCGCAGCATACACTTCGGCAATGGCCCTGAGTTCTGAGTGCGAGCCAAAGATCAAGTCTACCGGGCTGGCGGTCCATTTCAGCACTCCGGTTTTGCGGTCAACGCCTTCGTAAACGCCATTGGATTTGGCCGATTTCTGCCATTTTGTGGCCATATCGAGCAAGTTGACGAAGAAGTCATTGCTCAACGTGCCAGGCTCAGCCGTGAACACGCCGTGTTTGGAATCGCCCGTATTTGCGCCTAAGACGCGCATCCCACCCACCAAAACCGTCATTTCCGGGACGGTCAAGGTCAGCATGTTGGCTCGATCAACCAGCGAAGCGGTCGGTGACAGCTCGTTGCCGCTTGCGTAGTAGTTGCGGAAGGCATCGGCCTTGGGTTCAAGCACGGCAAACGAGGTGACATCGGTTTGTTCTTGAGATGCGTCCATCCGTCCTGGGGTGAACGGCACTTTTACCGGATAACCTGCCGTCTTAGCAGCTTGCTCGATGGCGGAAACACCGCCCAAGACGATCAGATCTGCCAGCGACACTTGTTTGCCATTCGACTGCGCTTCGTTAAAGTCGGATTGAATGTCTTTCAAAGCCGTCAACACTTTGTCGAGCTCTTGCGGGTTGTTCACCGGCCAAGACTTTTGCGGTGCTAAGCGGACACGCGCACCATTGGCGCCGCCACGTAAATCCGTACCGCGAAAGGAAGCCGCCGAAGCCCATGCTGTCCGCACCAATTCCGGCACGGTCAGGCCCGAATCAAGGATTTGACTCTTAAGGTTATCGGTATCCTGGGCATCAACCAACTTATGGCTGACCACCGGGATAGGATCTTGCCAGATTAAATCGTCCTTGGGGACTTCTGACCCCAAATAGCGTGCGCGTGGCCCCATGTCCCGATGGGTCAACTTGTACCACGCCTTGGCGAAAGCCAGTTCGAATTCTTTGGGATTGTCCAAGAACCGTCTGGCGATTTTTTCATAAACCGGATCTTGTTTCAGTGCTAGGTCGGTGGTCAACATGATGGGCGCATGACGTTTGGCTTTGTCATGGGCATCCGGCACTAAATTTGCTGCGCCATTGTCCTTGGGAATCCATTGGGTAGCCCCAGCCGGACTTTTGGTCTTGACCCATTCATACGTGAACAAGTTGCTCAAGTATTCGTGTGTCCATTGCGCCGGATTCATTGTCCAAGCCCCTTCCAGGCCGCTGGTGATGGTGCCCGCACCGTGACCTTTGCCACACTTATTTTTCCAGCCAAAACCCTGTTCTTCCAGACCTGCGGCGGCGGGTTCAGGGCCAACGCACTTAGCAGGATTGCCGTTGCCATGCGCCTTGCCGAAGGTATGGCCACCTGCGATTAAGGCCACCGTTTCCTCATCGTTCATCGCCATGCGGCCAAAGGTGTCGCGGATATCCTTGGCAGCCGACAAGGGATCATGGTTGCCATTGGGCCCTTCGGGGTTGACATAGATTAGCCCCATCTGCACTGCCGCCAAGGGGTTGTCCAGTTTGCGGTTGCCCTTGTAGCGTTCATCGGCCAGCCATTTTTTTTCCGGCCCCCAATACACCAGATCGGCTTCCCAGTCGTCGGTACGGCCACCGGCAAAGCCGTAGGTTTTAAAGCTCATCGACTCTAACGCGACATTGCCGGTAAGCACCATCAAGTCTGCCCATGAAAGGCTGTTGCCGTATTTTTGCTTGATCGGCCACAATAAACGTCTGGCTTTATCCAGGTTGGCGTTGTCTGGCCAACTGTTGAGCGGTTCAAAGCGTTGCTGGCCACCACCTGCCCCACCACGGCCATCGGCCACTCGATAAGTACCCGCACTGTGCCAAGCCATGCGGATAAAAAACGGCCCGTAGTGACCGTAATCGGCGGGCCACCAGTCCTGTGAGGTTGTCATCAAGGCACTGATGTCTTTCTTCACTGCCTTGAGATCAAGCTTCGAAAACGCTTTGGCGTAATCGAAATCTTTGCTCATCGGGCTGGACTCAGTTGCATGTTGCCGTAGCGGAGCCAAATCCAGCCGCTCAGGCCACCAAAACTGGTTCGCCATCGTTTGCCGATTTGCTGTGTTGGTGACTATCGGTTGTGTCGTTGCGGGGTCTGCGCCATAGACGGGTTGAATTAGAACCAAGCCGATGGCACTAGCCAAGGCTTGTATGACAAGCGCGAGTTTTAAATGCTTTTTCATAGTGTCCTCTTGAGGGCGATGGCAAATACTGCCGAACCTCACGTCATATTTATAAGCCTATCGGAACTTTGCTGATAGGGATAAACAGCGATATTGTTTGATGTTCACAATATCTAGTGAAAGGTTATCACTTGAAATTATCAATGTATAATTGATTGTTTTTATATTATCAATAGGGACTGTCTATTGATAATATGGCCATTTGCAGATCATTGATTATGCCCGTCGACAAGATCACGGCCCTAGTGTCACACAATGTACGGAAATTTATATCAGCAAGAAACGAAGCCATCATGAACCTTAGAGACTTACGCTACCTCGTTGCCGTTGCCGACTTACGCAGCTTTATCCAAGCCGCTGACCAATGCAGCATCAGCCAGCCGACCTTGAGCACCCAAATCAAGAAAATGGAGGAAACGCTAGGCGTGCAGATTTTTGAACGCACCAATAAAAAGGTAATTCCGACTGAAATTGGCGGGCAAATCGTTGCCTCGGCTCGGCGGATATTATTGGAGGTAAATACGATTACAGAACTGGCCGAACAGGCGCACGACCCTTTGGTCGGCAATTTCAGGCTGGGTGCCTTCCCGACATTATCGACCTATATTTTCCCAGGGTTAGTCCCTAAAATTAGGCAGACAATGCCTAAGCTTAGATTAATCCTGATTGAAGAAAAAACCGATATCCTGATAGAACAATTAAAATTAGGCCAACTGGATGCCGCCTTGTTGGCCTTGCCGATAGTTGATGACTACCTGGAAGCCGAGCCTTTGTTTGACGACGAATTTTATCTGGCGGTCGCCGACAATCACCCGTTAGCTGTACGGGACAGCATCGTTCAGTCTGACTTGCATAATCAGCAACTGTTGCTGCTGGATGAAGGACATTGTATGCGCGGACAAGCCCTGCAAATATGCCAGTTGCACCATGCTGAAGAACAGCAGGATGTCCGTGCAACCGGGCTTGAAACCCTAAGGCAAATGGTTAGGGCGGGAACAGGCATCACCTTAATGCCAAAAATTGCCCTCCAGCAACCAGGTGACGGCATCCGCTATATCCCGTTTGAAAAACCTGTTCCCACAAGGACAATAGCCTTGGTGTGGCGCAAGACCAGCGGGCGGAAGAAATTGCTCAGTTTGTTGGCAACATTGTTGGTTTAGTCGACCAAAAATGTTTTCCCAAAAGCCATTTACTCCCGGCATAGATGGGAGTAAATGGCCAGTGTGCCTGCGTTTTGTAAATAGGCATAAAAATTAATCCTTTTATTACACTATGTCTCATGATGTTTCATTTGTTTCATATAAAGCGACATGAAACATAAATCGTTGAAACAAAACAGCAGTAAATCAACTGTAGTATTTATGATTACTTATATTAAACAATGAGTTAAAAAGCGACTTGTTAAGTTGGCATCTGATTTGCTTTAAACATGATAGAAATACTGAAGGTACACCATAAATTGTATTTAGATTAATAACAAAAGAGGAGAACGACTATGCTATTCAAACAACTATTCGACGACGAAACCTGGACTTACACTTACTTAATCGGTGACCCAGTCACTAAGGAAGCGGTTCTGATTGATCCCGTCAACACCCATATCGATGACTATCTGGCGATGTTAAAAGATCTGGGCTTAACCTTAAAGTACACGTTAGAGACCCATGTCCATGCCGACCATATCACTGCCAGCGGTTTATTACGGCAAAAACTGGGGGCGCAAACCGGCGTTAGCGCCTTATGCGGAGCTGAAACAGCGGACATTCAAATCAAAGACGGTGATGTCTTTACTTTCGGACAAGGCGAGCAAATCAAGGTTATCGCCACACCCGGACATACCAAAGGCAGTATTTCATTTTTATGGCGCGACCGTGTGTTCACTGGCGATAGTTTGTTTATCGGCGGTTGCGGCCGAACCGATTTCCAAGGTGGCGACCCGGGCGCGCAATACGACAGCATCCAGAAATTGTTCGCACTGCCGGACGACACCATCGTATATCCCGGTCATGATTACCAGCAAAAATGGATCAGCAATATTAAACAAGAGAAAACCACCAATCCGCGTTTGGCGGGTAAAACCCGTGAGCAGTTTATCGAAATCATGAACAACCTTAACCTGCCTAAACCAAGGTTGATCGATGAAGCTGTCCCGGCTAACCGTTTCTGCGGCTTGGAAGAAAACCAACGGCAGGATGCTATCGTCCAACGAGAAGTTGCGCGTGAAAAGGAAGCGGCAAAAGCGGATGGACAACCGGTGGTCGATTGCGGTGGTGCAGTGCATAAATCCGGCGGCATGACTGCCCAAGACATGGTGGCTGCCGCCAAGCAGCAAATTACCGAAGTGAATGTCGACAAAGCCAAACAATTGCTGGCAGAAGGCGGCATCACAGTGGTCGATGTCCGCGAAGAAAGCGAATATGCCGCAGGTCACGTTGACAAGGCAATTTTGTTGCCCCGCGGCGTATTGGAGTTCAAAATTGGCAGCATCCCTGAACTTGGCGATAAAACTAAGCCAGTGATTATTTACTGCCGCACCGGCGGACGGGCGTCCATGGCGGCGGTGACGATGAAAGCGTTGGGTTATACCAATGTGGTTTCAATTGCCGGTGGCTTTGAAGCGTGGCAGAAAGCAGCCTAAAACATAATTGCGGGAAAGGCTTGGGATAAAGAACACAAAGCTTGTTGTGGTATCTTCAAAAGTTGATGACAACACGATGTGGCTTATCCGTTCAATAAGCACATCGCTGTTCGTATTCTATGATTAGTAGGAAACTATGTCGTATTTACCCTTGAGTCCGAAACTTGCCAATCTGGCCGATGTGTTAGCAAAATATCCTGGCCGTGGCATTTTAATTTACAAATTATTGCAAGATTTCAAGGGTAGCGGTTTTTCTTTAAGCAGTGAAATACGTGAATTGATTGTCACTTATACCCTGGATTTGAATGGCTGCGGTTTTTGCCAAAATACCCATAAGGCCGTATTCGCAGCGTTTGATCTTGATGCCAACGTCTTCGGCCAGTTAAGTACCGATATTGGCAGCGCTAATATCGGTGAGAACTTAAAACCGCTGCTGCGTTTTGTTCAAAAATTGACCTTGACACCTGACCAAATCACACCCGCAGATGCACAACCTATATTTGATGCCGGTTGGGATGAACAAGCTTTTCTTGATTCAGTTTTTCTATGTGCCATTGTCAATTGTGTGAACCGGGTAGTTATGGGTGCTGGCTTGGATGTCGATTACTCCCTTGCCTATAAGGTAGGGATCAATAACGGGCAGCCGATTTTAACTCCAGGCTAATAAAGAAAATGATTTGGAACCCCTCAGCCTCAGCAATGAATAAATTATAGCCGAGGTTGAAATGACCATGGATGAATGACTTAAGGCAATAAGTCAAATGAAGTTTGTTGAGTGGGCCGGCCGGATGTTAGCAAGACTCACGCAACGCTAAGCACCCTGTATAAAACAGGAAATCTTTTTATTTAAACGCATATAGATAGCGTACAGAATTATAAATAACTTATCTCGGAGGATTCATGTCAGAACAACATTTTCAAGTGCTTATTGTCGGCGGCGGTGCCGCTGGCGTGTCTGTCGCTAACAACATGCGGCGGCAAAATTCAAAAATAAAGATAGGTTTGATTGAGCCGTCGGAGAAACATTATTACCAACCCGGTTTTACCATCATTGGCGGCGGTGCTTACACAATGAAAGAAACCACTCGCAATGAAAAGGACTTGATTCATAAAAGCACTACCTGGATTAAGGATTATGCTGAATCATTCCAGCCAGATGAAAACAGCGTCACCTTGCGTTCGGGTAGCAAAATCAGCTATGACTATTTGGTCGTTTGCCCTGGTTTACAATTGGACTGGCACAAAATTCAAGGTTTAAAAGAAACCTTGGGTAAAAATAATGTTTGCAGCAATTATTCCGCCGACTATGTGGAATACACCTGGACAACCATCCAGGCCATGCAATCGGGAACTGCATTATTTACCCAACCGACGATGCCGATCAAATGCGCCGGTGCGCCACAGAAGATTATGTATCTGGCCGCCGACCGTTTCCGTAAACGCAAAATCCTGGATAAATTCAGCATTGAATTTTGCAACGCAGGCCCGGCGATGTTCGGCATTCCGTTTTTCGCCAAAGCATTAAACAAGGTCGTTGCCGGTTACGGTATCAAAACCAATTTTAGTCACAATCTGGTTGCTATTGACGGCCCCGGCAAAATCGCCACTTTCGAAGTCACGGATAGCGAAGGCAACAAAACACAAGTCACCAAACAATTTGACATGATCCATGTCACCCCGCCGCAAAGCGCACCGGATTTTATCAAGCAAAGCCCATTGGCAAATGCCGCTGGCTGGGTTGATGTCAATGAAAAGACTTTGCAGCACAACAAGTACGGCAATATTTTTGGATTGGGTGATGCAACGTCAACACCCAATGCCAAAACCGCCGCCGCCGTGCGCAAGCAAGTACCTATATTGGTTGATAACATATTGAATGTGATTAAGAAAAAAGCGGTTGAAGAAAAATATGACGGTTATGGTTCCTGCCCCCTAACTACGTCGCTTAGTACGGTTATGTTGGCTGAATTCTCTTATGCCGGCAAGGTCACGCCCTCATTCCCACTGATCGATCCCAGGGAAAACCGCTGGATTTGGTGGTGGGGTAAAAAAGTTGGTTTCCCCTGGATGTATTGGCATTTGATGCTCAAAGGTTATCGTATCGATATCCCCCATTTAGCGTCTTATGCCGAAAAGTTTACGAAAGAAGAATAGCTTAAAAAGATTCTCCCTCATTGCGGGTGGGAAAGTAAATTCGGGTATTTTTCGGATCGCACCACCCGCATTTTTTAGACATCTATGTCTTCTTATTAAACACATAGTATCGATAACGCAGAAAACATGGACAAAACGCATCGACTAATGATTGCAAGATATCCGTTTATTACACAAATAACCCAATATCTGCCGATTGTTTCTTGGTTGAAAATCTATTCCCGCCAAGATTTCTATGATGACTTGTTTGCCGGTGTCATTACGGCTATTTTGCTGGTGCCTCAAGGGATTGCCTATGCGGTGTTGGCAGGCTTGCCACCAGAACTAGGTTTATACGCGAGCATCCTCCCCCCGATAGTCTACGTGTTATTGGGCACCAGCCGGACGTTATCGGTAGGCCCAGCTTCGATAGCAGCTATTATGATTGCCAGTGCCTTACAAGCACCCGAGGTCAGTGCGTTAGGTCATCCCGTGCAAAGTGCGTTGATATTATCGGCGGAATGCGGCTTGATTATGTTGATGATGGCCTTGTTGCGCATGGGCGGGTTAGTTAATTTCATCAGCCATCCAGTGTTAACGGGCTTTACCAGCGGTGCTTCCATTTTAATTATAGCGAGTCAATTACCGCACGCGCTTGGCTTGAAAAGTCCCACATGTGGCTTGGATGTGGGCTGCTATAGCAGTTATATGCAAGGGTTTAATACGGTCACGTTATGGATTGCGTTGGCGGCACTTAGTTTATTGGTTCTATTTGGCAAACCGCTCACGACGTTACTCAAAAAAATCGGCCTATCGCTGTCCATTGTGACTGCCATAAGTAAATGTGGCCCCTTACTAACGGTGTTGTTCGGAACAATCGCCGTGGGTTATTTTAATCTGCATAGCCAACAACACGTCGCGGTTGTGGGCCAAGTCCCTTCGGGCTTTCCGGTACTCAGCCTCGATTTTATCCGTAGCGAACAATGGCGGCTATTACTCCCCAGCGCCGCGTTTATCGCGTTAATTGCCTATGTGGAAAGTGTTGCAATTGCCAAAGTGACCGCCAATCTTAGGGGTGAAAAAATTGCCCCAAATCAAGAACTGGTTGCTTTGGGGGTGGCTAATCTTACGAGTGCGCTTTCTGGCGGCATGTCGGTTGCGGGCGGCTTTAGCCGAACTATGGTGAATTATGCCGCCGGAGCCAGGACGCAAATGGCAATGTTGATTGCGGCCTGCATTCTTGCAGTAGCGGTGATCTTTTTTACCCCGTGGTTTGAACATATTCCCAAGGCGGTATTGGCCGCCATCATTTTGGTCGCCATCATACCGTTAGTGCGGTTAAAAAGCATTATCCACACCTGGCGTTATGACCGGGGTGATGGCATTGCAGAAGTGGTTACTTTGTTAGGTGTTATCGCCTTAGGTATTGAAGAAGGCATTTCGTTAGGGATATTACTGACGATTGCCAGCCATTTACGTAAGTCCAGCCAACCGCATATTGCAGTGGTCGGGCGGATTCCGGATACTGAACATTTCCGTAATATCAAACGTCACCATGTGGAAACCTGGAAGCACTTATTATTGATCCGTATTGACGAAAGTATCACATTTACCAATATCAATTACATTGAAGAGTTTCTTGCTACCGAACTGAAGCGGCAACCCGATATTCAACATGTCGTCCTTATTTTTACCTCCGTCAGCGATATCGATACCACGGCGTTGGAAGCATTGGAGGTTATCAACCAGGCTTTGCAAAGCAAAGGCCTTACCTTAAACATTGCAGAAGCAAAAGGCCCTGTCATGGATAAGTTGGAAAAAACCGATTTTATTGAACAGCTAAAACCCGGCAAGGTGTTTTTCAGGAACGTGGATGCGGTTAAAGAATTGGCTTAAAAATCGGTTCTGTGTTTTAGAGAAAACTCACTAACAAAGACAATGCTGCATAACTGTCGGAGTTGCTATCCAAAAGGTATTCGACAAACTATTAACTTTGATAATTAGCCGGGAGAAAACAATGATAAAAATAATTTCAAGCTTAAGTATCATTCTGATGCTGGGAAGCGCCCCAATTTCTGTAGCTTCCGCCAATTCCAACAGCGACTTTAGGGGAATAGATTTTACAGACGGCATTGGCTTTGAGAGTAAGCTAAATTGGCTGCAACAATTTGCAGTGAAAAAGGATGCCCCGTATGACGAATCCAAAGATCCCGCTTTACGTAGAGGCACCGAAAATTGGGAAGAGCCGCAGAGCAGTTTTTTCGCTATCCCGGCTGTCGTCGTTGGGATCATCGCACTCTTTCTTTTTTTCAATCGTGAAAAATGATGTTGTTTCCCATAAAAATTCCTGGGTAATTCCTATGGTTTTAAAGTTATAAGGATTTATCGTTTATGTGTGCTAGGAATGAAAACAGCATAGCGCTGCAAAAACCAATCAAACAACCTCGTTTTTTATCCTACGGCAGGGAAATTACCATCGCGTTGTTGGTTAAATTCATGTTGCTCGGTTGTTTATGGTGGTTGTTTTTTAAAGGCCATAAACAGCCTGTCAACGGCGACATTATCGCCGCCAAATTATTCGGTGAAAACCCAACTGCCATTCAATTACAAAAAAGCCCGGAGAACCTTAAATGATCACCAATGAAGTCGTGGAGTTGTCGAGACTCCAATTTGCGTTGACGGCGCTTTATCACTTTTTGTTTGTGCCGCTGACGTTGGGCTTGTCGTTCCTGCTTGCTATCATGGAGTCGGTTTACGTCATGTCTGGCCGGGAAATCTATAAGGACATGACCCGCTTTTGGGGTAAGCTCTTCGGCATCAATTTCGCTATGGGCGTTACTACGGGAATTACCATGGAATTCCAATTCGGCACCAACTGGGCGTATTATTCGCATTATGTCGGCGATATTTTCGGCTTGCCTCTGGCAATCGAAGGCATGATGGCGTTCTTCCTGGAATCCACTTTTGTCGGCGTGTTTTTCTTCGGCTGGGATAAGCTTACCAAAATGCAGCATTTAACGACCACATGGTTATTGGCTTTAGGCACCAGCTTATCAGCATTGTGGATTTTAATTGCCAACGGCTGGATGCAGCATCCGGTCGGTGCGGAATTCAATTACGACACCATGCGCATGGAACTGATCAGCTTTTCCGAGCTGTTTTTTAACCCGGTTGCCCAGGTTAAGTTTGTCCACACTGTAGCAGCAGGTTATGTCACCGGCTCCATGTTTGTGTTGGGTATCAGCGGTTATTATTTGTTAAATAACAAAGACGTGGCCTTCGCTCGACGTTCATTCCGCATTGCCTCCGGATTCGGTTTAGCTGCCGTGTTATCGGTGATTGTCTTAGGTGACGAAAGTGGTTACACCACTGGCGAGGTACAACGTGCCAAACTCGCCGCCATCGAAGCCGAATGGGAAACTGAAGAAGCACCCGCATCATTTACTTTATTCGGCTTTCCTGACGAAGACACCATGACCACCCACTACGCCATTAAAGTACCTTATGTCATGGGCTTGATTGCGACCCGGTCAATTGACCAAAAAGTGGACGGCATTAAGGAAATCCGTGAACGTAAGCACCACCGGATTACCAACGGTATGATCGCTTATGAAAACCTACAACTGTTACGCCAGGACAAAACTAATCAGGCGGCAAAATCCGCATTTGAAGCCCATAAGGACGACCTCGGTCACGGCTTATTATTGAAAAAATACACTGAGAATGTGGTTGATGCCACGCCAGAGCAAATTGATGCCGCCGTGCATGATGCTATCCCACGCGTAGCCCCCATGTTCTGGACATTCAGGGGCATGGTTCTATGCGGATTCACCATGTTGTTTATCTTTGCCGCATCGTTTTATTTTAATGCTAAGCGTACTGCCCACAAGCAACGCTGGCTCTTAAGATTGGCGTTTTATGGGATTCCCTTGCCTTGGATAGCCAGCGAGCTGGGCTGGGTAGTCGCTGAATACGGACGCCAACCTTGGACAATTGCGAACATTTTGCCGACCCACTTGAGTACATCCAGCGTTGAGCCGGGGCAGCTTTATTTATCGTTAGCAGGTTTCTTTGTGTTTTATACGGTACTGTTGATTATCGAGATGTACCTAATGCTGAAATACGTACGCCTCGGCCCCAGCAGTTTACATACTGGCCGTTACCATCACGAACAAGAAGGATTAAGCCATGTTTGATTATGAAACACTACGGGTTATCTGGTGGGCAATATTAGCCTTTTTAGTCTGCGGCTTTACGGTTATGGACGGCTTCGACTTGGGGATTGGCATGTTATTGCCATTCCTCGGCAAAACCGACGATGAACGCCGGGTGATGTTGAATACCGTCGGGCCAACCTGGGAAGGCAACCAAACCTGGCTAGTCACACTGGGTGGCATAAGCTTCGGGGCTTGGTCGCTGGTTTATGCCACGGTATTTTCCGGCCTTTATACGGGAATGCTGGTGTTATTATTCGGCTTATTTTTGCGTCCGGTCGGCTTCGACTACCGCAGTAAACTCCCCGACCCGCGCTGGCGTTCGTCCTGGGATTGGGCGTTGTTCCTTGGTGGCCTTGTACCTTCGGTCGTGTTAAGCCTGGCGGTAGGAAATGTTATTTTAGGTCTACCGTTCCAACTCGATAACGAATTACGCTCGCTTTACATCGGCAGCTTCTGGGATTTATTCAATCCCTTTTCCCTGCTTTGTGTGGTGGTTGGCGTTTCCCTGTTATGCTTGCATGGTGCCGTGTTCCTGCACTGGCGAACAGAGGCTGAATTGGCCGAACGCGCCCGCCGCGTTATCGTTTGGAGCGGCTTGGCTTTCGTACTGAGCTTTATCGCAGCTGGGTTCTGGCTCGCTTATGGTCAGGATGGCTATTTGATAACATCGGCGATTGATCCTAATGCGAGCGTAAGCCCTCTCGCTAAAACCGTAACGAAAAGTGCTGGCTTGTGGCTGAACAACTACAGCATTTATCCTGCCTTGGTCTTGGCACCGTCAATCGCTTTGTTCGGTGTATTATTGGTTATCTTTTGCTCAATTAAACGTTATGTAGGCACAGCGTTCGTCGTAAGCTCCCTTGTTGTGATCTGTACGCTGATGACGGCAGGCGGCTCGATGTTTCCGTTTATCCTGCCCTCCAGCATCCATCCTGCCAGCAGCCTGACGGTATGGGATGCCAGCGCCAGCCGTTACACCTTGCAATTGCTGTTTTTCGCTACGGTAGTCTTTATGCCTATTGTGATGGCTTACACTACCTGGGTTTACTGCGTCATGCGTGGGAAGGTTACTGTGAAAGATATTCAGGATAATCAACATATTTTGTATTAAGGAGAACTGAGCTATGTGGTATTTCGCGTGGATTTTAGGGGTTAGCTTGGCGTGTGCCTTAGCAATCATCAACGCTTTGTGGTTGGAAATTAATGATGATCCTGATCGGTAAATTAAACGTAATCTTCCCAAATAAGAAAGTAGATAGTTCAAGCGAAATAAAGGTGTGGCGCAAAGATTGACTTTCTTTTTCTAAAAACCGAAAACCGAAAACAGGCCAAATATTCAAGGATCAGTTTGATGGACGATAAAATCCGCTTAATTCAAAAAATCGGCAATGATTTGATGAGTTTATTCCATAACCTTGCGCTGTTCGGTATCGGCGCTACCATTGTTTGGTCGGCTGTCCACGAATACCTGGAAATGGTGGCAACAGGACATGCTACCTTAGAAGATATCTTGCTGTTATTTATTTACTTGGAGTTGGGGGCCATGGTCGGCATCTACTTTAAGACCCACCGGTTGCCAGTGCAATACATTATTTATATTGCGATTACCGCCTTATCCCGTCATCTCGTGATTGATGTGCAGATGGTGACGGACAATTTCCATATCTATCTGCTGTTGAGCATTACAGCGGCGATTGTCCTGTTGTGCCTAGCGATTTTTATTTTATCGTATACGTCGAAAAAATTCGGTAACCCCGAAGATGACAGCAGGCATTTGGAAAAAGATTCACTGGGAGAGCGCTAATTTTCCAAGCCCTCAGCTTGGCACTTTATCCAGCATGGCAAGTCCAGCTATCAGCGTTAGCGTTGCCAGCATCAAAAAATAAGGGCCGAAAAACCATAGGATGATCGGCAAACTGAAAAAAAAAGTCCGGGTGCCAAACGTATAATATCTGCCGGCCCTATTTAGATACGCGCAGGTTTGTTTGTATAAGCCGCCGTCTGGCGATGAATCAACAGGCAGGTTAATCATATAACCAACATGATTGAAAAAGCGTATCGCCATCGAAAAGCAGTAAAAGGCGATGGAAAAATCCAGCAGTAATAAACACAGCTTTAACTGCCATAATTCAGTTGAAAAGGGTTGTGCTAGGCCATAAGGATGCCAATCGAGCGCCCACTGCCCGATTTTTTCACTGAGGTTTAAGGTGCCGATGATCAATAATATCGAGGTCGAAGCCATGAAGTTGGCGGCCATGACTGAGTTGCGTAAGGTCTGGATGGCAAGAATATCCATGTTGTCTTTGCTCATGACCATGTCTACCCACTGTTCCCGTACCCTCGCGTTGAGTGTGTGTACGCTCGAATCCGGTGCGCGGCGAGTCCGTATCCCTAAATACAGGTAGTATGTCAGTATCAACAGGCAACTAACTAGAAAGGCTAAGATGTCATACTTCATGCAACGGTTTCCTTATTTGCGGTTCAGGGGTCGATTAAATTAGAAAGCAAAATAGTTAAAGTACTGTGTCTCAATGGGGACGACTGTCTTTAAAAGAAACGGAGCTTTTTCAAAATTGATGCCATTCGACAAACGCTTGTACTTTTTCTTTCGGATCGCGGAACGGTAAGGACTCACCAAAGTGGCTGATTATCCATTCTGGGTAAGATAAATATGCCCATTTTTATATAGATAAAGATCACGGCTTCATGATTTGAGCCTTCGAAGCCGTCAACAGCCGTTCAATTTCCCAATCTCTCGAAAAGCTAATATCAGGCTAAAAATTTTTTTCAGTGAAATTTGTACCTGCACTTTTATCGGTATTCGCTTTACTCTGCTATTGTTTCTCCATTGGCCAACAAAGAAGTGAGGATCGATTTCCGGAATTTTATCTTCGCCCATCAACACTCGTCTTCATGAGAATTCTGCGTCTTTGTGATAAACTCCATTATACTGAATCGCCATCAAATATTTCTGATTTTCAGGATGTTGGATTGATTATTCAAAGGATATTTTGTCTCGTTTTTGGGGTTCATTTAATTTTTATATGGTAGTCCGTCACCCATTTTCTCCTACCCAGGGCATAGAATCGAACGCAATACCTTTCGCTACGTTATTAATAATGATTAAATGTAATATATCGTGAAAAATAACCAAGAGTTATGGGCCGCTTGTTTCCCCCAATTCCTTGAAAATAACGATCAAGGTATTCAATTGTTAATGGATTCCTCAAGTTTGGTTACAGTCCCTGCGGGACAACAGATATTTTATCCGGGAAGTGCTTGCGAGAATTATTTACTGGTGCTTGAAGGCGCCGTAAAAGTCCAAATCATGTCGGAGAGTGGCCGGGAAATTTTGCTTTACCATGTCCGTTCCGGCGATTCTTGTGTTTTAACGACATCCTGCATGTTAAGCGGTGACAGCTACCCTGCCGAAGGTATTACCGAAGGCGAGGTAAAAGCCTTTGCGATGTCATCCCATGCTTTTTATCGATGTATCGAACAATCTGCTTTTTTCCGTGAATTCGTCTTCAAAAATTTTTCATCGCGACTTTCTAAATTAATAGGACGAATGGAAGCGGTAGCCTTTGAACCTATTGACCAGCGTATATGTAAAGCTTTATTAGCATCGCGGGAACAAACAATAGCTATGACTCATCACGAACTGGCCTATGAGTTAGGCACAGCCCGTGAAGTTGTATCCCGCCATCTAAAGAACTTGGAGAGCAATGGCTGGGTTAATTTAAAACGCGGCATAATTGAGATCGCTGATCGTGAAGCCCTAATAAGGGCTTGCGAAAAGCGCAGCGAAAGTTAATTAGTCCACGCCCATTAATTTTTATTATTCGCGCAGTCGTTATTATTCCGCGTTCTCTTGTTCTTCATTACCTATAAATTTGAGCACAGAAATAGTAATGATAAAACCGAGAAAAATAAAAAAGAGCAAGGGCAGTGCAAAAGGAATGTCATGATGATCCCTCATATTCATTCCCAAAACCGCAGAAAAAACCTTTAACATAAAATCCACCATACTGATTCTCCTAGTATATTTGATGACCTCCTAATCAAACTAACATGATGAAATTTCAACATAAACGTTTGCGGAGGATGCTATAAAACTATGAATCAATAACCCCTATCTTGGTTGTCGAGTTAATGATTGACGGTTAAAAGAATACGGATTTGTTTGGTAATAGTCAGTGATAAAGTCACATATAATGTTTATTTTTCCCGACTTCTGAGTTCATCTGAAAGTTATGAGGTAAGCCTCAATAAGAACAGGGATTAAGCAATCAGAAAACCAATACACCTTAAAGTGGAGTTTTATAGGTATAAGAAATTGGATTTGATCTGATTTAATTTAGCTATACCTAATTAAGATGCATTTATACAATCACTTGACCAAACATTTTTATGAGATTGATAAGGACTGTTAATTAAAATTATAGGTGTATTCGAAGTATGAATGTAACTAACTGATATTTCTATTACATTATCATTAATTTTAAAAACTTGCCTCATCCAGGCTTAAATTTTTTATTGGTGTTCTATTGTATTATGCCGTTTTATTAACTAACGAGGAGTGCAAGATGGATTTAAACAAAGCCATTGAAAAGCATGCCGAATGGAAAGTTAAGTTCCGTTCAGCTATGTCCAAAGAAGAATCATTGGATGTTGAGGCAATTTCAAAAGACAATTGTTGCGAACTAGGTAAATGGTTGCACGGGGATTCAAAAGTAAAACTTAGCAAATTTGCCAGTCATTCCGACTGCATAGATAAACATGCCGAATTCCATAGAGAAGCTGGTAACGTTGCCAAGGCTATTAATGCAAAAAAATATACGGAAGCAGAGTCGATGCTAAGCGCTGGCTCATCATATTCTGCTGCTTCAAATGCAGTTGGAGTTGCTCTCAGACGATTAAAAAAAGAAGCCAGCTTGTAGAAGCATTGTTGATAATCTTTGAAATTACTTATGCTGACCTACCCTATAATCGATCCCGTCCTCATCTCCATTGGTCCGGTAAACATTCACTGGTATGGCATGATGTATCTTGCTGGTTTTACCGGGGTTTGGGTATTGGGGAAGCTACGGGCGAAGTTACCGTGGTCGCCGATCAAGCCGGAAGCGATAGAAGACTTGGTCGTCTATGGCGCGATGGGAGTTATTTTGGGCGGCAGGCTTGGTTACATTCTGTTTTACAATTTTAGCGAATTCTTAACCAATCCCCTTGTCCTCTTTAAGATATGGCAGGGCGGCATGTCCTTCCATGGCGGTATGATAGGCGTGTTTATTGCCATGTGGTTGTTCGGTAAAAAACAGGGTTGCACCATGATGCAACTAACTGACATCATCGCACCGTTGTGTCCAATTGGTTTGGGCGCTGGACGACTCGGTAATTTTATCAATTCGGAACTTTGGGGCAGACCAACAGATGTCGCTTGGGCGATGGTTTTTCCAAACGGCGGTCCGGTTGCCCTCCATCCCTCCCAACTTTATGAGGCTTTTTTGGAAGGTGTGGTGTTGTTCATTATCCTTTGGGTTTATACCAGCAAACCCAGGGCGACGATGGGGGCGACAGGGTTAGCGGTTTTCTGCTATGGCTGTTTCCGGTTTATTGTCGAATTTTACAGAATACCAGATGCACAACTCGGCTACTTGGCACTAGACTGGGTAACCATGGGTCAAATACTTTCCGCCCCCATGATAGTCATTGGCGCGAGCTTATTTTATTTGGCTTATAAGAAGGCGGCGTAAAAGTAGTATTTGCAGTAGCATGACAAAACTAACCAACCGTTATGACCATTCGGCTTTGCTTATTGCCAAACGGGGACACTGCCCATCTTTGACATCAACCGTGTAAGCTTGGGCAAACCCAGCAACATACCGGCCACTTTCCGGGCATAAGGCAAATAAGTGGAAATCGGATAACGAGCGCAACAAACTGACTACTTCGCCAAACTTGTCCTGTAATGCGGTTAACTGGGACGCGTGAATTTCCTCATGATGACTTATTTCCCTGGCCTTACAGTTGAATACCGCCCGTTCACGGGCAAATAAGTTATCGGACTCGGATTCCGGGCGGATAAACATAACCGAAGCCTTGGAATTGGCCAGCAAATTGGCGGTATGGGCGGCAAGCTCGCTGACAAAGATATACAAACAGCCCGCCTGATCCCGTACAAAGGGGGCATAGCTAAGATCGGGCGCGCCGCTTATTGATCCTGTCGCCAGCAGCAGTGTTTGCTGTGAGGCAAGCAGTTCCTGCAAGGCGTTTGCCCTTACGGTCAGGTTTTCTGTTTCGTCCATTTTTAAGCGTATCGATTGTGCGTTAGGCATATGATCTCAATTGACTCCGCGACTTATTAAAAAAGGCAAGACTATAACCGGAAAGCGGCTAAGGTTGGCCCTTATCCGCTTCGTAGAGTGAGGGGCTGATACCTGCTTGGGCGAGGTGCTCCCGCAATTGCTTGATGTCTTGCTTGGTGCATTCACTGCCGTGGTGCGGATGGTGCAGGATAAATTCAACTTGGTTGAGCACCACACGAAAACGGGCACCATGGGTTGGCTCTATTACGGCCCCCAAGTGATGGAGCAAGGATTCAACTTCCCGCCAGTGCATATTTGCGCTGACCGGTTCCTGGAATATTGTCCTAAGCAAGTTTAAATGGCGGCTCATGACAGGGTGCTCCTTTACTACTAGATTTCAAAGCAGAATACTCCTCAAAAGCTTTACTGATCAATAGAAAGTTACCTAATGGGTTTTCAAGTGAAATTATACGAAGATAAATATTTGGTCGAGTGACCTAATTGATTTTAGGTGGAATGGACACAAATAACTTAGTACATCAAGCGGTCGTTTGGTGGGCAGTCTGGGATTCGTGTTATCAAATAACAACCAAAAGGCTAAGAATTGTCCCGTCAGGTAGTTTTGCGGACTGTACATTAACAGTTGAATTAAAAACACCAGGTCCAGTTAGCCATATATTTGCGGCTTCTTTTTTACAGGCCGTTTTTTTCGATGATTCACTAAACAATAGCTCAAATGCACTTGTATCATGGTGTACTTGGCTAATAGGCCATATCTCTGATGACAAGGCATTACTTCTACAAAACCATTCCCGCTTAGTTTGGCTGTGACAGACGACCATAACTTTTGCACAAGAGCATTTTGCCAATTTAATTGCAGTTGCCGTCAGGCTTGCATTAAATTCTTTAGCAAGACAAGAAGCTGTATCTAGGTTTGGCTGGCGATCTATAATTCTTGGCTTGAACAAATAATTGGGCAAAATTAATTGAGAGGCGAAAGCATTGGCCAGTGCTTCCTTAGATTTCGCCTCGATATTTTGAGGGCTTATGTCTTCAGCAGAACAAGGTAAAACGCCTTTGCCCCGATCTTCATGCCAGTGTCCTAACTCATGAGCCAGGGAAAAGCGTTGACGTTTTGGATACGCTTCAGAGTTTATAGAAATGATAGCCGTATTTTTGTCACCAACAATTCTCGCGTCGCAACCGTCCAATTTTCGATAGCGTACTTTGGCGCCTAAATCGAAAGCGATAGCTTCCAGGTCGATCTCTTTTGGATCAGTTATACCGTATGTCCAGAGAAGTCGTTCGGGCTTGGTGAGTTGTGAAGAATCAATCCCCTGAATGCTCATCTTTTATTAATCCTTGTTCGACGAGATCATCCCATAAGGTTTCCCAATCAGAATCTGATTGCTTTTCGCCATTACGAAAAGCGAGTGAAAAATTTGTATCGGGTTCTGAAAGGAAGGCCATTATTCGCTTTTTCTTTTCTTCAATCCCAAAGGATGTAGTTGGCCGTTTAATAGTTTTTGCTTGTGCCGCATTTAGGTTGTCACGAATATTTTTAAGTTTTTGTTTTCGTACCGTTGTAATAGCGTCCAACGCTTTAGTCCGCATCATCAAAGCAATATGACCAGGATCAAGTCCTTGATCTCTTGCATCCGTTATTATCTCTTCATCAGTCATTGATAATACTTCATCGGCTACGGCTTTTCGTAAAGCTTTAAATTTATCGGCAGAGGTTCGTTTTACGCTGCTCATTTTTTTATTCTCCTGCCCGGAAAAAGTTTATCCAAACCGCGAAGTAAACTTTTTCGTGCGCTCTCGTATTCTGTTTTAGACATGCCGGACATTTCTATTATTTCTGATGCCGACATTTCATCTTCAATCCCTAGAAGCACCCATTCAACGGCTTCATTCCCTTTAAAATGATTTTCGATGATTTTCAAATCTTCATCGGCTAGCGCCCCATCTATTTCATTTGTTATGACCGTTTCAGGGGATAGGGCTTCGTTACCAAACATAACCATTGGGTCGGAGTCTGAATCAGGGTCGTTATTTGGCAAGTCCGAAGCCAATACCTCTTCAGTTTTATAACTCAGGTTGCGTTCACCGTCAGCGATACTTCTCATTGCATTACTAATAAACGTTATGAAAGGCACATCATCTCGCCATTTTCGTTTTCCATCGAGAACTCGTAATAAAGTTTCGTTTATGAGTTCATCTACGTCAGAAAAAGCAGTTCCGTAAAGGAACGATCGAGCCGCTTTGTGTAGCCGATTCAAATCAGATAGTGTCAGCTTTTCAATAGCATCAGCAACCTTATCGAATTCTGATACCGAATTATTCTTATTTTCCAAATATTAGATTCCAGTAAGTGCCTTGTTATATAGGCTGTCCATTCTAAATAACCGGACAATTTTCAAAAAATTGTCCGTATTCCCAAATTTATCCGCCTATGTCAGTGTAAGTAACATTTTTATTTTAGGAGTAAAGATATGAGTAAGAAAAATCAACACGTTGTTCCACATGGTGATGACTGGGCTGTTAAAGGCGCTGGTAATAGTAGGGCTACCTCAATACATCCAACCCAGCATGAAGCTATCAACCGTGGGCGCGAGATAGCACAAAATCAAAAATCAGAACTACTGATCCATGGTGAAAACGGTCGTATCCGCGAAAAAAATTCCTACGGAAACGATCCTTATCCACCGAAAGGGTAATTGCTATCGCTTCGGGTGCGCTTAATGCCTACCCGAGGCTATATACCAACTTTTGAAGATGCCTCAATTAAAGGTGAAAAATGATGAAACTACAAGGCGCAGTTGTAAAAGAACAGGGTGTGACCTTTGCGATTGTCACCGTGAAACAATTTGTGATCCAGTCACAAATGGAATTTCAGAAAGCAGTCACAACGTTCTCTAATTATTTCCCAGGAATGCCGGTAATCCTAATGTCGCAAAATAGCAAGGGTATACCGACTTATCGTGGGCGAAAAGATATTGTGAATTTTTTAGCGAACATCCATGTATCTCAAATACCGTGGAAAGAATATACATTTAACTAATTATGAAAGACTACTTTACAGAAGTTCTTATGGTTATAGCCTACTCAGGGCGAACTCAGGCCGCAATTATTATTGGTATGATGGGTTTTATCACTATCAACTTAATGGGGGATTACTATTTGGCTAACTTCCATTTGTCCGGGCAAATGGCACCATTAACGGACATCATCAAGTACAAGTTTGCTCATCGGTACGACAAAGCAGCTTGGGGTGTGCTGTTCAGCTTTTGGTGGATGGCAGTAAAGTGTTACCGTAAAGATAGGAAGAAGTTTTGGAATAGGTTTTAGTCAACAAGCTGCAAATCAGTATTATTGCTTCCGCTACTGTTTCAACCCCGCTTATAATGGAAACTAGGGCATATCGGCGCAATCCTTAGCTAATCCCAACACAAAACTTTCTATTGGTACATAACTTTGGCATTATGTGACCGAACTGAACTTAGGGAAAACCATGTCAGAAGAACAGCGCCGCCAATTACAACAACAGCTATGGAATATCGCCAATACCTTACGGGGCAAGATGGGTGCCGATGAGTTTCGGGATTACATCTTAGGTTTTATCTTTTACAAATACCTTTCCGAAAAAATACAGCGCTTTGCCGACGGCGAACTGGCGCAGGAAGACATTAACTTTGCTGACATCAACGAAAATACCGAAGAAGGCCAAGCTTATATTGAAGCGTTAGAACATGCCGCCTTGGATGAACTGGGTTATTTCCTGAAGCCCTCCGAAATGTTTCATGCCATCGCCATGAAGGGCAGCAACCAGCTTGATACCAATGGCGAAGGCGCAAGCCATAACTTCATCTTGGGCGATCTCACCAAAATCCTTAAAAATATCGAACAAAGCACCCTGGGTACGGATAGCGCCGATGATTTCGTCAACCTGTTTGAAGATTTGGATTTAACCTCATCCAAACTCGGCAGGACTGAAAAAGAGAAAAACGACCTGGTTGCCAAAGTCTTGGTGCATCTGGATAAGATTGATTTCAACTTGAGTGATGCTACCGCTGACGTGCTGGGTGATGCTTATGAATACCTGATTGGTGAATTTGCCAGCGGTGCAGGTAAAAAGGCGGGCGAGTTTTATACGCCGCAGCCGGTTTCAACCTTGCTTGCTAAATTGGTCACCAGTACTAACAAAAACCTCAAAAACCTGTATGACCCCACTTGCGGCAGCGGCTCGTTATTGCTGCGGGTCAAACGCGAAGCCGCGCATGTCGATAAAATCTACGGACAGGAACTTAACCGCACCACTTACAACCTGGCGCGGATGAACATGATCCTTCATGATGTGCATTATGCCGACTTCGATATCCGCCAAGAAGACACGTTAGAGCATCCGCAACACCGGGAATTGCGTTTTGATGCCATCGTCGCCAATCCGCCCTTTTCAGCCCACTGGAGTGCCAGCCAGCTATTGATGAGTGATGACCGTTTTTCCGTCTATGGCAAGCTCGCCCCTAGCACCAAGGCAGATATGGCGTTTGTCCAGCACATGGTATACCACCTTTCCGAAGAAGGCACGATGGCCGTGGTACTGCCGCATGGTGTGCTGTTCCGGGGTGCGGCAGAAGGCCACATCCGCCAATACCTGATTGAACAGATGAACTGCCTGGATGCCGTCATCGGCCTGCCTGCCAATATCTTCTATGGCACTTCCATCCCGACCTGTGTGCTGGTGTTCAAAAAATGCCGCAAACACCCGGATAATATCCTGTTTATTGATGGCAGCCAGCACTTTGATAAGGTCAAGACCCAAAACGTGCTGCGACCGGAACATATCGACAAGATTGTCGATGCGTACAAGGCACGGACGAATCAAGATAAATACAGCCATGTCGCCAGTCTCTCAAGCATCAAAGCCAACGATTACAACCTTAATATCCCAAGATATGTTGATACCTTTGAAGCAGAGGATTCAATTGATTTAGCCAGCATTTCAGCGCAGTTGATTGAATTGGACAAGGCCAGTCGAACCACCGACGCCACCATTGCCGCTTTTTGCCAAGAACTCGGCATTGCGCCCCCGTTTTGAAGAATGATGATGACCAACCTTATTTCAGCTCAGTTACTAGACAACATTCGTCAATTATTGACCAGTTCACGCCAAACACTGGCGCAAACCATCAACCATGCGATGGTGCAAATCTATTGGCACATGGGGCGGTTGATTGTGGAGGACGAGCAGCAAGGACAAAGCTGTTCCGCCTATGGCAAACAGCAATTAGAACAATTGTCCCAAACCCTGCAAACTGAATTTGGCAAGGGCTTTGATGTCAGTAATTTGCGCAATATGCGCCGATTTTATGCAACCTACCCAATTCAAGAGACACTGTCTCTCGAATTAAGCTGGAGCCATTTGCATGAACGATATTAGCAACATCCTCATCTATCAGACCGAAGACGGTAAAGCCTCTGTTAGTTTAATGGCTAAAGATGGCAGCATTTGGATGAACCAAAACCAACTGGCAGAACTTTTTGACACCTCAGTGGCAAACATCAGTATGCACATCACTAACATACTGAAAGAAAAAGAATTAACTGACAATTCAGTTATTAAGGATTACTTAACAACTGCCGCAGATGGCAAAAATTACAACGTTACTTTTTACGCCCTGGAAATGATTTTAGCCATTGGCTTTAGAGTGCGCAGCAAAAGGGGCACACAATTTAGGCAGTGGGCAAACCGCAACTTAAAACAATACATGATTAAAGGCTTTGTCATGGATGACGAACGCCTGAAAAGCCCCGATGGCAGACCTGATTATTTTGATGAACTTCTTGCCAGAATCAGGGACATACGTGCTTCTGAAAAACGCTTTTACCAAAAAGTGCGTGACCTGCTTGCGCTTTCATCCGACTACGATGCCACTGACAAAGCCACACAAATGTTCTTTGCGGAAACGCAAAACAAGCTGCTCTATGCCATAACAGGCCACACCGCCGCCGAAATTATCATGCAACGTGCCGATGCCAGCGCCCCCAATATGAACCTCACCGCGTGGAAAGGCAGCGTGGTACGTAAGGCCGATATTACCACCGCAAAAAATTACCTCAATGCGGATGAAATTGATAGCCTTAACCGCCTGACCGTCATCTTTTTAGAAACGGCAGAGCTACGCGTTAAAGAACGCAAAGACCTCACCACCCAATATTGGCGTGAAAACGTGGACAAACTCCTCACCTTTAACGACAAGCCCATCCTCAGCACCACAGGCCGCATCAGCCACGCGCAAATGGAACAACAAGTGGGCGAGGTGTACGCCCAATTTGATGCGCGGCGCAAAGCGGAGCAAGCCATAGCGGCGGATGAGCAGGATTTGAAAGAGTTGAACGAAATGGCTAAAACCGTTGCCAATAGTCAGCGAGATAAATCATGAGTAAGCCACGGTTGCGGTTTAAAGAATTTAATGGTGAATGGGATTCGATACCTTTGGGGAAAATCACAGAAACAATCACAAGCGGTTCTCGTGATTGGGCACAATATTATTCTAAGGATGGAAGTAAATTTATAAGGATGACAAATCTCAGTAGAGATGGCATCAATTTAAAACTTGATGATTTAAAGTTTGTAAATGTCAAGTCCAATTCTACAGATGGCAATCGCACGAGCCTTATTCATGGCGATATACTTATATCGATAACTGCTGAACTAGGAAAAATCGGTTGGATTCATCCTGGTTTTGGCGAAGCTTTCATAAATCAACACACGGCGTTAGTTCGTATAAATAAAGCAAAAGCAAATTCGAAATATGTAGCCTATTTGCTATCTACGCCTAAGTTGAATAAGCAAATAAACAGAAAAAATGATGCAGGAGCTAAGTCAGGTCTGAATCTTCCGACTATAAAATCGATAAAAATTCTGTTGCCTGAGCTGAATGAACAAACCAAAATCGCCAACTTCCTCACGGCGGTGGATGAAAAAATCACTCAACTCACCCAAAAATTCGACTTGTTAGCGCAATACAAAAAAGGCGTGATGCAGCAGATTTTTAGCCAAGAACTGCGCTTTAAGGATGATGGGCAGGATTTTCCGGATTGGGAAGAGAAATCTATGGGTGAGTTATGTTCAACGTTCAAAAGTGGCTCTGGGATTACCTCCGAAAAAATATATGAACAAGGAGTCTACCCGGTATTTGGCGGTAATGGATTGCGAGGATATACAGCCACATTCACACATGATGGATTTTACGTTCTTATCGGTAGGCAAGGTGCGCTATGTGGAAATATTAATCGCTCCTATGGAAAAGCTTATATTTCAGAACATGCAATTGCTGTTCAAGCTAATGAAAATTCAGATACAGAGTGGTTAGCTCAAAAGCTTGAGCTGTTGAAACTTAATAGGCTTTCAGAATCATCTGCACAGCCTGGATTAGCTGTAAATAAATTGATCAAACTACAACTGATTGCTCCGACTAAACCAGAACAAACCAAAATTGCCAACTTCCTCACCGCCATTGACGACAAGATCAACAACGCCCAAGCCCAGCTTGCCGCCGTCAAGCAATACAAACAAGGCTTGTTGCAGCAGATGTTTGTTTAAATCATTAGCTCGCTTTGAAACATAAAATTGCTTAAACCTTTAATTAAAGCTAGTCTTAGTTAAGAAAAATCAAAAAATCTTAACTTAGCCAGATGATAAGTTAAGTTTACTGTTAAATTTAACAGTGTGCTGATTAGTGGTCGATGTTTAAGGAAAGGGAATGAAGTTTGAAAATTTTCATGCGGGCGATTTCGTCAAGCGCTACCAATATAAGAGCTTTGAGCCAGTACCCGTTAATCATGATTGGGGCTGGGATGATGCAATCATCAATACTTTACTCGAATCAGCTAACCGCGCGCTGGGCGAGTTGAATGCCTTTTCTTTGATTGTGCCGGATATTGACTTATTTGTGCGCATGCACGTCATTAAAGAAGCGCAGCAATCCAGCCGTATTGAAGGCACACAAACCGGTATGGATGAAGCGCTGATGAGCGAAGAGCAAATCCAGCCGGAAAAACGCGACGATTGGCGAGAGGTACGCAATTATGTCGAGGCCATTAACGCAGCGATCGAGTCCATGCAAACTTTGCCATTATCCAGCCGCCTGCTAAGGCAAACACATCTGATCTTAATGCAGGGGGTGCGTGGCGAACATAAGCAGCCAGGCGAATTTCGCATTTCACAAAACTGGATTGGCGGCTCAAGCTTGACCGATGCCGTATTTATCCCGCCCCACCCTGATAGCGTTCCCGATTTGATGGGTGATTTGGAGCAATTTTGGCATAACCAAGATATCTATGTGCCGCATTTAATCCGTGTGGCAATCAGCCATTATCAATTCGAAACTATCCATCCATTTTTAGATGGCAATGGACGTATTGGGCGGTTAATGATTCCGCTCTATTTGATGAGTCACGGTGTTTTAGCAAAGCCAGCGCTGTATCTCTCTGATTTTTTTGAACGTAATCGCACCAGCTACTATGATGCTTTAATGCGGGTGCGTACAAACAATGATATGGTGCATTGGGTGAGGTTTTTTTTGAATGGCTTAGCTGAAACCGCGAACAGGGGTCAGGCCGTGTTTCAGGCGATTTTAAAACTGCGAGCGCGTGTTGAAAAAGATGTTATGACGTTAAAAGGTCGTGCCCAAAATGCAAATCAAGCACTGGAGTTGCTCTATCGAAAGCCAATAATATCGGCGGCAGATTTAGGAAAAGAACTCAACGTTAGTACGCCCACTGCCCATAAAATGGTAGATTCGTTGGTTGATCTAAATATTCTTAAAGAGATTACCAATCAGCAGCGTGGCCGTCTGTATGTATTTAATGATTATTTTAATTTGTTTGTGAATTAGGCAATATGTCCCCACAATCCGAATACGCCCTGGAAGCCCCCCTGATTGACCAGCTTAAGGCGATGGAATATGGCTTTGTACGGATTGACGATGAAGCGGCGATGCTGACGAACCTCAAGCGGCAGTTGGAAATCCATAATGCGGGCATAGAGCTTTCCAAGCCGGAATTTGAGCGCATCCTGAATCACCTCAATACCGGTAGCGTGTTCGAGCGGGCTAAAATCCTGCGCGATAAGTTTGCCTTAAAACGGGACAATAACGAGACGGCTTATATCAGCTTCCTGAATTGCGACGACTGGTGTTTGAATGAGTTCCAGGTGACTAACCAGGTCACCATGCAGGACAAGCGTAAAAACCGCTATGACGTAACACTTCTGATTAATGGCTTGCCGCTGGTGCAGGTTGAGCTCAAACGCCGGGGCGCAGAGCTGAAAGTGGCGTTCAACCAAGTTAACCGCTATCACTGTGATTCTTATGATGCCGGATTTGGGCTGTTCCAGTACGTGCAGTTGTTTATCATCAGCAATGGTGTGAATACCAAGTATTTCGCCAACAATAAACAGCAGTCATTCAAGCAAACCTTTTACTGGACAGATAAACACAACCAGCGCTTATCGGATTTGCATGAATTTAGCGCCGAGTTCCTAAAGGCTTGCCATATCGCTAAGATGATGACCCATTACATGGTGCTGACCGAAGAGCAGGTCATTAAGGTATTGCGGCCTTATCAGTTTTATGCCACCGAAGCTTTGGTAGACCGGGTTAAAAACAGCACGGATAATGCCTATATCTGGCACACCACCGGTTCCGGCAAAACCCTGACCTCGTTCAAGGCCAGCCAGATCATCCAGAAGATGCCGAAAGTGCATAAAGTGATGTTTGTGGTTGACCGTAAAGACCTGGACTACCAAACTGCACGGGAATTTAACGGCTTCAGCAAAGGCAGCGTCGATGAAACCATCGACACTAAAAAGTTGGTAGCACAACTGAATGACGATAGCTGCAAGCTGATCCTGACCACCATCCAAAAGCTGAATAATGCCATCATGAAAGAGCATTATTTGAGCAAAGTTACCCACCTGCGAGATAAGAAGTTTGTGTTTATCTTTGATGAATGCCACCGCAGCCAGTTTGGCGACACCCATCAAAACATCAAGCAGTTCTTTAAAAACGCCCAGATGTTTGGCTTTACCGGTACACCGATCTTTGCCGACAATGCCGCAGGCAGCACCGGCCAGCAGCGCACCACAAAAGATTTATTTGGCGAATGTTTGCATAAGTATGTCATCGTCGATGCCATCAAGGATGAGAACGTGCTGCGCTTTGCCGTCGAGTATGTGGGTAAATACATGCGCAAGGACAGCCAAAACGAACTGGATATTGCCACCGATATGGATATTAAGGTGGAAGGGATTGATACCAAGGAATTGCTGGATAGCCCGAAACGGCTGGAAAAGATCGTCGATTACATCATGCTACACCATGCCCAGAAAACCAAAGCACCGGATTTTACCGGTATGTTTTGCGTCAGCAGCGTAGAAAACCTAATCAAGTATTACGGCCTGTTTAAGCAAAAGCAAAACGGAGTAGCCAACCCGCTTAAAATCGCCACCATTTTCAGCTATGCTGCCAATGAAGAAGACCCCAATGCCAATGGTCTGACGAATGGCTTAATCCCCGAAGAAAACCCAATGCCGGACAGCGGCAAGATTAACCCCTTTAGCCGTGACAAATTGGATGAGTTCATTGACGACTATAATCGGATGTTTGGCACGAAATACTCCACCCGTGACAGCCAATCTTACTATAACTATTACCAAGACATTGCCAAGCGTGTTCGAGCCGGACAGGTGGATATATTGCTGGTCGTTAATATGTTCCTGACTGGTTTTGACAGCCCAAGGCTGAATACCCTTTATGTGGACAAGAACCTTAAATTTCACGGCCTAGTTCAAGCCTTCTCGCGGACGAACCGCACTCTGAATGACAAAAAATCCCAAGGCAATATCGTCTGCTTTAGGAACCTGAAAACGGCCACCGATGAAGCCATTGCCTTGTTCTCCAACAAGGATGCCAGGGAAACCGTATTGCTGGAGCCTTATGAAGATTACGTTAAGCAGTTTAATGAAGCGACGGTGGAATTACTAAAGATTGCGCCATCAGTAAAAAGCGTTGATAACCTGCCCAGCGAAAAGGAAGAACTGGCCTTTGTGAAAGCCTTCCGGGAATTGATACGCATCAAAAATATCCTAACCACCTTCGCCGATTTTGATGAGGACGATCTCACCCTGGGTGAACAGAAATTTGAGGATTACAAAAGCAAGTATCTCGACATCCACGACAAGGTTAAAAACGATCACGGCACTGAGAAGGCTTCCATCCTGAACGACGTGGATTTTGAGTTGGCCTTGCTGCACCGGGATGAAATCAATGTGGCGTACATCCTGAACCTGCTGGTCAGCCTGAATAAGCTCAATCCCGAAGAAGCCAAAAAACGCCAGAAGGAAATAATCGATCTGGTGGCGGGGGAAGTGCAACTCCGCAGCAAGCGGCAACTAATTGAAGAATTTATAGAAGAAAACCTGCCTAAGCTGAAGCCGAACGATAATGTCATCCGGTCATTTGAAAACTATTGGTCCGAGCACAAACAACAAGCCTTTGAGCAGCTTTGCACCGATGAAAACATAATCCCTGAGCAATTCAACAAACTATTGCAAACCTATCAATTTGCTAACCGCCTGCCCAGGGATCAGGAAATTGTCAAAGCCCTCAACTTCCAGCCCAAAATCCTGGAACGAAAATCCATCCTTGAACGCATTGCCGATAAGATTCAGGATTTTATCAATACTTATATTGAAGGGATGGGGGGTAGTGTTTGATCAAGTTGGCTTTTTATCCCATTCGTGAGGACTGGCGATATACATTCACAGGGTTTCAAAAACATGTAATTCTGTTTAATTTTGTATTTCAGTCATCCACTGAGAATTTATCCTACAATTGAACAGATATATTCTTTCCTTTAAGAAGTCCTTCAAGGCATAGGAATGACTCAAAACATAACTTTTGTTTAAAGGGCTTATTTTTAGGCCTTATGCCCCGAGGTACTTCATTGATTGAAGATGCTGATCTAAAAGAAATCAAATTGAATCCGCCGAAGTGTTCAGCTTCTTCTGAACATGTGCAGAGCGGAGTGCCCATCCCAAAAGCCGCTCGGATAAGGACATTCTCACCAGATGACTGGGAACAGTTTGTGGAAGAGTGGGCGACATCATTAGAAAGCTCATATGAGAAATTACGTCGTTTCGGTGGCTCGGGCGATCTTGGTGTGGACATCGCCGGATTCTGCATAGAGAAGGGATTTAAGGGAGTGTGGGATAACTACCAATGCAAGCGTTATGACCACCCATTGCGACCAAGTGATGCCTGGGTAGAAATTGGGAAAATTATCTACTATTCCTATTTAGGTGAATACAATCCGCCCCGTAAATATTACTTTGTTTGCCCGCAAGGAATTGGGACAAGCCTTGAACAGCTACTAAATAAGCCCGACGATCTAAAAAGAAAAATTGCCGAGAATTGGGGGAAAAACTGCCAGACCGGTATAACTTCAACCAAGGAAATTATTCTTTCGGATGCGCTGGCTGCCTTTTTTGATAACTTTGATTTCAGCATCTTCGATTCGAAATCGTTGGTGGAGCTTATTGAAGGTCATAGTTTGACCTGTCATCACACTGTAAGTTTTGGCGGGGGATTACCATTTAGACCAGATCCATCGTTCCCACCTGAAATACCAGCGTTTATCGAAAGCCGATACATCCGTCAGCTACTTGATGCCTATAGTGACCATCTCGGTTTAAAATTTACAAACGTGGCTGAATTGGAAAATCACACTAAATTAAAGGATGACTATCTTCGTCAGCGTGAGCGATTCTATCATGCAGAGGCTCTTCGTAATTTTGCTCGCGATACAGTTCCTGAAGGGACTTTCAACTCATTACAGGATGAAATTTATCACGGGGTGGTTGACGTTTGCGAAGGATGTCACACTAATGGCTTTGAGAGAATGAGAGCAACGGTCGCTCAAGCCTCGCATGTTGCTGTGACGGCTAATCCATTGGCTCCCACGACTAAAACTCAGGATCGGCAGGGAATTTGCCACCAACTCGCTAACGATGACCGTCTTACGTGGGTTCCAGATAATGAATAGTCTCCATCCATATTTGTTTAATAGCCCACTGGAAACCGGAGTTCGCTCATTAGCCATTCTAGTGGCGGCTTTCCCAACAGGATTCGATCTACAGCGACTGGTGGAAATGGATTACCTTGTAGTTCATTCCGGAGATGCCGATGGGCCTCAAAGTCTACATGCAGCACTGCCACTTCGAGCAGGCGAATTGCTCGTTCGTCGTGGCCTAATCGAAAATGGTTTGCTTCTAATGATAAGTCGCGGTCTCATAGAAAGAATTCCAAATGATGACGGTTTCAACTATATTGCAGGTGAAGCCGCAGCGCCGTTCATGACTTCGCTTACAGCCGAATATTCTCGACAGTTGATGGATCGGGCGAACTGGGCAGTAAGGCGGTTCGAAAATGTATCGACGGAGGAAGTCCGCCGCATGACACATCGCTTGTTCGAGAAGTGGTCAAGTCAATTCCAGCCAATTCAAATTACTAGAACAAACCTATGACAGATAGTTATCTTCAATTGCGTAGGCTTGTTTTTTCTGGTCCTAGCGATCAGTCAAAGCTTGATTTCGTACCTGGTGTCAATGTCATTTGTGGTGCTTCCGATACTGGAAAATCCTTTCTGGCCGAATCTATTGATTTCATGCTTGGTGGTTCGTCCTTAAGAGAAATCCCAGAGCGGGACAAATTTGGAAATATTGAACTTGAACTCGCTGTTAGTAATGGAGAAAACTGGCGATTTAATCGAGCGACATCTGGCGGCGATTTTATACTTGTTGATCTCAATAACCCTTTGGATCAAAGTTCTGTGAAACTGAAACAGGCTCACGGTCACGATAGATAGACAATTTGTCCGGTTTCTTGCTAGATAAAATCGGATTGCTTGGAAAGCGCATCCTGAAAAGCAGCAAAAAAGGAACTACGCAAAGCCTAAGTTTTCGTAACCTTGCTCGACTTGTAATCGTCCAGGAGGGAGATATACAGCAAACGGGTTCTCCATTTTTAGGTCACGGGTTCGATTTCCGCCATTGGCTCAATATAAATCAATATGTTATGTACATTTTATTGGATTTTATTATCATTTATGTTGGTTTTTGTTGATTTAGCCTAGTTATAGTCTCAGTTATCATCTCGGTTGTTGGTGAGTTTCTTTGAACGCCATAAGACAACCTCGCATATTCATCCGCTCGACTATTTAAAAGGACATGCCTGAATTGTCGCTATTTTTCTTTTTTCCACTTTAAAAGCACGATATTGGCTTCCGACATTAAGGGACTAACCCTCATATCGGGGGACAATGCCCCCGTACATGGTTATTTTTTTTAACAATTAATCATATACATAAGAGTACCTTTGGTGATTTTTGTGTATTTGTTCCATGTTTCCCAGAATTTTTTGGCATCCTTAGATGTTTTCGTTTCGCTGACATAAGGTGCTATCTCAATGAAATCCTGCGTAAGCCTGCCTTGAGCTTGCCGAAGGGGCGTCCGCTTATTTTGCCCAGGCGGAGCTCGACTACCCGCGGGGCATAAGCGCCCATTCAAAGGATGAAAATCTTTATAGACGAACACCGGGCAGTCTATGGGGTCGAGCTGATCTGCAAAGTATTGCCGATTGCCCCATCGACTTATTACCGGCATGCGGCGCGACAAGCCAATCCGGATTTCCGGTCAGCACGCGCAAAGGCCGACGAGGCTTTGAGCGGTCAAATCCGTCGGATTTGGGATGAAAATTTCCAGGCTTATAGTGCGCGTAAGGTTTGGCTGCAATTGCGCCGGGAGTACCCAGGGGGTATAAAGGGCAAGCGGTTACCCGTTGTCCCGTTGAGCGCTTGATACCCGAGGGGCACAAGTGAGCAGACTGGGGCTAAAAGGCGTAGTGCGCGGCAAACGGGTCAAAACGACCATCAGTCGTCCTGATGATGCGTATCCCTTGGATCGGGTTAACCGGCAATTTACCGCCGCCTGTCCGAACGCCTTATGGGTTGCTGATTTCACCTATGTTTCAATTTGGCAAGGCGTTGTTTACGTTGCCTTCGTGATTGATGTCTTTTCCCGGTTTATCGTTGGCTGGAAAGTTTCCGTTTCGGCCCGTACGGATTTCGTGCTGGACGCGCTGGATCAAGCTTTACTTGTGCCCCATGGGTATACGCCAGAAAGCCGACAGGCAGTTTAATCCACCATAGCGACCGGGGCGTAACATAGGTGTCGATCCGGTATACCGGACGCTTGGCCGAAGCCGGTATTGAGGCCTCGGTCGGCAGCGTGAGGGATTCTTATGACAATGTGCTGGCCGAAACCATGGATGGTTTGTATAAAGCGGAAGTGATTCATCGTCAATCCTGGACTTGTGCCCTATGGGGTAAAAACAGGGAAGCCGTTGAACTAAGAACGCTGGAGTGGGTTAATTGGTTTAACCATTACCGGCTATTAAAACCCAGTGGCAACATTCCACCGGTGGAAACTGAAGAAATTTATTATCAACAACTTACCAGGTCCAACCAATCGGCATGATTCACAACTCTTAGCCTCCGAGAAACCCAGGGCGATTCACTATTAAATCCTCAGGAGTTAGCACTAGGATAGCGAAATGCGCTTTAGAAAGCTCGGTTTCTAAAGACTCGATATAAGTTTTTGAGAGCTTAAATGTCCTTTGGTTCCAGAGACTAGGAATCAAGTTGTGGTGTTGGTCGAGTTGCTGTGCGAGCGCTTGGGCGACTGGGAACCCCTCCGTTGATGAGCCAATGAAAATACGAAGAGGTAAGTTCATTGGTAAATTCAAATATGTCCTAAAGTTATAATCCGCACATTGTAAATTCCTCAGAATACTGTTGTAACTGACCTAAATATGCTTTATTGAAAATTACCGTTGAATAAAAGATATCCGAATAAAGTTCCGTCGCATCATACCAATGGGTAATTTATATGGCACCAGTAAATGTAGCAAATTAATTTGATGGTTGAGCCTTTACGCCAAATAACCAATTTT
>DLHW01000048.1 GCA_002483425.1 Methylococcaceae bacterium UBA7658
CTTCCATTGCCTATTTTTATAAATTATATGGATACTTCGCCTCAAAGCCATGCACCTTAGCCTTGGTCGAAAACAGCGCCGGCGCCCAAGGGGTTTGCTCCTGCCCGGTTAAGTGATTCGCCAGCCAAAGCGCTTGACTGCGAATGGGTAGAATGTAGGCATAAAGTTTGCTTTCCGACAGTTCGGCGGCATCGCCCAGCGCGAAAACATCTTCATCGCTGGTTTGCAAATAAGCATTCACCTTAATACCCCGGCCAACGTCCAAACCGGCTTGCTGAGCTAACCCGGTTCGCGGTTTAAAACCGGTCGCCACAACGATGGCGTCGTATTCCGCCGTCACATCCGTTTTTACACAGAGCTTCCCGCCTTCATCGGCAAAACTTTGCACCGCCTGATTTAACAACACTTCGACGCCGGATGCTTGCAATACGGCCAAAAGACCGGCCGAGTCCTCCGGAACCAACTGGCGTTCCATAAGACGGTCCATCATGTGATAGATCGTGACTTTATCGCCCGCCGCCGCCAAGTCCGAAGCGACTTCGCAACCGATTAAGCCGCCGCCGACCACCGCCCAATGGGGATGTTGATTACGGTTTAAGAACGGCTGGCGGAATTTTCGCATGGCTTTCAGATCGGCCAGGCTGTTCAATTTGAAAAACAGCTTTTCAAAGGGACGGAACGGCGGCGGAACAAAAGCCTCGGAACCTTGCGCCAAAATCAATTTGTCGTAAGTCAAAAATTTTTCTTGACACGGCCCATCGATGGCAACGGTTTTTTGTTTGCAATCAATTCCGGTAATTTCGGATCCGGCGATAACGTCGATATTGCTTTCGCGCAGTTTATCGAACGATTTTAAAATAATGGACTGCTCGATATCGGTTTTTGTAAAGCCTCTAGACAACAAGGGCCGGGAGTAATAGCCGTCGTGTTCTTGAGTGATTAGCGTAATTTCCGTATCGGGCGATAAGGTCCGGTATTTTTCAGCAAACGTCACTCCGGCAATACCTGAACCTACGACAACAATATTCATGTCAGCCTCCCGTTTTTATTATTATCGAATGTATTCTGTCTTAGTCGATTAGCTCAAAATCGCTCTTTTCCACACCGCATTCGGGGCAACGCCAATCGTCCGCTATATCTTCCCATAACGTTCCGGGTTCAATGCCGGAATCGGTATCACCAGCTGCTTCATCGTAAATGTGGCCGCACACCGTACATTGATATTTTTTATATTCGATCACTTTTTCCTCCTTTTCAAGTTGTCAAAACGGTTTATTAAATCTTGCCTAGCGCGTCATTTTACTATTCAAGCCGATAAAGTCAGTTATTTTTTAAAGGGCAAATATGTTGCCGCATCGTCCTTATAAAACCGCACTGCACTTGTTTCCCTGGCTAAAAACTGTGCGACAGCTTCGGCGAAACGCTTATCTTTAAACCAATGCGCGGAATAGGTGGTGACCGGCTCGAAGCCGCGGGCAATTTTATGTTCGCCCTGCGCACCGGAATCGAAACGCTGTAACCCATTGGCGATGCAATAATCCAGTCCTTGGTAATAACAAGTCTCAAAATGCAAACTATCGTACTCGGCCAGACATCCCCAATAACGCCCGTATAACGTGTCATCAGACGTAAAACTTAGCGCCGCGGCCACATAATTATTCGATTTCACGGCGAACACCAATAACATTCGATCGCCCATTGTGCGCGCGCAACGTATAAAAAAATCAAGATTGAGATACGGCGGCATGCCGTGCTTTAGATACGTCGTTTGGTAAAAATCGTAAAACACACGCCATTGCAGATCGCTGACTTCATGACCGGAGAGTTGAAAGAGTTCGACTCCTTGCTCGATAATTTTACGGCGCTCGCGTTTCAGCATCTTGCGTTTGCTGTGATTGAAGGTATCGAGAAAGTCGCCGAAAGACGTGTAACCCTTATTAAACCATTGAAATTGAATGCCTTCGCGCACTAATAAGCCTTGCTCGCGAAGCGTTTCCAATTCCTCGCTAACGGGAAATAAACAATGCCAAGAGGAAGCGCCGGAAGGTTCCGATTGAGATTTGATGAAATCGAACAGCAACCTTGCGATATGCCGCCGGTTAGTATGGCCGGCAAGCGCCGTCCGTACGCCCTGACAAGGCGTAAATGGAATCGCGGTCAACCATTTTGGATAATAAGAAACGCCGTATTGTCCACCAGCGTAAGCCCATTGCTGATCGAACACATACTCGCCACGGGAATGCGTTTTAAGATATAAGGGCATTGCCGCAACGGCTTGGTTACTCTCGGTAACGAGAAGATGTTTCGGTTGCCATCCGGTTTTTTCGGAAACGCAACCGCTTTCTTCCAAAGCTGATAAAAACTCATGCCTTAGAAATGGATAGCTATTCCCTGCCAGCTTATTCCACGCAACGCAATCGGCTTCACCGATTGCGCTTAATTGTTTTATTTCGAACACTTAATTGAGCAAAACCCAGGCTGATCTCTGAAATAACGTCGGCCGATTCGACAATAAATCGCTAGACATTATCTTAATGTCCGATGCCGCCTTCCGTTAAATGTTTAGGCTCCAGCAGCTTTTCCAGTTCCGCCCGGCCGATCTCGGTCATTTCCGCGGCAACATCGATGATGGGCCGCCCTTGTTTATAAGCGGCTTTGGCGATTTCCGCCGCTTTGGCGTAACCGATGATAGGATTGAGCGCCGTCACCAAAATCGGGTTTTTCGCCAACGCTAATTGCAGGTTATCTTCACGGACGGTAAATCCGGCGATGGCTTTATCGGCCAGCAGTTTGCTGACGTTGGCAAGCAATTCAATGCTCTGCAGGATGTTGTACGCAATAACGGGCAACATTACGTTTAACTGGAAACTGCCGGATTGACCTGCGATGGTAATCGTAGCGTCGTTGCCGATAACTTGCGCGGCCACCATCGTCACAGCTTCGGGAATCACCGGATTCACCTTACCGGGCATAATGCTGCTGCCGGGTTGCAAGGCTGGCAATTCGATCTCGCCTAATCCCGCCAGCGGGCCGCTGTTCATCCAGCGTAGATCGTTGGCGATTTTCATCAAGCTGACGGCAATCACCTTCAACTGTGAAGATAGTTCTACGATTGCATCCTGTGAACTTAAGCCTTCAAAAAACGATGTGTTCGGTTGAAACGGCAGCCCTGTGTCCTCGGCCAGCGCCTTGGCGAACTCGACGGCAAACTCCGGATTCGCGTTAATGCCGGTGCCAACGGCTGTGCCGCCTTGGGCAAGTTTGTAAACGCGCGGCAACGCGGATTGAATTCTATCAACGCCATTGCGAATTTGCAGCGCCCAGCCGCCTAATTCCTGGCTTAACCGGACCGGCATGGCGTCCATAAGGTGAGTGCGTCCGGTTTTGGTGATGTGATCCAAAGAAGCGGCCTTTTGTTCAATGGTTTCGGCGAGATGCGTTAAAGACGGCAATAAGACTTTATTGCACTCCAACGCCGCACTGACATGAATAGCGGTCGGTACGACGTCGTTACTGCTTTGCCCCATATTGACATGATCGTTAGCGCTAACAGCGCTCCCCGCGATCCGCGACGCTAAAGTTGCGATCACTTCGTTAACGTTCATATTGGTGCTTGTACCGGAACCGGTCTGGAACACGTCGACCGGAAACTGATCTTGATGTTGCCCGTCCCGGATAGCTTGCGCGGCGCTGATGACGGCATCCGCTAAGGTTTTCTCCATGTCGCCCAAGCTGGCGTTTACTTTCGCCGCAATATGTTTAACCAAAGCCACGGTTTTGATAAATGCGGGCGGCATGGTCAACCCGCTGACCGGGAAATTGTTAATGGCGCGCTGGGTTTGCGCGCCGAATAAAGCATTAGCCGGGACTTGCAATTCGCCCATGCTGTCTTTTTCGATTCGGTATTGTTCGGTCATGATTCTATTAATAAAGGTTATTACGTCGTCTTGGGTAAACGGCCAACACAAGCAGTTGTTGGATTCCCGGTGTAATAATACGGGAATTCGGGTGGCAAAGTCATGTTGCCAACACGTTTGTTCGGCGATGTCGATAAGTTTTACCGGAAGATCTATTACAGAATGACACTCATCGATTATGTCTTCCGCCAATTCGCATAAGTGACAACCGCTCGTGCCGAGTAATAAATAATTCATAATGCCGTAAATCCAAATGGTTAAACCCCTGTCAATTACCTGGTCAGACCAGCAATATTGAAAAACTTAGCCAACCTACCGGCGCTTCCAAATTCCCTGGAAGCAAGCGGCTATTGCCGTTTCACTGCGGGCAAACCAAAATTCCGGTATCAAAGCTAGATAAAGCGCTAACATAATTAGCGCAAACCAGCGTAAATTCATCGTCGTCAATAAGCCGATATGGAAAAAAATACCCACGGCTAGGCAAATTTTTCGCGTGTGAGTATTCAACAAGAAAATCGGAAACAGTAGCTCCCACCAGCGGATCAGCCATGCCAGTATTGCCAGTATGTCATCGATAAAAGGCTTATGAATGATGTTCCAGCCATTCCAGCGCGAATAGTGGGGGTGAATTAAGACATATTGGATAATTGTGCCGTCCAGCCATTCAGGGCTGTGAAATTTAACCCAGCCCGAGACGAAATAGATCAGGGCAATCTGGAATTGTATCAAACGCAACGGCCATACCGCGCCGTACTGAGGAAAATGCTGACGATAAGCATCGGCCGACCAGCGCTGTCCGCAAGGCGAAAACATGAGGTAGCCACACATCGACTTCAAAACAGCATCGTCGCCATCCATAAGCAAGGGATTCCTATTCCATAGCGACACCCACACCAGCCAAGTTAAGCAGGCCATCGAGCGGCTTCGCCAGCCAGCCGCAAGAAGAATCGAGGTTGCGATCCCGAACAGGACGAAAATTTGAGCTGAAGTTGCCGCATTCGCGCTAGCGTCGATAAACAACAACGACCAACTGCCGCCGTTTTGATCAGTGACCGGCCCGGCGGCGCCCAACCAGCCGGAAATACTGAAGTGAGTTTCAATATAAGGCATCATACCTGCCAAATATACGGCCGATAAAATTCCGAAGGCGATCCGGAGAGCGGCGTAACGCCGGATATCGGTACGCCTAAACCAGAACAGCCGCCAATTCGCAAGGATTGTCACGGCAAGGTCAGCAGTATTTGATCCATCCGGTAACCTGATGGAGATAAATCGGCGAGTTCGGGATGTAACTCGAACAGGTGCAATACAAGTTGAATGGGATACGTTTCGTCCTTCATGGCGGCTGGGGAATAAGCGCGATGATAGGCCGTAAATCGTTTTAACAGGTCTTGATCTTGCAACTTAACCAGATTTTCAGTCAACCGGTAATACCGGCTCCGGCCACTGCCGAAAAGCTCAAAATACCCGGCTTCGTTATTTAACCGGTTATCGAGATTGCTAAATAAAGGTTTGTTGCTGCAGGTTATTTTTCCGGATTCCGGGTCTGTTTGAGTTCTAGTGCAAATAGATAAATACTGATGGTAGCGCGGACTCTGCGGTGCAAAAAAATCCCAATATTGCTGGCTGCCGGTAAGATTGATGTAATGTTCTAATAAGTCTTTAATACCCGGATTGTTGTTCAAAGAAAAGATTTTAATGAGAACGGTATCGAAACCTCGTTCTTCGAACCCACCTGCCACACTGGCAAATTGATGCGGTAAACTCCACCAGCTTATCGCAATCATGTGACTTAAACAGCACAGTACAATTAGTCCTTGTTTAATCTCCTTAGGAATGCCATGAAAAAATAGCCCGAACATGCGAATAACCTGCCGATCATCTTACATAGAAGTAAATCAAGGTAATGGCTTTTAATTGCAAACTCAATTCAATGCGAAAAATAATCGAGCGCCGAATCGGTTTCCAGTTAAATTCAATGTTTTTTTGATAACCGCTCCATCAAATAACACAAGCAATCTTGCCGGATAACGCCGGCATCCCGGGTCAGCATGGCGGGCATCACGGTACGCCGGTTAACCAAGGCATTATCCTGTCGTTCAAAATAATGGCTAGTCACATCATTGCCCGCCTCATCCCATGCTTGTACCGGCAATGTACCGTTTGAAGAAGTCATGGCTAATCCGGTACCCGGCGGCAATTCCCGGAAATTGTAATAATCGATATCGGCCTTTAGGTTCAATTCGGCGGCAGTATTATCAACGCTTAGGCTGATATGTTCCGGTATTTTGACTACCGCTACCGTGTGGAAAAGATCGAGATCGTGATTAGCTACGGGATGCGAAGGCAAGGCCGATAAGTGTAACACCGCATCTACAAAACTGGCGGCGTGTTCGACACCCCCAGCTCCGCCCGGTTTTCCGCATTCTAACGTGACCGCCGGACACAAGGCGGCAAAGGCTTCGGACTGAACGCCCTTAGGGTGCGTAAAATAAACCACAATCCGCGAAAACAGGGTTGCTAAATGCAAAAACGCGTCATCCAAACGATTAACACAACCGTAATGCGGATTCAACCCAGTATTGTTATGAATATCGATGCTCGCGAATACGTTTCGAGCCGCCATGTTACCGATGACGGTTTGCATCAGTTGGTGTTCCGGTAATTCGGGTTCAGTTTCCTGCCTCGACCAAACCCGGTTATAGTCCGGCTGATTATCGAGCCGTCTTAAACCGTTGCGGGCTGCTGCGATATTGCCGATAAACAGCGAAAGCGAGCGCGGAAGCATTTGCGCCCGGTATTTTTGTAAAACCGTTTGCATGGCTTTTAATCCGGTATCTTCGTTGCCATGCAAGAGGATCGAGACAAAGAGCGGCTCGCTCCGGCGGCCCGGTAAATGAATAAGCGTGGGACCGGGCAATATCCGGTAGAGATCATGCGCTTCAACATCAAAAAACCGTTCTGGCAGATCATTCCTTTCAATTAACATGATTGTTTGTTTTCTTTTTTACAATTCCCATTCGTGTACCGGCGCGCCGCTGCGTTGTCTTTCCAAGTAGGCCGCCACAAGCTGCAAATTACCGGCCTTATGCTTGTTACGGTAAGACCGCTGCCATACAGAACCGGTTTGCCCCGTCATTATCCGTGCAGTCATTATATCGATATAAAATTCAATATCATCGTCTGCAATGGCTAACATTTTCAAACCTAATTTTGCTTTTGGCAAAATTTCCTCCAACAAAAGCGTCCCGGCATCGCTGCTTCGTCCGTTCAACCAGAAAAGGCCGGCATGAAGTCCGTTACGGGCGGCGGCGTAAAAGTTTTCCCGGGCTTTATCAAAGCCGAAGCAAACTTCGGGCGGTTCTGGCAGGGTTGCTAAAAAACGGGAAAGTCCGAAATAAACCGCCGCGTTAGCCATCATGTCCACCAGACTCGGACCAGCCGGAAGGACCCTCTGTTCGATGCGTAAATGCGGCGTACCGTCCGCATCGAAACCGATTAATGGCCGGACCCAGCGCCATATTGTGCCGTTATGCAAACGTAAGTGCGCATAGTGATCGCACGGACCGTCCATCAAAATCGGCAGAAGCGCGGTATGTTGGCTTATATTTTCGTCGAAGCATTCATATAGCGAGGCACGGACATAGCCTCTGCCGAAACTAACCCGCCGTTTTTCCGGTACGGCGTTGTCGCCCATTTCAATCGCTTGTTCGAATAGTGGAATCCGGGTCTCATCCCACAAGTCTGTATCGAATAGCAGCGGCGAATTACCCGAAGCGGCTACCAACGGTCCGGCCGCGATCAGGGCCGCGTTGTAATAACGCACGGCATCGTTTTGCCCGGTTTGCAAATGGATTTGGAACGATGTCGTAGCCGCCTCTAACATCACATCGGGATGGTCGATAGTCAAACATTCACGGCCTTCGATGCAAATGCGGATCGGCCGGCCGGCGCGTTTAGCCAACACTTGCTCGTTTAAGGCCCGGTACCGCTTAAGGTCGGACATATTGGCCAGACAAAGATCCTGCTGACGTATCGTCGGTAAAATACCAATCATCAATAAGACGCTGTCCAGCTCGTGCGCTTTATCCTGACATTGCCGCCAGGTTTGGTTGAGTTCATCCGTCATGGCGGTCAACACATTGCCATGGAGCGGCAACGGTTCGCCGTTGAGTTCAACGTTATACCGCGAAAGTTCGGGAACGACCAGGGGGTTATTCAGCTGGCTGAGAAAATCCTGGTTAATGGGAGACGGAATGTAGTTGTGATCCACCAGCCAAGATTCTAGCTCGTAACCGCAGATATTTCCGGTGTCGGAAAAATCGCCATCGGCGAGCGCTTTTTGCAACCGACCGGTTTCATTAATGAGGCGTCGTTCAAACTCTTTGAACGTTGCTTCGCTAAATTGCGTTGAATGAATCTCTTGGCCCATTTTATAAACTTAGCGCTTCAACCCGGTTCGTTTACCGCCGAGCCTTTATGGTAAGTTTCGTAAACATAGACGGCTGCATTTAAACCGCTCAGGTGTTTTTCAATTAGAGGTTTGACATCTGCCCAGTCTAAACCGCCGACCCCTGTCGCTAAACGCGGCAACGCCAAGCTGGTGAATTTTTCACTATCCATTAATTTATGCAACTCCCGTAACGAGTGATTGACGTGCTCGACCGAGGCTTTGCCGGGTTTTTCACCATGATCGTAAGCGGCTTCCTGGGTAAAAAGATTGACGATACGAACACCGTCGGCGCCGCCCCATAACCAAGCCGAACCCGCTTTGGGATGAGTCGTTTGGCAATAATGCCGGAAATCTTTATACATCGCAGGCCAGTTTTCTCTTAAACTCAACGCCAAACCGCTGGAAAAAGAATCGTTTGGCGCAATACCGTGCGCTATCGCTTGCGCTTTTGACAGTAAGAGATCGCCCGTGACATAGTGAATCATTTTTTTCCTCCTAAACAAAGATATATTAATCCGATAGAGTAAAAAATTATCGGTGTTTTGTATAGAAAAACCTTATGCGGCTAAGGGAAATTATTCTAAAAGAAGTTTGTTGCATTTTATTCCCGATGCCGTTAACGATAATTTCCCTCAGTCCGCGCCTTCATTTTCGGATAATTGTTTGACTTCCCGGTGCCTAAAACAATCGACGGTATGATCGTTTACCATTCCGGTTGCTTGCATGTGCGCGTAAACAATTACACTACCGGCAAATTTGAAGCCGCGTTTTTTTAAGTCCCTGCTGATCAGGTCGGAAAGATGGGTCGATGCCGGAAGCTCCCGGTGATGACCCCAATGATTCTGAATCGGTTGACCGTCGAGAAAGCCCCAAATATAACTATCGAAACTTCCAAATTCTTCCTGAACCTTAATAAAGTTGCGGGCATTCGAAATCGCTGAATTAATCTTCAGCCGATTCCGGATAATTGCCTGATTTTGTAGTAATTCTTCAACTTTGTCAGCGTCGTAACCGGCAACTTTTTGAACATCAAAACCGTCGAATGCTAAACGGTAGCTGTCGCGTTTATTAAGTACGGTTGACCAACTGAGTCCGGCCTGTGCGCCTTCCAACACCAGAAATTCGAACAAAAGCCGGTCGTCGTGGACAGGAACGCCCCACTCGCAGTCATGGTAAAGCTCTTCACTCGGGCTATTTAAAGCCCATTGGCATTTATTCATAGGTAGTTAACGGCTATCTTTAATTTTTAACAATTCATATCGTCGCAATTGCATTGATTTTCTTAATGCTTACTTAATCAAGGTTATTCTAAACTTAACTATCGTTCAATTTTCAGTTTTTATCGAAAGTCGATTTTCCACACTATTCCCGGCCGATAATTGCTCAATCAGACGGCTTTAAATTTAATGATTAAAAAGTCAACGCTTACTCTCAGTTTAATATTGGCGTCCGCGCTATTAAGCGGGTGCCAAACCTTATCTCAATATTTCCCTTATACCAAGCGCCCGGTTATTGAAGCGCCGCAAACGCCGCTGCAAACAGATATTGAAAAACATGAATTCGAACTTACCGGCGACCAGACTTTGGTGGGCGCCATCGCCTCGGTAGAAACCCGCGAACACGACACCTTACCTGACGTCGCGCGGCATTTCGGGCTAGGATATAACGACATCACCGCCGCCAATAAGGGCGTATCGCCGTGGACCCCTCGAGCCAATAGCCGCGTTATTCTTCCGTTGCAGTTTATTTTACCCGACGCGCCCCATAAGGGTATTGTTCTGAATGTGGCCAATATGCGACTGTATTATTATCCTAAGAAAGCACCTAATACAGTCTTCACTTACCCGGTCGGTATCGGCCGTGACGGCTGGAATACGCCGATGGGCATAACCAGCATAGCCGTTAAAACGCCTAATCCCGATTGGCATGTGCCACCTTCGATTCACCGCGAACATGCGGCAAAAGGTCATTATTTGCCCAGCGTAGTCCGTTCCGGTCCCGATAACCCGCTCGGTTATTACGCCATGCGTTTAGCCATCGGCAGTTATTTGATACACGGCACCAATAAGCCGTTCGGCATTGGCATGCAAATCAGCCACGGTTGTGTGCAGATGTATCCGGAAGATATTGAGGTGTTATTCAATAAAGTCCCCGTAGGCACACCCGTGCGGATTGTGCACGATCCTTATCTAGCCGCCTGGCGCGACGGTATGTTGTACCTTGAAGCGAATGAACCCTTGGAAAAATGGTCGAACAACAAGTTGCAACTAAAAAAACAAGTCTCGAAAGAATTGCGTAAATTAGCAAAAGAACATAAAGCCGAGGTCGATTGGGATAAAGTTAATCGCATAATAGACCGCGCCGACGGCGTACCGTCCCCTGTGTTGACGAACGCCTCCGAGATAGACGACATCAATAAAAAAGCCGTGCAACTAGCGCACCCCGGCCAATTGTACGGTCAACCCGTGGCCGAAACATTGACCGACAACGATTGGGCTATGCTGGTGGCCACATTCGATAACGAAAACGATGCGAAAAAATTGGCGGCCATGTTAAATCATCAAGGCCCGCCGATTCCTGCCCGTCAAGTCGCGGTTAACCGTAGCTATCAAGTAGTAGCGGGTCCATTCAAGGATAAAAAACACGCCAAAGAAGCCGCTAGCAGAATTCGTTTCGATTTTGAAATTGATGCTAAGCTGCTGAAGCCCAGAGAAGCGCCAAAACTTAATTTGTCCAAAAATTAGTCAATCAGTCTTAAATGAACTTCTGAACAAATGAATTTCCGTCATACCCGAGAGCACATGCTTTCAACAAGCTTTTATGCTTTTCAGATACAGCGCTTGCCGAAAGACTTTTAACCAGCAATTCCTAAAAAGGAATATCGTCATCGTAAGCTTCGCTAAAATTATCGTGTCCGCTTTGCGGCTGCTGCGACGGCGCCCCGGAGGGCTGATAAGCCTGTTGGCTGGAGCTGCCTTCGTTTCTTTTTCCGACCAAATCGATAATGTTGGCGTTCAATTCCAAGCTGGTTTTCATTGTGCCGTCATTGGCTTTATATTCGTTTTGGGTTAATTCGCCGGATACGAAAACTTGCTGGCCTTTTTTCAGATAGTTTTGCAATCCGCCTTCGGCGCGCTTTCCAAATAAAGCCACACGTACCCATAAGGTTTGCTGTTTGTCGCCGAAGCCGATGTTATTAGCGACTGTGACACTCAACACCGCCATGCCGGAAGCGGTATAACGCACTTCCGCGTCGCGGCCCACTGTGCCGGTAAAACTGAATACATTACTCATTGGTTTCTCGATATAAGGTAACAAAGACCATATTATCATGGGGTTTTCCCCTTTAACCAATAGCCGATAAGCTTAAAGAGATTTTCCGGAATTGAATACCGGCGTTGCTAGGTATATAGTTACCGGAAATATTTCAGGTTTTTTGAGTTCAAGCGTTTTGGTCTTACCGAGAACTGATCGATGTCACTCTACAGTATCGGCTGTGTGAGTATCACCGCTGCAGAAATGTCCGAAGATGATTTGAAAACAATCGCGGTTCGGTTGACATGCAATTTTACAAATCTATCATCTCATTCCTGAAAGCAAAACCGTTTTCTTGAAAAAACGGAACGAATGTTTTTTAAGCAGTATTCATTGGGAGCATCGGCCCTATTGAATGACAAAGTTTTCGTAGCGCGAAGACTGCAATAGATCAGATCGTTTCGTCGCAAACCGTCTCTATTCGGCGTATGATTAATAGCGGATTAATCGCACAACTGGTTTATCAAGCGTATTTTCAAAAAGGAGAGCATGCCATCATGATCAATATTATATTTTTGCTAATTCCCCTTATTATCGTTATTGTGCTCATTCTAGCTGCTAGGCAGCCGGATAATTTCGCGGTGTCCCGGACTTGCCGGATAGCCGCGCCACCTTCCGCAATATTTCCCCACGTCAACAATTTACAGAAATGGGACGCTTGGTCGCCGTGGGCAAAGCTCGACCCCAACGCTAAAAATAGTTTCGAAGGACCCGCCGAAGGCGTAGGCGCCAAGATGAACTGGTCGGGCAATCATAAAGTCGGTGTGGGCGGCATGATTATCACCGAAAGCCGCCCCAATGAGCAGATACGGTTTAAGTTAGACTTTCAAAAGCCCATGCAAGCCACAAATACAGCGGAATTCACTTTTGAATCCGAAGGCGAGCGCACGATTGTCAACTGGACTATGAGCGGCACCAACAATTTTATGGCTAAAGTGATGGGTCTTATCATGAACTGCGACAAAATGATCGGCGGACAATTCGAGAAAGGATTGACCAGCTTAAAATCGATCGTTGAAACCAAACAATAATTCTCCGGTTTTGTCGCTTTAATATAGTTTAATTTACGCTCCGGGAAAGCCGCCAAGACAATTACCCTGACAGACGGCATAGCGCATACTTGCGTTTGTCAGGCCCATATTCCGCCTGAGCGTTTTCTCGAACCAACTTAAATAAACAACAAGACCATTTGTTTTCAATCCCGGCAAACACGGTCCGAAACTTAATGATTTACAGTTTAACCGCACAGAACGTATAGCGGATAATTAGCTCTGGTTTGCAAGCTGCTTAAATATCCGGACATAAACGATTTTGCGATATAGCCTTTTCATGCCTAAGTACAATTTATTAAATTCGAAATACAACTTTTATTCAGGTTGTTATCAATAAACTCAAACATCTTAACTAAGTATTTATACCAATATCTTTGCTCCGCTTTAACCGTTAAAATTTTTAATAGCGTTATTAATTCTGTTAGTCACCATATTTTTTAATAAAAAATAATTTGAACCATGTCGCTTTTTTATCAAAAACTTAGCGCACATTCAATTTATTTAGCTATATTAACTGCGATATTTTAAGCGTTAGATGTTTTTCTCCTTTTTTCTTTACTTTAGGAACAACCATGGCCCTTGTTAAACTCACAATAAACGACGATAGCTACACCGATACGGCCGGTATTGCGGACAATATCGATGCGCTGGCTGGCGACGATACTTTAAACGGCGGTTTGGGTAACGATACTTTATTTGGCAATTTAGGCAATGACATTATCAACGGCGATGTTGGAAACGATAGTATAACCGGCGGCGACGGGATTGATGCGTTGGACGGCGGCCTTGGCAACGATCAGGTCTTGGGCGGCGCCGGCAATGATTTTGTTGCGGGCGGTGCCGGTAACGATGTACTCACCGGAAATGAAGGAAACGACCTATTGGACGGCGGCATCGGCATCGATTCGATTCTCGGTAGCGCGGGCGACGATATTGGTTATGGCGGCGTAGGAACGGATACGCTTAAAGGCGAAACGGGGAACGATTATCTTTCGGGCGGCTTGGATAACGATAGCGTATTTGGCGGCGTCGGCTCCGACCTGCTTGAAGGCAACGACGGCAACGATGTTCTGGCGGATACTAACACCACGATCACTTACGGCGAGGTCAGCACCGAAAGGGACGCATTGATCGGCGGTTTAGGGGACGATACCTTATTCGGCGGTTACGACACCATGTTCGGCAATGAAGGTAAAGATGTTTTTAATGTCCATAATCAAGCAACCGCGTACGGCGGTTTGGATAACGATAAAATCACGGTCGTTAACACCAATATCGCCTTAAGTTCTTGGCTCGAAGGCGGTTTAGGGAACGATACCATCGTATCGGGTTCCGGCAGCGATGTTTTATTCTCCGGTTATGGCGCGGATTCGCTTTCCGGCGGTGCAGGAAATGACAAATACATTATCACTTTCGATAACATGGCAGACACCATCGTTGAAAGCGCGACCGGCGGTACGGATACAATCTACTTTATCCGCGACTTTAAAGACGACGGCCGCGATGACGATAAAGATTCGACCGGAAAAGAACTCGACCCGCTCACCACGCCGCCGTATAACTTCGACGTTGTGCTTGCGAATAACGTCGAAAACGGGGTACTAGACGACCACATCTATGTTTTCAAACCCAATAGCATCACTTACACAGTGGCTTGGCTGACCGGTAATGCGTTGAGTAACCGTTTAGAAGGCAGCAGCCTGAACGACATCCTGGACGGCGCCGCCGGAAACGATACCATCGTCGCGGGCGACGGCGAAGACATCATTTTCACCGGGCTGGGCGTCGACAAAATCGACGGCGGCGCGGGACGGGATTTGCTGGTATCGAGCGTTTCTTTTAATCTAAATACCGTGGGTGTTGGCGTCAGCACGGCTACCGGCATTGAAGACATCGATTTGCTGGATAACGCGGCGGCGGTCAGCGCCATCGGCAATAGCCTTAATAACCTGTTGATCGGCAATAAATTCGATAATACCCTCAACGGCGGCGACGGCGACGATACCTTGGACGGTTGGTTTTATTCACCGTTCTATGCGCCGGTAACGGATACATTAAGCAAAGTGAGCGGCAACGATACCCTGGTAGGCGGAAGCGGCAGCGACTTATTTCGCATTGATTCAGCCAACGATATCGTGGTGGAAAACATCTTAAATTTTGGTGTAGACACCGTAGAGTATAAAGGCGTAACGCTGACATCCAGCTATACACTGACCAACGGCGTTGAAAACCTGAAAATGCTGGGTAATTTAATTGAAGCTAACGGAAATAACTTAAACAACCGCATTATCGGCGACAGTTTAAATAATGTTCTTAAAGGCGGGTTCGGCGACGATTTCTTAGACGGCGGCACCGGCATTGATACTTTTGAAGGCGGCTACGGCGACGATACTTTTATCGTCGACAACCTTTTGGAAAATATTAAAGAAGTGGCCGGGCAAGGTAACGATTGGGTAGAGTCAAAGTCGATCAATCTCGATTTAGGCGCTCAAGGCAATTGGGTCGATATTGAAAATGCCCGCTTGACCGGCACAAGCAATTTAAATATCACCGGACGGGAAACCAATAATTATTTGAAGGGGAATGACGGCAGTAATGTGCTGAACGGGGGAGACGGCATCGACACCTTAGAAGGCGCTCTGGGCAATGACACATATGTTGTCGATACGGCAACCGACGTTCTCATAGAAGTCACCAATCAGGTCGACTCCTTTGGAAAGATTAAAACCGGTTTCATCGACACAATCCAAAGTAATGCGACTTTTAATATGTCCTCGTTATTAAACTTTGAAAACTTGTCCTTGAGCGGAAGCAATGCCATTAACGGCACAGGAAACACTAATGACAATGAAATTCGCGGCAATGACAGCGCCAATACCTTAACCGGACTTGCCGGAAACGACACTCTCGACGGCGCCGGCGGTTTGGATAAATTGATAGGCGGCACAGGTAACGATACCTACCGGCTGTCGAATGACGGCGACACTATTACCGAGTTGGCTAGCGAAGGCACCGACACCATCGAGATTCAGAATACATTTTCCTTGCAATTGGCGAGTCTCGGCAACAATGTTGAAAATCTCACATTGTTGGGCACGATTGCTGCGGATGGAACAGGCACCAACGGCATTAACATATTAACCGGAAATGCAGCAAGTAACCTGTTGACGGGATTGAACGGTAATGACACTCTGATTGGAAAAGACGGCGCGGATATTTTGATCGGCGGATCGGGCGCCGACATTTTGGATTTGACAGAAGCCGCGGCAAGCAAGGATATCGTCCGCTTCAATACCGGCGATAGTCCAGCCAATCAGCTCGATGCGGATAAAGTAATCAAATTCGCGATGGCTACAGATTCTATAGATTTGGCGGGAACGATAAAAATTGCAGCGAATGCCGCTTCGGTGAATGGCGCTGATGCAGGCGTTATCAAAAGCCACTCTATCGTTAATGGGATTATTAAATTCGATGATACGGATTCTTTCGCCAGCGCATTACCGGTTAGCGCCAGCAACTTAGTGAGCGTAATCGACTATCTCAAATTGAATATAACCGATCAATCGGCAGTCGCTTTCCAGGCGGGTTCGGATATGTGGGTGTTTCAAGACGCCGGAGCAAACGATACATTAATTACTTTAACCGGCGTGGTTGCTTCAAGTTTATCTGCAACTGCTTTCGGTTCGACAGCCATTCATATCGAGTAAACAATTCGCTGAAGTGCGGTGATTCGTGGTTGAATCACCGCACCCATTTAAAATTATTTTTTTAAACCATAAAAAAATCGATTTAAGGTCTTGCATCCACATAAAATCAATCATGATTGGTTAGCAGCGCTATTCAATCAATTAAAACGCTGCGAATCTGCAGGATTGACGCCGGAGCAAACGGTTTCAGCNNTTAACTCAAACTTTGTTAATTGTTCAACGCCGGCTTAGTCAAGGACAACCTCTTTCCGAAGCGGGTTTTAAAGCGGGACTTTTTAATTATTTCCAAAAGACGTTGATAAAAACGGGCGAAACCAGCGGTAAGCTGACCGGCGCATACGACCATCTTGCCGGTTATTACGCCGTCTTAAGCAAACGCATGAAAAAAATAAAATCGCGTCTGTTAGTTCCGGCTTTGATATTAATATTAGCGTTGTTTTTACAACCCTTACCCGATTTAATAGCCTCTCATATCGGTGGCTTCGAGTATTTAATGTTGAGCTTAGGCAAATTTATTGTCATCGCAATAGGCACATTACTGCTCGTTAAAATACCTCTCATTGTTAGAGCACTTGGCGCTGGCAAATACTGGGATCGCTTGCAGTTACGAATCCCGGGTATTTCAAATTGGCTCATTAAACGGGAATTGAACCGATTTTTTACTATTTTCGGGATATTGTTAGACAGCGGCATTCCTGCCGCAAACGCATTACCGGAAGCCGTATTAACGATCAGAAATAGTTCCCTAAAAGAACAGTTCAGACCCGCTCTTGCTATAGCCAATTCTGGCATTAGTGTTTCAAGCATCCTGGCGAAGGGGCCGCTTATCCCGCCCGATCTACTTCAAACGATAAACTCCAGCGAACTCAGCGGACGATTACCAAGCGGTATACTGCATTTTTGCCGTATGGAGGCTCAAACAATCGATTTGCAAGATGACGCCTTAGCGGAATGGCTGCCGAGACTGGTTTATTGTTTAGTGGTAATATGGCTGGGTTATTCTTTAGTCAACACAAGGATTACATCCGTTTTACCTGCCTTTGTCTGACAATAGAAATCATCAAAAGTCTGTTTTGTAAAGCATTACAAGAAATATTTTAAGTTTCGAATTAAAATAATTTGATCCCTTTTTTAATCACTTGACCGGCAATATGGCCTTGTTTACCGTTTTTAAGAAAAACGAAACAGGTTATATTTGAATCGAGAAGCGATGTAACGAGATTAATTAGTTTATTTTCTTTGCTGAACAATCCCTTTTCAATAACCAAGAGGTAAGTCTTTGTTTCTGGGTAAAAACGCATGCGTTTTTCTGCTAGCCACGCGTGATTAACGCCGTCTAAAACCATGATACGCGCCGTAAATAAATTATAAATATCCATTTTACGGTCCGGTTTAACTAATTCATCGCTAATTGAAACGATACTGCGTTCCTTTTCCGCTGCAGTGTTTATGTCGTGTAACCGTTCCGCTTTTTCCAGCCAAAAATTAACCGCGTACTCGTCATCGCGGCGGCGATAAAAATCAATCAGCAGATCGTAAGCGGTCTGTTTTAAATTAGCTTGCTTTTCGATGGCTTGGGTTAATTTTTCAACCCCGGATTCGTCGTTGCGGGCCAGTAATAACTTTCCAATCGTAAACAGCACATTGGTATCGTGCAGTTTATGTTCCCGGTAAAGTTCGTATAGCGGCAAACAATCTTCATCCGGTGCAAATTCCTTTGTTAAAGCGGCTAATTCCAAGATTTCAGGGGGAGGTAATTTATGCAAAGGTTTTGCTTTTAGATGGGCAAGCTTTGCAAGTCCTTTGTTGATTAAATGGTAGCGGTCGCGCCATTTCGCCGTATTTTTTTGCAACCACTCGTTATCGAAGTCGTTGACAATATCGGGCAGCCGTTCTTCGAACCAAAATTTAGCAGCCGATTTTCTTATTTTTGTAGGCATCTCAAGCTGAGAACTTAACGTACTTAACCGCTCTTTTAAGGCAGGATGAGTATCGTGCTGACTGGTTTTAACGCGCATAGCCCGATCGATAAGCGAAGCGACAACCGTCCTATCGTGTTCGGCGCTTTTCAAAAACACCTGCAATTCAGTATAAGGCGACAGTTCGGATGGAGCAGTATCGCCGGTAGAATTTACAAGCTTTTGCCAGAACGTTTCAAGCAACAAATCGGGCATAATCTGACGTTTTGCCAGCGCTTGCGCTAAATCCTCTTTGGATGTCATGCTGGCTGCTATGCTATCCGCGCAAATTTCATTGGCTCGCGCCATGGGAAAAGCAAAAGCGGCAAACTTCGATCCGTACCAGTTCAAGAATTTCCAGAGTAATTTTTTCCCTGAATGATTTTGTTGTTTCAAAGCGTTGATCGAACATAACCAGCTTAAGCGAAGCCGGTAGATCCACCCGGAAAACCGTTGATATTTGGCCGATAAATGAACCAATTCGTGAACGATCAAAGAGCGAGTTTCTTGCGGTGTAGTGCAAAAAAGCAATTCCAAACCTAATAAAAGCGTGTTTTTCTTCCAGCCGAATAAACCTAAACACGGTGTTTGAACGATGGTTGCGTTATAACCCGAACTTAGCACTATCCTTTCGATTACCGGAGCACGCAAAGATTGGCTTAATAAGGTCAGTTCTCTGAATAATTTAGGGAATTCATCCGGTTTTAACTCGTACCCGGCGGGGGCGTCAAATTTAACCCATAGGAACTTGAACAAAGCGAAGATCATTAATAACGAAAGAAAAGCCGCGAAGAGATAAGCGGCGGTCATCATGTCAACACTAACGGCCGAGGCTGCAAGCCAGCTAAGACCGGCTGTCATTGAAAGCAATAAAAATAAGCTCCCGTAAACGGCGCAATATCCGAATAAAGCCATTACGGTTAGTTTGAGACGATAACGCCAAGGGTTTTTAATCGCTTGATCGCTTGCTTGCCTGGTTAATATTTCTAATTCTTGTTTCCAGTATGATTCTAATGGCATATCAATTCTCCTAACCCAGTCTACGCACAATAAAAAGTTATACGGATTCTTGGTCCTTAATAAGGCCTAGGAAAGCGGCGTGAATACCATTAAACCTTTGGGCGGATGAAACATAAACTATGCCTGGAAGATTCACTGCGGAAGGCTAATTGTCTAGTGACTAATTTCTCAATGATAACAGTATTGTCCGAGTCTTCAATTTCGAATACTGCAAGTCTAGATTAAGTTCACAAAAAATATTTCTGTTTGCTAGGTTCTTCTGTCATGCATAACCCTAAAGTCTTGTAATTGCCTCATATCCGAGAAAGGCGTTCACAAGGTGAAAGCCCTGCGGGCAATCCACCTTTGCGCCATAGTCATGCAGGGGCTTTAAGAATTAAGTACAACAGACCTTGTCCGGCCGCGAATAGACACAAAAAAAGAGGAAAGATTTAAGTTGTAACGATCCTGTAGCAAGGGGTATATTTTTTTCCAGGTAATTTCATCCGGTGCTGGGTAACAAATGAGGTTAGCAACTCGTCCATTAAGGTCATGATGTGACTGTCGCCGTGAATTTCGAAATGACCGTATTTTTCGATAGCGCGTATGCCGGAGTCTTTAACATTGCCGGCCACGATGCCTGAAAAAGCGCGTCGCAAGTTGGCTGCAAGCACATGCTTTTCTTGATTACCATGTAAAGCCAGGGCTTTCATGTTGTCATGGCTAGGATTAAACGGCTCTTGGAACACGGAGCCGATCTTTAATTGCCAATTAAAATAATACGCATCGCCATGTTCCTTGCGGAAAGCGCGTACCCGGGAGATACCGGTTTGCATTTCCAGCGCCACTTGAACAGGATCGTCGATGATGATCCGGTATCTGTGCTGCGCTTCTGGCCCTAGAGTGGCCGAAATAAAGCGGTCGATTTGTTCAAAATAGCCTTTGGCGCTATCCGGTCCGGAAAATATCAACGGAAACGGCATGTCCTTATTATCCGGATGGAGCAATATTCCCAAAACATAAAGGATCTCCTCTGCCGTTCCGGCTCCGCCCGGAAACACCACGATGCCGTGCCCCGTGCGGACAAACGCTTCTAGGCGTTTCTCAATATCCGGCATAATGACCAGATCGTTGACAATCGGATTAGGTGATTCCGCCGCGATAATGCCCGGCTCGGTGATGCCCAGATATTGTCCTGTCTTAATGCGTTGTTTGGCGTGGCCTATGGTTGCGCCTTTCATCGGGCCTTTCATCGCGCCAGGTCCGCAACCGGTGCAAATATCCAGTCCGCGCAATCCCATTTCGTGACCGACTTGTTTGGTGTACTCGTATTCTTTCCGGCTGATGGAATGTCCGCCCCAGCAGACGACAAGTTTGGGGTCGGTCATCGGCCGCAAAATATTGGCGTTACGCAGGATGTGAAATACGGCATTACTGATGCCGTTAGATGTTTTAAGGTCGAAGTGCGGGTTCTGGTTGATTTCATCGTCGACGTAGATAATGTCCCGGACCACCGCGAACAAGTGTTCGTTGATACCTTTTATCATACGCCCGTCGACGAAGGCATGCGCCGGGGCGTTTTTTAGCTCCAGTTTGATACCGCGCTGTTCTTGCACGACGCGGATCGTAAAATCGGGATAACGTTCCAGCAACTCCTTGCCGTCGTCCATTGCACTGCCGCAATTTAATACCGCGAGAGAGCAATTCCGGAATGTCTGATATAATCCGCCTTGGCTACTATCAAGGAGCTTGTTAACCTCTTGCCTGGATAATACATCCAACCTGCCTTCTTCCGGCGCTATTTGTGCGTCAATTACGTCATGTTTCATTATTCTTCCCTACAGATTTCACTTAAATGAATGCCGGAACAGTTTGCGAGCAATAAAATTGCCGTACTTGACAATAGGTCGCGTTTGTTAATCGCAGTTTGTTAATAGGCAAAATTAAAATTTTTTTGGCGATCATTATAAATATAAAGTAAAAAAAGCTTTCGCACAGCTTAATTATCTAATGCTATTTATTAGCTTTTTTATTTAACGCCCTGATAAAAATACGGTTTATTTTTAGGGAATACCGCCATCAAAGCCCTTCTAAGTTTGATCCTAAGTTGTTGTCAAAAAAGATAGTTTTTTATTTTATTTCCCTTTTTCTTGTGCTATTCTAATTCTAAATGGGGAATTATGGTGAAATTTGGCTGATTTTGGTGAATTATGGATCAGTTAGATAAAAAATGGGGGAATCTTGTTCCGGGGTAGCGTTACTGTCAATCTCGACGAAAAAGGCCGCATAGCTATACCTGCGCGCTATCGCGAGAAAGTGCAAAAAGCAAGCGGCGGCGAATTGGTCGTCTCAATTGCGGTAACCGCCCGCGGCGTTGGCATGACCGATTGCTTATGGATTTACCCCTTGTCCGCTTGGGAAGAATTTGAAGCCAAATTAAAGAGCCTGCGATCTTCCAGCAAGAAAATTTCCGATTTCAAACGATTTGTGGTTGGTAGTGCATTTGACTGCGAAATGGATTCGCAGGGCCGAATCATGATTCCGGAAAAAATACGGAAATTCGCCAATTTAGCCGATAAAAAAATGGTATTAGCGGGAAACATTGACCGGCTTGAGCTTTGGAATGAAGACGTGTGGAATGCCAAAGAAGAACTGCTTAAGGCCGATAGCGGCGAAGAGGATGCCGCTATGGATATTCTGGAAGAGTTGTCTTTATAAAAAGAGACTTAATTCGTGCAGCACAAGCCTGTAATGCTGGCAGAAGCTCTGCAACAGCTTGCAATCAAGGAAGATGGTGTTTACTTGGATTGTACTTTCGGCCGTGGCGGGCATACTCGAGCGATATTATCGCAACTCGGGGAAAAGGGCCGGGTACTGGCTTTCGACAGGGATTACGACGCCATCGCTTCGGATTCGGCTAAGCCCATGCTCGAAGACAAGCGTTTTTCGTTAATGCATTGCAGTTTTTCTTCGTTGGAAGATGTTGTAAAAGAAGCTGGTTTAACAGGCCGTATCGACGGTATTTTACTGGACTTAGGCGTGTCATCCCCGCAATTGGACAATCCCGATAGAGGCTTCAGTTTTATACAGAACGGCCCATTGGATATGCGCATGGATACAAGGTCGGAACTAACTGCAGCAAAATGGCTGGCTCGTATTGACGAGAAGGAATTAACTAAAGTTTTATTCGAATACGGAGAAGAACGCTTTGCTAGACGAATAGCGCGAGTAATCGTCGAAACCAGGCCGGAAAAGCCGTTTGTTACAACCAGAGACCTGGTTAAGGTTATTGAAGACGCTATTCCAATTCGGGAGAAGCATAAGCACCCGGCGACACGAAGTTTCCAGGCAATCCGGATTGCTGTCAACAAGGAGCTTGATGAATTAAAGGCTGCATTGCAACAATCATTAAACGTATTAAACCGAGGGGGACGTCTGGTGGTGATTTCTTTTCATTCTTTAGAAGACAGGACTGTCAAACAATTTATCCGGAACGAGTCGGGCGCCAAGTACGATCCAGGCAAATTACCGGTAAAAGAAGCTGACATTACTAAGGGACTATTGAGAAAACTAGGCAAACCGTTAACGGCAAGCAATACCGAAGTCGAACAAAATCCGAGAGCGCGCAGTGCGATCATGAGAGTGGCGGAACGAGTTTAAAATGACGAACGGGCATCAAATCAACAGCAAAGAACTGACCGTAGTGACCGGGTTATTAATCGTTCTGATGATAACAGCCTTATCTGTAATTTATTGTAAGAATTATTCGCGCTCGCTTTTTATAGAAATAGAACGCGCCGAACGCTCATTGGATCAATACGAAGTGGAATGGGGACAGATGCAGCTGGAATTAACAACGCTAGCAGAACAGAATCGGGTCGAAGCCATCGCCAAAGAGCGTTTGAAACTCGTCATGCCGCCACGGGAAAGTATTATTTATTTAAAACCTTAGATGTCTATTAAAACTCCAATTAGGCCAAGGAAACAGGCGGAAGATTTTTCGGGACGAAGGAAGTTTTTACTCGGGTTTATCATGAGCTGCATGGCTGTGCTTGTCGTTCGAGCAGTCCATCTCCAAGTTTTTAAGAAAGATTTTTTGCAAGAACGGAGCCGCTATGTAGACACGGTATCCATTTCGTCGTACCGCGGCATTATTGAAGACAGGAACGGCGAGGCGCTGGCGATCAGCTCCCCCGCCCCATCAGTGACGATTAACCCCAAGGAGTTCGTAAAAGACGACGAAAGTGTCATCGCGCTGATGGAAAAACAGCTCCGGGTTGATAAGCATCTGGAAAAGCTGTCCGACAGCGATAAACAGGAAGTATTGAGTTTATACCGGCGAGAAAAGACGGAAAAAATAGGCCAATTGGAAAGTTTGCTGAGGCTGCCTGCAGGTAAAGTTAATCAAGTTCTCGAAGAAAAGAAAGGTAAGGGCTTTGCCTATCTGGTTAAAAAGATCAGCCCTGAGCTTGCCGGCCAGGTGAAAGACTTGAAGCTGGCGGGAGTTGATGTTTTGCGGGAGTTCAAGCGGTTTTATCCGTCGGGAGAAGTAGCAGCGCATCTGCTTGGATTCACCAATGCGGAAGATGTCGGACAAGTGGCCTTAGAAAAAAGCTATGAAACAGTTCTAAAAGGCATGGATGGAAAAAAGCGGGTTATCAAGGACGGTCTCCATCAGGTCATAGCGGATGTCGAAAATATTGCGTCCCCAGTTCCGGGCAAAAACCTTGAGTTGAGCATCGACCAAAGGATTCAATATCTAGCTTATAGGGAATTACAAAATGCCGTTAAAACAAATAAGGCGAAGGCAGGCGCAATCGTCGTGTTGGACGCCAAAACCGGAGAAATATTGGCGGCTGCTAATCAGCCGTCTTTCAACCCGAATTCAAAAGCCGATCTCAAGGAGATCCTTTATAGGAACCGGGCGTTTACGGAAGTTTTCGAGCCGGGTTCGACAGTCAAGCCATTCGTGGTAGCTGCGGCTTTGGACGGCAAGTACATCCGGTCCGGTGATTGGTTTGTAACCGGCGGCGTCTATCCCATCGGCACCAATATCGTCAAGGATACTCATAATTATGGGACATTGGACGTAGAAGGCGTCATTAAAAAATCCAGTAACATCGGTGTCGCCAAAATGGCTTTAAAAATGCCGGTGGATTATTTCTTGGGTATTTATAACAAATTAGGCTTTGGCGATTCGCCCGCCACTGGTTTTCCCGGCGAAGCCAGCGGACGAATGCCGAGAACCAAAAGATTGCGCGATTTCGATCGGGCGATTTTGGCTTACGGTTACGGCCTGAACATGTCGGCAATCCAATTAGCGAGATCGTATACTGCCTTAGCCGACGACGGCATTTTGCATTCGGTCAGTCTGTTGAAAAGGGATGAGGATGTCGATGCCCGACGCGTGTTTTCCGAAAAAACCGCCCGAAAAGTTAGGGTGATGATGGAAAGCGTCATCACCAAAGAAGGTACAGCTTATGAAGCGAGAGTTGATGGTTACCGGGTGGCGGGTAAGACCGGAACCGCTAAAAAAGCCGGCGCTCATGGCTATTCGCCCAATAGCTATTTTGCTTTGTTTTCAGGATTAGCGCCTGCGAGCAATCCGCGACTAGTGATAGTGGTGATGATAGACGAACCGTCGGCTGGGCAATATTACGGTGGCTTAGTGGCTGCGCCCGTATTTTCTAAAGTAATGGGAGGGGCTCTGCGGTTATTGGGAGTTACGCCGGATCAAGAGAATACTATGCCCGTCTTGCTGGCTAAAAAAAATTGAAAAACCGATTGGTATGAGGCTTGCGAAATTACTTGAAGGATTAGTTGCAGTTTCGGCGAAGGACGCCCTGCTTATCGGAGAAATGGAAGTGAACGGGCTGGCTTTGGATAGCCGGGTTGTGCAGGAAGGCGATTTATTTATCGCCTTACCAGGCGCAAAGCAGCATGGTTTAACTTTTGCCGGAATAGCAATAAACAAAGGCGCTTGCGCTGTACTGTTCGATCTTGCTGGCGACGGCCGCCGACTGGCAGAGCACATAACTGAGATCCCGGTCATTCCGGCTGAAAGTCTGGCTTGGGTTTTAGGCGAACTGGCGGCGCGTTTTTATGACGACCCTTCTCGTAACTTAGAAGTGATCGGCATCACCGGAACAAATGGCAAAACTTCGTGCAGCCAGTTTTTGGGGCAGATGCTTGAAGATTGCGGGATTATAGGAACCTTGGGTTGGGGCGAATGGGGGCAGCTTAACAAGACGGTCAACACAACCCCGGATGCACTAACCGTGCAGCAGATTTTAGCAAAATTTATCACCGAAAAGAAAAAAACAGTGGCGATGGAGGTGTCTTCGCACGGTTTGGATCAAGGACGGGTTAATGGTGTGCATTTCAAAGGCGCGGTGTACACGAATATCAGCCGAGATCATTTGGATTATCACGGCACGATGGACGATTACCTGGCGGCGAAATTGAAATTGCTGCAAATGCCGGGGCTTCAATTTGCGGTCCTTAATCTGGACGACCCGAATTGTGAAACGATTGCTGCGGTGACGCCCGAAACGATTGCGATTTGGGGCGTGAGCACCAAGGGAAAATATTGTGCGCCGGGTGAAACCGTTAATGCGGGAAACTTGCAACATGGTTCCGACGGCATAGAGTTCGATGTGCATTGGCGCGGGCAAAAGCAAAAAGTATGTGTACCACTTTACGGAGATTTTAATGTTGAAAATGTGTTATGCGTTTCGGCGGTTATGCTGGCAATGGGATATTCGTTAGTCGATACCGCCACCAAATTGGGCCGCCTAAAGCCGATTACAGGCCGGATGGAACGTTGCGGCGGCAAGACAAATAATTTGAATGTGTTTGTCGATTACGCCCACACGCCGGATGCGCTGTATCGCGTCTTGGAAAGTTTGCGCCAACACTGCCTTAAAGATTTATGGGTTGTGTTCGGTTGCGGCGGAAACCGGGATGCAGGTAAACGGCCGCAAATGGGCGCAATCGCGGAGCAATGGGCTGATCGGGTCATCGTCACCGATGACAACCCGCGTTTCGAAAGCAATATTCACATAGCCGAGGAGATTATGACAGGTTGCAGTTCAGGTAAGGCGATCGTGATACAGGACAGAAAAACGGCGATCCAACACGCTATCGACCAGGCTGCGGAGCAAGACTATATCGTGATCGCCGGAAAAGGGCATGAGAATTATCAGGAAATTGACGGGGTTCAATATCCATTCAATGACAAGCTAATTGCGGAAGATGCATTAACCGGCCGGTTTGGAACGCAATGAAGATGAAACTTAGCGAAATCGCCGGAATTGTACACGGAACTCACGCCGGCGCCGATGTCGAAATTGCCTCGGTCAGCATCGATACGCGCGCAATTAAACCGGGCGAGTTGTATGTGGCGATCAAAGGACACCAGTTCGACGGTAATGAATTTGCCGGTAAAGCGGAACAGGCTGGCGCGGTAGCCGCCCTGTTGAACGAGAACTTTACGACGGCGTTGCCCCATGTCAAGGTAAAAGATACTAGGTTAGCGTTGGCCCAATTGGCGGGAGCTTGGCGCGCTAAACTCCCGGTTAAAGTGGCGGGCGTTACCGGCAGTAACGGCAAAACAACGGTTAAGGAAATGACTGCGGCAATTTTAGGTATGGACGGACCGGTTCTGTTTACGCAAGGCAACTTGAATAACGATATCGGAGTTCCCCTTACACTACTGAAACTCAACGAAAACCATCGTTACGCCGTGATTGAAATGGGTGCCAACCATCCCGGCGAAATCGCTTATACCAGTGCGATAGCGAAAGCAGACGTGGTAGTTCTCAACAACGCGGGTGCGGCGCATATCGAAGGTTTTGGCAATCTGGACGGTGTCGCTAAGGCGAAAGGGGAAATAATAGAAACTCTAAAATCCGATGGCGTCGCCGTGTTGAATAAGGACGATAGCTATTTCGGCTATTGGCAGTCGATTGCAGGCAACCGGAAAGTGCTGTCCTTCGGCCTAAACGAAGGCGCGGACATTGGCGCGAGTAACATCCAGACGGAGGTTATCGATAATGCTTTCGTTACAACCTTCGATTTAAATGCTGTAGGAACGGTGTTGAAAATCAAATTAACGCTGGCCGGCCGGCATAATGTTTCGAATGCTTTGGCAGCAACGGCGGCGGCGTTGGCTTTAGGACTCAGTTTGGCGCAGGTCAAAGCTGGCCTGGAAAGCGTCAAGCCAGTCACAGGAAGAATGCAGCTCTTAGCCGGACGTTTGGGTAATATCGTCATCGACGATACTTATAACGCCAATGCGGCTTCCTTGAAAGCGGGACTCGAGGTTCTACTCAACTGCCGTGGCAAACATTGGGTGGTGTTGGGCGCGTTCGGCGAATTGGGTCCAGAAAGCGCAAAAATACATGAAGAAATCGGTGAATTACTAAGCTCCAAGGGTGTTGTGCGCCTGTTGGCTATAGGCTCCGATGCCATAAATACCGTAAGGGCTTTTGGCAGAGGGGCCACTTTTTTTGATAGCCAGGATGAGTTGATTGGCGTTTTAAATGCCGAATTAACCGGCGTCGAGACTATTTTGATCAAAGGCTCAAGGGCGCAGCACATGGAAAATGTCGCTGCCGCCTTGGTGGAAAATTTCAGGACATAAGCCGTGCTACTTTACCTTGCAGATTATTTGATGACGTTCGAAGGGGGCTTCCGGGTGTTTCATTACCTGACCTTCCGGGCTATTTTGGGAGCGCTGACCTCCCTGGTTATCTCGTTCATTATCGGTCCCTGGATGATTAGGAAGTTGAGCCGGAAAAAAATCGGCCAAAGTATCCGCGAATTAGGGCCGCAATCGCATTATGAAAAAGCGGGAACGCCTACGATGGGCGGCACGTTGATCTTGATTGCCATCGCGTTCAGCACCTTGATGTGGGCCGATCTGGGCAACCGTTATATTTGGGTCATTTTGCTGGTGACATTAGGTTACGGGGTTATCGGCTTTATCGACGATTACCGCAAAGTCATCAAACGCAACAGCGACGGATTGTCGGCAAAAGCCAAATACTTCTGGCAATCGGTAATCGGTTTTGTGGCAGTGATGTTCCTTTACAAAACAGCCATCGTCCCGGCTGAAACACAATTTTTCGTACCTTTCTTTAAAGACGTTATGCTCAATATGGGCTGGATGTATGTCGTTTTCAGCTACTTCGTCATTGTCGGCACCAGCAATGCAGTTAACTTGACCGATGGTTTGGATGGCTTAGCCATTATGCCGACTGTGATGGTAGCGGCGGGTTTGGGCGTATTTGCCTACTTGTCGGGTCACGTCGGCTTTTCAGAATATTTGGCTATCCCGTATTTGCCGAATGCGGGCGAATTGATCGTATTTTGCGCCGCGCTGATCGGCGCGGGACTCGGTTTCTTATGGTTCAACACCTACCCTGCAATGGTATTCATGGGCGATGTCGGAGCGCTGGCGTTGGGCGGCGCATTAGGCGTGTTGGCGGTGCTGATCAGGCAAGAAATTGTCTTGGTCATAATGGGCGGCGTTTTCGTCATGGAAACCTTGTCGGTGATGATACAGGTAGCTTCTTACAAAATGACGGGGAAGCGTGTGTTTAAGATGGCGCCCATCCATCACCATTTCGAATTAAAGGGTTGGCCGGAACCGCGGGTTATCGTCCGGTTCTGGATTATTACGGTTATTTTGGTACTGGTCGGGTTGGCGACCTTGAAACTAAGATGAGACTGAACAATACGCTTATTAAAAATCGATTAAAGATAGGCCTTGGCTTAGACGCCTCGACAGCCAAGATTGTGGTCGCCGGTTTGGGCGTCACGGGAATCTCGGTGGCACGGTTTTTAAAATCGCTAGATTTTAATTTTGCTGTTGCAGATAAGCGGGAGCAACCTGCCGGGTTAGATGAGTTACGGCAAGAATTCAGCGGCGTAAAAACTCATACCGGCGTATTCGGCGAAGATCTATTTTGCAACGCCACTCATTTAGTCGTAAGCCCCGGTATTTCGCTCAACGAAGAAGCTATTAAAAACGCTGTACGCAATGGTGTTCAAATTGTCGGCGATATAGACCTATTCGCCTGTTCCGTCGAAACGCCGATTATCGCCATCACCGGCTCCAACGGTAAAAGCACGGTTACTACGATGGTGGGCGAGATGGCCGTAGCCGCAGGCAAAAAAGTAGGCGTGGGCGGCAATCTCGGCATACCCGCGCTGGACTTGCTTGAGATAGACGCGGAACTATACGTTCTAGAACTTTCCAGTTTTCAATTGGAAAGAAGCTGGCATTTAAATGCCACGGCTGCAACCGTTTTGAATGTGACTGCCGACCATTTGGACAGGCATTCCGATCTTGCCGACTACGCCGTACAAAAGCGACGCATTTTTGCGGGCAGTGGCTGCATGATCATCAATATTGACGATCCTGTCGTGGCTGCGATGCGGGAAGAAAGCAGAAACATATTGACTTTTTCCATCCGGCAACACGCCGATTTCTGCATCGGGACGGAGCAGGGTAAAGAATTTTTGATGTACGGCGAGAAAGTGTTAATGCCATTGTCCGATTTGCCGCTCGAAGGCAGGCATAATGCCGCTAATGCTTTGGCGGCGCTCGCGTTAGGGATGGCTGCCGGGTTGGATTCCCAGGCCATGTGCAAAGCGCTTCTTACATTTAAAGGGCTGGCGCACCGGATGCAGAGGGTAGCCGAAATCTCAGGCGTTACCTGGGTCAACGATTCTAAAGCCACCAACATCGGCGCTTGCGTAGCAGCGCTTGAAGGATACACCCGGAAAGTCGTGCTGATCGCGGGCGGGGATGCAAAGGGCGCCGATATGGACGAGCTAACGCCTAGCGTGAAAGCTAAAACGAAAGGCGTCGTGTTAATGGGGAAAGACGCCGGATTGATAGAACAAGCCTTAAACGGCTGCGTACCAGTCTATAAAGCAACCAATATCAAGGAAGCCGTCAACGTTGCGGCCGGCATTGCCGAAGCAGGCGAAACAGTATTGTTGTCGCCAGCCTGCGCCAGTTTCGATCAATATAAGAATTATCAAGATCGTGGCGACCAGTTCACGCAAGCGGTCTTGAGCCTTGCCAATCAATCTGACATAAAAATATTGTCAGCTTTAAAGGCGGCGTCATGAACGGACGAGTCGATTTGCAAAAATCGAAATTCCATTTCGACCCGATATTGGTTTTCGTCACGGTTAGCTTGCTATTTATAGGTTACGTCATGGTGGCGTCGGCATCCTTGCATTTAGGCGTGGAGCAAAAACAGGACAGCTTTTATTACCCCATTAGACAAATGGCTCACATTGTTTTAGGACTTTTCCTGGCGATGGGTATTGCTAAAGTACCGATGGCTGCGTGGGAAAAGATCGGTTCGGGCTTATTTATCGCGGGCTTGTTTATGCTTGTGGTCGTGCTGATTCCAGGCTTGGGAGTAAAAGTCAACGGCAGTATCCGTTGGCTGTCGCTGGGCGGCGTCCGGGTTCAAGTATCGGAAGTCGTTAAGTTCTTTTCGGTTATTTACATGGCGGGCTATGTCACCCGGCATAAAGACAATTTACAAGGATCGGCCTACGGCATCATCAAACCGCTGTTGCTATTTTCGGTAGCGTGTATTCTTTTACTGCTAGAACCGGATTTCGGTTCGTCGATAGTCATACTGATGATCGCAATGGGCATGATGTTCCTGGGCGGAGCTAGGCTAATCCAGTTCATTATCTTACTGTCCTTGGTCATGCTCTTGGCAGGAATCATGGTAATGATTGCACCTTATCGTATGGAACGGCTGGTAAGCTTTGTCGATCCCTTCAAAGATTATTTGAAATCGGGATACCAACTGGCGCAAGCTTTAATTTCGTTCGGACGAGGCGAAGCGCTTGGCGTCGGCCTGGGCAGCGGCATCCAGAAATTATTCTATTTGCCGGAAGCGCACACCGACTTTTTGTTTTCGGTCATCGGTGAAGAATTAGGTTTATTAGGCGTAAGCACGGTAATTGCCTTATTTGCTATGCTGATTTGGCGCGCTTTCGGTGTAGCGATCGAAGCAGAAGAAGCAGGACAACGGTTTTCAGCTTTCATTGCTTATGGTCTGGGTATTTGGCTAGGCTTCCAGTCGTTCGTCAATATGGGGGTTAATATGGGCATTCTGCCCACCAAAGGACTGACCTTGCCGCTGATGAGTTACGGCGGCAGCAGCATGATGGTGATGTGCTGCGCCGTTGCACTCTTATTCAGGGTACACAGCGAAACGGCGGCGCTTAGGGAACACACAATTCCGGATCTGTCGAGATGGGCAAACGTATAGTCATTATGGCAGGCGGTACGGGAGGGCATGTATTCCCTGCATTGGCGGTCGCCCAATGGTTTCTCGGCAAGGGCTGGCAAGTGAGCTGGCTGGGTACTCGAACTGGACTGGAAAGCAAAGTCGTGCCTAATAATGGCATTGAAATAGATTGGCTATCTGTTGCCGGGGTGCGCGGAAAAGGCATGTTCTCGAAAGCGGCGTCGGTTTTTAAGTTGGTAAAAGCATGCGGACAGGCGTTTGTGATTTTGCGTAAACGTAAACCGGATGTGGTTTTGGGCATGGGCGGTTTTGTTGCCGGGCCGGGCGGATTGGTGGCAAGAGTTTTAGGAATTCCATTAGTTATCCACGAACAGAACAGAATTCCTGGTACGACGAATCGTCTGCTGGCAAAGTTCGCTAACCGAGTTCTGGAAGCATTCCCAAACAGTTTTAACAAAGCGGCCGGCGCCAAATGTACCGGCAACCCTTTACGTAAACAATTCCAAAGTTTAGCGGATAACAAAGAATCTACTGAAGGCCGCAAGCTGCGGATATTAATCATCGGCGGAAGCCAGGGCGCGCAAGCATTGAATGAAAGTCTGCCGGAGGCGTTAACAGGCTTGAAAGAAATTGAAGTCTGGCATCAGACCGGTTCGGTCATGCTAGAACAAGTCGCAAAAAATTACCAAACCTTGGGCATGGACGCAAAAGCGGAAGCCTTCATCGACGACATGGCGCAAGCTTACCGGTGGGCGGACATCATCATTTGCCGGGCGGGCGCCATGACAGTCAGCGAAGTGGCGGCGATGGGGTTGCCTGCGATTTTGGTTCCCTTGCCGAATGCGATTGACGACCATCAAATGGCTAATGCGCGCTACTTGTCAGACGCGGGCGCGGGCTTGATCGTGCCGCAAAAAGAATTGAATACAAAGAACGTGATCGAAGCCATAACGACCGCCCGAGGAAAACTTGAAAGCATGGCGAAGGCGGCTTTAGATTGCGCCCGGATGGATGCCACCGAAGCCGTGGCGAATTACTGTATCAGCGAGGCCGGTAAATGATCGCTTCCACTGTGTTAGAACCTAAACGCGTATTCGGAAATATTAAATGGATACATTTCGTCGGCATCGGCGGAACCGGTATGTGCGGGATTGCAGAAGTGCTGTTCAATTTGGGTTATAACGTATCGGGCTCTGACATCAAAGAAAGCGCGGTGACAGAGCGGCTCATCGAGCTTGGCGTAAAGGTCGAGATAGGCCATAAGCGTGAAAATATCAAGCAGGCCGATGTGGTTGTCGTTTCTAGCGCCATCGACCGTCGTAATGCCGAAGTCGATGAAGCTTATTTGAATCGAATTCCTGTGATTCCCCGTGCGGAAATGCTGGCGGAATTGATGCGGTTTAGATTCGGCATTGCGGTAGCGGGAACCCACGGCAAAACGACAACGACAAGTTTGACGGTTTCCATGCTCGCCGAGGGCGGACTCGATCCTACTTATGTTATCGGCGGGCGGTTGAATAGCGCGGGCGTGAACGCCAAATTGGGCTTGGGTAATTATCTGGTCGCCGAAGCGGACGAAAGCGACGCCTCGTTCCTGTACTTGCAACCGATGATTGCCATTGTCACTAACATCGACCAAGACCACATGGCGACGTACCAGAACAACTATCAGCGTTTGAAAGAAACCTTTATCGAGTTTCTGCACCACTTGCCTTTTTACGGTTTGGCTGTGATGTGCCTAGATGACGAAGGCGTCCGGGAAGTTTTACCCGGAATTTCCAAGCCGGTGACAACTTACGGCATCCATCCCGATGCCGACGTCCGCGCACAAAATATTGTCCAAGACGGCATGCAAACGACATTTCATGTGGTGCGCAAAGGTAAGGAAAACAGCCTGCAAGTGACTTTGAATATGCCCGGCTGGCATAACATGCTCAACTCCCTAGCAGCCATTGCAGTAGCCACCAAACTGGATATTGCCGATGCAGCCATCATCAGAAGTTTGGCAGGATTCAGGGGGGTCGGACGGCGTTTCCAAATTAACGGTGACCTGCCTTTAGGCAGCGGCAAGATCACATTCGTAGATGATTATGGTCATCATCCTCGTGAATTGGCCGCCACGCTGGAAGCATTGCGCCAAGCTTGGCCGGACAGACGGGCGGTTGTGGTGTTCCAGCCGCACCGTTACAGCCGGACTCGCGATCTGTTTGAAGATTTCGTTCATGTGCTGTCTACGGTAGGGGTGCTGGTGTTGATGGATGTTTATTCCGCCGGTGAAGCGCCAATTCCTGGCGCGGATGGGCGGGCGTTAAGCCGGGCGATACGTATCAGGGGCAAGGTCGATCCGGTATTTTTAGAGGATAAAAAAGAATTGGCGGCTGTGTTGGCGGCGATTGTAAAGCCGGGCGATGTTGTCCTGACCATTGGCGCAGGCAACGTCGGGCAGATAGCGGCGGAGTTGCCCGATGTACTGGCGCAAGAACTTTCGTTGTTGGAATACGAGAGCAAAAACGAGTTCAAAGGCCGCATGTTGACGAACGAACCCTTAGCCAAATACACAAGCTGGCGCGCCGGAGGGATGGCTGACCGGATGTATTTGCCTTCGGATAAGCAAGATTTATGTGCCTTCATCAAAAGCTTGCCGGAGGATGAGCCGGTTTTTTGGATGGGATTGGGTAGTAACCTGCTGGTCAGGGACGGCGGAATCCGCGGCACGGTAATTAACACCAAAGGTCGGCTGAAAGAGATGCGGGTCAATGAAGACGGTACGATCTATGTGGAAGCAGGTGTGCCTTGCGCGCATGTGGCGCGGTTTTGCATCGACCAAGGTTTGGTGGGGGCCGAATTTTTGGCGGGCATCCCTGGAACGATGGGCGGAGCCTTGAAAATGAATGCGGGCGCGTTCGGCGGAGAAACGTGGCGGATTGTGCAAAATGTCGAAATGCTAAATGCTAACGGCGATGTTACACAACGGCATCCGGTTGAATTCGAAATCAATTACCGCTCGGTTAAAAATTTAAACAATTCCGGTAACGAATGGTTTCTATCGGCGAATTTGGCTTTAGAACCGGGCGATTCCGCCGCCAGCGCCCAAAAAGTGAGGGCTTTACTGGAAACGCGCTCCAAAACACAGCCGACGAACCAACCAAGTTGCGGTTCCGTTTTTAAAAATCCCGACGGCGATCATGCAGCCCGTTTGATCGAAGCGACGAAACTGAAAGGTTATAGCATCGGCGGCGCTTGCGTTTCGGAAAAACACGCCAATTTTATTGTTAATACTGGAACGGCGACGGCGGCGGATATCGAAAATTTGATTAAGTATGTCAAAAGAAGGGTTCAATATATTCATGGAATTGAATTGCAAACGGAAGTTTGCATCATAGGCGAGGCGAAAGAATGATTACAAAACCGGAAGAATTCGGACGAGTGGGGGTATTGCTGGGCGGTTCGGCGGCCGAAAGAAAAGTTTCATTAAAAAGTGGAGCCGCCGTATTTGATGCGTTGAAACGCAAGGGCGTAGATGCCGTCGCGGTTGACGTCACCGGCAGCCCTATCGAAGCGTTGGCAAGCCATAAAGTTGACCGGGTATTTAATATTATTCATGGCCGCGGTGGCGAAGACGGCGTGTTGCAAGCCGTGCTCGAAGTGATAAAGCTTCCTTACACCGGCAGCGGTGTTATGGCTTCGGCGCTAAGCATGGACAAATTGCGTACTAAGTTGTGCTGGCTCGGATACGGCTTGCCGACTCCAAAATGGCATCTGTTGAAAAGCGCCGATGATTTGGATGCCTGCATCGAAAGATTGGGGTTTCCTGTGATCGTGAAACCCGCGCAAGAAGGCTCCAGCATCGGCATGAACAAAGCAAGCAACCGGGAGGAACTAGTGAAGGCTTTACAGATTGCATCCGAATTCGATTGCGACGTCTATGCGGAATCCTGGGTTACCGGCAAAGAATATACCGTCGCTTTGCTGGATGGCGAAGCATTGCCCGCGATTCGCTTGGAAACTCCGAATGTGTTTTACGACTATGAAGCCAAATACAGCGCCACCACCACCAAGTACCATTGTCCTTGCGGATTAAGCCCTGAGCAAGAACTGCAGTTACAGCAATTGGCGGTCAAAGCGGGCGAAGTGATCGGCATCGAAGGCTGGGCGAGGGTCGATGTCTTCATTGACGATGCTGAGCGAGCGCAACTTATCGAAATTAATACGGTTCCCGGAATGACCGACCACAGTTTGGTGCCGATGGCGGCTAGGCAAGCGGGCATTGGGTTCGACGACTTGGTGTGGCGGATACTGGAAACCAGTTGCCGTTAACTGAATTATGCAAGTTGTAAAGACGTTATTAATTCTGGTGTTATTTGTATTAGCGGCTTGGGGAATAAGACAAGAGTTTGTAAGCAACAAGATGGCGGAGTCTTTACCGATCCGCTATGTAAGGACGGAAGGGGTATTTCAGTACCTCAGCAAAGACGAGATTAAAGCGGCATTAATGCCGTTGGTGACTACCAGTATATTCGATGCGGACATGCAGCTTATCCATGCCACGGTGGCAAAGTTGCCTTGGGTAAAAACCGCGAACGTCGAACGAGTCTGGCCGGACGCCATCGATATAAAAGTCAGCGAACGGAAAGCTTATGTTCGCTGGGGGCAAAATAGCCTGTTGACCGAAAATGGCGAACTGTTTACACCGGATAACGTTGACCAATTCCAATCTCTTTTGCTCGTAGAGGGACCAAAAAACCAAGAAGCGAAAACATTGGAAATCATGAAAGGCGTAAAAACAACCTTGGACGACCACGCTTTGGAAATGGCGGAATTTAATGTGAACAACCGGGCGGCTTGGAAAATTAAGCTGAAATCAGGTTTGGAAATTGTGCTGGGACGAACGGAACAATTGAAAAAATTACAGCGGTTTTTAGCTACCTTGGCCATTTTGGGAGCGGAAAAAGCGGCCGCTATGCGGGTCGCGGATTTACGCTACCCGAACGGTTATGCGGTGTCATGGCGGCCTAGTATAGAGCCGATTGACTGGGGAAAACCGCAAACTCAGGAATAACAAAAGATTGTCCATTAAAAAGACGACATAGAGCAGATCAATGGCAAAGAAAACGGAACGGAATTTAATAGTCGGACTCGACATCGGCACATCAAAAGTTGCCGCAATTGTCGGGGAACTGTCTACCGACGGAAATATAGAAGTCATCGGGATAGGTTCGACGCCTTCCCGAGGACTGAAAAAAGGCGTGGTAGTTAATCTGGAGTCGACCGTGCAATCGATCCAGCGCGCGGTCGAAGAAGCAGAACTTATGGCGGGATGTCAAATTAAATCGGTCTTCGCTGGCATCGCGGGCAGCCATATCCGAAGCCTTAATTCGCACGGCGTAGTCGCGATTAAAGACAAAGAAGTCACCCAATACGACATCGACCGGGTGATCGATTCCGCCCGGGCCGTGGCGGTTCCGGCCGACCAGAAGATTCTGCATATCTTACCGCAGGAGTTCATTATCGATTTGCAGGACGGCATTAAGGAACCGATCGGTATGTCCGGCATCCGCTTGGAAGCCAGGGTTCACATGGTCACCGGGAGCGTCAGCGCCTCGCAGAACATCATCAAATGCATCCGGCGCTGCGGCTTGGAAGTCGAAGACATAGTGCTGGAGCAACTGGCTTCCTGCAATTCCGTGCTGACGGAAGATGAAAAGGATTTGGGCGTCTGCTTGATCGACATCGGCGGCGGCACAACTGACATCGCTATTTTTGCCGAAGGGGCGATCAAGCATACGGCGGTAATTCCTATCGCGGGCGATCAGGTCACGAACGACATTGCCGTGGCCTTACGTACCCCGACCGTTAATGCCGAGGAAATCAAACGCAATTATGCTTGTGCGTTAACCCAATTGGCAAGCGTCGACGGTGTTATCGAAGTGCCAAGCATCGGCGACCGGGCGCCGCGTAAAATTTCCACCCAAAACCTTGCCGAAATCATCGAGCCGCGCTACGAAGAGTTGATGTTGCTGGTGCAGTCGGAATTACGGCGCAGCGGCTACGAGGATTTAATCGCCGCCGGTATCGTGTTGACCGGGGGCAGTTCGAAAGTGATGGGGTTAGTCGAATTAGCGGAAGAGATCTTCCATATGCCGGTGCGTATGGGCGTCCCGCAAAATGTCAGCGGATTGGCGGAAGTGGTGAAAAATCCGGTTCATTCAACAGGGGTTGGATTATTAATGTACGGCAGGGAACACCAGGGCGGCACCAGGAGCAATGAAGCGGAAGAGTTGAGTTTATTGGCAAAGATAAAAAGCTGGTTTCAGGGTAATTTTTAATCAATAGAAAGTATTATTACGAGGTAGCTACAATGAAATATGAATTAATGGACATGTGCAGTGAAAATGCAGTAATTAAAGTAATCGGCGTTGGCGGCGGCGGCGGTAATGCGGTCAACCACATGGTTGATAGCCATATTGAAGGCGTCGAGTTTATTTGCGCCAATACCGATGCGCAAGCGCTGAGAAAATTGAACACTAACACGATCGTCCAATTGGGCGTCGAGCTGACCAAGGGTTTAGGCGCTGGAACCAACCCTGAAATCGGTAGGCAAGCGGCTGAAGAAAACAAAGACCGCATCAAAGAAATTATAAACGGCGCCGACATGGTGTTCTTGACCGCTGGCATGGGCGGCGGCACAGGCACCGGTGCGATTCCGGTTATCGCCGAAATTGCCAGGGAAATGGGTATATTGACAGTCGCCGTTGTCACCAAGCCTTTCTCTTTTGAAGGCAAAAAGAAAATGGCGATCGCCGAACAAGGTATCGCCGAACTGGAAAAATATGTCGATTCGGTCATTACGATACCGAATGAAAAATTGCTGCCTGTGTTAGGGAAGAATGCGTCTTTGCTGAATGCGTTCAAAGCCGCCAACGACGTACTGCTCGACGCGGTGCAAGGCATTACCGATTTGATCGTCCATCCTGGTTTAATCAACGTGGATTTTGCCGACGTACGGACGGTTATGTCCGGCATGGGCGCGGCGATCATGGGCACAGGCGCGGCCAAAGGCGAAAACCGGGCGCGTGAAGCGGCGGAAAAAGCCATCGCCTGCCCATTACTGGAAGACATTAATTTGCAAGGCGCACGCGGAATTTTAGTCAATATCTCAGCCGCCGAAATGGGCATCGCCGAATTCAACGAAGTCGGCAACATTGTCCATGAATTCGCTTCCGAAGACGCCGTTATTAAAATCGGGACAGCCGTGGATTCGTCGTTAGGCGATGAAATAAAAGTCACGGTTGTAGCCACAGGTATGGGTTTGCCTAGAGCGCAAGTGATAAGACCGGCCGATAGACTAATGCAAAAAGCATCCGCAGGCGAAATTAACTACAGAGTTTTGGACAAGCCGACAATACAGCGGCAAAACAAGCCTGAAACCAAAGAAACCCGGTTCGGAGCGCAACCCAAAAAGGATATGGACTTGGACTATCTTGATATTCCGGCCTTTTTAAGACGCCAAGCCGATTAATAATCAGCTTATTCCTTTTATCCAATCCTTAAGACTGATTGTGGTAAGATTGTTTTTTCCTCATTACATGGCATAAACGTATGATTAAACAACGAACCTTGAAAAACACTATTAGAGCGACGGGGGTTGGACTTCATACCGGCGAAAAGGTTTATTTAACTTTACGTCCGGCTGAGCCCAACACAGGTATTAGATTCCGCCGGGTTGACCTGGATTTTCCTATTACGATTCAGGCAACGCCGGGGAATGTAGGTGAAACCGTTCTTTCAACAACTTTAGTCTCGGGCGCGACCAAAATATCTACAGTAGAACATTTGTTATCCGCGTTCGCAGGCTTAGGTATTGATAATGCCATTATCGACGTCAGCGCTGCGGAAGTTCCCATTATGGACGGCAGTGCTGGACCTTTTGTATTTTTGCTCCAATCGGCCGGAGTAGAAGAGCAGAATTGCCCAAAACAATATATTCGTATTAAACGTGAAGTGAGAGTAGAAGAAGGCGATAAGTGGGCGGCTTTTGAGCCTTTCGACGGCTTCAAAGTCACTTTCACGATCGATTTCGAACACCCTGCTTTTCATGAGAACGTTAAAACGGCCTCCATGGATTTTTCGTCTACGACCTTCGTTAAAGAAGTCAGCCGGGCGAGAACTTTCGGCTTCATGCGGGATATTGAAACCTTGCGAAGAAATAACCTCGCGTTAGGCGGCAGTCTCGATAATGCAATCGTTGTCGATGATGCGAAAATTTTGAATGAAGACGGCTTACGCTATGCCGACGAATTTGTTAAGCACAAAATTCTCGACGCCATCGGCGATCTTTATTTGTTAGGCCATAGTTTAATCGGACAATTCACCGGATATAAATCAGGACACGGCCTAAATAATAAACTCTTACGAACCTTATTAGCCGACAAAGATGCTTGGGAAAAAATCACTTTTGAAGACGAAGAGCACGCGCCGATTTCATTCATGCGTTCAGCGGAATCGCCCAGGACGGCGGCTTAAAACAAGAATGTTTTTCCCCAGCTTTAGTGCTTTACAAAACTCTCGAAGTCCGATAATTAGTTATTCTCGCGCTTTTTGCATGTAAGGATTCAAGTGTAGCGCTTAGTTTGTTTAGCGATTGTCTCAATTGCGGATCGGTGCAAAGAAAACTTTGCTGACGAAGATGGGCAATTGTTTGCGCGCTGGGAGGCGCCGTAGCGTGGATTTTATTTACCTGCAATGAATCATGCTTAAGAAAAATTTTAATATCGGCCGAGTGGATTGAACTAAATCCGGCAACTTTGACTGCTTCGCAAAAATCATTGTTATAAAAACGTAATTGCGATGCCCAGTTCGCCGAATCGGTATACACCGATAATTTTTGCTTGCTTATGACACAATGCACAATATGTCCTGCTAATGCCGCAGGAAGAACCGCTTTAACTGTCTCTAAAACGGCCAGTTGCTGTGCGATTTCAGAATATATCCGGCTAATGACTTTACTCTCAAAAGTTAAGATATTAATGAACGATGATTGCCTTACCGTCATTTATTGCGGGCCATTTTGTTTAATAGTAGATTCTCTGCAAGATTACAGCCATTAAAGTTTATTAACAATGGTAACAACTGTTTTTATATATGCCAGCGTCTTATTTGACACACTCAATTTGACACCATTAAGCTAAGAGCATACAATGGTATTTGCTAGAAATTGATTTATCCTTATGCTTAGCTCTACGACGTTTTTCAGTATTGCTCGTCCTGTTTATCATTAAGTAATTTTCATATTTCCCGCTCCACCAGCCTATATAAGGCTTCATATTTTTTATTTTTCAAGGATTACACATGACAACCGGTACTGTTAAATGGTTTAACGCAGAAAAAGGTTTTGGTTTTATTCAACAAGAAAATGGTCCAGACGTTTTTGTTCATTACCGCAATATCAGCGGAAATGGTTTTAAATCGTTAGATGAAGGCCAAAAAGTAAAATTTACTATTACGCAAGGTCAAAAAGGCCCTCAAGCTGAAGAAGTATCTTTAGCGTAATCTTGCCGTATATTTAGCTTCATACGCGATCTAGCCGCGAAATCGGCTAGATTCATGCTTTTTCTTCACTGATACTTTACTCCGTCGTATAGCAACCAACCGTCGAGATGGATTTTTTTAGGGTCCCGATGTGTCCAATGAATGACTCCCCCTTTTCGGTTCCATTCATATTCTCCATAAAAAACAACTCGTTTACCCGCGGTTAATCCGTTAAGTCTCGGCGCAAGTTCGATATTGTGAGCTATCAAAAGCTTTTGACCTGAATCCATTTGCACGACAAACCGTTGATGACGAGAACCATAATTGTCGTCTTTTAGGATTTTAATAATTCGTCCAGATTGCTTCACTTGTAGATTGCTAATTTGCTTTTCATAGGCTTCTTGTAACGTTGCCAGGTCTGAAAAATCGGCGGTTGATCCAATTTCACCGGGCACCAGTACCGGGTTGTTTTTATCGTTTGTAAGAAAAACCGCACTAATACCAAGCAAGCCAACAAGCGCAAACTTGAACAGGTGCTTTACTAAGACTCTCATTTTTTGGCGCCGCTTTAAAAAAGGTTGAAAGGACATAATTTTATGGCTTCGCCGGTTAATCAAGGTGTTGCTCGTTCAATTATTTCAGGCGGCCTAGGAACCGATACTTTATCATTCACTCAGCGCTAACTCAGCATGGTGTACCTAACATCGTAGACAGTATATAATCAACAGTTTGGTTAAAGATACCCAATTCACGTCGGAAAAAGATATGCTGAACAAGCTAGTTAGAATGATTTTTGGCAGCCGCAACGATAGGCTTGTTAAGAAAAAGAGAAAGTTAGTAAAAAGAATAAATACGCTAAGCGTAGAGTATGAAAAGCTTTCCGATGAAGCGCTAAAAGCCAAAACTCAAGAGTTTCGTAACCGCCTTATTGACGGTGAAAAACTCAATAATTTGATTCCCGAAGCCTTCGCTGCAGTCAGGGAGGCCTCAGCACGGGTACTTGGCATGCGTCATTTCGATGTTCAATTGATAGGCGGAATGATCCTCAACGACGGCAAAATCGCCGAGATGAAGACCGGCGAGGGAAAGACCCTGATGGCAACATTAGCGGCTTACCTCAACGCTCTACCCGGCAAAGGCGTACACGTCGTTACCGTTAACGACTATCTTGCCAAACGCGATTCCGTATGGATGGGAAAAGTTTACGGATTTCTCGGCATGACGACAGGCGTCATTATCAGTCAGATGGAGCATGATGAACGGAAAGCGTCGTATGCCGCCGATATAACTTACGGAACCAACAACGAATTCGGCTTCGATTATTTGCGCGACAACATGGCCTTTAGTTTGGATCAGAAGGTCCAGCGGGGACTTCACTTCGCCATTGTCGATGAAGTGGATTCGATTCTTATCGACGAAGCCAGAACGCCGCTCATTATTTCTGGCGCAACCGAAGAAAGCACCGAAGTATATACCAAGGCGAATGCAATTATTCCTTATCTGACTAGACAGGAAAAAGAACAAGGCAACGGCGATTATTGGGTTGACGAGAAGGAACGCCAAGTCCATTTGACCGAAAAAGGCCATGAACGCATTGAATACCTCATGGTAGAGCACGGCCTAATGCCGGAAGGCAGCAGTTTGTACGACGCCGCCAATATCCGGCTGATGCATTACCTCAATGCGTCTTTAAGAGCGCATACTCTGTTTAAGCGGGATGTCGATTACATTGTCAAGGACGGCCAGGTCATTATCGTGGATGAATTCACCGGCCGCATCATGCCGGGCCGCCGCTGGTCCGAAGGTCTCCATCAAGCCGTTGAAGCCAAAGAACATGTGACCATCCAAAATGAAAATCAGACGATGGCGTCGATCACATTTCAAAATTATTTCCGGCTTTACGAAAAACTGTCGGGAATGACCGGCACGGCGGATACCGAAGCTTTCGAATTAAACAAAATCTACGGTCTTGAGGTTGTAGTCATACCCACCCATAGACCGATGGTTCGTAAGGATTTAGGCGATGTCGTATTTTTGACAGCCAACGAAAAATACAATGCCGTTGCCGAAGATATTAAAAGGTGTGTCGAAAAAGGCCAGCCGGTGCTTGTCGGCACGACATCCATCCAGAATTCGGAACGGCTTTCGAACTTACTTAATAAATTAGGTATACATCACGAAGTGCTAAATGCCAAACAACACGAACGGGAAGCGCATATTGTCGAGCAAGCAGGCAAACCGGGCGCGGTAACCATTGCGACCAATATGGCCGGCCGCGGGACCGATATTGTTCTCGGCGGTAAATTAGAAGCTGAATTAGAAGCGTTAGGTCCGGATGCCGGCGATACGGAAAAGGTTCGATTAAAGACCGACTGGCTCGAACGCCACAACCGGGTAGTTGCGGCAGGCGGCTTGCATGTGATTGGTTCGGAACGGCACGAATCCCGCCGTATTGACAACCAATTACGCGGACGTTCGGGCCGTCAGGGCGATCCTGGCTCATCCCGTTTCTATCTGGCGCTGGAAGACGACTTGATGCGGATTTTTGCCTCCGACCGCGTCGCCGGGTTAATGCAAAAGCTAGGCATGGGTAATGGCGAGGCGATTGAACATCCATGGGTCACTCGCTCAATCGAAAATGCTCAGCGTAAGGTTGAAAACCGCAACTTCGATATCCGGAAAGAAATTCTTGCTTACGACGATGTCGCTAACGATCAGCGTAAAGTGGTGTACGCCCAGCGCAACGAACTCATGGAAGCCACCGATATTTCCGATATTGTCGTGGAAATCCGTAAAGATGTCGTCAATATTTTGATTACCCAATATATTCCGCCTAAAACCATGGAAGAACAATGGAATATCAAAGGTTTGGAAGAACATCTTTATCAGGAGTTCAACGTCGAAGTGCCGATTCAAAGGATGCTAGATCAAGATAAGCGGCTCCAAGAATCGGGACTACGGGCAAAAATTTTAGATGTCTTGAATCAATTCTACCTGCTGAAAGAACAACAAATATCCGCCGAAGTGATGCGTCACTTTGAAAAGTCAGTCATGTTGCAAGTGCTCGATAATAGCTGGAAAGAACATTTACTCGCGATGGATTATTTGCGAAAAGGCATCCATCTGAGAGGTTACGCACAAAAAGACCCCAAACAGGAATACAAACGCGAAGCATTCGAAATGTTCACTAGCCTGCTGGAACATGTCAAATACGAAGTCACCCGGATTTTATTCCGCGTACAAATCCACCAAGAAGAAGATATCGACGCGATGGACGAACAAATGCAGGCGCCTAAGGAGTTGCATTACGAACACGCCGAAGCGTCAGCGCTTACAAACAACGAAGAAGACGCGGCTATCGAAGCCAAGCCGTTAGCACCGCCGCAACCTTTTGTCAGAGAAACCAACAAGGTAGGTCGAAACGATCCGTGTCCTTGCGGATCAGGAAAAAAATTCAAACAATGTCATGGGAAGTTGAGTTAACAATTAATTTTCAGCAGAAATATTAAAAGGCTTTAAACATTAAGATGTGGATATGGTTTAACTTCATCTCATTAATGTAAATGGCTATGAACGAAAGCCAGATCAAAATATCTAACTGTCTGTAAAAATGACAAAAACCGTTGTTTGGTGAAAAGCGCAAATTACCAGTTTTGGGGAATGGCATCTGCTTTATTCTAGTGATGACGCTGGTTTAGCGGAAGTGGGGAAACGCCGTTAGCCGGCTAGGCTTGAATGTTCCGCACTATGGTCATAATAACCACCGGCTGGTCGCGTCTCTTTCCATGTGGTTTATATGATAGTGCCGCTATTTTTGCGAAAGATTTTTCCGGGCATCCTGCTTGAAAAATCGGCAAAAATTACGCGGCAGNNGACCCTCCTTGTGGGGGCTACTCTCGTTTTATAACCTAAAGGTCACAAGTACCAGCAAGGGGTATAAAACTTGTTGCGCAATGACTCGACACGATTTCGCATGCTTTGCATTTTCACTCCACAAACAGCACTACGCGAAAACATCCAGTCCTATCGCTTCCGGGACTACCCGGCTCCTGCCTCGAAGCGATTGCTTTTTTCGAAAGGCCATTCAAACACTAACCAGTCCTTTTTCAACCTGAATACTGTTCATAGCCACTATATAAACTATGACTTTGTAAAACCCCGGTAAGCTTTATTTGCAACGCTGAACTTCGGACTGGCTTTGAGTAAGCTGATGTTTTGGGCTGTCCGGTTACTGGCGGTTGGATGGTTGCTGTAGGTTATTTTACCGTTAGCATCCACCGATTTGTACAGGCTCTTGGCAAAAGCGTTTGTTGCCGGTAAACAACCGATTAAGCACAGCGCAACCGTTATAGCAAAGTTCCAGTTTGAGTTAATTCGTTTATTCATAGAGGTTTTCAAAGTAATGACGATTAATGAAGTTAGCTTTCGCATGCGTTGGAACTTAATGCAACGGTAACTAAAGATGATTTATTATTCATTAAAAAAACGTTGCTTGCTTGTTGCCGTTTCAAATCTGTGACGCAGCGCTTAAACTTAACTACAGACATTCCAAACTATTTCAAGTTTTTAGTTAACGAGACATTAATGACACCGATTACCCGGCGTTTTCGAACGGTAATAAGCGCTTTTCTGATTGCGATTGCGCTCGGATTACTGATTGAAGCATTGCTCAGTCTGTTGCCGGGCTGGCCGTTCGGCCACACTCAGCAGGGTCATCGTCTCGGTTGGCTTGGTTTCTCGGTTATCTTAACAACTACCTGCTATTCTCTAAAGAAGCGTTACGGCCATAAAACAAGCTGGTCCAAAACTTGGTTTTGGGCGCATCAAATAGCGGGCATCATTGGTCCGCTTTTGATTTTAGTGCATGCCGGAGCGCACTTTCATGCTTTGGCGCCGGTGCTGGCTTTATTAGCGATGGGTATTGTCGTTATCAGCGGTATCGTCGGGGTAGCGGTCCATCGTAAAGCCATCAGCCTATTGAACGCCACACGCCAGGAACTGCATAGCCAAGGTTTGCCGGACGTTGATATATCAAGCCGTTTGTTCGAGCTAGCTGCGGAAGAAGAAAGTTTTAGAGTTTGGCGGATGATTCATGTTCCTATGGCGATCATCTTTTGGATCCTAGCGCTTTGCCACATCTCCGGCGCTTTGTATTTCGGAGGCTTGTAAATGCGGTTCTTGCCCTTACCACAAGGCCCTTTCACCGCCGCCGTTATTGTGACCGTTTCCGTAATCGCTTGGATCATTTGGGGTTCGCTCAAATTTCCGGAAACGCTGTGGGCGCCAGGCGATTTAAGCCGGTATCACACGGATATTCAGGCATGCTCAGAGTGCCACCGGCCATTCCGCGGCGCAACGGCTGAAAAATGTCAGACTTGCCATAACGCCGAATACTTTGCAAACCGAGCAAAACCGGTGACAGCGGAATTTCACAGGGACTTTCTGCGCATCGGCAAACCTTGCAGCGGCTGTCATACCGAACACCGGGGCACCTTAGCGCAAATTACCGTTGGCGCACTGGAGAATCCGCACGGCGAATTCGTCTTTCGCGCTACCGGGACGCGTTCCTGCTCAGCTTGCCACGATTTCGATCAAGATTTTAAGACGAACGGACGGATACTCGATAATGCTGTCGTTAAGCTACTGATGCTAAGGGGCAAAGGAGTCCATCGGCCTGGTACAATGACCTATTGTTTGAAATGCCATAGAGGCGGCCGTCTCGATACGGATTAGGTTTCAGTAGGGTTGCCGGTGCTGATAAGGCAGGTGTGTTCACAGCGCAGCTCGAAATAACGGCCTCCTATTGAATAATTGAATAGATAAGGCCTCGTCCGTACGCTATTATTCAATTGCTTATTTCGCCGATCCACGGTACAAAGAATACTCAAATTTAGAATCATACGTCCCCGCCGCTCTTATGCTAGACTCAATCCGAAGTTGATCGTAGTTAGGCTTAGAGGTGTTTTTATCGCTACACTATTAATTTATCGAAGAACTTTTTAAATGACGGCAGTAAAACGAATAACATTGACAGCCTGTGTTTTAATATGTTGCGTAAGCTGCGATCAAACAACAAAATCCATGGCTGAAGCATCGTTAACTGAGACCGTAATCCGGCCGGTTTTGGGCGATATTCTCCGGCTGCAATTGGCTTATAATCGCGGTGCGTTTTTAAGCTTAGGCGCTACCTTACCGGACTCCTTGCGGACGCTATTATTTTCTGCCGGAGTTGCTATCATGCTGTTAGGATTATTGGGCTACATACTCTTTTCCAAAACAGTTACACCTTGGGAAACCATCGCATTGAGTTTGTTGCTTGCCGACGGCGCCGGGAATTTGATCGACCGGATTCTATTCGGTTATGTGGTCGATTTTATGACGCTCGGTATCGGTTCGCTCCGCACCGGCATTTTTAATGTGGCTGATATTGCTGTAAGCATCGGCGTCGCGATGCTGTTAATAACGGCTTTGCGCACCGGCAATCAAACAAAAACCGCATCATGACCGTCGGACCGGCAAACTCCTACAATAAAGTATTTGATTAGCGGCGTCCACTTCCCATTGAGATGGGGCTTTTTCTGCATTTTTCGAGGTTCATTCTATGAAATATCCTACGGTAATTATGTTTATAACCTTGTTCTGTAGTATTGCGGGCTGCTCAACAATGCGAAAAACTTCGCCGGATTCTTTACGCGGTATTCCGGTAGTGGAATTCGGCAACCAGGTTCCGGAGCTAAAAGACTTCATTCTGTATTTTCCGGCGGGTAAACCGATTCCTGTCGTGACCTCGATTAAAGGTTCGGCGCTCGCGCAAGAAGCGGAAAACACGCAAACGGTGGCGCTCAAAAAATCTCTTTACGCCTATAAAAAATGGGTTAGTTTCGATGGTCAAAACTGGGTTTTGGGTGAAGATGTTTTGAGCATCAATGCCGATATTAAAATCCCGAGTGTGGAACATCCAAGACCGGGACTGCTGAAATTGCAGGTCGATTTGAAATAACGATAAGGTTAGAAGTTTAAGTAGGGTAGCTTTCAAAAGCCTGGTTATTGACGGGTAAGTCTTATAAAGTCATGCCGGTTTTAACCCCAACTCACGGCTGAAATGTTTTTACAGAATGCACAAAACTGGATTAAACTGACCAATGTAATCACAAAAACCTTAATATCGATTTTTCTTACTTGGCTATGCACATGATGTAAGCCAAGTAACTTTAAATTTAAGATCTCGTTTTTCTGGCCTTAACATTTGTGGAAAATCTTGCGAGAGCTACGAATACCGGCACTCAAGCGATGATAATCTAACTTCGGCGTGGTCTTAGCGTTATTCAAAATTTTAGTGGCGGATTGCGTGTCGTCGTCTTCAAAAAATTCGGCCCAAATTCTGAAAGTTACGGCGGCGGCATCGAATGTTGCACGAGTGTCTTAGTATGCGGCAATCCTTCCGGGCATTTTAACTCGTGTTTTCAATCAATAAGCCTTTGGAATATATTAATATTTAAGCGGATAAACGAGAATTTAAAGCAAAAAACGGAAAATTAACACTGGGGAAGACCTAAACCGGTTCTCTTGCGAAACAACATCTTATTTAACTAAACTCAACAGAACGCCTGCCGCAACCGCGGAACCAATAACACCAGCGACATTAGGACCCATAGCGTGCATCAATAAAAAGTTGTGCGGATTGCTTTCCAAACCCAGCTTATTCGCTACTCTAGCCGCCATCGGAACAGCCGAAACGCCTGCGGCGCCGATCAACGGATTAATTAAGGTGCTGCTAAATCGATTCATGATTTTTGCCATAATAACCCCGCCGGCAGTGCCGATTGCAAAGGCGCAAGCACCTAAGGCAAGAATCCCCAGGGTTTTAATTTGCAGAAATGCATCCGCGCTGAGTTTAGAGCCTACCGACAAACCCAAAAAAATAGTCACAATATTGATCAATTCGTTTTGCGCCGTGCTGCTTAAGCGTTCGACTACACCGCTTTCTCTCATCAAATTTCCCAGCGCAAACATGCCGATTAATGGCGCGGCGGAAGGTAATAATAAAATCGACAATACCAGCAACAGCAAAGGAAATACGATTTTTTCAATCTTGCTCACATCCCGCAGTTGCTCCATTTCAATTTTGCGTTCGTCCTCTGTTGTCAAAGCACGCATAATCGGAGGCTGAATTAACGGCACCAAAGCCATATAGGAGTACGCGGCTACGGCAATTGCGCCAAGCAGGTCGGGCGCAAGTTTAGAGGCAACGTATATCGCCGTCGGCCCATCCGCCCCGCCAATAATTCCGATAGCCGCCGCATCTTTTAAACTAAACTCCAATCCTGGAATCATATTGAGCGCCAATGCGCCTAATAAGGACGCAAAAATTCCGAATTGCGCGGCAGCGCCGAGCAATAAGGTTTTGGGATTTGCCAGCATCGGCCCAAAATCCGTCATCGCGCCGACTCCCATAAAAATCAGTAATGGAAAAACGCCGGCTTTTATTCCGAAATACAAGTAATACAATAATCCGCCCTCATGCGCCATATCCGCTACCGGAATATTACTTAAGATCGCTCCAAAACCGATTGGCAATAACAACAAGGGTTCAAATCCCTTACTGATCGCAAGAAAAAGCAATACAAAACCCACCAGCATCATAAAGGCCTGACCGCCGGTAAAATTATACAATCCTGTGCTTTGCCAGAGTGAGACTAGATTTTCCATAAAAATTATTTATCTTTTTACTAATTTTGCCGTAATCGAGCATTGTCGTTCAGCTTTCTTAATGTCGGATCAAATGATCGTTTTTGAAACGATTGATCCGGCTTTTTAATGTTTGAGCCGTTCGTGCTTGTCGAACCCCAACACACCTTTCGACAAGCTTTTATGCCCTCCGGGTACAAGATGAACGGAAGTTTAAATCTCATAAGGCCGCATCTATAACCGGTTTATCTTAGGTGCCGATTGTTTAAAGCTCTCGATTCCGTCAATGTCAAAGCACCCTGCCCTACTGCCATGAATGCAATCCTTGATATCTTTCAGCAAAAACCATCAGACTCGGCTAAGGAAGCTTGCGCGCGTTATTAACCCCGCTTTACAGAACCGGCCTTAATTCAGCCGTTGAATTAGGTTTTGAAACCGGCCATATCAAAGATAGCACAGGACTTCATAATAGAAGCAAACATCCAACCTACAATATTATCAAGTTATCTCCACTCGCAACTGTAGCGCCTTCTTTTACGTTAATTGCGCTCACGATACCAGCAACCTTGGTCCGGATTTCCGTCTCCATTTTCATCGCCTCCATCATCACAACAACTTCGCCTTTCGCAACATTAGCACCAACCTCGACTAATATTTTCAAAATGGTTCCGGCCATCGGCGCAGCAACCACCTCACCGCTACTGGATGCCGGCGTCGCGAACGCCGCGCTGACTTCGGGTTTAATGTTAAACACGGTTTCGCCCAAACCCACGGACACCTTGAAATTACGCCCGTCAACATTAACGGAATAGGTTTCCACTGTTGCAGCTGTTTTATTTTTATTAGACACTGTTTTAGCAGCCGAAAACGCTTCGTAATCAGGCGCCGGTTCGAATGCGGAAGGATTACCGCGATTAACCAGAAATTTCCAGCCGACTTGATTGAACATGCCGTTGATTAATGCGTCTTCTTCGACGCATTCGGCCAGCCTGACCGATTCTTTTTCGGCTTTTGCCAATACGTCCGAGACTAATTTATCCATTTCAGGCGTCAGCAAATCGGCGGGACGGCAATTGATAGCCGCTTCCCCTATTAGTACGCGCGCCTGTAATTGTTGATTGACAGGCGCAGGTGTCGCGCCGTATTCGCCTTTTAATACTCCGGCAGTTTCTTTGGTTATCGTCTTATAGCGCTCGCCATTCATAACGTTAATAACGGCTTGAGTTCCTACGATTTGTGACGTTGGCGTGACGAGCGGAATAAATCCTAAGTCTTCGCGAACTCGTGGAATTTCTTGAATAACTTCGTCAAATTTATCGGCAGCGCCTTGTTCTTTTAACTGGCTTTCCATATTAGTCAGCATACCGCCCGGCACTTGCGCCACCAGAATACGTCCGTCAACACCTTTCAAACTACCCTCAAATTGAGCATACTTTTTACGGACATTCCTAAAATAAGCGGCTATTTCTTCCAGTTTTACTAAATCCAAACCGGTATCACGGTCGGTACCCTCGAAGCTAGCGACAATCGTTTCCGTCGGACTATGTCCATACGTCATACTAAGCGATGAGATCGCCGTATCGACATTATCGATACCGGCTTCCGCCGCTTTAATAATACTCGGCACACTTAAACCCGTTGTTGCATGGCACTGCATGTGAATAGGAATGTGAGTGCTTTTTTTCAAACGGCTGACCAGTTCAAACGCATCATAAGGCTTTAGCAACCCGGCCATATCTTTTATGCAAATCGAATGCGCGCCCATATCTTCGATCTGTTTACCCAAATCAACCCACAAATCCATGGTATGGACCGGACTGGTCGTATAGGAAATCGTACCTTGCGCGTGTGCGTCGGCGCTCAACACAGCTTTTATTGCCCGGTCGATATTACGCATATCGTTCATGGCGTCGAAAACGCGGAAAACGTCAATACCATTGCTTGCGGCGCGTTCGACAAATTTATCGACGACGTCGTCGGCATAGTGCCGGTAACCCAGCAGATTCTGACCGCGCAACAACATTTGCTGGCGTGTTTTAGGCATTGCCTTTTTCAGCAAACGCAAACGCTCCCAAGGATCTTCGCCCAAATAACGGATGCATGCATCAAACGTGGCGCCGCCCCAGGATTCCATGGACCAGTAACCAATATCATCCAATTTAGCGCAAATAGGAAGCATATCTTCAATCCGCAGCCGGGTTGCAAGAATCGATTGATGCGCGTCTCTTAGCACGACTTCAGTAATACCAAGAGGTTTTTTTTTGTTTTTTATTGCCATGCTTATGTTTTCTAAAGATCGATCAATTTAAGCCTGCCCAATCGATTGAGCCTGCAACGATTAAACATCGGCTTGTTATTTACTAATGAAAACCAAGAATTCTAATGTTTTTTACGATACTGATGGACCGCAGAGGTAATTGCCGCGACCGTGGCTTTGTCTATAACCCTACCCGGATCCCTCGTTAGATTAGCAGATTTATCCGGAAAATATCGCTGTAATAAGGCCGACATGATATTGATGGCGGCTACGAGCATCGTTAAAAACAAATAAACGATACCCATGCCTGCAACCATTAATTCGACACCGCTCCCTATGAGTTCTTTCATATTTTCTATCCACCGCCACGAAAGCCGCCTTGAAAGCGTCATTATCTCTAAAAGGGAAGGGGTAAACAAATCCAAGATCGATAATACCTTTTCTCTCATCCTTCAAAAATATCAGCAGCTTGCCGCTCTGCCGTTAAATAAGCCGATTTCTTTAACGCAGGCTCCTTATTAAACGTTAAAATATCGTATCGCCGAGTCACTTTTTACCTTTGTCATGAAATCAACATTCACCATTTGCGCCGTACAGCAGCCTTGCAATCAAGACAGACAAACCAATCTTAATTTTTCAATCGAAAAGATCCATGAAGCGGCCACGTTAAATGCCGACATAATCGTTTTACCAGAACTACATCTGGATCCTTATTTCTGTCAAAACGAAGATCACCGGCATTTTGATTTAGCCCAAACGATTCCCGGACCGGCAACGCAAATCTTTTCAGCGTTGGCTAAAAAATTAGGCGTCGTAATTGTCTCGACCTTATTCGAAAAAAGAGCGGCTGGGTTATACCACAATACCGCTGTTGTCTTTGACAAAAATGGCGAACTCGCCGGAAAGTACCGGAAAATGCACATCCCGGACGATCCGGGTTTTTATGAAAAATATTATTTCACCCCCGGCGACATCGGCTTTAAACCGATTGAAACGTCTGCCGGCAGACTAGGCGTACTGATCTGCTGGGACCAATGGTATCCCGAAGCCGCTAGATTAATGGCGCTGGCGGGGGCTGAAGTGCTCATTTATCCCACCGCTATCGGCTGGGACCCGGAAGATTCGAATGACGAAAAAGAGCGTCAATTAAATGCGTGGATCACCATACAACGCGCTCACGCCGTTGCGAACGGAATCCCGGTGGTTGCCTGCAATCGAATTGGTTATGAAAAGGCTCCTGACTCGGCTAAGGGCATTAATTTTTGGGGTAATAGTTTTATAACCGGTCCCCAAGGGGAGTTTCTAATTAAAGCCGATGCCAACGGCTCCGAGCTATTAGTGTCTACAATCGACAAAACCCGCTCTGAACACGTTCGTCAAATATGGCCGTATTTACGCGACCGGAGAATCGATAATTACGGCGATTTAAGCAAACGTTATATTGACTGAGCTTTTGCTGCAAAGAAACTTTTAATCCTTCCTCAACACAGCGCTTAAATTCATACAAAAAGAGATAGGTATTAAAGTTTAAACTCTTCCAGGTTATGACCGCTATTGAGTAATTCACGTAACCATTTTGGCGTCATTCCGCGCCCGGTCCAGGTTTTACCGGAGTCTTTTGGATGGCGGTATTTAACTGGAACTTTAATCATATTCCGTGCCGTTTTTTTCCCTTCCTCATAAATTTCGACATGAACATCGATAGAGGCGGCCAATTCCTTTATTTTTGCAATAGTTTCTTTACGTTTATTAGCCTGTTTACTCTTAAGGGCTATTTCGGCTCGCTCAATCATGGCGCGCAACTCATTTTCCGATAAATTTTGATAATCGGTCATTATTCTCTGTCCTATGTATATAAAAAGTGATTATAAAAGTTTGTCAAACAACTATTAAAAACTGAATATTAACGCACAATCTAAATTAAGCGCTGCGACTATAGTTTATTTCAATTCTAAGTTAAACGATTTCTCGTTTAACTTATTGCCCGCTTCGTCGACTAATCGTACTTGCCAATCGTTATTGGTGGTAAAAGTAATCATTTGTTTACTGGCCGTTCGCCAAGGATCGGCGGAGATATTTACCTTTTTACGAGAAACTAAATCGCCATTCAGTAACCACTCATGATAAACCGCTTTTCCTTTCATGCCTTTTATTTCCACAAAATAATATATCCACAATGTTTCCTTCTTACCAATTTTAAGAGGAAGGCTGATGGCGTCAACTGGTTCATTCTTTTTAATATCGCCGGCTAATTCTGATCTAACGATAATTTTATTGTTATCCGGCTTTAGATTTGTTTTCGATGCCGAGATATTTTGCGGCGTTCCGGTTTGATCCGTTTTTTGCTCAGGCGGCGTCAATTCTGTTTTGGCGGCTTTGTCTTGCTCCTTATCATTATCAACAAAATAAAACAATGCCATTAAAATAAATATAACGCTGCCCAAGGTTAAACCAATCCGCTGGTAATTCCATTGCGTGGTAACACTCGTCGACTGCAGCGAGCCGGACTTAGTTTGAGCGGATGTCGGGTATTTAACCTTGATGACAATATTTTTTTTCTCTGACATATTCAAATAAATAAACTCGAATGAACGGTACGGCAAAAATTTACGCAAACTATAGCATATATTTATTTAGCCTAATAAATTGTAATCACTTGGCAATATTTAACTACTTTTATTTGATTAAATTTATTAACCTTATATAAACTTTATTCTCCTGCTATTACAATGAACTAAAAAACAGATCACAGTCTGTTTTATAATCTTACATGATTAGCTTTACTCCTCCCAAAACTCAAAAAAGGAATTTGAGATTTTAAATTTTTCTGGAAGAAACAACGCAGATGTAACCGGATAACCGATCTAATGACGACACTTCTTAAATTTTTTCAAGACTCTTCTTCCTTATACGGTGTTAACGCCTCATTTATTGAAGACCTGTACGAACGCTTTTTGGAAGATCCCGAATCCATAGAACCCAGCTGGCGTCAGCAGTTTCAAGAAATTCTTAACGGCGCAGCTTATGATATTCCGCACAGCCCTATTGTCGAACGCTTTGGGCAACTGGCGTCTAAATCGCATTACCGGATCGCTCAAATTCAAGGATTTACCGAAGAAAGCGTAAAAAAACAGTCGGCAGTTGCTAGATTGATTAATCATTACCGCGTTCGAGGTCATCAAATTGCTAAAAATAATCCGCTCGGCGGCGACATTATTTTACCTACCGATATGGATCCGGCCTATTACGGGCTTTCCGAACTGGACATGGATACCTTGTTCGATACCGGAGCGTTGCAAGGCGCCGATCGTTTGCCATTGCGCGCCATAATAAGCCGCCTTAAGACCATCTATTGCGGCAGTATCGGTTCGGAATATATGCATATCACGGATACCCAAATCCGCCGCTGGGTCATTTCGCGCATTGAAAGCTATACTACCGATTTAAATTTCGAACCCAAAAATAAAAAGTGGTTACTAAAACTATTAACGGCTGCCGAAGGCATCGAACACTATTTACAAAATAAATTCGTAGGTCAAAAGCGCTTTTCTTTGGAAGGCGGCGAATCGTTGATTCCGGTTTTAGACGAAACTATTCAAAATGCGGGCGCCAAAGGGGTAAAAGAAGTCGTGATAGGAATGGCCCATCGCGGACGCCTGAACGTTTTAATTAATATTTTAGGCAAAAGCCCTTCCAGCTTGTTCAGCGAATTTGCTGGCACCCATTCAATATCGCCGGGAGTCAGTTCCGGCGATGTTAAATACCACATGGGATTTTCCTCCGATGTCGACACCCTGGGTGGCCCCGTTCACTTAACGCTGGCTTTCAACCCGTCGCACTTAGAGATTATTAATCCCGTCGTTGAGGGTTCTGTTAAAGCCCGGCAAGACCGCGCCGGCAAGGAAGGCAAAAACACCGTTATACCGATCCTAATTCATGGCGATGCGGCATTCTCGGGGCAAGGAATCGTCATGGAAACCTTAAATATGTCGCAAACCAGGGGTTTTTCTACAGGCGGCACTGTCCATATTGTTATTAATAATCAGATTGGCTTTACAACTAGTAATCCTCTCGATGCGCGTTCAACGCTTTATTGCACCGATGTGGCCAATATGATTCAGGCTCCGGTGTTTCATGTTAACGGCGATGACCCGGAAGCCGTTATTTTCGTTACAAAACTCGCTCTGGATTTTAGAATGGCGTTTAATAGAGATGTGGTTATCGATATACTTTGCTATCGACGCCTTGGCCATAATGAAGCGGACGAACCTGCGACTACCCAGCCTTTGATGTACAAAAAAATCCGGAATCATAAAACCGCTCGAAAAATTTATGCGGACAAACTAATTTCTCAAGGCATCGTTTCTCAAGAAGAGTCCACTGCTATGGAAGTAGCTTATCAACAACAATTGGATGACGGAGTTATTGTTTCCAGGCCGGTTTTAGATAGCGGAATCTATTCTTATAGCGCACAGTGGAATCAATTCATAAACCAAAACTGGGAAAATACCGCCAAAACCTCGGTTTCTATCGATCATTTACGCTTTTGTAACGACAGATTATTACGTTTGCCCACAGGATTCGAATTACATCCCAGGGTGGCAAAAGTTATGGATAACCGCCGGAAAATGGCGGCGGGCAGTATGCCGCTGGATTGGGGATTTGCTGAAAATATGGCTTACGCCACATTATTAATGGAAAAATACCATGTTCGATTAACCGGACAAGATGTAGGCAGAGGCACGTTTGCTCACCGCCATGCTGTGCTTCATAACCAAATTAATAACGAAACTTATGTACCCCTGGCAAACCTGGACAGCAATCAAGGCCGTACCCAGCTTTACGACTCATTACTTTCGGAAGCAGGCGTGTTAGGCTTCGAATACGGTTATAGCACCACTATGCCAAATACTTTGGTCGTCTGGGAGGCGCAATTTGGCGACTTTGCCAACGGCGCTCAAGTGGTTATCGATCAGTTTATTAGTTCGGGCGAATCCAAATGGGGCCGCTTATGCGGTCTAGTCATGCTGCTTCCTCACGGCTATGAGGGCCAAGGACCCGAACACTCTTCAGCTCGCTTAGAACGTTATCTACAACTTTGCGCCGAACATAACATCCAAGTATGTTACCCCACGACACCAGCGCAAATTTTTCATTTATTAAGGCGCCAGCTCATTCGCACTTACCGGAAACCGCTCATTGTGATGAGTCCCAAGAGTTTACTAAGACATAACCTCGCAGTTTCCACTATAGAAGACTTAAGTAATGGTGAGTTCCTGCCTATCATCGGCGAACAAGATAACATTAATCCGAGAGATGTAACCAGGCTAGTTGTTTGTGCCGGTAAAGTATATTACGATCTTTTAGAGCAACGGCGGCTAGATAATATTAAAACTGTGGCTATTATAAGGCTAGAACAACTTTATCCCTTCCCGTCCGAAATCTATAGATTTGAGGTAGAAAAATACCCCAACATAAAAGAAATCGTATGGTGTCAAGAAGAACCGCAAAATCAAGGCGCATGGTATCAGTCCAAGCATCATTTTTTAGAAAGTGTATCGCCTCATATTAGTCTACGTTATGCCGGTCGAGAAGCATCGGCCTCACCAGCCGTCGGTCATTTTCACACCCATATTGAACAACAAAAAGCTGTCGTATCTTCAGCTTTATACGGTAGTCATTTAGGAAAGTAACATGAGCATTGAAGTCAAAACACCCAACCTACCAGAGTCGGTATCTGATGCAACTATTGTTGTATGGCATAAAAATCAAGGTGATAACGTACTTAAAAATGAAAACCTTGTCGATTTGGAAACCGATAAAGTCGTTCTTGAAGTTACTGCGCCTGAATCAGGGGTTCTCACCTCTATTCATCGGGGGAATGGCGCTGTCGTGTCTAGCGGCGATTTATTAGCAATAATTGATCGAGCTGCTTCTCAATTACAAAATGAACCTGCGAATCGTCCCTCGTCCAGTATCAACGAACCACTCGCATTAAGCCCGTCAGTTCGCCGGTTAATTAATGAAAAAGAACTCGATCCCTCTCTGATTAAAGGCTCGGGAAAAGATGGCCGTCTGACTAAATCTGACGTTTTAGACTTTATTAATCTGCAGCAGAGCGGAGGATCCGAACGTCCCGGCCAATCTTTCCCGTTAACCCCTGCGCCTTCACCTATTGCAAATAACGCTGATGAAACAATAATCACTTCAAGTCATCGCCCAGAACAACGCGTTCCCATGACGAGGTTAAGAGCCAAAATTGCGGAGCGGCTATTGCAAGCACAACAAAACGCCGCCATGTTGACAACCTTTAATGAAGTCAATATGCAAAGCATTATCGATTTACGGAATCAGTATAAAACTCGATTTGAGCAAAAACATATTATAAAACTGGGCTTTATGTCATTTTTTGTGAAGGCATCAATTGAGGCGTTAAAGCGTTTTCCGGCAATTAACGCTTCCATAGACCAAAACGACATTATTTATCATGGTTATTACGATATAGGAATAGCGATTAGTTCTCCTCGCGGTTTAATAGTTCCTGTTTTACGCGATGCCGATCAGCTCGATTTTGCCGGCATAGAAAAGGGAATTGTCGATTTTGGCGAAAAGGCTCGTTCGGGTCATTTATCTTTTGAGGATCTAAAGGGCGGTACCTTTACTATTACAAATGGCGGTATTTTCGGTTCTATGCTGTCAACTCCGATTCTTAATCCGCCTCAATGCGCAATTTTAGGCATGCACGCGATTAAAGAAAGACCGGTAGTTGAAAGCAACCAGATTGTAATAAGACCCATCATGTATTTAGCCTTATCTTACGATCATAGATTAGTAGACGGACGAGATGCCGTTCAATTCTTAGTAACGATAAAAGAATGCTTAGAATCACCCGCACATTTATTATTGAATATTTAACCCAATGCGAAGAATTAAAGACAAGTACGACGTCATTATTTTCGGGTCTGGGCCATCAGCCTATACGAGCGCCATCAATTGCGCTAATTCGAAATTAAAAGTTTTATGTCTTGATAATTTATCTTCTACGCTGAATAAAGGTGTATTACCAGGCGTCTTCACGCATCCCAATTCTTTAACGACAATTTGTTTTTCTGAAGGGGTGAACTGTTACAATGATCTTATTAATAATATTAACGGTATCGAAGCCGACAATCTATCATTTAGTATTTCCCGAATAATCAGCCGGAAAAATCAGTATATCGCTTCAATTAATCAAACTTATCATAAAAATTTTAAAGAATTAGGAATAGATTTTTTTAATCTTTCCGGGAAACTTATTTCGCCTAATGCCATAGAAATTCTTCATCAATCTCCTACCTTAAAAATACAGACTGAAAATATTATTCTAGCGACAGAATCGATTCCCATCGGAATTTCGTGCGCACCTATTGACCATAAATATATCTATGACGCCGATACATCGTTTAACATTGGCGAAATTCCAAACCGGATTGGAATACTCGGCGCTGGTATTGTCGGCTTAGAATTTGCGAGCATTTGGCGTAGACTCGGTGTTGAAATAATTTTGCTGGAAGCACAGGAGTCGTTTTTAAACATTGTCGATAATCAAATTTCACGAGAAGCTTATAAATGTTTTACTAACCAGGGGATGGAATTACGCTTAGGCGCACGAGTCACTTCTACTAAAATTATTAACAAAAAAGTTCATATTGAATTTCAAGATAACGATGGTGTTCACGCCATCCGTGTTGACAAGCTAATTGTTGCTTCCGGGCGTAAACCGAACTCTCGAAGTCTAGCCGCGCCCGAAGCAAATTTGTTACTCGATGAAAATAATTTTATTCACGTTAATGAAAAATGCCGCACTAACTTACCTACCACTTACGCCATTGGAGATTTGAACATGCTTGGACCTATGCTGCCTCATAAGGGCATTGCCGAAGCTTTTCTTGTATCGGATCAAATTATGGGTAAACAAGGACCCTCTGTAAATTATGAAACAATTCCCAATGTAATTTATACCTATCCTCAGATCGCGTGGGTAGGCCAAACTGAACAATCGTTAAAATCTAAAGGTCAAAAAATTAAAATAGGGATTAGCTCAGTAAGCCCGAAAACTCATAAATATTCTCCTAATTCATTGAAAGCTTTTGTAAAAGTTATTGCGTGCGCCGAATCAGACAAAATAAAAGGCATTCATATTTTTGCCCATTTAGCGTCAGAGCTTATCGCCGAAGCCACTCTTGCAATGGAATTTTCAGCATCTACGGAAGATATTGCGAGAACGACTCATGCTCACCCGAGCGTCGCCGAGTCGATTCGAAATGCTTGCCAGCATATGATTATACAAAAGACATAAACAATAATGTGTTTAAAGCTTACCTCTAACATTTAAAACGTTTTGCACATAGCCCTAAATTTAATAAAGGCTCTAGGTTGTCTTTTCCAGCGCCATTCTGATTCCTTCAACTGGAGTTCAAAGTTTACCGACTCGCCGTTGAACTTGGCAAGCCGCCTTTTCGTAAAACTCCAGAACGATTCGATCCCGTTAATATACCCAAGGGCATAAATGGCAATGGCCGTCACGGGCGAACTCGTGTACGCCGTGGTTCACCCGAAAATGC
>DLHW01000005.1:0-33033 GCA_002483425.1 Methylococcaceae bacterium UBA7658
TAACTATCTGGTTTTTGCGGCTTCCATCACAAAATCGACACGTTACAATTGACGCTGGTTTTAATATGGGTTAATGTTCCCACGTGCTGAAAAAAACAGCACCGGGATTGAGACCCCGTTAGCAGCGGCGAAAAACGCCACTTAACCAGTGGTTTTTTTATGCCTGAAATTCAGCACGGCCTTGCCGTGCCTAATGTTATGGCGTGGTTATCTGGGCAGCCGAAAGGCTGGCCGCCATCCGTTGCGCGGTAGTCTCAACCCATTTAGCCACGTCGCCCGGCGATTGAGACCAAAGGGCGGCGGTTTATCGTTAAAGCAACGGAGAACCACCATGCCAAGACCCGCCAAAACCATCGGACAAAACCTTAACCAGATCGATGTCCTGCCCAACAACCCCATAAAAGCGGGCAAACAACAACTAGCGCAAGGGTTGCCAGCCATACCGAATTTTATCGCCGAAAAGCGCGGCAAATACCGCGCAATCAAGCCATTGACCGAAAGCCAGATTGTGAAGGCCGCCGTTACGCTCATGAGCAAGAAAATTGACCGTGGCGACGCGCTTTCTAGCCCTGACATTACCAGTGCTTACCTTCATTGGAACTTTAGGGGGCTTGAATACGAGGTCTTTGCCTGTCTTTTCCTGGACAACCAGAACCGCGTCCTGAAACTGGAGCAGCTCTTTAGGGGTACGATAGACGCAGCGGCGGTTTACCCGCGTGAAGTCGCCAAACGCGCCCTGCAATTGAACGCCGCGTCGGTCATCCTTGCCCACAACCACCCGTCCGGCATAGCTGAACCCAGCCCCGCAGACAAGCACATAACCGACAAGCTAAAACAAGGGCTTGGCCTGTTCGATATCCGCGTCCTGGATCACATTATCGTCGGGGATTATTGCTTTTCTTTTGCGGAGCATGGGTTGATTTGACACCCACGCGGACAGAGAAATCGGCATGGAAGCCGCTAAATTATGGAATTGAATTAGCTATAATCTAACCAAATTTACCTTTCATTTTTGCCCTGATGAAATTGTTTTAGGGGTATAAATGGGGGTATATTTAACACAGAGTCATTTTAGCCTTTAATATAAAGCCTGTACAATTCCCCCCGCCGCATTTTGAGTGATTCGAATGTGTTGTTAGATCACATAACTTCTATTTGGGCCAATGAAATATTTTAAACTTTTCAAGATTCAATCTTGAAAAAACCGCTTCAAATACTCCCCCGTATGCGAAGCCTTATTCTTGCTGACCTGCTTCGGTGTACCTTCCGCTACTAACGTACCGCCACCGTCACCGCCTTCCGGCCCCATGTCGATAATCCAGTCTGCGGTTTTAATAACGTCCAGGTTGTGTTCGATGACGACGACGGTATTGCCGTGGTCGCGCAAGGTATGCAACACTCCGAGCAATTGTTTGATGTCGTGGAAATGCAGGCCGGTGGTGGGTTCGTCCAGGATGTACAGGGTTTTGCCGGTATCGCGTTTGGAGAGTTCCTTTGCCAACTTCACCCGTTGCGCTTCGCCGCCGGATAAGGTTGTGGCATTTTGCCCCAGCGTGATATAGCTTAAACCAACTTCGATCAAGGTATGAAGCTTTCGCGACAAAGAAGGGATCGCGCTGAAAAATTGCGCGGCGTCTTCTACCGTCATGTCCAGGACTTCGGTAATCGTTTTGCCTTTGTAGCGGATTTCCAGTGTTTCCCGGTTATAGCGTTTGCCTTTGCAGGTGTCGCATTGCACGTAAATATCGGGCAGAAAGTGCATTTCCACTTTAATTACGCCGTCTCCCTTACAGGCTTCGCAGCGCCCGCCCTTGACGTTAAAGCTGAAGCGACCCGGCGTGTAGCCGCGCGAACGCGCTTCGTGCGTGGCGGCGTACAGTTCGCGGATCGGCGTGAATAAGCCGGTATAAGTCGCGGGATTGGAACGCGGTGTGCGTCCGATGGGGCTTTGGTCGATGTCGACCACTTTGTCGAAATGCTCCAGCCCATCGATGCCGTCGCAAGGCGCTGGAATTAGGCCAGCGCGGTTAATCAAGCGGGCGGCGTGGCAGTGTAGCGTATCGTTAATCAGCGTTGATTTCCCGGAGCCGGATACGCCCGTCACGCACGTTAATAAGCCGACTGGCAGCGAAATCGTCACATTTTTCAGGTTATTACCGTGGGCATTGCGGATGGTGATTAATTTGTCTTTATCGACAGGAACGGTACTCTCAGGTATCGGAATGCCGGTCTTGCCGGAGAGATATTGGCCGGTTAAGGACGTTTTATGTTTAATGATTTCCTTAATATTACCTTGGGCGACAATTTCGCCGCCGTGCACGCCCGCGCCGGGGCCGATGTCGACGATATAATCGGCGGAGCGGATGGCGTCTTCGTCGTGTTCGACCACAATCACGGTATTTCCCAGATCGCGCAGACGGAATAGGGTATTCAACAAGCGCTCGTTATCACGTTGATGCAAACCGATTGAAGGCTCATCCAGCACGTACATCACGCCGACCAAGCCCGCGCCGATCTGGCTGGCAAGCCGAATACGTTGCGCTTCGCCGCCGGATAGCGTATCGGCGCTGCGGTCGAGCGTTAGATAATCCAGGCCGACGTTTACCAGAAATTCCAGGCGTTCCTTGATTTCCTTGACTATCTTGACTGAAATTTCGCCGCGTTTGCCGGGTAATTTTAAGTCGTTAAAAAAGCCCAATGACCGCCGGATTGGAAAACGGGTTAAATTATGGATGGGCAAGTCGTCGATAAAGACATTACGCGCAGCGGGATTCAATCGTGCGCCGTTACATTCCGTGCAAACTTTTTGCGACAGGTATTTAGACAGCTCATCGCGCACCATCTGCGAGTCGGTTTCGTGATAGCGCCGTTCCATGTTGGCAAGCACACCTTCAAAGCTATAGCGTCGTTTGGTCGTGCCGCCGCTGCCGGTAGGGAAGGTGAATTCAATCAATTCGTTGCCGCTGCCGTAAAGCAGCGCTTGCCGGACTTTTTCCGGCAATTCCGAATACTTTGTTTCCGGATCGAATGCGTAATGCTTGGCTAGCGAACAGATGATTTGGTAGTAATACGCATTGCGTTTATCCCACCCACGGATTGCGCCATTGGCCAAGCTGACATCCGGGTTATGGATAACGAGGTCGGGATCGAAATGCTGTTTAACACCCAGCCCGTCGCAACTGTTACACGCGCCTTTAGGATTGTTGAAGGAAAAAATGCGCGGTTCGAGTTCTGATAGGCTGTAACCGCAATGGTGGCAGGCGTAGCGTTCGGAAAAGATCAGGTCTTTGCCGGCTTCCGGGGTTTCTTCCAGGCAAACCGCAATCGCCATGCCGTCTGCGATTCGTAACGCGGTTTCAAACGATTCCGCCAGCCGTAACGCAATGTCGGGGCGAATTTTGAAGCGGTCGACGATGACTTCAATCGTGTGTTTCTTTTTTAAGTCCAGCTTGGGTGCTTCGTCAAGGTCGTACACCACACCGTTAATCCTCGCCCGGATAAAGCCTTGCGATTTCAAGTCGTCCAACAATTGCAAGTGTTCGCCCTTGCGCTGGTTGACAACCGGTGCGAGCAGCATCCAGCGCTGGTCTTGCGGATGCGCCATGACTAAATCCACCATCTGGCTGATGGTTTGGGCTTCCAGCGATGTACGGTGTTCCGGGCAGCCCGGAGTTCCGGCGCGGGCGTACAGCAAACGCAAATAGTCGTAGATTTCAGTAATCGTGCCGACCGTCGAACGCGGATTGTGAGAGGTCGATTTCTGTTCGATGGAAATCGCGGGCGATAAGCCTTCGATATGGTCGACATCCGGCTTTTCCATCATCGACAGGAACTGCCGGGCATACGCCGATAGCGATTCGACGTAACGCCGCTGGCCTTCGGCATAAATCGTATCGAAGGCCAACGACGATTTCCCTGAACCGGACAACCCAGTAATCACAATCAATTTGTCGCGGGGCAGGTCGAGGTCGATATTCTTGAGGTTATGGGTGCGTGCGCCGCGGATGCTGATGGTGTCCATACAAGTAGCGTGTTATCCAGTTCCGATTCATAAAAAGCAAATGCGACAATAAACCTTAAATCGGGATAATTATCAAGTCGGAATATTTGGATTATCGTAACGCCCCGGGAATATAAGTAAAAATACGTATTGATAAGTTTTCGACTCAGTGTTTATCATGGAGCTGCATCACATCGGTAATCATCTCTGACTACGTTCTTTGTTCTACTACTTAAGGACGCTATCATCCCTGGGCATGAAAGAACGCCAGGTTATATAAACGATGAGTTTGCCGAACAGCGGACGATATTATTGATCCGGCCTGATGAAGTTTTAATATCCGTTCGCCTTGAGCCTGTCGAAAGGCTTATGTGCTTCGACATGCTCAGCACGAACGGTTCAAACATTAAAAGGCCGGATCAATAACTGTGGTACAAATTTTTATTACTTTTATAGCAAGCGCAGGGAGAAAAAATGAACAGAACACCATACCATTGCAAGCGGGCAGTCCTGATGCTTGGGCTAATGGCCGGAATGGCGCAGGCCGCGCCGCCGCCTAACCCGACTGTCAGCGACAATTTCAATACGGCGGGCGGTACTGGTGCGCTGCAAAATACCACGACTGGTAGCAATAACACAGGCTTCGGTTTTTTTTTCCCTGGGGGCGAATACCGAGGGCAATTTTAACACGGCGGTGGGCGTGGTTGCGTTACGGAACAATACGACCGGAGTGGATAATACCGCTGTTGGGAGCTCGGCCTTGTTTAGCAATACGACCGGAGTGGATAATACCGCTGTTGGGAGTTCGGCCTTGTTTAACAATACGACCGGAACCCAAAATACCGCTCTAGGGAATCAGGCTTTACGTAATAATCTCACTGCAACAAATAATACCGCTATTGGTGATTCGGCCTTATTTAGCAATACATCAGGTTTAGGTAATGTCGCAATGGGTGCTGACTCTTCATTTTTCAATACATCTGGCAGCTTTAATACTGCTATTGGCAATCGAGCTTTAAGAAACAATGTTTCTGGAAGACAAAACGTCGCAATTGGCAATTTTGCATTAGGGTTTAGTGTGAATCCTGAGAGTTTGACGGCAGTTGGATACGGTGCATTATTAGAGAATAATGCCGGCATTGAAAATACTGCGGTCGGTGCTTTTTCCCTGGGGAAAAATATCAATGGTTCTCAAAATACAGGGGTCGGTTACTTATGTTTGAAAAGCAACACGACAGGGACAGCTAACTCAGCATTCGGATATGACACCTTAAGATTTAATATTTCTGGTACAGGGAATACCGCCATAGGAACTGGGTCTTTGCGTTTTAATTTGGCCTCGAATAATACTGGATTGGGTTTGCAATCTCTGTTCAAAAATCAAACAGGAGTTGGCAATACTGCCATTGGCTCTTTTGCATTAGATTCCAGTTCAGCAGGCAATAACAATATCGCAATCGGCAAGAGTGCCGGCGCTGCACTGACGTCGGGCAACAACAATATTTATATCGGCAATCCGGGGGTACCCTCGGAATCGGTTACGATACGGGTTGGAACACTGGGTTATAGCAAAACCTACATCGGCGGTATCCGTGGCCGGACTGCCGGAGCCGACGCAGTGCCGGTAGTGATCGACAGTACCGGCAAATTAGGAACAGTTGTGTCTTCCGCCCGTTTCAAAAAAGATATCAAGGACATGAACGAGGCCAGCCGTAAATTACTTGAGCTTCGCCCGGTCACCTACCGCTACAAGGAAACCGATGCTGGTAACCGGCTGGAATACGGCCTGATTGCCGAGGAAGTCGCCAAGGTTTATCCCGATTTAGTCGCTTACGGCGCGGACGGTAAGATCGAAACGGTGCAATATCAAAAATTGACACCGATGTTGTTGAACGAATTTCAGGAATTGCGCCGCTTGGTCGAAAACGAACAGAGACAAAATCGGCAATTGGCGGCGCAATTAAAAGCGGAAGAATCTAAAAATCGGGAACAAGTTAGGATCGTCGCTGAATTGGAACAGCAAGTTGCGTTTTTAAAATCGCAAGATACTGCCATTAAAACGCTGAATGATCGCTTGTTAAAACTTGAGGCTCTGCAACTGGTTGCTCAAAATCGTTAATATAGAGGCGGGTTTTGATCGAAACCATGTTAAACCCGTAGGCAGAGTTAAGATAAAACGATCCTGATATAAGGCCTAATCGTTGCTTGCACTTCGAAACATAACGAGGTTTCGGATTGCCAGCGTTTTGCTATGCCGAGTTCGTCTTTACGATAGCCGTCGTCTAACAAGATAATGCTGTCTTTGCCTAATGTATTTTTCATCACGGGCAGCAATCCGTACCGGCCGCCTTTCGTCCGGCTGGGCGGACCGTCGCAAATGATTAGGCTGAATCCGGCGGGCAGTTCGTCGAGGCGGACATCGTACCAATCGTAGCCGCCGTAATTTTTGAGCGGTTTGGTATGAAACGTTGAAGCGAAGCCGTAGGCTGTCAAATAGCGTTGCACTTTTTCAGCCCACTCGGGCTTATGTTCGAGTACGCAATGACGTAGTTTACGTTCGGTTGCGATAGCTCCAATGAGGATGGTTGAAAGCCCCGATCCGCACTCTAAGATAGGCCCTTTGGAGATGAGAGCATGATGAATGCAGGCGGCAAGGTATTCGTCCCTGGCGCTCCAGGCTTCGTTGCCCCAGCCGTAAACTAAATCGAGCAGCACTGGATTTCCCGGCGCTGCGCTCGCGGCAGGGTTTTTCATGAATGTCGCCATAGCGCTCCGGAAAACGGCTTCCCGGTTTCTGCCGCAAAGTAAACTCCGAATGAAGGCTGGAACGGTTTTATAGCAAGTTTCACGGAGAAAATACTCAAGTTTGCCGGGTAAACAGTGTTTTAATGTGCTTAGTGGTTCGCTCATAAGGGTTCCGCTATGATAAATAAGGCTACGTTCGATGCGGGTTGTTTTGCCGGTGACTAAACGAGGTGCGAGAAGGTTCAATAGCCAAGGGAATCCGTTTATTATCCACCGGTTTAGTGCAGATTATCTACAAATTAGCCAGCGATAAATCCAAATGCCTGGAAGAATTAATGGTAAGTTTATGTATGCAGGAGGAATTGCCGGTTATTCGAGCAGGTTTTGTGACCATGAAGAAAAACTCCAGCTCATTGCCGGCGGTGTGACGATAGAATTTTGTTAATTATAATTAGGAGAAGCGATGACTTTAAATTACACCGAAGAAGAATTGAATCTACTGGCGAATACGCCGCACATTATAGGCGCTGCGATGGCTTTTGCGGGGAACAGCGGTTTGTTCGGAACGGGAAAGGAAATGTTTGTCAATGCCAAAGCAATCATGGCGGGTGCGAATGATTATCCTGATAACGTATTGATCCGGGAGATTCTTCCCCACTTTCAGGAGGATACAATGGAAGCCGTGGATAAAATGAAAAAAGTGCGGGCATGGGGCGTCGAGCGCTATAAAGCGAAAGGCGTTCATTCAGCTGAACAATTTCAGACGGAAGCAGTGGAAGATTGTAAAGCTGTAACTGCATTACTGGCGGACAAAACAAGCCAAAAGGAGGCGGACGAATATAAACAATGGGCGCTGGCTATTGCGGAAAAAGTTGCAATGGCGACGACAGAGGGCGGTTTTCTGGGATTCGGCGGCGAACGTTTCAGCGTTAACGAAAGAGAGCTGTACAACCGGATTGAAAATGCGCTGGGTGTCAAAAGTTTGTTGGCTTAAAAAACAGTTTAGCGGTGTTTGTCCAAAGCATTCCGCCGGAAAAGCTGAAACGGGTTGATATCATGTTTCACAATGGGTCGTGCCGGGTTGCAATTTTCAAATTGTATCGGACACAAAGGAGACCGGCATCCTCTTTATTTAAGGCGGTATTATGAGATTTCTAATAAAGCTTAAATATAGTATTTGTCTTACCTTCGCGACGACAGCGTTGTTTACGGCAAATATTGTTATTGCGGACAAACCGGGTTGGGACGATGGTGGCCGGCATGAAAAACATCGTCCGAGAGAATCGCACCGCGATTGGGGACGGCACGGCTATCAATATCCGGGGCAACCAGCGTACCGCAGTCACGATAGACCGCCTTATCACGGCGGTAAATTTTTCGACGACCGGGACCATTCATTCGTCAATGGGTATTTCGCCAACGAACACCGGTCGGGCCGGTGTCCGCCCGGACTGGATAAAAAATACAACGGTTGTTTACCGCCGGGTCGAGAGAAAAAATGGCTAATCGGCCAGCCGATTGCGGGCGATATTGTTTATTACGACCTACCGCCAAGCTTGGCGATGGGCATAGGTTTGCCGCCGCCCGGCTACCGGTTTGTCAGAGTTGCTTCGGATATCTTATTGATAGCCATCGGTACGGGTATTGTGATGGATGCAATTTACGATCTTGGCAGCCGATAAATCGCGGGAGTTTGATTAAGTAAGTTTCTTAACAAGTCGTCAACAAACTCAAGACATACGCGAAAGTGTTTGATTCCGTTCGTGGTGAGTCTGTCGCACCGGCAACGGAATCAATTTGCTCAGAGTGTCCTTAGATAATCGATACAGGGTTTTTTAAATAACTTTCCCGCAGAATAAAGTTAAGGAGCCTCTGATTAAATCCTTCGACAAACTCAGGGCAAACGGTAAATAGTTGATCTCGTTCGTGGTGAGCTTGTCGAACCATGAGCGAAATCAACTTGTTCAGAGGCTCCTTAATTTAGTGCAGGATTGCGCCGGAAAAAACCATACGGCAACAATCTAAACGCCAACAGACTTTCCGTATTCATTACCGGATATTGTTCAATGTCGGGTATATGGGTCAAACCGGCCGTTACCCACAAAACCAGATCGGTGTCGACTAAACTATCATTTCCGGAGTAAACGGGCAGACCGTCTGTCGTTAGCCGTTGGTTAGGATATTCTCCCGTAGCATAAAGTTCATTCGCGTTGTATTGGGTTACCCATACCGGATATTCGGCAAATCCGGCCCTCTGGCGGGCTGGGAAGGTGCTAGAGGCGTAGGGTACGGCGACATCGCCCAGTTCAACCGTATAACCCGTTGGTACGCCAAGTCCGTTATTGACGTCGCTGCTATACACTTTCCAAGAACGCGCCTTAGGAATATTGATTTGGCGTTTGGCTTGGTCTTCGGTCGATAATAAAGTTTCCTCGGCGGTAAAGGCATTGCCCAAAGCGCTCTCCTTAGGGCCGACATTACTCTCGGTAATACGGTTCGACGTACCGTCGACATCTAAATCCACCCTAAAATTAAAGTAATGCTGATGATTCGGCGCAGCGACCATGGCCGTGCTGCCGTCAACAGCTTTAGCGATATCGACGATACGGCCGAATTGCGAACCCTCCTCTAGAGAATTAACGCCTTGGTTTAATGTGGTGCCTGTTGCATCGGCGCGCACCTCCAATTCACCGCTCGCGCGGAAAATATATTGAACTCCATAAATGTAATTACCTATCCAGGAGTTGGCAGTAAGCACCAATTCCCGCGATTCGCGCCGGTTTTGTACAAAGGTGCTTGGATCGACACGTTTCCATAATAAACCGCCATTTCTTTCGTACAAGGCAATAGAATTGGGATATACGAAAGAACCGCCGGTATCGTCCGCAAGCCGGGCGTTAAAGAAAGCTGCGTTATTAGGAACATCCGATTTAGGCGAGAGCGGGTTGGCCGTGCGGCCTAAGCCGTACTCGCCTAAATCGAACGCCATGCGCCAAACCCAATTGCTATCAGGTACGCCGTAAGGAACGTAGAGTTCCGACATGCCTATGCGGTACGCGACTGGGCGCAGGATGCCTTTATTTTCATGTTGCAGGGTATACAGTACCAAGCCTTCACGGGGGAGCATGGCGAACCGGAACCGCCAGCCTTGCCAACTGACTTCTTGTCCGCATATCTTGTAATTGGGGGTTTCTTGCACAATTTGCAAGGCTTGTAAAGGTTCGTGTTCGATGTCAGTGCTTTTGCCGTTATAAGCCGAGACCGGGGTGGCGCCGGTATCGGAAACTTGTAAAACTTTCATCCGATTCATATCGACAATCGCTACCAGGCCTTCGATTGGGCGGTCGTAAGGATGCGGTTTATCGCCGCGGAAAAAAGATAGGACCCGGGTAATCCGGGTACCTTCCGGCACCGGATTCCCATCGCGATCGACGGTTAACGCCAAACCACCGCTCGACCAGATGTCCAGATAAACATCGTCGACCTTGATGCCGCGTTTTTTTATCGCCGCTTGCCATTCAGGATCTCGAGTGACCACGGGCAGAACCGTATCGAACTCATCGAAAAAAGCAGCGGGCTGGGTGCCTTTGGTCAGTTTTTCGTATGAAATTACTTTTTCCGACCGGAGATCGACTAAGGATTTGTAAAGTTCATTTTTAGGACGGTCGTAGACTTCAATCAGCGCTTCGCGGCGGTAGGCGTTCCCCGCTTGATAGGCCAAGACTTCGGCTTTGGGCGGTTCATTTAAAACCACGTTGGGGAAAAATGCCCCAGCAGGCGTATTAGGGTGTGCTTTTACCAGATTAAGGGCGCGTTCGATTTCGCGGCGATTGAGTGGATCCAGAGGATGTGCGCAGCTTGCAGCCGCAGTTTCCGTGGCGGAGGCGAGCGGTTGCGCGGCATAGTTTTTAATCATGGCGGTTCGCGCCGATCCCGCCGCCAGGGCCAAATAGGACTCGAGAGTAAATAAAACGAACGTAGCGAGCAAGATGCCGAAGCGCATAAGAACCATCCTTTAAAATTTCGAGTTACATGAAATTTTGCAACTTTGTTGATGTAACAAAGCACACTATGATTTAGTGCCGATTATAGAAGATTCGTCCATCATTTAACAAAATCTTATGCTTTAATATGGGGCGTTAAGCAGGTTGGCTTAAAAGTCTTTCTTTAACAGATTAATAACGGAAAAATCTATTATGAACGATCAAACCTCCATGTTTAAAGAAAAAATAAGTATGCTGTTAGCTTTATCGCGCATATTTTCTATAACTAACAACCCATTGTTTAGTCGTCCTAATGTATTATAAGGGCGGGGGTACGGTTAACTGAGTCAGATAAAATCCAGCCTTTATTAATGTTCTTTTTGAAGTGTTTGAACAATCAGGGGTTTCTCGACTTTTATTACATAAAGCAAAAAACAGTCCTGCTTTAGAGTGATTTAAGCCGGTCGCCGTTAATATTTATCATTGACAACGGCCAGCATTAATTTTTCTTATAGTTAGAGACAGGCTCAAGAATAGATAGGTTTTTTACGATTAGCAGGTAGACAATGAAATTTCCGACTTTAACATTGAGTATTCTTTTGATAGCCAGTATCTTGACCGGTTGTGCAGCCGAAACATCCGGAGAGCAATATTTTAGACGTAGCGACGATGGCGAAAACAGGATACCGTTCGGCGGACGTTCTGAGTGCTTACCCTTCGAAAATTACACCCCGCCCGACGATTGTCCGGATGAATAATCGGGAAAATTAAGGTTGTTGGCGGAATTTACTTGATAATCCTATGACTCGCATCGAGTAGTCTTCGATTGGTTGTACCCTTCAAATCAGGCCCTAGCACAAACCCAAACATCTACCCGGTTGACCCCCGCTTTTTTCAATACACCCGCCAAGGCATTGGCAGTCGATCCCGTCGTCATAACATCGTCAAGAATCGCGACATGATGGACATTGATCGGTTTAATGCACGAGAATGCGCGGTTTAAGTTTTTCTGTCTGCTCTTAGCATTCAAGCCGGTTTGATGAGCGGTGTCTTTATGACGAATGCAACTGGCATAATCGAGGGGGATAGCCATCAGCTTCGAGACTGTTCTAGCAATTTCCAAGGATTGATTAAAGCCGCGCTCGCGATAGCGGGCGATGTGGAGCGGCACGGGGAGAATTAAATCGGGTGTTTCCGCCGATTGCTGGACAAATTCCGCCAATAAACCGCCCAGCAAACGGGCGTTTTTGAATTGCGCGCCGAATTTCAAGCCGGTGATCAAATAGCGGATGTCATCTTGGTGGATGAATGGGGCATACGTTTCATCGAATGCGGGTGTTTCGCTAATACACCGCCCGCATAAAGTTGGAACGGCGGCGGGTGCGGGGAATATTTCGGCGCAACGGTAGCAGCAATGCAGGTTTTTTGGCAAATGGCGGTGGCAGGACTCGCATAGGTCGAGCATGTTAAAACCCGGATTGCCGCATAAAATACAGGTGGGCCGGAAGACCGCGTTCTGTATAATAGTTATCCAGTTGTAAACTTTATTCATGAAATTAGGTTAACAAGTGGTTGCATTTTTTGTTTGAATAAATGAGTTTTTGATGTTGCTCTTCAACTCGCCCCTTTTTACACGTTCAGTATCCATAGGTTATAAAGACGAAACGATTAGGCATTATTCCTTTTCGTATAGAGTATAAACGGCGAGCTTAGTCGAACCATGGGCGGACTCAACGCATCATGCGTTGTATAAAGCTATTTTATTGTATTAGGAGATAAACCGAATGTCTGCAAACCCGGAGTTGATTCGCCATAATTGGCATCTGGATGAAGTCTTGGCGTTGTTCGCCCAACCATTTAACGATCTGATCTTTAAGGCGCAAACGGTTCACCGCCGCTATTTCGATGCGAATGAAGTCCAGGTCAGCAGTTTGTTGAGCATCAAAACCGGCGCGTGTTCGGAAGATTGCGGCTATTGCCCGCAGAGCGCGCGTTACGATACCGGCTTGAAGGTGGAAAAACTGATGTGCGTCGATGATGTGCTTGCCGCCGCCCAACAAGCCAAAGCCCAAGGCGCATCGCGCTTTTGCATGGGCGCGGCGTGGCGTCAACCCAAAGATAAAGATGTCGAAAAGGTGGTAGAGATGGTGCAAGGCGTGAAGGCGTTGGGGATGGAAACTTGCGTTACTTTAGGCATGTTAACCGACGAACAAACTGCCAAGCTAAAAGAAGGCGGTTTGGATTATTACAACCATAACCTCGATACCTCCGAAGACTATTACTCCGAAGTCATTACCACCCGTACTTACCAAGACCGCTTGGACACGCTGGCTCGGGTGCGTGATGCAGGGATTAATGTTTGTTGCGGCGGTATCGTCGGCATGGGCGAAAGCGACAAGGACCGCGCCAAATTGCTGATCGAACTAGCAAATATGTCGAAACATCCGGAAAGTGTGCCCATCAATCGCTTGGTGCAAGTCGAAGGTACGCCGCTCAACGGCACGGATGCACTCGACCCGTTCACCTTCATTCGCATGATCGCCGTAGCGCGAATTATGATGCCCAAGTCCCGCGTCCGCCTGTCCGCCGGACGCAACGGCATGAGCGATGAAATGCAAGCCTTATGCTTCCTGGCTGGAGCGAATTCGATTTTTTACGGGGAAAAATTACTGACGACGGATAATCCCGTAACTAATTATGACAAGGTTTTGTTTGAGCGGTTGGGGTTGAATATGAGTGAAAGTAATTATTGATTTACCCTATTCGGTTTAACAATCTTATTTCTACATATTCTATTTGGGATTTTTCCATGTAATTAAATTATCAGATCCTCATAATCCAAGATACTCTAATTTCCGGGGGCGAGGCTGTAAAAGGCACACAATTATAACGGTTCGCACCGCTCTTGCGAGCCTTGCTGAAGGCATGCCAGGTCTTAGATTTGGTTGCATGAAATGAAACCCAACAAAAAAGTTTTTCGTTATTGTATGATTTATTTAAAATCCGATTGGCGTATCCGAAGGTGAGATAATTTTCTTTGCATCGCAAGCCGCATGGATGTGGCGAATGCGAAAAATGCGGGAGCAATTTTCCGTCAAAGACAAGTATCCAAAAGATAAGCGATCTTATCCCTTACTGTAATGCGTCTCTCGTAAGCAACGAGAACTTATCGAAATAGGTCTCTTTACCCCGATAAGCGCGATTCATTGACGAATCGTCACTTTGATAATTCCCACCGAAAACTGCTATGCTCGGTGCGATATAAGGCAACAGCCGTTACTAGAGTAATGTGGGAAAATTAATTTTTTTGATTTAAGGAAATAAGTTGAAACCCGTAAAAATAGGCATCATCGGATTAGGCACGGTCGGCGGCGGCACGGTGAACGTGCTCAAGCGCAATGCCGAGGAAATCGCACGCAGGGCGGGGCGGCAGATTGTCATCACCCGTGCGTCTGCCAAAGACTTAAGCAAGCAGCGGATTTGCGACACTACCGGCATCGAACTAACGACCAATCCGTACGACATCATCAACGATCCTGAAATCGAGATTGTCTGCGAACTCATCGGCGGCGCGGGTGCGGTGAAGGACATGGTGCTGGCGGCGATTGAAGGCGGCAAGCATGTGGTCACCGCTAACAAATCGCTGATAGCCTTGCACGGCAACGAGATTTTCGCTAAGGCCAGCGCCAAGGGCGTGATCGTCGCATTCGAGGCGGCGGTGGCGGGCGGCATCCCCATCATCAAGACCTTGCGCGAAGGCTTGAGCGCCAACCAAATCCAGTGGCTGGCTGGCATCATCAACGGTACGGGCAATTTCATCCTGACCGAAATGCGCGACAAGGGCCGCGATTTTTACGATGTGCTGGCGGAAGCGCAAGCCTTGGGTTATGCCGAAGCCGATCCCACCTTCGATGTCGAAGGCATCGATGCCGGGCATAAGCTCACCATCCTGGCTTCCATCGCCTTTGGCATTCCGCTGCAGTTCGATAAGGTCTATACGGAAGGCATCACCAGGATAACCCGCGAGGACGTGGTCTATGCTGAGCAATTGGGCTACCGCATCAAGCATTTGGGCATCGCCCGCAAGACGAAAGAAGGGGTTGAGCTTCGGGTGCATCCCACGTTGATTCCCGAACGCCGCTTGATCGCCAATGTCAACGGCGTGATGAACGCCATCGTGGTCAAAGGTGATGCGGTCGGGCCGACCTTATATTACGGCGCAGGCGCAGGCGCGGAGCCGACTGCGTCCTCCGTCGTCGCCGATGTCATCGACGTGGTGCGCGCCCTGACCAGCGACCCGGAAAACCGCGTACCGCACCTGGCCTTCCAGGCCGATGCCCTGCACGATGTCACCATCTTGCCGCCCGAGCAATTCAAGACCGCGTATTACCTGCGGCTAAATGCCGAGGACAAACCCGGTGTGCTAGCCGATGTCACCCGTATCCTGGCGCAGCACCACATCAGCATCGATGCCATCATCCAGAAGAAACCGCTCGACGACTGCGCCCTGGTGCCGGTCATCCTGCTCACCCAAATCACCCTTGAGCAAGAAATGAACGCGGCGATAGCCGAGATGGAAGCTTTGGCGACTGTTAACGGCAAGATTAACCGTATTCGCCTGGAAACTCTAGGATAAGATGGTTTGTCGATGCGCTTTGAATGGGATGAACGTAAAAATCAAAAGAATGTTGGGAAACACGGAATTGATTTTCGTCAGGCAGTGTATGTATTTTCTGACTCCTTTGCATTGAGCATACCCGATGATGAACATTCAGAAGACGAAGAACGCTGGGTATTACTGGGTAAGAGCCTCAATGAACAAATTCTTTTGGTAGTGCACACGTTCCGCCATAATGATGTCATCCGCATTATTTCTGCCCGTAAAGCGACAACAAACGAACAGCAACACTATCATCGGAGGCTAAGATGAAAGAAGAATACGATTTTACCAACGCGGAACAAGGCAAGTTTTACGTGCCGATAGAAGAAATGCAAGTGCCGATTTATCTGGATCAGGATATTTCCGAATACTTTGCCGTGCAACGGCGAATCAAGCCGGAAAATCTATCGGTGTTGATCAATGATTTATTACGCAAAGATATTGAAATTGCCAACAGAGTGTCATCGTAAGAAGGGGGCGCATTTTGGTTCGCATTCCAACCAACAGAACACCCACGCATCCCGGCGAAATGCTTCGGGATGAGTTTCTCGTGCCCATGAACATCGGCCAGCGAGACCTTGCCGATGCCATTCACGTTCCTTATCAACGGATTAATGAGATCGTCAACCAAAAACGCGGGGTATCGCCCAGTACCGCTTTACGTTTGGCCAAGTTTTTCGGGCTATCGGCGGATTTTTGGCTCAACCTGCAAATTCGCTGGGATCTTTATAATGCTCAAGCAGAAGAAAAAAATGATTTGGACTCCATTCAACATTTCCAACATTTGCAAAAAATAGCCTAAATAATTCAGCTTATATATTTGAAGGGGAATCTTATGACTCTGTGGAAAAACACCAACATTAGGTTGTTTCTAATAGTTTTTGTTTTGTCAGGAGTATATGGATGCGCCGCCGGATTGAGCTTTACAGACATTATACCTATTCCAGTTCCTGATGCCGATTTTCAAATTCAATCCGTCTCTTATTTGAAAAATAAATATGGTGTTGATTTGTTAAGCAAAATCCATGACATGCAAAAGGAAATCGAAGCATCCCACATTGCGACAAATCTGGTAAATGGCGTTCTTAATGTCTCGGTAAATGGTGAAAAAGTTAACACGCCATATAATGACAAACACTTCTACAATTCAAAGAAAATAGGTACAAATGATTATACGGTGACGGTAAGTAATATCGCTCCTATTGAAAAGCAAATTGGTCGTGATTTTTGTTGGGCTGCATCCCTCCAGTATTTTTTGTCTAGGGAATATGGCATCTCGGTTAGCCAACAAAGCATTGTAGATGAGATAAAAAAGGGTCAGCCATCAGATGATCTAGCCGCATCGACTATGGATATGTTGAAAGCCTTGGGATTTACTGGTTTAAAATTAAATTCAGGTGGTTCTAAACAATTGATAGAAGCTTTAGGGAGAGATCATATTGCGATAATAGGAATAAAGAATCCCAATGATGATGTAGGTCACGCAGTTGTCGTTACCGCAGCTAGGTATTCTTTTTATAATCCTATTAATTTAGCATCTAATAGCCAAGATAGTACACATTCTCAGGGCATAAATGCTGGAGATGCAGGCGATCTATTGCTTAATACTTCACCGGCTCAAGTCTATAATAATTTTTTTGGCGATAAGGTATATGTGTCACCAGGGGGTAAACTTGCATTTAGTGAAATTACGTATTTGGATCCGGCTGAAGGAAAAATTACGACGGCTCGCGGCGAAGAATTAGATGGTAAAGTGGGATTTGTGTTGACTAAATATCTCACTGGAAAATGATACGACCCAAAATAGAAAAATTGTATATGCTTGAAGAAAAAAATTTATCTACTGCTGAAAAAAACGTCAAGAAAAAAGCTAAGAGATCATTCCCGTATTGGGAGCAAATCATTAATATAATAGCTGTATTGTTGGGCACTCTTGCGTTGCCGTTTTGGGAGTCGCATTATGAAAAAAAAGAAAATGACTTAAGATTAAAGCAAGAAGCAATGATGGTGTTCTCAACAAATATAACACAAACTATAAATTATTTAGAAACATCAAAGAGTTATACCTGTCTTGCAGAAAATGAATCAGATCGTGAAAGAAAAAATGATTATAAGAAAAAATCTGACGAATATTACGATAAGTTTCTATCTTTAAATCCTTCGTACGAAGTTGCTTTCACTAAACTTAAAATATATTTTGATAAAAAAAATGTACCCAGAGATCAGGAAGATAAAGTTATGGATTTTCAAGATATTTTTGATAAGCATATGGAAATGTTAAACAGTGAAAAGATTTGCATAAATAAAGACATGTATGAGAAATCAAAAAAAGAAATGTTTGAAAAATATGATGAGCTTATTAAGGAACTAACCCAAAAATTGAATTAGAAGAAGCCAAAATAAATTATACCTTCAATTGGGAGAAAATATATGAAGCCTTATATCAAAGGAACTCTAATTACAGCGATTGGTATTCTTGTTTTGATTTTATTTAGCGGCTGTGGAACTTACGGTAGGAAAAACTCAATTACTAATCCAAATGTTTTAGCTGAAGAAATGCGGCAAAGATCATCTTCAACAAGTCAGGGAAATCAACAAAAGCCGATTGAACGCAAAGAAAATCCTCAACATGATTCGTCTGTGAATGTTCTATCAAAATAAGCACATAAAATGCAATAATCAATGGGCAGCGCGCCGAATGCTTGAAAGCCGTATCCGCTAATGCTACAGTCTATTTATGATTGATTGGTCTACATGCCCCGCCGTCGAACGAGACCCACTGCGCGTGAGCGGTGCTTGGGTCTTTAAGGGCACTCGTGTGCCCGTAACGGCACTTTTCGAAAACTTGGAAGACGGCGTACAACTTTCCGATTTCGTGGCGTGGTTTCCCGGTGTTTCGATGGAGCAAGCTCGCACAGTGCTTGAATACGTAGCCCGCACCTTGGAAGCGGCTTGAGTGCGCGTGCTATTTGACCAAGGCGCACCCGTCCCGCTTTTTCAATTTCTGCCTACGCATCAAGTTTCAACGGCTTATGAATTGGGCTGGAGCCATCTCAACAATGGCGAGTTGTTGCAACAAGCGGAAGCTAACAACTTTGAAGTCTTGGTCACCACCGACCAAAATCTCCGCTATCAACAAGACCTTGCTTCCCGTAAAATCGCTATTGTGGTGCTGTGCTCTACCAGTTGGCCGCGGATTTCAAAAGCCATAGCCAGTGTTGTAACTGCGGTCGAGAATAGTGTAGCCAATGGTTACGTGGAAGTCCCAATTCCTTATCTGTAAGGTCAAAGTCGAAGGTTTATCCGTCCGTGGTTCGACAAGCTCACCACGAACGGATAATATACCGCTTTTTATTAATTCACCGTTCGCACTGAGCTAGTCGAAGTGCAATTTTTACCAATTTCCAATTACGCAATGTCAAATAATAAACACTATGTTGGCCTAATCAACCGCTACCGCGACCGCCTGCCCGTCAACGACGACACCCGCATCATCACTTTGAACGAAGGCAATACCCCGCTGATCAAACTGGAAAATATACCCAAGTTAATCGGCAAGGATGTCACGGTTTACGTCAAGTTTGAAGGCTTGAACCCGACAGGTTCGTTCAAGGATAGGGGTATGACGATGGCGATAACCCAGGCCGTGTCCGAAGGCAGTAAGGCGGTGATTTGTGCGTCAACGGGCAACACCTCGGCATCGGCGGCGGCTTATGCGGCGCGGGCAGGCATCAAGGCGTTCGTGTTGATTCCTGACGGCAAGATTGCGATGGGCAAGTTGGCGCAAACCCTGATGTACGATGCGACCATCATCCAGATCAACGGCAATTTCGACCAGGGCATGAATCTGGTGAAGGAAATCGCCAGTCATGCGCCGGTAACCATCGTCAATTCCATCAACCCCTACCGCCTGCAAGGCCAGAAAACTGCGTCGTTCGAGATCATCGACGACCTGGGCGATGCGCCGGATTACCACTGCTTGCCAGTGGGCAATGCGGGTAACATAAGCGCGTATTGGATGGGTTATAAGGAATATTCGACCGATTCGGCAACGCATAAGGCCGTCACCAACAAACGTCCGGTCATGTGTGGTTATCAAGCCGCAGGTGCAGCGCCTTTCCTGGCAGGCCACCCCATCGAACATCCGGAAACCGTCGCCACCGCCATCCGCATCGGCAATCCGCAATCCTGGGATCTGGCTTGGGCGGCGCACAACGAATCCGGTGGCTGGTTCGACAAATTCACCGATGACGAAATCCTCGCCGCGCAAAAAATGCTCACCCAATTTGAGGGTATTTTCTGTGAACCCGCCTCAGCTATTTCTATTGCGGGTGCGGTGAAAGACATCAAATCCGGGAAAATCCCCGAAGGCAGCACAATCGTTTGTACCTTAACAGGCAACGGCCTGAAAGACCCGGACTCAGCCATTAAGCAGTGTTCATCCGCCCGAATGGTGACGATAGAAGCAGAGTTGAATGCGGTCAAGAAGGCGATTTTGGATAATATGTAATTTTTAGAAATCAAGTGCGCGGCAGGCGTTCAAGTACATCACATATATCAAATAGAGTTAAAAAATAATAGTGCCTTTAACGTGAATAGTTTTTTCAACCCGATTGCAATGCCATGGCATAAAATTAGACTGTATTCCTTCATTGCGCACGGTTTAATTTGTTTTCTTGAGATTTCGGCGGCCTATACTTTGGGGCCTGACCTATGAAGAGGATATGACTCGCCAGCGGGCGCAGGAACAGCAGATCATGGATGACAATAATTACTGAAGAAGAACTGGAAGCGGCTCGGCCGACAGGAGGAGAAACGGTCGCAATCCACAGAAGAGGAGTTTTTTTCAGCACCGTACGACCTACAAATACGGCTCAAGCTGGCTGTTAGTGTGACTCAATTGGCGGCTGCGTCCGCAGGCAGGTTTGATAACCTCATCGACGATCCAAAATTCCAGGGCTGCCAAAAGGTGGTTGGGATTTTTTCCAAAGTAAGATAGGCGCAGCGCCAGGTCAATATTGCTCTGCCTTTTTTTGGAAGAAAGACAGTTTTGTCAGGCTTTTCGGACCTGGTGGAAATTATAATGGCGCGATGACGATTACGGCGCTATTGCCTTCGCGGTACCGAGTGTTGAGGCTTTACTTGCCGGTATTGAGGATGTTCAAAGTTTCGATTTGGTCGTGGACGGCAGCCAAAGTGGATTGGCATAGCGGTTTCATGGCGCGTAAAAAACTGCAGGATTGCGTCAACGCCAAAACTAAAAATTAATCTGATAGTTTGCGAATAATAAGTTCTGTGCTTATTGAAACTAATTGATATCTTACAGAAATTGAAAAGATTTAATTAAACAGAGCGCCTCTATAGGCAGATGTATAATCCCAGTAGAGCCAACATAAGCAGTAAACAAACCAAACGACCCAACCCGGAAAAACTCGCTTGAATTTAAACAGGCTGGGCCATACTTTAAAAGTAAAACAATCCATGACAGACGATTTAACCCCGGTTTGGCACAAAGTACCTTTATCTAATGAGGGTTAGCTCTTAACTTTAATAAAAATTCGACACTGCTGTCTAACCGGTAGTCCGCTGTTTTTAATACAGTCTATGGTTAAGTCTAAACTACTGAAAATAGTTGAGGTATTACAATAGCTTAAATTGTAAAGGCTAAGAGCTACGCAGCCTGTTAATGTATACCTGAGATTGTACTGACATTCTTGTTAACACTTTTAACGGCGTCCGCGATAGCCATAATGATGGCCGCCGCCATGATCTCCATGCCAGCCGTGATGATGCGGTACATAAACCGCGCAACCTTCGAGAATAAGAATTAAACCGCACATTAATAATAACAAAATTTTTTTCATGGTCTGCTCCTGGTAATAACAATTAATCAATTTTAAAGGGCTTCTAATAAGTTGATTGCATTCACACCTATCGATTTTGCTTAGGTTAGCTAAAACCAATATCGTATTTATCATAACCTTGGCTTGAATAAATCCTGCTTAACCTGTGTGTTGTTAATAGCCATGTTCATTTTTATGCCGAGTGAGTCCCGAACTGGTCAAAAGACCTAATAATAGGTTCCTTAAAAAGTTGAAGCAATAATAAGCTTATTGAATGAATACAGGCTTAATATTTAGTTTTAGCTATATCGGTTTTTTTAATATTCGCATTGTTTATTGGTCGATGTTTTGAAAAAAATAGGATAAAACGGTTTTACTTTAATTCCGCTCCGATCTTTTAAAAAAGGTTAACAATAATATATAACCAATGCGTTTGCTGACATAGCGTCGGCTATTTTTAAACGGCCTGAAACCGGCGTCTGTTGGCAATCAATGCGGGATAATTTTGTCAAGATATTGAATAGAGAGGCAAAAGAGAAGAAAAATAATGTGTCATGACCAATGGAAACGTATCGAGCAGATTACGGTTGAAAGAGCATCTGCGGTCAAACGGCAGTGGACGATCTGCTGTCTGTGAGGCGACTCTGTGGATAGCCTGGAAAGGGGTGCATTATACCCTCTAGTGCACATATAACTTGATTTGCCTGCCGAAACAGCTCCGGCGGGTTGCGACCAGCAATAATATAAAGTTCGTTTCGCTCTATTCTGCCTTTATCGTCTTCCGAAAGCTTAAAGTGGCCTGCTTACTTGTCACTGTGCATAGGTGTTTTTACTTATTTTTTTATTAATCGCATAAGATTATGATTACTCCGGCTTAGCAGAAAAATTAGTCATACGTATTGATTAACAATTTCAATAGATTAAGTGGAGCGATTGGATAAAATGGAAGACAAAATAACTCAAGCGGAATTAAAAGAAGCTTTATTAGAAGCGCTCTTCGATTACGAAGATTATAAGAAGATGCGGCGTATAAAAACGGTCAAGAAAACGCTGCAAAACACGATGTTGGCGACCCTGATAGGCAGTTCCGGTCTTATGGCGGCTAGCCATAACCGAAATAATAGTTCTGAAAAAATACCGGTAACAACTGCAGCCGAATCTCAGCCGGTATCGGCTGTTGAAAAATTGGCCTTGGCTGCAAAACAGCCGAAATATATTCCAGGTGTCGCTTATTTTAGTTTTAATCGGCATACCTTATCCAACGATCAACAAAAACGCCTCTTAAGTTTGATTAAACAGTTGCCGGAAAACGCCGAAATAAGTGTTATTGGTTGTACGGATTCTATAGGCAATTCAGCGTACAATGAAAAACTTGGTTTAGAGCGTGCGCGTTCGGTGGCCGGGTTTTTGTCGCTACATGGCCGGAAAACCGTGTCGACCGAAAGTAAAATTTCGATTGATATGCCGGAAAAATGGATGGCGCGTAGAGTCGATATAATCGTTAACACATTTTCGGAACCGTTTTATTTATCGTCAATCGCCAGCGAAACCGAATCGGTTACGCAGCCATTTTCGCAAAATGATCACCTGTCAAAAGCAGCGGCAAAAGAGCCGGTTAAGGCTGTCGAGAAAAGCTATGGGCTACAATCTAACGGATTACAACAATCGCAAGATATTACCGATAAACCGGCGGCCTATTCTGATAGAGATTTTCCAGTTATAGACGATGTCGAAGGCATGCTAGAACCGGCAATGCTGCGGCAAAAGGTCCGCGGTATCGCTCATTTTCCATTGAACGGTCATACTTTAGCGCTTGCGCATCATGACCGGTTGTTGGGGTTGATTAAACAGCTTTCAAAAGACGCCCGAATTACGGTGGTTGGACGAACCGAATCTAACACAACGGAAACGAACGAGGTCGGACTCTTAAGAGCGAAATCCGTAGCGCATTTTTTGGCGAAGCAAGGCGTAACAATCAAAGCCGTTGGAACTAAGGAGAGTGTCACCGGATTTACCGGATGGGGTTCCCGTAGTGTTGACCTTATAGTGGATTCCGGACCGGTAGGGAAACTAATCGATTTACCGGAGCCTGTAAAAAACGAAGGGATCTACCGGAATAAACAGGGCGCCGTACCGAAAGGCTATATCGGGCGGGTGCCTTCGCCTTACTTATACCAACAAAATTAGCGTTTTATTGTCAGTCAATCGGCGTACGGGTTATTAACGGAAACAAAAAGGGCGGTTTCCCGCCCTTTTCTATAAAAATTATAAAAACTATTATTTCTTAGCCGGTTCTGCTTTTGCAGGTTCCACCGGTTTAGCGGATTCAGCCGACGGTGTTGCCGCGGCTGGCGCTGCTGCTTCCGGTTTAGCAACTGGCGGCGGCGTTACTGGTTTCGGTGCTTCCTTCGGCAGCATGATTTCGACTTTGCCTTGTTTGCGCAAATTTTCGATCATGGTTTGAATTTTTTGCCGTTGCAACATCGGCGTTAATTGGCCTTTGACGGCTTCAAGCGGCGGTGGCGTTTGTTTTCTAGAGTCTTGCAGCCAAATGATGTGCCAGCCGAATTGAGTTTGCACCGGGGTTTTGGTGTATTTGCCTTTTTCCAGTTTGGCGACGGCTTCGGAGAATGGCGCTACCATCTGGCTTGGGTTGAACCAGCCCAAATCGCCGCCGTTTTGCGATTCTTTAGCATCCAACGAATGTTTATTAGCCAGTTTGTCGAATTTTCCGCCCTTATCTAATTCGGCAATCAGTTTTTTAGCTTCATCTTCGGTTTTAACCAAGATATGGCTGGCCTTATATTCCACGCCGCTGCCGCCGGTTTGTTTATCGTATTCGGCTTTTATTTCGGCGTCGGTAATTGGACTTGTTTTTAAATAATTCTGTAAACTCGCTTGTGTCAAGATAGCTTTTCTAGCCGCTTCGAGTTGAGTAACGGTTTCAGGCGCTTTATCCAGCTTCTTTTGAATCGCGTCTTGCACCAGCAATTCGCGTTGAACCAATTCTTCAACCAGTTTTTCTTTTGGGATAGCGGACGCTTGGCCTTGACTGCGTTGGGCAATATCTTTTTCTAAATCTTCCAGGGTTTTTTTGCTAATGTATTGCCCGTTGACGCTAGCGATAGCATCTTCTTTTTTTACCGCCGGTCCAGAGCCGCTTGTTGATTGTTGATTGCACGCGGCTAATATAACCGAACCTGTAAGGGTTAATGGGATAAGTAGTTTATTCATTAATGATTTCCTATGGTTTCTTCTGAAGGTGAAAGAGCATTGATGCCTAAGGCATGAATTTCTTGTTTCATCATGTCGCCCAGCGCTTTGTAGACAAGTTGATGACGTTGCACTAACGTTTTTCCGGTAAAAGCGTCGGACACGATCGTAACATGATAATGACCGCCGCCGTTTCTGGCGCCGGTATGTCCTGCATGTGCGGCGCTATGGTCCATAATTTCTAGCAGAGTGGGGTTAAACGCGTCGTGCAACAAACGTTTAATGGTTTCTGATGTCATTGCGGGAATACCTTTTTAAAGGGTTTAACGGTTACTTTGGCGTAAACTTCCGCCGTCTGGTAGGGATCTGCGTTCGCCCACAGTTGAGCTTCGGCCAAGCTGTCAAATTCCGCGACCACTAAACTGCCGGTAAAGCCAGCAGCCCCCGGATTGTCGCTTTCGATGGCAGGATGCGGGCCGGCCAGTAACAGTTTGCCTGCGTCTTGAAGCGTACACAAACGTTCCAGATGAGCGGGTCTGGCCGCCATGCGTCGTTCCAGGCTGCCCGGAATATCTTCACTTATGATGGCGAATAACATAATTATTTATCGGTTTGCGGTATATGTTTATACAAAAACACCATTTGCACCACGATAAATAAGAACATCAACCCCGGTACGCCGAAGGTTTTAAACATCACCCACTCATCGGTGCTGAAATGATACATCACATAAACATTGATAAAACCGACGCTCAGAAAAAAGCAGCCCCACATCATATTCAAACGCCGCCAAATAACGTCGGGCAAGGTTAATGTTTTAGACATCATTCGTTCTACAAAAGGTTTTTTGCCGATGAATTGACTGCCTAGAAAAGCCACCCCGAATAACCATTCGATAATCGACAGCTTCCATTTAATGAATTGTTCGTTATGCAGCAATATTGTGGCGCCGCCCATGACTATAATCAGTCCTAAGGTGATCCATTGCATGACTTCGACTTTGCGAAATCTAATCCAGTTATAAGAGACTTGGATGACAGTCGCCGCAATTACCACCGCAGTCGCCGCGTAGATGTCGTACAGCTTATAGGTAATGAAAAAAAGAATGATGGGAATAAATTCAAAAAGCTGTTTCATATCTGATTCGACATTACGGTTTCTAGGTGTGTTATTGACTTATTTACTCGGATGAGTACAAAAATGTTTAGTCTAAAAGCTTTCAGGGCAGTCCGTTGATTTCTTACATTAAGCTGAACCCGCATGTGTTCCGGGAGATCGTTCGGTAGCTCGCATCGCCGGTGAGAGCGTTAACCGGACGAAAAGTTCAAGCCGCCGGATCGGAATTTTAGGGTTTATGGCTTAACGAATGCTTATTTTTTAAGCCTCAAAAATCGTTTATGAATCTTTAAAAACCCGGTATTGTAAGATCATTAAAGATCAATGTACATGTTTTAATTGCCAATTCTGCTAAAATGACCGTTCATTATAGGAGATTGACAATGGACGATATTGAAAAAACCGAACTGGAAGCGGCTGCATTCCGGCGCTTAATCCATCATTTTCAGACGCATACCGAAATACAAAATATCGACTTAATGTTGCTGGCCGGTTTTTGCCGTAATTGTTTAGCTAAATGGTATACCGCCGCCGCGCAAGATCAAGGCATCGAATTATCTTACGAGCAAGCCAGAGACGTTATCTACGGTATGCCCTATAAAGAATGGCAAGCTCAATACCAAACCGAAGCAACGCCGGAACAATTGGCGGCGTTAGAACAGAAACTGAAATCCCACGCATGAGTTCTTCAATGAATTACGATGCTTTGTTTTCAGGCGTTATCGGTCAAGATTACGAAATGCTCAAATTGATCTGCCCGTTGATGACGGAAATGAGCCGGCTGGTAGGCGAATCGCTGCAAGACTATCCCGCTAACGGGAACGTATTGACCGTGGTCGAACTGGGCGGCGGCACCGGTATAACGACCTTGGCCTTGTTAAGCGCGCGCGATGACGCGCATGTGATCAGCATCGATAACGAACCGGCAATGCAAAACCAAGCCAAACAAAATTTATCGGGCTGGCATAAGGAGGGCCGGGTGACTTTTACCGGTCAGGATGCCTTATCCGCCTTGCAAGCCATGTCCGCTGGAAGCGCCGATATCGTGGCGTCGGCTTATACGTTACATAACTTCCTGGCTGGTTACCGCTTGAATGTCATCCAAGAAGTTTATCGCGTTCTAAAACCGGGTGGGTTATTTATTAACGGCGACCGCTATGCTTTTGACGATATTTCCCGGCATACCCGGACGATTCAAGAGGAAGTCGCAAATTATTTCAAAGTATTAACCGGAATTAACCGCGTGGATTTACTGGAACATTGGATCATTCACTTGTTCAGCGACGAATCGGAAAACCATGTGATGCGCGAGACCTGCGCCCTGCAGCAACTGCAAGAAACAGGGTTTTCCGGGATACGTTGCACGAACAGAATGGAAGTCAATGCTTTAGTTAAAGCGGTGAAACCCTTCCCGTAACAGTGCGAAACTTTCGCCTAAATGAATGACGAAGTGTTATCGCTAACACAATGCTATGCTGTTAAGCCGCTAAAACACAAGCGTACGCTGAAATATCCCGTTAACCCGAAAGCAATCACTTTTTTCCATTTATGTCCCTCTATAAACAAGACGCTTTGCTGGCGGAACTCAAAAAAGTCAAACAAAAAATCGACGACTTCATGATGCCGATATCCGCGATTTCCAGTCTAAAAAACGATAAGGATGCGTTTATTTTCGACCAAATCCATATCGAAGTGGCGCGTAATGCTTCCGACGATTTCAACCTGTTTCACGATAAGCATAAATGGCTGCAAATTACTCATAATCCTTTCAAAGGCCCTATTGTTCTTGGTTTTCAGCTCAATACCTTAATCGAGTATCAAATGCGCTTGTACCGGGAGGCACACCATGAAGATAAGGTTATTGCGGAAAACGGTTTGCATTTCAGCAACTATCAAATTACTTTTGTCAACGCCGTGCGTCCGCGAATGCCGGTGTTTCTGGAAATTAAAAAAACCCTGATCAATACCATACCGAATTTAACAATGGCGAATCGCATTGCTTTGAAATTGGACGGTAAAACCGTATTGCTGGGATATAAAAAGGAAACACCCGCGCCATTAGTTTTAGCCGATGTTAAATTTGACGGTTTGCCCGATTTAGCAGGTATTCCAGATTTAAGCCTGATCCCAAATACCCCGTATTTTCTAAAACGGAAAATCATGAATAACGGCGCCTGTAAAAATTTCTTATCCGGATCGTTAGCCGAACAATCCGATTATTTCGATGAATTAAGCCATGTCGCCCATTATCCGGAGATGTTTCCCTGCAGTTTAACTTCCGGCGCCCTAATGGAAAAAGCTCAACTGGAGCACCATGACTTTAAGAAAAATCCAATGGTGTATACTTCCCACGAACTTTCGGTGGACCGGCGCCGTTTAAAGCAATTGAAAAATAACGATAGGCTGCATATCCTAGTAGAACAGTTACAAGAATCGAGCGACAATACCCTGAATCAAACCGGTATCCAAATCAGAACTTACCGTTGTTACGGCTTGCTTGAAAATAATGCCGTCTTGTTCAGAGCGAAGCTCAATCTTGTGCCATTAGAAGAAATACTAAAAAATCTTGGCCGGAATTAATTTACCGGAGATGTATTAATTAGCAACGATGACTGTAAAATCCGGCCATACGTCCGCTACAGACACATTCGCCAGCACGAAAGGACCTGATCAATGAGTGTAATATCCAGCTATTCCGGAAAAAAATCGATAATCGTAAGCTTGTTTGCTTTATTGACCGTTTCGGCTTCGGCTGTTGCAGGCAACGCTTTGACGGCGTTTTCGGCGTTAACTAAGGCCGGACTTATCGTTTTGGACGGTAACGGACGTACCGTGTTAGCTAAACAAGCCGGCTTACCGTTAATGCCCGCTTCAACGACCAAACTGGCGACTGCCTGGATGGCGTTATCGCAATGGGGGGAGGCGTACCGGTTCCGGACTCAGTTTTACATCGACCAAGCGACCCAAACCTTATGGGTAAAAGGCAGCGGGGATCCGTATTTGGTCTCCGAGGAGTTGGATCTTATCGCCCGGAATCTGCAACAAAAAGGGTTGCGGCAAATCAAGGCCATCGGTCTCGATACTTCGTTGTTTCAAGCGGACTTGGTACTGCCAGGTACCGGTGCAACCGATAACCCTTACGACGCCGTGCCCACCGCGTTAGCCGCCAATTTCAACACCATCGCCGTGCAAAGATCGGGTGGACGGGTAACGTCCGCCGAAGCGTTGACGCCTTTAACCGCCTTTTCGGAAAGCTTTGGCAGGTCGATACGGAGCGGCGAACTGCGCGTCAATACCGGTCCTGATCCCCGAAATGCGGAACGTTATTTCGCCGAATTACTGGCGGCTTTTTTACAGAAATACGGCATATCTACCGGTGCTCGAATTGTGTCCGGTCATGCGCCTAACGCCCCGGTTTTTTATACTCATTCGAACAGCAGAACATTGGCCGAAATCGTGCGGAGCATGTTGAAATATTCCACCAATTTTATCGCCAACCAACTGATTCTGACGCTAAGCGCCGAGCATTTCAACAGGCCCGCTAATGCCGCCGACGTGCAACGCTACATGGAAACAACGCTCTCCGAAAAGTTTCACTGGCGTAATTTTACTTTAGCGGACGGCGCCGGTTTATCCCGTAGCAACCGGTTATCGCCTCAGCAATTAACAGAGTTGTTGCAAGTTTTCCGGAGTTGGAGGCATTTATTGCCGGAAATCGAACCGGGCATATACGCTAAATCCGGCACTTTAACAGGAGTCAGCGCGTTAGCTGGATATTTTGTCAGTCGCGGCGAATGGCAGCCATTTGCGGTCGTCATGAACGAAAATGTGCCTTATAACCTGAGAAACCGTATCGCACGTGAGTTAGCTGACCGATAAGCACATATCTCTGAAAATTCTGAGAAACTGTTTATTAATTAACTGTGTTTCTTAGGATAATCTTCTTAAAAAACCAAGATTTTTTTATTTTTTGGCAAATAGTTTTACAGACGTTAAACGCAATGCGATGGTTTTAACACTTAATAACTAGTGAACAACTAACGCCAGTTAAAACCTGGCGTGGTGTTACAAAAAAGAACCGGATTAATCATCATAACGGAGCGTTTCACCGGTTTCGTTTATTCGCTGTTATCTAACGGCTTACCTGGGCAATCCAGTCTTGCAGGTTGTAATAATTAGTGATGCGGGCGACCTTATTGTCGCGGATTTCAAAAAAAGCCCCGGCTGGGAGCTTATATTCCTGGCCTTTAGCTTCCGGCAAGCCTTCGTCGGATTTCAAGTACTTGCCTAAAACGACAAATTCCGCAGCGGCGCGCGATCCGTCAGGTGTCGACATAATCACCATATCGATCAGTTGTTCCTTATAGTTATAGTTCATGCAAGCCATAAACTGCTTAAACGCATCTTTACCGGTCTCGCGTTTTCCTTGGTTGATGTCATGGATAACATCGTCGGTCAGTAAATTTAAAAACGTCTCCATATCGGCGTTGTTGAATGCGGCATAGTATTGTTCTATAAGGTTAACGGTATTTTGGTTCATATTTAAAAAGGTAAAAATAATAAAGGTAAATTTGTTTAAAACGACGGGATAATACGCAAAATAAGTTGATGCTTATTCGGTTTGATGTAAACGTCTGTGTTTTCTTTCCTCCCATCGCTTGGTGATATGATAACGCCAGAAAGAATCCATGCCAATGTAACCGCCCAGCGAACAGAGTAATCCTAAAATCAGACAGCCCAACAAAAACGGCCCGATAGCGTCGCTGAATCCCGTCCACAAGCCGTCTAACGAAAACACAAAATTTTCCGCGGGCGAGGGCAGGTGGGAAAACCGAAGCCCGACCCGGTAAGCGAAATAGAACAAAGGTGGCATGGTGATAGGATTGGTAATCCAAACCAACGCCACTGAAATTAGCAGATGCGCTCTAAAATAAAGGGCTGCGATAGCCGCGAAAGCCATTTGCGTCGGCGATGGCACCCACGCGAAAAAGAGGCCGATGGCGACGGCGGCGGATACCGAACGCCGGTTGATATGCCACAAATTGGGTTCATGTAATCTCGCGCCGAGAAATTGCAGGTTTTTGTGCTGCTTAATAAGTTCGGGATTAGGCACAAATTTGTTAATTATTTTTATTATTAATTCCTTGGACATGGCTTTTCTTCTAAGTATGTTTTCCAGTTAATATTACCAGATAAATTCGGCCTCAATGGTTGTATTCGTCCTTTGCTTTCTTGCAGGAATCCTTGCCGTACAACATTTGACGGTATTACCCGAAATTGGTTTCCTGGCACTTATTTTTTGCAGTGCAGTTATTACGGCAGGGGTGCGTTGTTGGAAACCGGTGTTTTTTCTCGTGGGAATAATGTGGGCAGTGATTTTTGCCTCAGTGAGATTAAGTGACAGGCTGCCGGAGCACATGGCCGGTAAAGATGTTGAAATTAGAGGTGTCATTGCCGATTTACCGGAACATGAAAGCAACCATATCCGCTTTAATTTAAAAATAGAAACTGCTGAAAAGGCTGTCCCCGGCAAGATAAGGTTAACTTGGTATTACCCCGATCAAGTCGTTAAAGCAGGCCAACGTTGGCAGTTTACGGTCAGATTGAAGCCGCCGCACGGCAATTTTAATCCGGGCGGTTTCGATTATGAGCGCTGGCTTTTTGTCGAAGGCATCGGCGCAACCGGTTATATTCGCACCAAGCCAGAGCCGAAATTGTTGTCGGAAGGTTCACTTTTAAATGGCTTTGCGGTCTGGCGGCAAGCCATCGCTGACCGATTAGTGCAAACGCATACAACCGGTGACAGTCTGCCGATGATAAAAGCGCTGACGATAGGGGATGGTGATAGCCTCTCACCGCAACAATGGGAGGTTTTTCGCAAAACCGGCACGACGCATCTAATGGTTATCTCCGGCTCCCATATCGGTTTGATTGCGGCATTGGTTTATCTGTTGGCGATCAAGTTATGGGCCAGGACGGGAATTATGGCTTGGTCGCCCCAGAAAGTTGCTGCGTTGTTGGCATTGGCGATAGCCTTTATTTATGCCGGGCTAACCGGTTTTTCCGTGCCTGCGCAACGGGCGGCGTTGATGATCGCCATCGCAATGATTGCAATCGTTAGTCAGCGTAATACGCAGCCTTATTCTATTCTTGCACTGGCTTTGTCCGGGGTTCTGTTGGTCGATCCGCTGGTCGTGCTCTCGCCGGGATTCTGGCTTTCCTTTATTGCCGTGAGCCTGATAATCTACACGCTAGGCGGACGCTTGAAAAAGCCGGGATTTTTTCTTGGCGCATTTAAAATCAACTGGGTAACTTCTATTGGTTTATCGCCTTTGTTGTTGTTTTTCTTCCAGCAAGTTTCGTTGATCTCACCGTTGGCTAATTTAATTGCCGTGCCGATTATCGGTTTAGTTATTGTACCATTGGCGCTTTTGGCAACGCTGTTGTTGTTCGTAGTGCCAGTAATCGCTGAAAAGCTATTTTTCGTAGCCGATTTAGCATTGCAAGGATTGTGGTGGATGTTGGCAAAAATGGCTGAATTGCCCTTGGCGACAATCAGCCACAGCCAGCCTTCCTGGTGGTCATTATGTTTTGCCGTGCCTGGGATCATAGTGTTATTTGCACCCAAAGGAATGCCGTCCCGTTGGCTGGGACTGGTCATGTTGTTGCCATTGGTTTTTACAGAAAACGAGAAAATTGTACCCGGTACCGCCAAACTGACGTTGCTCGATGTCGGGCAGGGTCTTTCGGCAGTCGTGCAAACAGCAAATCATGTTTTAGTTTACGATACCGGCGCGAAATTTTCCTCGACCAGCGATAGCGGGCAAAGCGTGGTTCTGCCGTATTTACGTAGCCAAGGTGTTGAGCAGGTGAATACCTTGGTCGTCAGTCACGGCGATAACGACCACATCGGTGGAGCAGGATCTTTACTCGAAAATATGGAAACCGGTACGATCTTGACCAGCGTGCCGCAGCAGTTAAGCAATTACAGGCCAATACGATGCAAAGCAGGCCAATCGTGGATGTGGGATAAGGTCAGGTTTACGATATTGTCGCCAAAACTTGGTAATTCAGTGTCGGACAATAACAACTCGTGTGTCTTGCAAATCCAGTCACAACAAGGTTCGGTGTTGCTACCGGGCGATATCGAAGCGGAAACCGAATCCCGGCTGGTCGAAACCTATGGCGATAAGCTGAAGTCCGATGTTTTAATTGCTCCGCATCACGGTAGCCAAACCTCTTCGACGCCAGCTTTTTTAAATGCGGTTAAACCCAAAGTCATCCTTATTCCGGCTGGTTATCGAAATCAGTTTGGGCATCCGCATGATGATGTCATTCAGCGTTACCGGGATTTTCAGGTTAAATGGCGCAATAGTGCGGATAAGGGCGCTGTTCAGATTAACTTAGAAGATTCACGAAAGGTGGAGTCTTGGCGGGAAAAAGCAGGAAAGTACTGGAATTACAAAAAATGAT